>JAXMGQ010000027.1:0-69298 GCA_046347195.1 Steroidobacteraceae bacterium
GCCTGACCGTGACCCGCACCACGCGATGGATGGTCGCGCCGAAGTTGATCTTCACCATCTTGCCGCGCGTCACCCGCACATCGCGCGGGTTCTCGGTGGTGAGCCTGAACCCTGCGGGCAGCGTGCGGGGGTCGACCTTCATCACGAAGTTCGAGCCGCGGTACTCGTTCGGGATGGCCGCGCAGGCCACGTGGAAGCGGCCGTCCGCATCGGTGGTGACCAGCACGCCGTTGAGCGTGGCCAGGCGCACGTTGGCGATGCCGCCCTCGCCTTCGTCCTGGTAGCCATTGGCATTCCTGTCGTCGAACACCTTGCCGATGATGTCGGAGCAGTCGAACACCGGATCGGGCACCACGCGCACCGTGGCGCTGGCGACGTTCGACACCACGGTGTTCACCTGGTTGTTGAGCGCGAAGGCCTGGTTGACGTATTCGGCATCACCGACGCCGGCGCCCACCACCAGCACCAGCTTGAGCACCTTGCGCTGGCGTGGCGCGAAGGCCTGGTCGATCCAGGTGAGCTGCCGGCCGGCGCGTTGCGGCTCCGAAGGCACGCCATCGATGCTCGCCGATCCCGCGCGGTAGGCGAAGCCCGGCGGCAACAGGTCGCGCACGTCGATGTCGCTGAGCGCGGCATCGAGCGTGTTGGCCACGGTGATGGTGTACGGCACCAGGTCGCCACGGCTGACGTTCACCAGCGGTGTCGTCTTGGTGACGGTGATCGCGCCCGAGAGGATGGGGTCCACCGGGATGTGGTTGTCGATCAGGTTGGCCGAGACGCCCGGGGCCAGCGTCAGGCGCAGGAAGTACTGCGTCGTGCCGGCGGTCGCGCCGAGTTGCGCGGAACTCGCCGGACACCTGGCGGGATCGAGGTTCGGCACGCTGGCTGCGGGTGCTTCACTCGCTGCCTGCACGATGGCCGGCGCCGGCACCGCGCCCACCGCGAGCGTGGCCTCGCAAGCCGGGATCAGGATCGACGGCCCCGGCATGTAGCGCCCGGCGGGCGGCGTCACGGTGATGGTGTACGTGCCGGCCGGTGCGCCCGGCAGCAACAGGAACTGATACAGGCCCTGCGCATCGGTGAGTTGAGTCGCGTTCGATGCACCGCCCAGGAGCTGGGTGTCGGCGTCGAAACCGCCGGGGCCGGTGAGGGTCACGCTCGCTCCGGCCACGGGCCGGCGGCTCACCGAGTCATACACCACACCGCTGGGATCCAGCGGCAGGGACTGTTCGGTGATGGTCGCGCCCGGCGGCAAGGTGAGGCCCGCGATGGTGCCGCCACTGACATCGGCGCCACCGGGGTTGGCAGCCCCGACCTGATCGGGCTGGCTCGCCAGTCCCTGCTCGTTGGTCACGGGGATGCCGAACACGGCGTGGCTCGACGGTTCGCGGAAACGCACTTCGTAGCCGCTGCCCGGCGGCAGGCCGGAGAACTGATAGACGCCGTTCAGATCGGTGGTCGCGGTCTTGACCAGTTCCCCTGAGGAGAACAGCTCGACGATCCATCCGGACTGCAGGGCCTCGCCCGTGGAGCGGCGGCGGTCGTGGTCGAGGTCGCGCCACACCCGTCCGCTGAGCGAGGCATCGGTGCCGCGCTCGCCGAAGTCGTAGCCGGTGGCATCCTGCGCTGCCGCCAGCGCGACGGCGCTGAACACATCGTTGCCAGCCGTGCCGCCGGCGCCGCCCAGCGTATCCATGCCATCGTCGTAGCCGGCGGGCTGGGTCTCGGTGAGCGTGTAGCTGCCGCCCGGCAGGTCGGCCACGCGATAATGCCCGTCCTTGCCCGTGGTCACGCTGCGTGTCACGGCATTGCCACGCGCATCGGTGCCGCTGAGCGTGAGCGTCACGTTGGCGATGCCGGGCTCACCCGCATCGCGGTGGCCATTGTTGTTGGCATCGTCATACACCTGGCCCGCAAGCGACCCGGCGGTCTCGCCGAAATCAACGACCGGCGGCGTGCCGCTGGCATTGGTGAGATCCAGCGCCACCGAGTCCGGGGTACTGCTGCCATAGCCCGCAGGCTGGGACTCGACCAGCGTGTAGCGTCCCGCCGGCACGTTGTCGAAGTGATAGCTGCCATCGGCTGCGGTGGTGGTGGTGGCCACGGTGACGCCATTGGCATCTTTGAGCGTCAGCACGACGCCGACGATGCCCTGCTCCGTCGCAGCGCGGTTGGCATCGCGGTTCGAATCCAGCCACACGTGGCCGGAGATGGCCTGCGGCTTCTCGGCGAATCCATAGCCGGTGGAGGCCGTGCCCACCGGCAGCGCGATGGCGCTGATGACATCGTTCGCAACGCTGCCGCCGGCGGTGCCCGCCACCTCGCCGCCATCGGCATAGGCAGCCGGCTGGGTCTCGGTGATCACGTACGTGCCGGACAAGAGGTCGGTGAAGCTGTAGTTGCCCGCCGCATCGGTGGTGGCCGTGCGGCTCACCGCGGCGCCCTTCGCATCGGTGCCGGTGAGCCTGACCGTGACGCCCGCAATGCCCGGTTCACCGGGGTTCTTCACCGCATCGCCATTGGTATCGGACCAGACGAAGCCGGCCAGGGACGAGGTGGTTTCACCGAAGTCCACCGTGGCCGGGTTCCCGGCGGTCACCGTGACACTGCTCGAATTGGGCGTGCTGCTGCCGTAGCCGGCCGGCTGCGTCTCTTCCACCGTGTAGTTGCCGGCGGCCAGACCGTTGAAGGAGTAGCTGCCGTCGGCGGCCGTCACTGTCGTCGCGACGATGTTGCCCAGGCCGTCCTTGAGCGTGATGGTGATGCCGGCGAGCCCGGTGGTGTCCTGCGGATCGCGGGTGCCGTTCGCGTTCAAGTCCTTGTAGACGACGCCGCTGAGCGAGGTGCCGCGCTCACCGAAGGTGTAGCCGGTGGCGTCGGTGTTCACGCCGAGCGCGATGCCGTTGATGACTTCATTGCCCGCGGTGCCGCCGGCGGTGCCGGCCGCGTCCTGCCCGTCGGAGTAGCCTGCGGGCTGCGCCGGCTCGTGCAGCGAGTAGCCTGCGCCGTTCGGCGTGAGCAGGTCGATGAAGGAGAAGGCGCCGCTGGCATCCGTGGCGGCGCTGCGGTTCACCGCATTGCCCGCCGCATCGGTGCCGGTGAGCGTGACGGTGATGCCGCTGATGCCAGGCTCCCCGCCGTCGCGCACGCCGTTGTTGTTGAGGTCGATGTAGACCGAGCCGACCAGCGTCGAGTGCGTGTCGGCGAATCGGGCGGTGGCCGACCCGCCGGCCGGCACGGTGACGGCCACCGAATCGGGCGAGCTTGCCGAGGAGCCGTAGCCTGCCGGCTGCGTCTCGACGACGTTGTAGTTGCCGGCCGGGACGCCGGCGAACAGGTAGCTGCCATCCGCCGCCGTCGTCGTGGTCGCGACGGTCGCATTGGACGCATCCTTGAGCGTGACGGTCACGCCGGCGATGCCGGTGTCACCCGGTTCCTGGGTGCCATTGCGGTTGGCATCGGCGAACACGACGCCGGTGATGGCCGAGCCCTTCTCGCCGAAGTTGTAGCCCGTGGCCTGGGTGCCCACCGGGAGCGAAATGGCGCTGTAGACATCATTGCCCACCGTGCCACCGGCGTTGCCGGCGCCCAGCACATCCTTGCCGTCGCCGAAGACGGCCGGCTGTGTCTCATTGATGGCGTAGGTGCCGGCGAGCACATCATCGAACTGGTAATGGCCGGCGGGATTGGTCACCGCCGTCCGGTTGACCGCCGCGCCATCCGAATCCGTTCCGGTCAGCGTGACGGTGATGCCCGGCAGGCCGATCTCCCCACCCTGCTGCACGCCATCGTCGTTGCCATCGAGGAATACCGTGCCCGCGAATGAACCGGCGCTTTCGCCGAAGTTCACCACCTGCGGCGTGCCAGCCACGAGCGCCACGGCCACACTGTTGGAGGCGTGCTCGGGACCACTCTGGTAGGCGGCCGGTTGCACTTCCACCACGGTGAAGCTGCCCCCGGCCTGCGGCGGGAAGCTGTAGCTGCCATCGGCCGCCGTGGTGGTCGTGCCGATCTGCACGTTGCCCGCATCGAGCAGATTCACCGTCACCCCGGCGATACCCGGCTCGCCGATGTCCTGCGTGCCGTTGCGGTTGGAGTCGCGATAGACCGTGCCCGTGATGGGCGTGCCCAGCTCGGCGAACAGGTAGCTGCCGGCGGTCGTGCCCGCCGCGAGCGCTATGCCCGTCACCCTGTTCTGAGCCTGCGAGGCGGCGCCGCCGGCCGTTCCGGCGGTGACCTGGCCATTGCTGTAGGCCGCAGGCTGGGTCTCGGTCAGCGTGTAGCCCGAGGCGTCGGGGGCCACGAGGTCATCGAACACGACATTGCCCGATGCATCACTGCTGGCCGTGAGGCTGACTGCGGCGCCCTGCGCATCCGTGCCGGTGAGCGTGAACGAGACACCCGCGATGGGGGTGTCGGTGCCATCGCTGAGGCCATTGGCATTGCGATCCAGGAACACGTTGCCCGAGAGCTGCGAGGTGGTGTCGCCGAAGTCGTGCCCGGAGCTGCTGCCCGCCGCGGCCACGGTGATGCCGCTGAGCGAGTTGGGCGTGGAACTGCCAAAGCCCGTGGGCTGCGTCTCAGTGACGGTGTAGGTGCCCGAGGGCAGGTCGGCGAACACATAGTCGCCGCTCGCATTCGTGGTGGTGGTCCGCGCCACGGCCGCGCCCAGGGTGCTGGTGCCGCTCAAGGTGATGGTCACGGCGTTGATGCCGGCTTCACCACCATCCAGCGCGCCGTTGCGGTTCGCATCGCGCCACACCTTGCCGCTGAGGCTGGCCGGCAGCTCACCGAAGTTGTATCCCGTGCCATTGACGTCCGCGACGCTGATGCCGCTCACGGTGTCGTTCACGGCGGCCGAGCCGCCCAGGCTACCGGCGGTATCGATGCCATCGCCGTAGGTCGTGGGCTGGGTCTCGGTGATCGTGTAGCTGCCCGGCAGCACGTTGTTGAAGGTATAGGTGCCCGCCGCGCCGGTGGTCGTGGTGGTGTTGACCGCGGTGCCGCGCGCATCGGTGCCGGTGAGCGTGAGGGTCACGCTCTGGATGCCAGGCTCGGTGCCCTGCTTCGTGCCGTCATTGTTGACGTCGGCGAACACCGTGCCGGCAAGGGAGTTCCGCCTCAGCTCGCCGAAGTTGTAGCCGGTGGCGACCTGATCCTTGTCCAGGCGGATCGCCGTGATCGTGTTGGAACCGATCGTCGCGGACACCGTGCCGCCCGGCGCGGCGCCGGTGGCCGCGGTACCCGCAGTCTCCAGGCCATCCGCGTAATTGGCGGGCTGGGTCTCGGTCAGCGTGTAGCCTGAAGCGTCGGCCTGTTCGAGGCTGTCGATGAGGTAGTTGCCGCTCGCATCGGTGGTCCCGGTGCGTGACACGGCATTGTTGAACACATCGTGTCCGGTCAGGGTGAGCAGGACCCCGTTCACGCCATTCTCGCCGCCATCGATGACGCCGTTGTTGTTGTTGTCGCGGTACACCCGGCCGGCGATGCTCGACTTGACGAGGCTGACGGTGCCGGTGTTGGAGTTGTTGCCGGACACCAGGTCGACGCTGAAGGTGCTGACCGATGCAGTATTGGTGTAGCTGGTCGGGTACGGCGCGGAAGGTGGCTTCCGGATCACCACGTCCACCGTGACGGTCTGCGCGGTGCTGGGCGCCATGGTTCCGAGGTCGCAGGAGAACTGGGTCAGGCCGCTGTTGGTGCAGGTACCAGGTCCCGGGCTCACGCTGTAGGTGAGCGGCGAGATGATCTCCATGTTGGTGGGGAGCGTGTCGCTCAACGTGGTCTGGTAGGCGTTGCCCGGCCCGTTGTTCGCCACGGCGATCTGCCACTGGAAGGTCTGGCCATACTGCAGCGGCGGCGATGAGATCACCGCCGTCTTGCTGCTGACCTGCACGTCGGCCTTGGCGCGCACCGCCGTGGGCTCGGTGGCCGTGTTGTTGCCACTGTTGGACTCGGTTTCGTTGGAACCGACGGTCACGGAGTTCGAATAGGTATCACCCGTCGCAGCCGGCGCAGTGTTGATCTGGTAGCGCAGGTAGCGCACCGAATTGGCGGCAGCCTCCAGGCTCGGAGAGGTGCAGTTCACCACCTGCGTCGCGGGGCCTGTCACCGTCGCGGCGCCCGACACGCTGCACACGGCCGCGCCGTGGCAGGACAGCGGATCATCCGAGTCGCACAGGAAGGTCACCGAACGGCCGTTCGGCGGCGAGTAGGTGTTCTGGAAAGTGACGCCGGTGGCCTGCGAGGGTCCCGAGTTCGTCACCGTCACCTTGTAGGTGATGATGTTGGTGGAGGTGTTGATGCCATCGAAGCCCAGCGGATCGGGCGCGACGCCGGCGAAGCTGGACACGTCGGTGATGTTGGCGATCAGGTCGACCAGCGCCGTGTTGATGTTCAGCGTCGCGCTCTTGCTGTCGTTCGCGGCATTGGAATCCACCGTCGTGGTGGCGATGGTCGCGGTGTTCGGCAGGTTGCGCCCTCCGGGCGGGGCGGCCATCCACTTCGGCCGCGCCACCACCGTGACCGTCTGCGTGGCGTTCGCCGCCATGCTGCCGATGGCGCAGGACAAAAGATCCGCGCCCGCGTTGAAGCTGCAGGATCCCTGGCTTGCGCTCGAGGACTGCACGGTGTAGCCCGAGTCCCCGCCGGCTGGACTGAACTGGTCGGCCAGCGTGACGTTGGCGGCGGTGGACGGGCCGTTGTTCTTGAAGGTGATGACGTAGGTGGCATCCACCCCGGCGCGCACCGGGTTGGGGGTCACGGTCTTGCTCTGCACCGTGACATCGGCGATGGGCTGCACCGTGGTGTTGACGCTGGAGCTGTTGTTGCTGCGGTCGGGGTCGCCCACCGTGGTCGAGTTGATCGACGCGGTGTTGGTGAAGGCGCCATCCGCCATGGGCCGCTGGACGGTGATGGTGATCACCGCGGTCTCCGCCGTATCGGCCGGCGCACCGCTGTGGAACAGGAGCGAGGCGTAGTTGCAGGTGACCGTGGCGGTGGCCACGGAGCAGGAACCCGTGGATCCCTTGTTGCCCGTGCCGGCGGAGGCGTTGATGAGGGTGCCGCCCGCGAGCGCCGTGCGCATCGGGATCACGTCGCTGACCACGACGCTGGCCGAGTCGTCGGGTCCCTGGTTGGAGATGGTCAGCGTGTAGGTCAGCGTGCCGTCCGCCGTGGTGACCGGGTTGAGATCCCCTGCCTTGACGATGCGCAGGTCCGCCCGGGCGGCCGTGGAGGCCACCGACGCGGAGACGCAGTCATTGGCGCTGTTGGGGTCGGTGATCGCCCCGCCCAGCGCCACGCAGCCCTGGTTGGTGAGCGAGGCCGCGCCCGTGGCGGTGGTGGTCAGCGTCAGCGCGGGCGCATTGGTGTTGATCGCGAGCGGCCCGTTGCGGGTGCAGGTGAACACGCCGGCGGCGAAGGCGCAGCTCCAGCCATTGTTGGTGAACGAGGCGGGACCGGTGTAATCCTCGCCCGCCGGCAGCGTGTCGGTGATCGTGATGGTGGAACCGGCCGTGAGCGCACGCGGGCCGTTGTTGCGCGCCGTGAGCACGGAGGTGATGGTCGCCCCCTGCGCCACCGGGTTCGGCGAGCGCGTCTTGGTGATCGACATGTCCGCGCCGTCGCGCTGCAGGGTGAAGTTCACCGTGCCGCTGTTGTTGCCGGCATTGGGGTCCGCGGTGCTCGCCGAGATGGTGGCGGTGTTGCTGCTCGACATGCCGCCGGCCGGCACGAAGGTATCGTCGGGCGCGGTGGCGGTCACGCTGATGTTGTCGGTCGCGCCGACGGGAAGCGTGGCACGGGTGCAGGTCACCGTGCGGGTGCCCTGGTTCACCGAGCAGCTCCAGTTGGTGCCGCTGGCCGCTATCCCCGTGAAACCCGCGGGCAGCGTGTCGGTCACGCTGACGGTGGAGGCCGCATCCGGCCCGCTGGCATTGCGCGGCGACAGCGTGAACGTGGTCGCACCGCTGGCGATCACCGGCGAGGGCGACACGCTCTTGGTGATCGACAGGTCCGCCCCCGAGATGACGGCGACGCTCGCGGTGGCGGTGTTGTTGTTGGGGATGCCATCCGGTGTGGCGGCCGAGACGGTCGCCGAGTTGGTGATGGTGCCGTTGATCGAGGAATTGACCTGCGTGACGATGCTCAGCACCGTGTTCGCGCCGCTGGCGAGCGCGGTGCTGCGCGTGCAGGTGACGACACCGGCGGCAGCCGAGCAGCTCCAGCCGCTGCCCGAGGCCGACACGTAGGTGACATTGGGTGGCAGCGTGTCGCTGACGCTCAGGGAGGACGAGGTGTCGGGCCCGAGGTTGGTGGTGGTCAGCGCGTAGGTGACCTGGCCTCCAGCGGTGACGGGGTCCGGGGAACCACTCATCGCGAGCTGAAGGTCGGCCCCGGCCGTGACCGAGGTGGTCTGCGAGACGCTGCTCGCGGATTCACCCGGCGTGGTCTAGGTGGCCACGGCGTTGCTGGTCAGCGTGCTGCCACCGGCGGCGGTCACTTGCAGGGAGATGTTCACGAACTTGTCGGTGTTCGCCGGCACCGTGCCGAAGTTGCAGACCACGTTGGGCGCCGAGTAGCTGCAGGCGGCATCCGATGCGGAGACGAAGCTGGCCCCGGCCGGGATGGGAACCGTGAGCACCACGCCCGCGGCCGAAGAGACGAAGCTCGTGTTGCTGACCTGGAGCTGGTAGGTCAGCGCATTGGTGGCGGGAACCGGATCAGGAACGTCCTGAAAGTTCAGCAGCTTGATGATGGGATCGGCTTGGGCTGTCCCCATCGCCAGCAATCCCATGAGCAGCCACCCGGCCCGGCGTCCTTGTCGTTTGGCTTGCATCTGGCGCTGTCTTCCTGATGAGTTGAGGGAGCGCCCGCGGCCTCATTGCCGCGGACCTTGAACATAATATTACCGGTAACAATTGCAAAAAACTGAGAATTCCATCCCGAAAATCATTGGCTTGCGCCTCAAATCGGGACGGCCCCTGAACACGCGGGAAGGTGTCTCGCCGAACCGCTGACCGCGGACGGGGAATCAGCGCTGGCGGGACTGCCAGTCGGTTGCCCGATAGGCCGGAGCCTCGGAGGGTGGGAGCATCGGGCCGCCACGGATGTGATCCGCCGCCTTCTCCGCCAGCATGATCGTCGGCGCGTTGAGGTTGCCGTTGGTGATCTGCGGCATGATCGAGGAATCCACCACCCGCAGGCCCGCAAGCCCCCTCACCCGGGTTTCCGGGTCGACCACCGCTTGCCCGTCATCGGCGGCGCCCATCCGGCAACTGCAGGACGGGTGGAAGGCGCTCTCCACCTTCGCCCGCACGAACTCGTCGATCTGCTCGTCGCTCTGCACCTGGGAACCGGGCTGGATCTCGCGGCCGCGGAAGGCATCGAAGGCCTTCTGCGCAAAGATCTCCCGGGTCAGGCGCACGCAGGCCCGCATCTCGGGCAGGTCGTCCGGGTGCGTGAGGTAGTTGAGGCGGATCACCGGCTTGTCCTGCGCTCGCGCGCTGGCGAGGCGCACTGAACCGCGGCTCTTCGAGCGCATCGGCCCGACATGCGCCTGGAAACCGTGTTCATCGGCGAGCGAGTTGCCATCGTAGGCCACCGCCATCGGCAGGAAGTGGAACTGGATGTCGGGATACGGGATGCCCGCGGCGCTGCGGATGAACCCGCAGGTCTCGAAATGATTGGTGGCGCCGAGCCCGTCCTTGAACAGCAGCCAGCGCGCGCCGATGAGCGCCTTGGACCAGGGGTTCAGCACCGAGTACAGGCTCACGGGCTGCGTGCAGGCCACCTGGAAATAGAACTCCAGGTGATCCTGCAGGTTCTCCCCCACGCCCGGCAGGTCAGCCGTGACTTCGATGCCATGCTCGCGCAGTTCCGCCGCCGGACCCACGCCGGAGAGCTTCAGCAGCTGCGGTGTATTGATCGGACCCGCGCACACCAGCAGTTCGCGGTTCACGCGCACCCGTCGTGGCGCCCCGCCCTCCACGTACTCGAGCCCGACGGCGCGGCGGCCCTCGAACAGGATGCGGGTTGCGAGCGACTCACTTCGCACCACCAGGTTCGTGCGCTTCATCGCAGGCCGTAGGTAGGCGTTCGCGGCGCTGCAGCGCCGGCCTCGGTCCACCGTCATGTCCATGCGGCCGAAGCCTTCCTGCTGGAAGCCGTTGACGTCCTGCGTGTGCGGATAGCCCGCCTCGCGCGCCGCCGCGAGCCAGGCGGCGTGCAGCGGATTGCGCAGCGTTCCGTAGCAGGTCTTGAGCGGCCCGTCGGCGCCGCGATACTCGTCCCCGCCCTCCAGGCGCCCTTCGGCCCGGCGAAAGTACGGCAGCACGTCGCGGTACGCCCAGCCGCGCGCTCCCAGCCGCTCCCAGCCGTCGAAATCCCGGGCATTGCCGCGGATGTACACCAGGCCATTGATCGAGGAGGACCCGCCCAGCACCTTGCCTCGCGGCGTGTGGATGCGCCGTCCGCCCAGGCCCGGCTCGGCTTCCGTGTGATAGAACCAGTTGAAGCGCGGCATGTTCATCGGGATCGACAGCGCCGAGGGCATCTGCACCCAGATCGAGCGGTCCGAGCCGCCGTACTCGAGCACCAGCACGCGATCACGGCCCGACTCGGTGAGCCGGTTCGCCAGGACGCAGCCGGCAGAGCCTGCGCCGACGATCACATAGTCGAAACTTTCCTCGCTCACCTGGCTCTCCCCTTCAGTAAGGCGCCTCGACATCACCCATCGCGACGTACACGCTCTTGAGCTGGGTGTAATGCTCGATGGCGGCACGGCCGTTCTCGCGGCCCAGGCCCGAGAGCTTCACGCCGCCGAAGGGCAGCTCGATGGGCGTGATGTTGTAGTGGTTGATCCAGCAGGTGCCCGCCTGCAAGCGCGCGATCACCCGGTGCGCGCGCGTGAGGTCGTTGGTGAACACGCCGGCCGAGAGCCCGAAGTCGGTGGCGTTCGCGCGCGCCACGACCTCTTCTTCATCGCCGAAGCTCAGCACCGACATCACCGGCCCGAAGATCTCCTCGCGCACGATGGCCATGCCGTCCTCGCAGGCATCGAACACCGTGGGCTCGACGTAGTAGCCGCGCGCGAGCGCGACCTCGCGGGGCCGGCGGCCGCCGATGAGGAGCTTCGCGCCTTCGGCGCAGCCCCGCTCGATGTAACCCAGCACCTTGTGCAGATGCGCCTCGCTCACCAGCGGGCCGACCTGGGTTGCAGGATCGAGCGGATCGCCCAGACGCATGCGCGCCACGCGCGCCAGCAACCGCTCCAGGAAGGCTCGACGGAGCGATGCATGCACGAACACGCGCGTGCCGTTGGAGCACACCTGGCCGGTGGAGTAGAAATTCGCGAGCATCGCGCCCGAGACTGCGTTGTCGAGGTGCGCATCCTCGAACACGATCAGCGGCGACTTGCCGCCGAGTTCCAGCGTCACGTTCTTGAGCGTCGCGGCGGCATCGGCCATCACGGCCTTGCCCGTACCCACCTCGCCGGTGATCGACACCTTGCGGATGCCGGGGTGTCGCGTCAGCAGGCGCCCCGTGTCGGCGAAGCCCTGCACCACCTGGAACACCCCGCGCGGGAGCCCCGCTTCGGCGAACACCTCGGCGAGCTTCACCGCCGTCATCGGGGTGAGTTCCGCGGGCTTGAACAGCATGGCATTGCCGCAGGCCAGCGCCGGGGCCGCCTTCCAGCAGGCGATCTGCAGCGGGTAGTTCCACGCGCCGATGCCGGCGACCACGCCCAGCGGCTCGCGGCGCGTGTAGCCGAAGGCCGAGGGCCCCAGGTTCAGGTGCTCGCCGGCCAGGCCATGGGCGATGCCCGCGAAATATTCCAGACAATCCGCGCCGGACAGCACATCCACGACGCTGGTCTCCTGGATGGGCTTGCCCGTGTCGCGGGTCTCGAGCTCGGCCAGTTCCTGGTTGCGCGCACGCAGCAGGGCCGCCGCCCGGTTCAGCACCCGGGCACGCGCCGCGCCGGTCATCGCGCCCCACTCGACCTGCGCGGCGCTGGCGGCCTTCACGGCCGCATCGATCCCGGCAGGGCCATCCACGCGGAAGCGGCCGAGCACCTCGCCGGTCGCGGGATTGATCGAATCGAAGCTGTCGCCGAAGCCCGGGCTCTCGCGCTCGCGGCGCGCCGGCGCCGGGGCTGCAGGTCCAGGAGCGATGCCGGCACCGCTCTGTGCGCCGCGCTGGGCACCGCCTCGCGCGAGGTGGCCATCGACGAAGTCGGTGAGCATGGCGCGCGCACTGCCGCTGTCGGCCTCGCGCCATTCCGACAGCGCGGCCCGCAGCCACACCCCATCGATCAGCGCGGCGATCAGGCCGGCGAACCGCTGCGCATCGGCCACCGGCATGAGCTGCCCGAGCGCGCTGCGCAGGTTGGAGAGCATGCGGCGCTGGTACGCGGACTGGATGCGGCGCAGCCCACGCGACTGCAGCGCCTGTCCCCAGAAGGCGAGCCAGGCCGTGCCGGTTCGCCGGTCGAATTCCCCCGGAGCGAGATTGCCATCAATGACCGCCTGGATCCGCTCGCGCGGCGTACCGGCGACCTTGAGCCGCTGCCGCACCTGGTCGGCCACGCGCCGGGACAGCGAGCGGAAGGCCGCGTCCAGCAGGCCATCCTTGTCGCCGAAGTAATGCGCCACGAGGCCGGCGGACACCCGCGCACGGCGCGCGATCACCTGCAGGGTGGAACCGCTGAAGCCCTCCTCGGCCAGGCTGTCGAGCGTGACGTCGATGAGCTGCTGGCGGCGTCCCTCTTCCTGCACGGGGTCGGGCCGAACCGCCCGCCGCCTGACCGTTGACCGCCTGTTCAATCGCTTTTGAACTGCCATGGTCGTCCGCCTTGCGCTGCTGATTCCCGCGCGGCATGCTGGGATCTGCCCGCTGCATCGACAAGAGTTTAATATAAATAAAATCTGGTAGTTACGGCATAAAGCTCAACCACCAGGAGAGACACGCTGAACGCGCATTCAATTCTGCTGCAGGCAGGGCGCCGATGCAATCATCGCGCTGGACCACTCAGGATCCTGGAAAGTCGTGCAAGTGCTCAGATTGGTTTCGCTCCTGCTCCTGCTCGGCTGGATCCCGCGCGCCTTCGCCGAGCCGGCCTCCTGCCACGAGGTGCGCCTGTCGGACATCGGCTGGACCGATGTGACGGCCACCACCGCGCTCACCGCTGAGCTGCTGAAGAAGCTCGGCTACAACCCCAGGATCACGGTGCTGTCGGTGCCGGTGACCTATGCATCGATGCGCCACGGGGACATCGACCTGTTCCTCGGCAACTGGATGCCGGCGCAGGAGGCCGACCGCCGGCCTTATCTTGCGGATCACTCGATCGAGGTGGTGCGGGCGAACCTCTTGGGCGCGAAGTACACCCTCGCCACCCTCGCCCCCGGGCACGCGGCCGGGATCAGGGACTTCGCCGACATCGCCCGCTTCGGCCCGCAGCTCGACCACACGATCTACGGCATCGAATCCGGCAATCCCGGCAACCTGCACGTGCTCGAGATGATCCGGCACAACCAGTTCGGACTGGGCTCGTTCCGCCTGGTCGAATCCAGCGAGCAGGGGATGCTTGCGCAGGTGGAGCGCGCGGCGCGCAATCACGCGCCCATCGTGTTCCTCGCCTGGGAACCGCACCCGATGAACGAGCGCTTCGAACTGCGCTACCTCACCGGCGGGGACGCCGTGTTCGGGCCGGACTTCGGCGGCGCCACCGTCTACACCAACGTGCGCGCCGGCTACCTCGCGCAATGCCCGAACCTCGCCCGGTTCGTGCGCAACCTCGCCTTCACCCTGCCCATGGAAAACGAGATCATGGATGCCATGCTCAACGGCCACCAGCAGCCGGAAGGCGCGGCGGCCGCCTGGCTCACCGACCACCCCGGCGCGATGAAGGCCTGGTTCGACGGCGTGCGGACGGCGGATGGCCAGCCCGTCCCGATCGGACCCGCCGCTGCGGCGACGAACCCGCACCTGAGCTTCGAACAGCGCATCACGCAGCACAAGATCCCGGTGGGTGACTGGGTCGCCGGCGGCATCGACTACGTGAAGCGGCACGGCACCTGGCTCTTCGATGGCATCTCCGCCGTGATCCGCGGCTCGGTGCAGGGCATGAACGCGGCCCTGAGGGCGGCGCCCTCCTGGCTCACCATCCTCGCCATCACGGCGCTTGCCTTCGTCCTGCGCCGCTCCTGGCCGCTGGCGGTGTTCGTGCTCGCCGCGCTCCTGTTCATCATGAACCAGGGCTACTGGACTGCGACCATCGAGACGCTCTCGCTGGTGCTGGTGGCCGCGCTCCTGTCCACGCTCATCGGCGTGCCGCTGGGCATCCTCGCGGCGCATCACCCGCGCTTCCACGAGTCACTGCGCCCCGTGCTCGACCTGATGCAGACGTTGCCCACCTTCGTCTACCTGATTCCCACCCTGGTGCTGTTCGGCCTCGGCGTCGTGCCCGGCCTCATCTCCACGGTGATCTTCGCCCTGCCCGCACCGATACGCCTCACGCACCTGGGCATCTCTTCCGTGCCGACGCCGCTTCTCGAGGCGGGCGAAGCCTTCGGCGCGACGCGGCTGCAGATGCTGTGGAAGGTGGAACTGCCAAGCGCCGCGCCCACCATCGTGGCGGGCATCACCCAGTGCATCATGCTCAGCCTGTCCATGGTGGTGATCGCGGCGCTGGTGGGCGCCGGCGGACTCGGCGTGCCGGTGGTGCGGGCGCTGAACTCCGTGCAGGTGGGCATGGGGTTCGAGGCGGGCTTCGCCATCGTGCTGCTCGCCATCGTCCTGGACCGCATCACCCGGCCCCGCGTGGAGCGGCCGCGCTGATGCCATCCGCCATCGAGTTCCACGACGTCGACATCCTGTTCTCGCGCGAGCCGGGCCGCGCCGGCGCGCGCGCCATCCGCGAGGCTCTCGCGAAGCTCGATGCGGGGGCGACGCGCGCCGACATCCTCGCATCGCTCCAGGTCACGGTCGGCGTCGCGGGCGCAACCCTCAACGTCGCGCAGGGAGAGATCTCGGTGATGATGGGGCTGTCGGGCTCCGGCAAGTCCACCCTGTTGCGCGCCGCGAACGGGCTGAACCGCGTGACTCGCGGCCGGGTGCTGCTGCGGGATGGCGCCTCGCTGGTGGATGTGGCCAGCGCCGATGCCGCGACCTTGCGTCACCTGCGGCGGCGCCGCGTGGCCATGGTGTTCCAGCAGTTCGCGCTGCTCCCCTGGCGCACCGTGCGCGAGAACGTCGGCTTCGGCCTCGAGCTTCGCGGCGAGCCGCCGGCCGACCTGCGGCGCTCGGTGGAGGCGAAGCTCGAGCTCGTGGGCCTCACCCAGTGGGCGGAGCGCCGTGTCGGTGAACTCTCCGGCGGCATGCAGCAGCGCGTGGGTCTCGCCCGCGCCTTCGCCACCGAGGCCGACATCCTGCTGATGGACGAGCCCTTCTCCGCGCTCGACCCGCTGATCCGCGGCAAGCTGCAGGATGAGCTGCTCGCCCTGCAGGAGCGGGTGACGAAGACCATCCTGTTCGTCAGCCACGACCTGGACGAGGCGCTGCGCATCGGTGACACCATCTCCATCCTGCAGAACGGCCGCATCGTGCAGACCGGTGCGGCGCGGGACATCGTGCTGCGACCCGCGGATGACCATGTCGCGGAGTTCGTGCGGCACATGAATCCGCTCAATGTGCTCACCGGCGAGATGATCATGCTGGGGCTGGCAGAGGCCGCCGGCCGGTACGCCCTGCAGCTCGGCGATGCGGCGGACCGCTGCCGGCTGTCGGGTGATACGCGGCGCATCCTGCAGGTCGATCCGGCGCGTGCTCTGCCGGACCTGGCCGGGGCAATGGCGGCCGCGCCCTGCTCCGCCTCGCTGAAGGACATCATCGCGCTCCACCAGGCCAGCGACGCCCCGGTGCTGCTCGCCGCGGATGGCACGCTGCGCGGCGTCTGCGGGCCCGACGAGATCATCCGGGCACTGGCGGGACGCGCGGCCTGAGGCGAGCGCACCGGCAGTGGCGTAATTATTATCGTCGTTATAATATAACCCCATCCTCTCCCACAGGCTGAAGGTCCGCCATGAATCATGACGTCATGATCACCTGCGCCGTCACCGGCGATGACACCAAGGTGACCAGGAGCCCGCATTGCGCGGTCACCCCGGAGCAGATCGCCGCCACCGCCGTCGAGGCGGCCAAGGCCGGCGCGGCCATCGTGCACATCCACGTGCGCGACCCCGAGACCGGCGGGTTCTCCATGGAGACCAGGTACTACCGCGAGGTGGTCAAGCGCATCCGCGAGAGCGGCACCGATGTCATCGTCAACCTCACCTGCGGCATGGGCGGTTACATCGTCGTGGGCGACAGGGGCCTTTCGGATACGCCGGGGCCGGGGAGCGACTTCTGCTCGCAGGAGGATCGCATGCGCCACGTCATCGACCTGGCGCAGGAGGGCAAGTACAAGCCCGACATCTGTACGCTCGACTGCGGGAGCCTGAATTTCGGCGAGGGCAACCGCGCCTATGTCTCCACGCCCAACTACCTGCGCAAGGGCATGCAGATCGCGAAAGACCTGGGGGTCAAGCCCGAGCTCGAGATCTTCGACACCGGCAACCTGTGGTTCGCGAAGAACTGCATCAAGGAGGGGCTGCTCGACAACCCTGCCCTGATCCAGCTCTGCATGGGCATCCAGTACGGCGTCCCCGCCGATCTCGGCCATGCGCTGGCCATGGTGAACTCGCTCCCGGCCGGCGCCGTGTGGACCAGCTTCGCCATCAGCCGCATGCAGATGCCCTGGGTCGCACAGTCGGTGCTGCTGGGCGGCAATGTGCGCGTGGGCCTGGAGGACAACCTCTACCTGAGCAAGGGCGTGTACGCGAGCAACGCGCAGCTCGTGACCAAGGCGCGCGGCATCATCGAGGCCATGGGCGCGCGGGTGATCTCCCCCGCCGATGCGCGCGAGCGCATCGGTCTGCGCTGAACCAGCGCGGCTCCGACATGTCCGAACTCCCCGTTTACCGGCCGCAGATCCTGCCCGGGTGGATCGACTACAACGGTCATGTGCGCGATGCGTACTATGGCCTGATCTTCAGTTACGCCATCGACGACCTCATGGACCGGGTCGGCATCGACGAGGCCTACCGGCAGTCGACGCGCAACACGCTGTACAGCCTGGAGATGCACACCTACTTCCTGCGCGAGGTGAAGCAGTCCGACACCGTCCTGGTGCGCACCGGCATCATCGCAGCGGATCACAAGCGCATGCACGTGGCCACGGCCCTGCACTGCGGCCGGTTTCCCGAGGCCGCGGCCACCGCGGAGTTCATGCTGCTGCACGTGCATCAGGGCGAGGCCGTGAAGAGCGCGCCGTTTCCACCGCCGGTCCGCGCGCGCGTCGATGAGATCGCGGCGCTGACGGCGCAGCATCCGGCCCTGGGGGCCGCCTCGCGCAAGATCGAACTGCGATGAACCGTGAGCGGCTCGCGCGGCTGATCAGTCCGCGCAGCATCTGCCTGATCGGCGCCGGCGAATGGACCGATGCGGTCGCGGCCGGCAGCCGGCGCATCGGCTTCGGCGGCGAATTGTGGCGGGTGCATCCGAAGCGCCCCTCCGCGGCCGATCAGCACTACTTTCGCAGCATCGATGATCTGCCGGCCGCACCGGACGCCACCTTCCTCGCCGTGCCCCGGCAGGAAGCGCCCTCGGTCGCGGCACAGCTCGCCGCCCGCGGCGCCGGCGGCTTCGTCTGCTTCGCCTCGGGATTCTCCGAGACCGGCAGCGCCGAAGGACTGGGGCTCACGGCGGACCTGGTTCGTTCGGCGGGCGAAATGCCCTTCTTCGGGCCCAACTGCTACGGCACGGTGAACTACTTCGATCGCGTCGCGCTCTGGCCCGATCAGGTGGTCGGCGATCCCCTCACCCGGGGCGTCGCCATCATCTGCCAGAGCGGCACCATCGCGCTCACGCTGATGTTCAACGACCGCTCCGTGCCCATCGGTTTCATCTTCACCATCGGCAACCAGACCCGCCTCGCCGCCGAGGACCTGATCGAACTGCTGTGCGAGGACGATCGCGTCACCGCCTTCGGCCTGTACCTCGAGGGCATCAAGGACGCCGCCGCGTTCGCACGCGCGGCGGACAAGGCGCGGCTCGCCGGCAAGCCCATCGCGCTCATCAAGGCGGGCCGCACCGCCGCGGCCGCACGCACGGCGCATTCGCACACCGGCGCGCTGGCCGGCGCGGATGCCGTGTTCGACACCTTCTGCCGCGACGCCGGCATCGCGCGCTGCGACACGCTCTCGACGCTGTGCGAAACGCTGAAGGTGTTCCACACCGGCGGCGCCCTGCACGGCCGGCGAGTGCTCGTCATGGGCGCCTCGGGCGGCGATATGGCCATGACGGCGGATGTGGCGCGCAACCTGCCGCTGGAGTTCGCCGCCATTCCGCAACCGCAGGCGCAACGGCTGGGACACCTTCTGACCGACCGCGTGACCATCGCCAATCCGCTCGACATCCACACCTACCTGTGGTTCCAGCCGCAGGAGCTCGGCAAGGCCTTCGCCGTCACGCTCGATGGCGGCTACGACGCGGTGGGATTCATGCTCGACAACCCGCCGGAGGGCAAGGCCGACACCCGGGCCTTCGACGTGGTGATCGATGCCTTCATCGCCGCCGCACAGGGCAAGTCCACGCGCGCCGCCCTCATCGCCTCGCTTCCCGAGACCATCAGTCCTGGCACCCGCCATCGCTGCCTGTCGCAAGGCGTGGTCCCGCTGCAAGGCCAGCGTGAAGCGCTCGAGGCCCTTTCGCTCGCCGGCGCCGTGGGCGAGGCGTGGCGCGCCGGCGCCGCTCCGCGCCTCACGCGGCCACCCGCCGCTGCGGGCCATTCCACCGGCCTTCCGGCGCAATCCCTCACCGAGGATGAGGGCAAGGCGGCGCTGGCCGCCTTCGGGGTGAGCACCGCTCATCGACAGGTCGTGCCCGTGGCGCAGGCCGTGCACGCCGCCACGGAGATCGGCTTCCCCGTGGTGATGAAGGCCGTGGGCGCAGACCTCGAGCACAAGAGCGAGGTGGGCGGCGTCATCTTAGGGCTCCGCGATGCGGACCAGGCCCGTGCGGCGGCGGCGAAGCTGTCGCGGCTGTCGTCCCAGGTGCTCGTGGAGCAGATGATCGACGATGGCGTCGCGGAGGTGCTCATCGGCATCACCGTCGATGCGCAATTCGGCCAAGTGCTGGTGCTGGGCACCGGCGGCGTGCTCACCGAACTCTGGCAGGACAGCGTGAGCCTGCTGCCACCCTGGAATCGCGAGCGCCTGCTGTCGGCGATCGCCGGACTCAAGGTCTCGCGCCTGCTGCGTGGCTTTCGCGGCAAACCGGCCGGTGATGTCGATGCGCTGGTGAACAACGTCCTCGCAGTGGCCGCCTGGAAGTGCGCGGGCGCAGGAGCACCGCCTGCTCGAGATCGTGGACGTCAATCTCTGATCGTCCGGCCCGCCGGACGAGGCGCCGTCGCCGTCGACGCGCTGGATACGATCGACCAAGGAGAATGCCCTACGAGCGATTCCGTCAAGCTGGTGATGACCGTGGCGTGCTCGAGATCACGCTCGATCGTCCCAAGGCCAATGCCATCGACCTCGCCACCAGCCGGCGGCTGAATGACGTCGTCAGCCAGTTCCGCGACGATCCGGAGCTGCGCATCGCCATCACCGGCGCCGGCGACTGCTTTTTCCCCGGCTGGGACTCGGGGCGCTGCGTCGGCGAGAACTGGACGAGGATTGGGCGGGCGGTTCGGCGGATTCAACTACCCGCGCAATCTCAACAAGCCGGTCATCGCCGCGTCAATGGCACGTCGGTGGCGGCGGCTTCGAGATCGTGCTGGGCACGGACATCATCGCCGAAGAGCACGCACGCTTCGCCGGCCTCGAGATCCACGTGGCCGTGCTGCCCGATGCGGGCGTGGTGAAACTGCGCCGGCGCATCCCTACCGCGTGGCGGTGGAATTCCTCATGACGGGACGATGGATGGATGCCCGCGGAAGCCAGATGACTGGGGCCTCGCCACCACGTCGTGCCCAAGGGCGAGGGCTGGCCAAGGCGCGCGAGATCGCCCGCCGTTTCCCCGCCGACGGCCCGCCGCTGCTGTTCCCCGCGATCAAGCAAATGCTGCGGCACACCGAGATGGATTCCTCGAGCACGAGGCCTCGAGCTGCACGATTCGCTCCACCTGGTGCAGCAGGTCGTCAACTCCGAGGATCTGAAGGAAGGCGCCACCGCGTTCGCCGAGAAGCGCAAGCTGTGTGGAAGGGGCGATGAACCGCCGCGAACTGCTGGTCCTCGCCACGCTCACGGCCTGCGCGCGCCACGCCCGCGCCGAGGCGCACCGCCGCTGCTCGGAAAGCGAGCCGCACGCGAAGGAACTGAAATACGTCGAGGATGCGCGACGCGGCGCCGACCCCAGCCACAGCTGCGCGAGCTGCGCGCTGTACCAGGGCGTGGATGATGCGCCCACCGGTCCCTGCACCCCGTTTCCTCGGCGCCTGGTGAAGGCGGCCGGCTCCTGCGCGAGCTGGGCGCCCCAGATTCGAGCATGGCGCTCCCGCTACTCGCCGGCACGGTGATCCTCGCGCGCCAGCGCGCCGAGCCCGAAGTGCTGCTGCTCAGCGCCAGCCGCACCTCAAGTTCATGGGCGGCTACCGGGTGTTCCCCGGCGGCGCGGCGGATGCGGCGGAACTGCAGGGCGTGGACCTCGGCGGGCCGGTGCGCCGGCCGCTGCGGGCCCGCACGATGAGGCGAGTCCCGCGCAGTGAGGCGAATGCCCAGCGCGCCGCCCGCATCGCCGCCGCCGCGAGGGCCGCGTGCCGCGAATTGCGCGAGGAGGCTGACCTCACCGTCGACCCCGCAACCTTGCGCCACTGGGCGCACTGGATCACCCCTTCGGGTGTATGGCGTCGCTTCGACACCCATTTCTTCCTGGCGCCCGCCCCATCCGGCCAGCGGCCACGGCTCGACGAACGCGAGGCCAGCGAGTGGTGCTGGGTGCCGCCGCATCTGCACGCCTGTGACGTGGACATCAACCCCGAATTCCCGCTCACCGCTCCGACGCAGATGGTGCTGCGGGAAATAGCGGAGGACGTTGCGCGACTCGGCTCGCTCGAGGCACTGTTGGCCAGCGCCCCGGCGCGGTCCATCCGGACCGTGATTCCGAAGATGATCGGCATGGAATTCGTGGTGTTTCCCTGGGGACCCCGACTACCACGCCCTTTCCGGCGAGAGCAGCGACTGGCCGCCGGGAGCTGATCGCCAGCCGCCGACGGCATGGCCGGGCCGCCTGCCGGCGACCATCGCGCATCCCATGTCGGGCGCCCTCTGCACGCTGCTGAACACGCCCCGCTGGAAGTCCTCGGCTCAACCGCCTGGCGGTCGCAGCGCAAGGCTCGCGAGATGATGGCGCTGACCTGCTGGTGCTCCTCCAGATCCGCTCGATGCGTGCATCGCGCCAGATGCTCCAGCGGCAGGTCGGTCATCAGTCCCATGCCGCCGTGGATCTGCAATGTTGTCCGCCACCATGGCCAGCATCTCGGTGGCCTTGACCTTGGCCATGGCCATGTCCATGTCGGTGCTGGTCTTCTGGTCGAACTTCCAGGCGGCCTCCAGCACCAGCAGCTCCGCGCAGCGCAGTTCCACCGCCATGTCGGCGAGCTTGAAGCTCACCCCCTGGAACTTGCCGATCTGCTGGCCGAACTGGACCCGGTCCACGGCCCACTGCTTGACAGTTCCAGCGCACGCTCGGCGTTCAGGCAGCAGGCTGCGACCTGCAGGCGCGTGGCGCCGAGCCAGGCATTGGCCACCTCGAACCCGCGGTGCATCTCGCCGAGCACGGCTGAACGGGGCACGCGGCAGTCGTTGAATTCGAGGATGCTGTTGTTGTAGCCCCGGTGGGAGACATTGCGGTAACCGGGACGGATGGTGAAGCCCGGTGTCCCGCGGTCGACGAGGAAGGCGGTGATGCGCTTGCGCGGTCCGCGACTGCTCGGCTCCTTGCCCGTGGCCGCGAACAGGATGACGTAGTCGGCATGGTCCGCGTGGCTGATGAAATGCTTGGTGCCGTTGATGACGAAATCCCCGCCCTTCTCCACGGCGCTGGTCTTCATGCCGCGAAGGTCGGACCCCGCGCCGGGCTCGGTCATGGCCAGGCACTCGGTGAGCTCGCCGCGCACCGTGGGCAGGAGGTAGCGCTCGCGCTGCGCGGCATCGCAGGCCATGAGGATGTTCGAGGGCCGTCCCACCGTGAGGTAATGCAGCGCGTAGTTCGCCTTGCCCAGTTCCTTCTCGTAGAGCACCCAGGTGACGGTGTCGAGCCCCGCACCGGCTTCCGCGGGCATGTTGGCGGCATACAGGCCGGCCTCGATGGCCTTGGCCTTGAGCTCAGCCTGGAGCTCCGGCCGCAGGGCGCCGGTCTCCTCGACCTCGCGTTCGTGCGGATACAGCTCGTTGGTCACGAACGCACGCGTGGTGTCCAGGATGAGCTGCTGTTCTTCGGTGAGGGAAAAGTCCATGGTGGCTCCTGTTCAGTTCCTAAGCTTGCCGCGCGCCGCTCGAGCAGCTCGAGCTGCAGCCGAAGCTGCTCGGAGCAGCCGCTCCGCGGGCCAGTCGTCGCGCCGTGGCTGGTGACGACGCTGGCCGTCAGGCCGTTGATGAAGATGGTGATCGATCCCAGAGCCGCAGCGCGTGCGCGCCCTGAGCTTCGACCACTGCGGCCAGCACTGCTCGAAGCAGCGCTCGTACAGGCGAGCCGGTATTCGCGGTGCACGCCGGCGTTGATGCGTTTGAAGGCCGGATCCACCGCCACCTGGCCCCAGAACGCCGTCCAGAAGGCGCACTCCGCATAGCGTTGCGCGTCGATCGCCAGCGCTTCGGTGAGCACCTTGAACAGGCTCGTCTCACCGCGCGAGCTGCGCGTCAGGCGCTGTTCCATGCGCCGCAGCACCAGGCGAAGCGCGGCGATGACGATCTGCTGCTTGTTCTCGAAGTAATGCGCCACCATGCCGGTGGTGAAGCCGGCGGCGCGCGCGATGCGCGCCACCGTGGCCTGGTCGAAGCCATGGCGTGCGATCACCTGGCAGGCGACGTGCGCGATCTCCTCGCGCCGCTGCTCGTGATCGACGACCTTGGGCATCGCCGGATGCCTTCAGCGGGCCGGGATGCCGATGCTGCGACCCGCCTGGGCCGGCCGGGGGAGCGCCACGTGCGGCGCGCGCATCGCCTCGAGCCGGGCGAGCACCTCGGGACGGATCAGCGCCGCCTTGTGCGCCTGCGTGTCGACGTGCAGGTGCATCTGCTCGCAGCTCGCGACCAGCTCGTTGTCACGCTCGCGCAGCAGCCGGTGGAACACGTGCAGGCGCTTCGAGTCGAGTCCCAGGATCTGCGTGGTGACGTAGATGGGCTCGTTGACCTGCGCCTCGGTGAGGTAGGAGATGTGGCTTCCACGGTGAAGAACATGTGACCGGACTGGCGGTAGGCCTCGTCCACGCTGACCCGGCGGTACAGCACGTCCATGGCATCGCCGAACACCTGCATGTAACGCGAATCGGTCATGTGGCCGTTGTAATCGATCCATTCGGGGCGTACCTCGGTGGACACCAGCCGCAGCGGGCCAGCCGGATCCGGCCGTGCCCCATTGAAGGTGGCCTCGGCAGCGTCGGTGTACAGGCGGGTCTCCAGCGCCTTGAGCGTGCGGCCCGCGCCGATGTCGAACTGGCGCAGCACCTGCTGGATGGCGACGAGGTAGTCATCGCGCAGCCGCTCGAGATCGCGGATCGAGCGGCCGTCCGCTTGCGCCTGCGTGCCCTCGACCATGCGGTCGATCAACTGCTCGGTGAGCTCGGGCGCCTCGAGCTTGGTCCACGGCCATTTCAGGCAGGGACCGAACTGCGCGAGCATGTGGCGCATGCCGGTCTCACCGCCCGCCAGGTGGTAGATGAGATTGCGCTCCATGGCCGCCCAGCGCAGGCCCGGCCCGTAGATGATCGACTCGTCCAGCTCCCCGGTGCTCGCCACGCCGTCATTCACCAGGTGAAGGATCTCGCGCCACAGCGCCTCCTGGAGCCGGTCCGTGAGGTGGCCGGGCACTTCGCGGCGCACGTGCAGCGCATGCATGCCGATGAACGTGTAGAAGGCCTTGGCCGCCTCGATGGTGGCGCCGGACGTGCGTTCCCCGCCGACGATCTCCACCAGCGGCAGCAGGTACACCGGGTTGAACGGGTGGCCCACGCACAGCCGCTCCGGCGCGACCATGTCCTTCTGCAGGTCGGTGGGCATGAGACCAGAGGTGCTGGAGGCGATGATGACATCCGCGGGCGCCACACGGCTCACCTGGGCCAGGATCCGCTGCTTGAGCGGGAGCTGCTCGGGGATGTTCTCCTGGATGAAGTCCGCCTGGGCCGCCATGGCGTCGAGGTCGGTGGTGAAGGTCAGCCTGCCCTTCGGCGGGAGCGGCGCGAAGGTCAGGCGTGCGAGCGCCGGCTCGGCATTTTCCACCGCGCCGCGTATCCAGTCCTCCATTTCCGGCTTGACGTCGGCGGCGATGACATCGACGCCGAAGTGCAGCGCACGCGCCGCCCAGCCTCCGCCGATGACCCCCGTCCCCAGCAACCCTAGCGTCCTGACGCTGCGCATGGCGATGTCGTCCCGGGGCCCGGCCCCAAGTTTGTAATGTCACGATGATAATATAAAAAGCGGCGCGACGCACCGCAGCGGGCACGGCGGGCGCGCAGCGAGGCCGTACCGCCGGCGCTCGGCGCGCGGCGCGCCGGGCTCAGCGGGCCGGCGACAGCACGTCGGTGATGGGGGTATTCGCGGCACGCCTTCGGAAAGTCCCGCTCGAGGAGTGCCGCGATGGTGGCGGCGATCTGCGCCTGGGTCACGGCGCCGTGGCCGCTGCTCGCTCCAGCGCCTTCGTGTCGGGGCCCATCACGGCGATCCAGATGTTTCCGGACCCTCTCCTCCACACCGTGCTCGCGCCACTGGTCGGCAGCGCCGCGACCGTGATCGCAGGTGAAGATGAAGGTGGTCTTGTCACGGTACTGGGTGGCAGGGATCATGGTCTGCCACAGCTCCCGGACGAAGCCGTCGGTGCGCTTCGCGGCGTCGAGCACCGCATCGTAGCGGCCCTGGTGCGCCCAGTTGTCGGTCTCGCCATATCCCACGAACAGCACCCGCGGGTGGTTGCGCCGGACGTAGTCCAGCAGCGGGGGCTGCAGCAGCGAGTTGGGAAGATCCTCCTCGTCGAAATGGGTGGTGGTCTGGAACAGGCGCCGCAACAGGTCATCGTAGGGGCGCACGCCCGTCGCGCGCGGCAGGTCCCAGCCGGCCTGGATGGGCAGGTGGCTGCGGCCGATGTTGAAGATGCGATGGTAGGCGTCCCAGGTGCCGAACACCGCGACCCGCCCCTTGAACCCGGGGCTCTCGTTCAGCCATTCGAACACGGTCTTGTTGGGATTGGGGCCGTACTCGTTGCTGTCGATGGCATCGTTGGGAAACCCCGTGGTCATCTCGTTGTAGCCGGGGTAGGAGAACGCCTTGCCGTTGCTCACCTTCGCCACGCTGCCGCGCAGCTGGTTGCCGAAGATCTGGCCGTGCTTCGCGAAGCTGTCCCAGACGAAGGGGAACAACCGGTGGCGCCGCTCCTGGGGATCCTCCGACCAGTAGCGCTTGCGCATCTCCTGCTCGTGCATCCAGTTGCCGCCGTGCTCGCCGAGCAGGCCGGGATCCACGCCACTGAACATCTCCTGCCAGCGCAGTCCGTCGCTGACGATCAGCACCACGTTCTCGGTCTTGTGGGCGGCACCCGCAAGACCTGCCGGCAGCCAGCACAGGCAGGCCAGCAGCAGGCCGCGCAGCGGCCCTTCGACGATGCGGTTCATTCCACTCCCCCCTTCAGGTTCATCGGACGCGGCGCGCCGTCAGGATTGCAGCAGCACCGCGCCGTTCGGGCTCCAGCTCAGCCAGACCTCGTCGCTCCAGTCGATCGACAGCTCCGGCTCGCGCCGTTCGTTCTGCGTGAAGACGGTGACGATCTTGCCCGGTTCCGTCTTGATGCGGTAGGTGGAGCGGTTGCCGAGGTAGCCCAGCTCCCAGACCGTGCCCTTCAGGCGATTGAGCCGCGAATCCGGCGGTGGCTGTTTCCCGAGCCTGATCTTCTCCGGACGCAGCGCCACCCACACCCGCTGCCCCACCGTGAAGCGGCCCATGTCATCGACGTGCAGCAATCCCCCGGTCTCGGCGCATTCCACGCTGATGAGGCCGGTCTCGCAGGCGCACACCCTGCCCTCGAACAGGTTGGTGGTGCCGATGAAATCGGCCACGAAGCGGCTCTGCGGGAACTCGTAGATGCGCGAGGGCGTGTCGACCTGCAGGGTCTGGCCGCGGTTCATCACCGCGATGCGTGTCGACAGCGCCATCGCCTCGTCCTGGTCGTGGGTGACGAAGACGAAGGTGATGCCCACCTTGTACTGGATGTTCATCAGCTCGAACTGCGTCTGCTCGCGCAGCTTCTTGTCGAGCGCGCTCAAGGGTTCGTCCAGCAGCAGCACCTTCGGGCGGCGGATCAGCGCCCGCGCGAGCGCGACGCGTTGCCGCTGGCCGCCGGAGAGCTGGTGCGGCTTGCGCCCGCCCATGTCCGCCAACTGCACCATCTCGAGCGCCTCGGCGATCTGCGAACGCTGTGCCTGCGCGGACAGGCCCGAGCGCCGGATGCCATAGCCCACGTTCTGCTCCACGCTCATGTGCGGGAACAGCGCGTAGGACTGGAACATCATGTTGACCGGACGCTCGTAGGGCGGCGCATCCGTCATGTCGACCCCGTCGATGAGGATGCGACCGGTGCTCGGCCGCGCGAATCCGGCCAGCATGCGCAGCAGCGTGGTCTTGCCGCAGCCGGAGGCGCCCACCAGCGCGAACATCTCGCCCTTGTAGATCTTGAGGCTGACATTGTCGACCGCGGTGAAGGCACCGAAGGTCTTGCTGACGCCCTCGATGACGATCTGCGGCTGCACCGCCGGATCCAGCCAGGGCCGGTCGGGATTGGCCTTGAGCTGCGAGGCGATCACCCGCGGATCAGAAGTCGGCCGGCGGGGTGGCGCGGCGGCGCGGCGGCGCGAAGAAGGGCTTCTCGACGATGGTGGCGCGCGCCATGCGCCGCTCCCAGACCAGTTCGCGATTGAGGTAGATGTCCGCCCAAAGCTGGCTTCCCTTGCGAAAATGCGGTGCCTCGACCATAGCAAGTGCGATGTTTCGCTTGCAAGTCGGCGACCACATGGCGGAAGTCACGCTGCCGACTTCGTGCCGCCCGTCCTCGTCGCGGTACAGCAGCGCGTTCGATGCGGGCTTGTTGCCCTCGACGTCGAGACCGACGAGCAGCCGCCGGATGCCGTGCCGCTGTTCCTCGAGCAGCGCCCGCCGTCCCGTGAAGTGGCCCTTGTCGAAATCCACGAGCCAGTCGAGGCCCAGTTCCAGCGGCGAGCGGTCGCGCCCCATGCGCAGCGTGTGCTCGGCGGAGACGAAGTCCAAATTCGGGCTCAGGAAGCCTGCCTCCAGGCGCAGCATGTTGAGCGCGAGCGAGCCCATGGGACGCAGTCCCCTCGTGCGGCCATGCTCTACCAGGACGTCCCACACCGCCAGGGCATCCTCAGGCTCCATCCACACCTCGTAGCCGAGATCGCCGGTGAAACCCGTGCGCGACACGAGCAGCGGCAGGGATCCGAGGGTGAACTGCGCGCAATCGAAGGGCTTGAGCCGCTCGACGCCGGCGACGCCTGCGCTCCTCAGCAATGCGCAGGAAGCCGGGCCCTGCACGGCCAGCGCGGCGATGCGTTCGGTCACCTCCTCCACCTGCACGTCGAAGCCGAAGGCGGAATCCAGCAGCCAGTCGATCTGGCGTTCCGCCGTGCACAGGCGGAACTCGCAGGCGCCCAGGCGGAAGATCGTGCCATCGTCGATGATGTGGCCTTCGTCGTTGCACCACACGCAGTACATGACCCGGCCCGGCTGGAGCTTGCGCACGCTGCGGGTCACGAGGTGGTTGAGGAAATCCTCCGCTTCCGGACCGCTGATGCGGTACTTGACCATCGGCGTCAGGTCGAACAGCGTGGTGGCATTGCGCGCCGCGAAGTATTCCTGCTCCACGGTGCTGAAGACATCCACGGTGCTGTAGCCCGCCCAGGCCACGAAGCGGTCGACCTGCGACAGCTCACGCGCCCGGTCGTGGAAGGGCGTGGTGAGCAGCGGCTTGCTGAAGTGGGTCAGCCGGGACGGGTCGTCGGTCATCGGCCGGCTCCTTCCTCGAGCAGTCGCCGCGCGGCATTGCGGCCCGGCAGTCCCGTGACCCCGCCGCCCGGATGCGAGCCGGCCCCGCACAGGCGCAGTCCGGCCAGGGGCGTGGCGTACTGGGCGGCGCCCGGCACGGGCCTCACCATGAAGAACTGGTCGAAGGCGAACTCGGCGTGATGCCAGTGTCCGCCGCGGATGCCGAACTCCCGCTCGATGTCCTCGGGCACGAGCAGTTGCGCCGAGCGCACCAGGCCGCGGATGCCCGGCGCCACCCGCTCCAGGGTCGCGATGATGCGGTCCGTGAAGACCTGCCGTGCACCGGCCGTCCATCCCCCGCGCAGCCCATGAGGTGCGTACTGCACCACGGCGGACAGGACATGCCGGCCCGCCGGTGCGAGGCCGGGGTCGGCGGCACTGGGCACGCTGATCTCGAGCACCGGAGCTTCCGAGAACTCACCATACTTGGAATGGTTGTAGGCCAGCTCGACGGCATCCATCGAGGGCGCCACGAGCAGCCGGGCACCCAACAGGTCTCGGGCGAGGCCCGCGAAAACCGGTTCGGCATCGAGCGCGAGGTGCAGCTTGGCCGCCAGCCCGCGGTTGCGCAGGTGACGGATGGACCGCACGAAACCCGTGTCCAGGTGGCGCGCGCCCAGCAGGTCGAGGGAGGTGGTCTTGGGATCGGCGTTGGAGATGATGGTTCGCGCCCGCAGCTCCTCGCCATCGGCGAGCCGCACGCCCACCGCCCGATCCTGCTCCACCAGGATCCCGGCCACCGGCGAATCGACACGGACGGTGGCGCCCGCCGCACGCGCGGCGTTAGCGAGCGCATCGGCAAGGCCACCCAGCCCCCCCAGCACCAGCCGCGAATCGCGGCCGGCGGCTCCCTCGCAGGCCAGGCGGTACAGCAGCGTGAGCACCGTGCCGGGCGTTCGCGGTCCCGCGTTGCTGCCGAGCGTCGAGTCCAGTGCGAACGCGCCCTGCACGGCATCGCTGCGGAAATGTTCCTGCAGCAGATCGTAGGCATTCATGCCGCCGATGCGCAGCAGCTCGCGCATGTCGCGCCGTCCCAGGCGGCGCAGCCGCCACCCCAGCCGCAGCAGCGACAGGGTGTCCTTCAAGGCTCCCGTGCCCAGGCGCGGCGGGGGTGCATCGAGCACTCCGTACAACACGGCGGCGAATCGGTGCATCTGCGCAAGGAAAGCCGGCAGCGCCTGCGCGTCGGGATTCCCCGCCGCCCGAAGGCCGGGCTCGTCCAGGCTCAGCGGCGAGCCGCCACCGGCCAGGGCGACGGTGGGCAACGCGCGACCGGCAAACTTGAGTCCATGGCGTTCGAGCTGCAGCGCGGTGATGATCTCGCGGGGAAACTGGCCCAGGTGATGCGCCCCGGCCGACACCTTGAAGCCCGGGGCGAACTCGCGCGTCACCGCCGCCCCGCCCACCGTGGAACGGGCCTCGAGGACGAGCACCGAGCGGCCCGCGCGCGCGAGGTAAGCCGCACAGACGAGCCCATTGTGCCCGCCGCCGACGATGATGCAGTCCCAGGACGCCGTCATGGTCAGGCCCTGCCCGCGCCGACGTCGCGCAGGATGGCCCGCGCCGCATTCGCGCCCGGCGCGCCCATCACTCCGCCGCCCGGGTGGGTGCTGGAGCCGCACAGGTACAGTCCCCGGACCGGACTTCGGTACTGGGCATAGCCCGGTACCGGCCGGTTGAACAGGAGCTGGTCCAGGGTCAGCTCGCCCTGGAAGATGTTGCCCTCGGTGAGGCCCACTTCGTTCTCGATGTCCCAGGGCGTGCGCACCTCGGCATGCAGGATGAGCTGCCTGAAGTCCGGGCTTTGCTGCGCGATGGCGTCGATGACCGTGTCGCCGAAGGCCTTGCGCCGCTCGGGTGTCCATTCCCCTTCCGCGAGCTTGTACGGGCAGTACTGCACGAACACCGACATGTAGTGCTTGCCGTGCGGGGTCATGGTCGGGTCGATCTGCGTGGGGATGAGCATGTCGACGTACGGCGCGCGCGACCAGCGGCCGGCCTTCCAGTCATCGTAGGCACGCTCCACCATGTCGATGGTGTCCGTCAGGTGCAGATCACCGCGGATGCAGGGCGAGCCCTTCGGTATCGCCGGAAAGGTGGGCAGGCCATCGAGCGCGATGTTGAGCTTGCCGGAGGAACCGCGGATCTTGAAGTTCCGAACCTGGCGCACGAACTCCCCAGGCAGGTCGGATTCGTCCATGCAGGTGAGGAAGGTGCGCTTGACGTCCATGTTGGACACGACTGTGCGCGCGAACAGTTCCTCCCCGTCGGTGAGCCGCACGCCGACGGCGCGCTCGTTGCGCACCAGGACGCGCTCCACGGGCGCGGACACGCGGATCGAGCCGCCGCTGTCCTCGAGCGATGCGGCCAGCGCCTGGGTGATGGACCCCATCCCCCCGCGCGCGAAGCCCCATGCGCCCACCGTGTCGTCGATGTCCCCCATGTAATGATGCAGCAGCACGTACGCCGAGCCGGGCGATCGCGGCCCGAGCGCGGTGCCGATGATGGAGGTGCCGGAAAAATGCGCCTTGACGATCTCGCTCTCGAAGTATTCGTCGAGGAAGTCCGATGCGCTCATGGTCCAGAAGCGCAGCGTATCGTACATGCGCTTCTCGCCCATGGCCTGGAAACGCCTGCCGAGGAACAGCAGTTCCTGGATGTCGCGGGGCCGGAACGAGGTCGGGTCGGGCGGCTCGCGCATCAGCAGCGGCTTGATGAACTTGCACTGGCGCATCACATCGCGCGAATAGCGCCCGTAGGCCTCCGCGTCCCGCTTCGAGTGCCGCGCGATCTCCCGCCGGAAGGCATCGTGGTTGTCGTACACGGCCAGGTGCCCGCCATCGTGCATCATCGTGCATCCCCCTTCGTAGGGGATGATCTGCAGGCCATACTTCGGCAACTCGAGGTAGCGGATGATCTCCGGCCGCAGCAGGCTGCACACGTAGGAGCAGTTCGAGTAGGTGAAGTCCGGGTAGATCTGCCGGCTCACCGCGGCGCCGCCGACGTAGCCATTGCGCTCGAGCACCAGCACCTTCCGCCCCGCCCGCGCGAGGTAGCACGCGGTGACCAGGCCGTTGTGGCCGGCGCCGACGATGATGACGTCGGTGCCGCTCAAGCGGTCTCTTTGCCGCGAACCGCGCCGGCCGCGAGGGTCTGGTCCACCGCCTTCTCGAAGGCCACCAGCGTGTCCTTCATGCAGGCCTCATCGTGCGCTGCGCTCACGAACCACGGCTCGCGAGAGTCCGGCTCGCAGAGGATCTTCTCATCGTGCAGCACGCGTGCCATGGCATCGTAGAACGAATAGTCGCTGCCCTTCCAGGCACGGTAGTTGCGCGGCGGATCGGCCGCGAAGTACAGCCCGCTCATCGAAGGGTGCCCGACGAAGCTGTGCGGGATGCCACGCACGTTGAGCACCGCGCGCATGCCGGCACGCAGGCGGGTGCCGTAGTCGGCGATGCGTTCGAGCGCGTCGGTGGTCTCGAGGATTTCCAGCGTCTTCTCCGCGGCGGCGAGCGAGACGGCATGCGCGGTGTAGGTGCCGCCATGCGCCACGCCCTTGCCCAGCTTGCGCATGATGCGCTCGCGGCCCGCGAGGATGGAAATCGGATAGCCGTTCGCCACCGCCTTGGCGAAGGTGCAGAGGTCGGCGTGCACGCCGTACAGCTCCTGCACGCCACCCCGGGCCACGCGGAAGCCGGTCTTCACCTCGTCGATGAACAGCAGCACGCCGTGCTTGTCGCAGAGCTCGCGGGCCACCTTGAGGTATTCCGGTTCGGCCGAGATCCCCAGGCAGTTGCCCATGATGGGCTCGATGAGCATGCAGGCCAGCCGGTCGCCCCGGCGCTTGAAGACGTCCTCGAGCTGGTTGGCATCATTCGCCTGCACGAAGTGGGCGAAGCTGCGCGTCGCCAGCGGCACGCCCTCGCTGTAGGGCTTGACCTCCGGATCGCCCACCCGGCTCCACTGCTCCATGGGCGTGAACCACATCGCCGCATCGAACAGGCCATGGTAGCTGCCTTCGAGGATGACGTAATCGTCGCGGCCGGTGTACGCGCGCGCCAGCCGCAGGCCCGCCATCACGGCCTCGGTGCCGGAGTTGGAGTAACGCACCAGTTCCGCCGCCGGCACCATGCGCGAGATCCTCTCGGCCACCGTGAGCTCGCGTTCCGTGGACAGCGCGAACACCCCGCCCACCTTCATGCCCTCGATCGCGGCCGCATCCACGCGCGGGTCCGCGTAACCCAGGATCGCCGGACCATAGCCCAGGCGATAGTCGACGTAGACGTTGTCATCGAGATCGGTCACGCGCGCGCCGCGGCCATTCTTGACGTAGATGGTGCGATCCTCGCCCCAGTAGCGGAAGTTCGAGGCCACTCCGAGGGGAAGCTTCTGGACGGCACGCTTGAAATGCTCGTGGCTCTTCGTGAGGGTTCGGGACATGGGGCCTCCGGTGCGGCAGTGCGATCGATTTGTATGGCCATATAATATCAACGATTTGCATGTCTTGGCTGTTTTTCTCGCAATTCCGTCGGCACCGGAACTTGCCACGAACGCCGGTTTCCAGCTAGATTGCATTATCATATAAGCCCTTGAACCCGGAGCAATCCATGAGCCTGCAGCTCACCGCCACCGGCAGCCCCGTGCCTGCACAACCCCGTGCCCTGCCCGCATGGGTCTACAGCAATGCCGACATGACCCGGCTGGAGATGCAGCGCGTGCTCGCCTCGAGCTGGCAGATCATCTGCCACGTCAGCGACATCCCGAAGCCGGGCGACTATGTCACCTTCGAACTCGGCAACGAGAGCGTGTTCGCCGTGCGCGATCGTGACGGCGGGGTGCGCGCCTTCCACAACGTGTGCCGCCACCGCGGCGCGAAGATGCTCGATGGCCGCGGCAACTGCCCCGGCGCCATCACCTGCCCGTATCACGGCTGGTCGTACCGGCACGACGGAACCCTGCTGGGCATGCCGGTCAAGGACAGCTTCCCGAACCTGGACCGCGCGACCCACGGGCTCGTGCCCGTGAAGGTCGAGGTCGCCCTCGGATTCGTGTGGGTCTGCCTGAGCGGCAACCCCGCCCCCGTCGCCTCGATGTGGGCCGGACTTGCGCAGGAGCTTGCGCCCTACCAGTTCGAACGCATGGTGCCGATCGCCCCGTTCTACCACGAGGTGTGGGATGCGGACTGGAAGATCGCGATGGACAACTACCTCGAGTCCTACCACGTGCCCATCGGCCACCCCGGGCTGTATCGCATGTTCACGCCGGATTTCGAGGACCAGGCCTCGGTGCCCGGCATCGCCCGGGGAACCAGCTGGCTGAAGGAAACCCCCTCCTCGCGCTGGTCCGAGCGGCTGTACCAGAAGATGGTGCGCGACACGGTCACGCAACTGCCCGACAAGCTGCGAGGCTGCTGGCGCTTCTACAGCGTGCTGCCCAACCTCGGCATCGACATCTTCCCCGAGCAGATGGACTTCTTCCAGATCCTCCCCCTGGGCCCGGGCCGCGCCGCCATCCGCGGCGGCATCTACGGCCTGCCGGATGATCGCCGCGAGATGAAGCTGCTGCGCTGGCTCGGCGCCCGCATCAATCGCCAGGTCAACAGCGAGGACCGCGAGCTCTGCAATCGCGTCCAGCGCGGGCTGGCCTCGAGCAGCTACCAGCCGGGGCCGCTGTCGACGCTGGAGTGCTGGATGCTGGAGTTCCACGATCTGCTTCGGGAGAGGATTCCGGAGGTCAGGCTTCCAGTTGCGCCGGCGCGGTTCTCCTGACTCTGAAGTTCGCTTCCGTCTTTCTTTCCTGTTCACGTCATCGGAGCGTTGAAGGGGCTGGAGGAGGAAGCTGCTCTCCGGCCGCGGTCGCTCGGGAAGGCAACCGATTCGACCCGGTGGGCCGCTATCGCACATTAAGTTACCTGGATGCTTGCGTATCCGATCCGTGCGGCCCTGCGGGTCGAATCGGCCTCGCTCTACGCGGCCGGAGAGCAGCTTCCTCCTCCAGCCCCTTCAGCGCTTCTGGCGTCAGCAGGGACGCGGAAGAGAGTTCGGGTCAGGTTGGAGATCGGTCGGGCGCGTCCAGCCGAGTCCGCGAATTATTGCTCGCAGTGGCGCATACTCCGTTCGAACGCCATCCAATAGACGCACCTGATGTCCTCCGATTCGTGAACATGCAGGTAGGACTGAACCACGCAAAACTCGATCTCATTACCGCCGTATTGAGGATCACGGAGCAGAGGCGCGAAAGACCCCGGGAGTCCGCCGGTCAGAGGGAGGTATTGGCTTGAACCGGCCGATGCGCCGTCGACCCGTGGGTGCCGGGAAGGCGGCGCCACCATCCTTGCCTGAAGATCCCATCGCCGATATTCGAATGGTGGATTTCCTGCGCGAGATGCCGGTCCTGTTGGACGCATTCGACAGGCGCGGGCTCATTGGCTTCTGGAATCGCGAATGTGAGCGCGTCACCGGCTACAGCGCGAAGGAGATGGTGAACAACCCCCGGGCACTGGAGACCTTGTATCCAGACCCCGTCTACCGGGCGGACCTGATGGCCAACTGCCAGGATCGAGGTTATGCCCAGGTGTGGTGTCTGACAGCGAAAGACGGGCAAGCCCGATCGATTGCCTGGACCAATATCCCGACGAAGACCGGTCGCTGGGAATGGGGGTTCGGGGTCGACCTTACCGAGCGCATACGATTGACGGCAGCGCTGGATGATGTCGCCGAACGTGAACGGAACCGGCTCGGCCAGGAACTTCACGATGGCCTGGGGCAGACCTTGACCGGCCTGTCGCTGATGCTCAAAGGCCTGTCGGAGCGCCCGGCGCTGCGTTCCCGGTCGGTGGCCACAGAGCTGAAGCAAATCGCTCACTTTGCCTCCGGGGCCGTGCGCTCGTGCCGGGAAATCGCCTCAGGGCTGATGCCGACGCACGAGGGAGGCCTCAGCGGCGCGTTACAACATCTGGTGCGTGAGGTGCAACTGCAACACCCACAAGTGCAAATCGCATTCGAGGACGAACGACGGCAGGAGATGCGGATTTCTTCCACGACGCATGCGCACTTGTATCGCATCGTGCAGGAAGCACTGAACAACGCCATACGACATTCGGGGGGCGATCAAATCCGCGTGATCTGCCGCACGGGCGCTGATTTGATCACCTTGCTCGTACAGGACAATGGTCGGGGCATTCCGGCTGCCTCGAGGATCCGATCCGGACTGGGCATGCGCACGCTGCGAGATCGCGCTGCGGCGGTGAATGCCCTGTTGGTCGTGGCACCCCTTTCGAGTGGAGGCACCCAAGTGCGAGTGGAGTGCCCCAATTGTGGCGTGGGTCCTCTCCAATGAGCAGAGCCCGCTTGCCTGCTCTTCTGCACCGCGACGCCCGAAGCGTTGAGGCGGCTGGCGGATGGGAGTGTCCTTCCGGTCGCGTAGAGCGCGGCCGATTCGATCCGCAGGGCCGCGCTGATCACAGACGCCCGAACTCCACTGAGCTAATGTGCGATAGCGGCCCACCGGATCGAATCGGGTGCCTTCCCGCGCGACCGCGGCCGGAAGGACACTCCCATCCGCCAGCCGCCTCAACGCTCCGAATGACGCAACTGAAGGAAGACCAGAGCGAGTGATCTCAGCCCAGGTGAATCCACGCCGACTTGGTCTGCATGTAAGACAGCAGACTCTCGAGACACTTGTCCCGCCCCTGCCCCGACTGCTTGTACCCCCCGAACGGCTGGGTCATGTCCCCGTGATCGAAGCAGTTGACCCAGATGACCCCGGCTTCGAGGTCGCGCACGGCCTTGTGGGCACGCGTCAGGTCGCGGGTCCAGACGGACGCGGCGAGGCCGTAGATCGAGTCGTTGGCGATGGCCACGGCTTCCTCGATGCCGTCCACTTCGATGGCGGCGGCGACGGGGCCGAAGATCTCTTCCTGCGCGATGGTCATGCCGTTTTTCACGCCGGAAAAGAACGTGGGTTGAACGAAGGCGCCGGGCGAGTCAGCGTGGCGCCGCCGAACTCCAGGCGCGCACCTTCAGTCTTGCCGCGCTGGACGTAGCCCATGACCCGCTTGCGGTGGGACTCGGTCACCAGGGGCCCGAGGTTCGTGGCGGGATCCAGCGGATCCCCGGGCTGGTAGGCCGTGCGGCCGCGCTCGATGAAGCGGGCCACGAATTCCCGGGCGATGGGCTTGTCGATCAGCAGGCGTGAACCGGCGTTGCATACCTCGCCCATGTTGCCGTAGATGCCGTTGATGGCATAAGTCACCGCCTGGTCGATGTCGGGCAGGTCGCCGAGGAAGATCTGCGGGGACTTCCCGCCGCATTCCAGGGCGACGCGCTTCATGTTGGACTGCCCCGCGTACACCAGCATCTGCTTGCCGATCTCGGTGGATCCGGTGAAGGCGATCTTCATCACGTCCTTGTGCAGGGCCAGTGGGGCGCCGGCCTGTTCACCGAGCCCGTTGACGACATTGAAGGCGCCCGGCGGACCGCCCGCCTCGATGAACAGCCGCGCGAGCAGCAGCGCCGACAGCGGCGACTGCTCGGCGGGCTTCAGCACCACGCTGTTGCCGGCCGCCAGCGCCGGCGCCACCTTCCACGCCGCCATCAGCAGCGGGTAGTTCCACGGGACGATGCAGCCCACGACGCCCAGCGGCTCGCGCAGGATGTAGTGGAAGGCATCGGCGGCGGTCGCGGTGACCGCCCCGTCGATCTTGTCCAGGGCTTCGCCGAAATAGGCGAAATTCTGCACGGCCGAGGGCACGTCGATGTTGAGCATGTCGCGCACCGGCTTGCCCATGCACAGGGTGTCCAGCAGGGCGAAGCCTTCGGCGTTCTGCTCGATGAGCGCTGCCATGCGCGTGAGCACGGCCATGCGGTCGCGGGGTGCCATCCGGCTCCAGCGTCGCGAATAGAAGCAGCGGCGGGCGCTGGCCACGGCCCGGTCGATGTCCGTGGCATCGCCGGCGCTGACCTCGCACAGCACCTGCGCGGTGGCGGGGTTGACCACCTTGAACCGGCCGCCCTTCGCGGAGTCCACGAATTCTCCATCGATGAAGTGGCGCGTTTCGAAGGCCAGTTTTGCGGCGCGCGTGCGCCAGTCGGCGTGGGTGAGGTCGGCGAGGCTCATGGCAATCTCCGAAAGGACGTGGAACCGGATCGAGGGTGGCCAGGTACCCCGGCTGGGCGACCCCGGCTCGGCGCCCTCGGCCAGGGCCGCTAGTCTACCGCAGCGGATGCTTCGCGCAGAAACACGAAGCCATCGCGCTCGCAGACGTCCAGTTCGCCGGAGCCGGCGGACTCGAGCCAGCGCGCCGACCAGGCGCTGCCCTGCCGCCGCAACCGCACCGTGCGCCCTTCCACGCGCAGGTCCGCCTCACCTTCGGTGCCGAGCTGGGCCACATGTCCCGCCAGCCACCAGCGGCCGACAGGCAGCCGCCCGGCGGTGCCCGCCTTTGGGGTCACCGGGCGCGCGGTGGCCGAACCGAACTGGCCGGGAAACACCGACTTCAGGTACGCCATGGCACGGCGCTTGACCGCGGGACGATCGATCGCCTCCTCTTCCTGGAAGGCGATGTCCTGCCACAGCACTTCCAGCACCCCGATCAGTCCCAGCGCGATGCCGTCGGGATCCAGATGCGTGGCGCCGAGCCTGCGGATCAGCCGGCCGATGAGATCGCGCGTCAATGCCGTGAAATTGGCGTCCTTCTGGCCGCAGAGCTCGAAGTATTCGGCGCGCGAGCTGGCCTCTCCCCAGAACGAGTACCAGACCGACACCTTGCGGGGGCTGGCGATCCGCGGATCCAGGTACAGGTCCACCAGCAGGGTCAGCGCCGCGACCGGGTCGGCCTTGAGCTGCGACACCGGCACGAGGAGCTGTTGCTCGAATTCCTCGGCCAGGAACCGGAGCGAAGCCAGCAGCATCGCCGCCTTGGACTCGAAGTAGAAGCGCACGATGCCCGGCGACATGCGCGCGATGGCGGTCACCCGCTCCACCGTGGTGTTCGAGGGCCCGTGCACGTGCAGGGCCGAGATGCAGGCATCGATGAGCCGCTGGCGCTGCTGCTGCCGGGAGCTTCCCCGGTCCGCCGGGGAGCCTGCGGCCCCGCCGCGGGCGCCGGCCCTGCGGCGGGTGGACTTGCTCATTGCCAAGTGCGCAGGCCCTTGGCGACAATGCCGCCGGTGAACGCAGCGCACGGCATCACGTCCCCGGAAGGCTCCGCCTGGATGCAGCGCCACGGCCGCTGGCTGATCATCTTCCCGCCGTTCATGTTCCTGCTCGTGTTCTTCCTGATCCCGTTCGGGTTCGCGCTGATGATCAGCTTCGCCCAGACGGCCATCCACGTTCCACCCTACACCAGCATCGTCTCGGTGAGCCCGGGCCCGCGGCTCGATGTCTCGCTGCACCTGGACAACTACCGCTACCTGTTCACCGATGAAGTCTACGCCATCGCGTACCTATATTCCCTCAAGACGGCCTTCTTCTCGACGCTGGTCTGCCTGCTGCTCGGATTCCCGATGGCCTACGCCATCTCGCGCACGCGCAAGAGCACGCAGAACCTGCTGCTGCTGGTGATCATCCTGCCGTTCTGGACCTCGTTCCTGCTGCGCGTCTATGCGCTGGAGGGCATCATCCGCGAAAATGGCCTGATCAACTCGGTGCTGCTGTGGATGGGCTTCATCCATCAGCCGCTGCAGATCATGCACACGAGCCTGGCCGTCTACCTCGGCATCATCTACTCCTACCTGCCCTTCATGGTGCTGCCGCTGTTCGCGACCCTGGAGAAACTCGACCACTCGCTGCTCGAGGCGGCCGCGGACCTGGGCAGCCGGCCCTGGCGAGCCTTCGTGGACGTGACGCTGCCGCTGGCGATGCCCGGCATCATCGCCGGCTCCATGCTGGTGTTCATTCCGGCGGTGGGCGAGTTCGTCATTCCCACGCTCCTGGGCGGGCCCGACAACCTGATGATCGGGCGGGTGCTGTGGGACGAGTTCTTCGGCAATCGTGACTGGCCCGTGGCCTCGGCGGTGGCCATCGTGTTCCTCGTGCTGCTGGTGGGCCCGATCGCGCTCTACCAGCATTACAAGGTCAAGGAACTGGAGTAGCCGGTGCGCGAAGGACCTTCCGCCTTCCTCGTGACCATGCTGTGCATCGGCATCGCCATCCTGTACGTCCCGATGATCGTGCTGATCGTCTACTCGTTCAACTCCTCGGCGCTGGTCAGCGTGTGGGGCGGGTTCACCATCGACTGGTACGCGCGGCTGCTGCACAACGACCAGATGCTCGACGCCGCGTGGCTCTCGCTCCGGGTGGCCTTCGCCGCGTCCACCATCGCGGTGGTGCTGGGCACCCTCGCCGCCGTGGCGCTGGTGCGGTTCCGCCAGTTTCGCGGGCGCTTCCTGCTCACGGGCATGGTCAACGCGCCGCTGGTCATGCCGGAGATCATCACCGGCATCACCCAGCTCCTGCTGTTCGTCACGATGCTGAACCTGTTCGGCTGGCCGCATCGCGGCTTCACCACCATCGTGCTGTCGCACGTGGCCTTCTGCACGGCTTACGCGACCATCACCATCCAGTCGCGCCTGGCCAGCGCCGACCGCTCCCTCGAGGAAGCGGCCATGGACCTGGGGTCGGGGCCGGTGCGGGCCTTCCTCGACACGACGCTGCCGATCATCTTCCCCGCGCTGGCCTCGAGCTGGCTGCTGTCCTTCACCCTCTCGCTCGATGACCTGGTGATCTCGAGCTTCGTCGCGGGCCCCGGCGCCAGCACCCTGCCGATGGTGATCTTCTCGAAGGCGAAGCTCGGCCTGTCGCCGGACGTGAACGCCCTGGCGAGCATCATCATCCTGCTGGTGGGCGCCTGCGTGATCCTGGCCGGCGTGATGATGCGCCGCTCGGAGCGGCAGCGCCTCGCCGACCTGCAGCTCGCCTCGGGCTGAAGTGCCTCAGGCTGGGGCGACCGGCTGGATGTAGGCGTGATCGTGCGCCGGCCGCGTGAACACGCGGCGCACCGCCGGTTCGAACGCACTCAGCGGCAAGGTCGGGAAATCCGGGTCGAAGGAGGCCTGGTCCCAGCGCTCACAGAACTGCGCGCAGCTCTCGAACCAGGGATGCGCGCGGAAGCGCTCGCGGCCATCGCGGCTTCGCCCGTAGTGATGCGCATAGTAATAGGACTGGAACAGGCCATGCTGTTCGATCACCCAGGTCACCTCGGCCCGGACGTAGGGCCGCAGCATGTCGGCCGCGATCGCCGCGTGGTTGTACGGCGCTAGCAGGTCGCCCACGTCGTGCACCAGCGCTGCGACGACCATGTCATCGTCGGCGCCATCGTTCAGCGCGCGGGTCGCGGTCTGCAACGAATGCGTGAACCGCGTGACGGGATAGCCATCCAGTGAATGATCCAGCGCCCGGACGGCCGCGAGCACGGTGTCGGGGAGCTTCGCGGCGAAGGCGTCCTCGTACTCGGACAGCAGCGCGTAGTCCTCGCGGGTGCCATCCTTCATCTGTCTGAACTTCACGATGCGCATGGGGCTCCTTATCGCGCCGTCTTCACGCGGGTCCAGACCCGCGTCCGGATCCGCTCGGTGGCGGCGCTCACCTCGCGGGTCCTGTAGAGCCGCGCCTCGATCTGCGGCGTGGGGTAGAGGCTGGGGTCGGCCAGGATGGCAGGCTTGATGAGCGGGCGTGCGGCGAGGTTGTCGTTGCCGTAGTAGATCTCGTTGGTGATCTCCGCCATCACCTCCGGCCGCAGCATGAATTCGAGGAAGCGATAGGCCTCCTCGCGGTGCGGCGCGCCTGCCGGGATCAACAGGCCCGAAAAGGTCTGGTTGGCTCCTTCCCGCGGAACGGTGAAAGCCAGGTTCACGGCGATGCCGGCGGCCTTTGCCCGCGCCAGTGACTGCGCGTAGTCGCTGGACCAGGACATCGCGATGCACAGCTCGCGGTTGGCCAGCGCATTCATGAACTCCACCGAATCGAAGGACCGCACGTAGGGCCGCACCGTCAGCAGGAGATTCTGAGCGGCGACATAATCCTCGCGCCGCGTCGTATTGGGATCCAGGTGCAGGTAGACGAGCGCGAGCTGCAGCGTGTCCTCGGCCGAATCCAGGAAGCTCACGCCGCAGTCCGCGAAGCGCGCGACCACCTCGGGCTTGAAGATCAGGTCGAGGCTGTCGGTGGGCGCATCCGGCATGCGCGCCTTGATCATGTCGACGTTGTAGGCAAAGCCGTTCATCGAGTGCAGGTACGGCAGCGCGTGGCGGTTGCCCGGGTCGTAGTCCTCCAGGATCTTCAGCACCCGCGGATCGAGGTTTCGCCAGCCCGGCAGCCGGCCGCGGTCGAGCGGTTGATACACGCCGGCCTTGATCTCGCGGCTGAAGTAGTTCGTCGATGCCGACACGATGTCGTATCCCGACCCGCCCGCGAGCAGCCGCGCCTCCATGGTGTCCTCGGAGTCGTAGATGTCGTACACCACCTTGATGCCCGTCTCGCGCTCGAACCGGGCGATGGTGCCCGTGCCGATGAAATCCGCCCAGTTGTAGATGTAGAGCTCGCGCCGCTGCGGCGCGCCCGCGTGCAACAGCAACGCGACGAGCAGGACTCCCGCGCCCCCCAGCAGCCATGGGCGGGCGCGGCGGATCATCGCGCGGCCGGTGGAGAAGCCGTGGCTGGAGCGGCCGCCGGCAGCGTACCCACCTCCACCAGCGTCATGTGGCCGGGGTCCAGGTAGCGGTGGATGGCCGCATTCACCGCCGGCAGGGTCAGTGCGCGGATCATCTCGGGATACCGGTCGAGCCAGGTGAGCTCTAGCCCCCGCTGCGAGGTGCTCAGCAGCGCCGTCGCGAGCCCCGAGGTGCTCGACAGTCCCACCTGGAAGCTGCCGACCAGGCTCTGCTTGCGTTGCGAGAGCTCCGCCTCGGTCACACCCTCGGCCCACCACTTGTGCAGTTCGCGCCGCGTCGAGACGATGCCCTGCGCCAGGAGCTGCGGCGCGAAGGTGGCCGAGATGCCGAAGGCGCCATCGCTGTAGGTGTCATCGCTGATGCCCGCGCCGATGCCGTAGGTCAGCCCTTCACGGTCGCGAACGCTCGACATCAGCCTGCCGGTGAAGCCATGGCCCAGGATCGAGGTCCCGACGCGCAGCGCGAGACTGTCGGCATCGCGGTAGCGCAGGCCGGTGGGCTGGCCCAGCAGCACGGTGATGCTGGGCTTGGCCGCGAGCTCGACGCGCTCATCGCGCGGTCCCGCCGCGGGTGCCGCGGCTGTGCCGGGCAAGGGTGACAGCCCGCCTTCCCACCCGCCGAACGCGCTGCGCACGGCACGCCGGGCAGCCGGCACGTCGACGGCGCCCACCATCACCAGCGTGAAGCTGCGCGGCCCATAGGCGCGCGCATGGAATTGGCGAAGCTGGTCGATGCTGGCGGCGCGCCCCGAGGCCAGCAGCGTCTCGATGGCCTGCGGATGGTTGGGATGACCGGAAGGGAACAGCGCACGATTGAAGGCATCCCGCGCACGGTAGCTGCTGTTGTCGATGGAGCTGCGGACGGAGCCGATGAACTGCTGGCGCGCCCGCTCGAGTTCCTCCGACTCGAAGGCCGGATACCGCAACTGCGCGGCGAGCAGTTCCACCACCCGCGGCAGGTCCCGGGCGAGACATCGCGCGCGGATGTCCAGCGTCTGCGTGCCCACATCGAAGGAGATGCTCGCGCCCACGCTCTCCAGCCGCCGGGCGATCTCGTACTTGTCGAGCAGAGTGCCCCGGGATCCGCCGAGCCGGGCGCCGCGATCGAGCATCATGCCGGTGAGCGTCGGCACGGCCGCCTGTCCCTCCGCCGCGAAGGCATCGCCGGCGGGGAGCGAACCGACGATGGTGATGACATCGCGGATCTGGGTGGGATACAGGATGAGATCCACGCCGCCTTCGCGGCTGCGCGAGACATGATCGGCGATGCCCGCCGGCGCGAGCGCCGGGACCAGCAGCAGTGCGGCCAACCAGGCGAGCTTCATGGCGCAGCTCCCGTCCGGGTGGGCACGAACCAGCCGGTGGTACTCGTGTCCTCGCTGAAATACTGGCGGGCCACCCGCTGCACATCGGCGGCGTTCACTTGCTGCACCATCTGCGGGAAGCGCACGTACAGCGTCCAGTCGCCGATGGAGATGAACTCGTTGATCTCGCTCACCACACCCGCGGTGCCATCGCGTTTGTAGGCCTGCTGGGCCTGAACCTGGTTCTTCACCCGCGCCAGCTCCTCCGCGTTGACGCCCTTCTCCTGGATCATCCGCAGTGAACTCCACAACGCCTTCTCGACATCTTCCTGGCGAGCCTCGGGCGCCAGGGTCGCGTACATCATGTGCAGGGAGAGATCGTGCGAGAGGTTCACGCCGGACCCTGCCGCCAGCGCCAGCCCCTTGTCCACGAGTTCACGATAGAGGCGCGCGCTCTTGCCATCACTGAGGATGGCATCAAGCACCGCCAGCGGCGCCTGGTCCGGGTCCCGGCCCACCGGCACCTTGTGCGCGATCACCACGGTGCCGAGCTCGCCCGGCCGCTTCACCATGACACGGCGCGGCCCCGTCTGCTCGGGCTCCTCGGTGTACATCGGGGGGATGGGCTTGGGCGAGGCACTGAACCCGCCGTAGTATTCGCGCACCCATCCCAGCACCTGCGCCGGGTCGAAATCGCCCGCCACCGTCACCGTGGCATTGTTCGGCCAGTAGAACGCGTCATAGAACTCGCGCAGCCGCTCGATGGGCACGTGCTCGATGTCGCTGCGCCAGCCGATGGTGGGATGGTGATACGGCAGCGCCTGGTAGGCCGCGGCCGTGACCTCCTCCAGCAGCACGTTGTCGGGATCGTTCTTGCCGCGCTCGAATTCATTGCGCACCACGGTCATCTCCGACTGCCGGTCGGACTCGCGCAGCCAGAGGTTGCGCATCCGGTCCGCCTCCACCCGGATGTATCCCTCCAGCGCATCCTTTCCCACCGTGGCGAAGTAATGGGTACGGTCGGTCGAGGTGGTGGCGTTGTAGTTGCCGCCGACGCGCTCCAGGTACTGCTTCAGGCTGTTGCCGCCGGCATCGTTGAAGCGCGGGCTGCCCTTGAACATCAGGTGCTCGAGCAGGTGCGTGGATCCCGTGGTGCCGGTGACCTCGTTGCGCGAGCCGACGAGGTAAGTCACGTTGAAGGTGACCACGGGCGCGGATGCATCGCGGGCGAGCAGCACGCCCAGGCCGTTGGCATCGAGACGGTATTCGTCGATGCCGCCGAGCGAGCGGACGAAGCTGAAACCCGCGACCGCGGGCCTCGCCGGGGCTGCCGCGGCCGGGGATGATGCCGTCCTCAAGGGCGCCGCCGACGCAGTGCCCGACAGGATCCACAGGGCGGCGAGGAGAAGCGCCGCGTTCTTCTTGGGGGTCATCCGCCGGATGGTACCGGATTCGCGGACTCGCTCACCATGGTCAGCACATCGTAGGTGGCCACCGTCTCACCGGCCTGGTTGGTGATCTCGGTGTCCCAGGCCACCTCCCCGTAGCCCTTGTCCGCGCGCAGGGTCTTGTGCTTGGCCGTCAGGCGCACGCTGATGCGATCACCCGCCTTCACCGGCTTCAGGAACCGCAGGTTGTCGAGGCCATAGTTGGCCAGCACCGGGCCGAAATCCGGATCGACGAACAGGCCTGCCGCGGCGGAGATGAGGAAGTAGCCGTGCGCCACGCGGGTGCCGAAGAACGGATTCCTCGCCGCCAGCTCCTCGTTCATGTGCGCATAGAACGTATCACCCGTGAGCGCGGCGAAGCGTTCGATGTCATCGAGCGTGACCTTGCGCGAGCCGGAGGTGAACGTGTCGCCGATGCGCAATTCATGGAAGGGCTTGCGGAAGGGATGCACGCCCGGGTCGAGTTGCCTTGCGCCCTTGATCCAGCGGCCGGTGATGCGGGCCAGGGTTTGCGGCGAGCCCTGCAGCGCCGTGCGCTGCAGGTAGTGCATCACGCCGCGAATGCCGCCCAGTTCCTCGGCTCCGCCGGCGCGGCCTGGTCCGCCATGCACCAGGTGCGGGAGCGGCGAGCCATGGCCGGTGGATTCCTTGGCGCAATCCCGGTTGATCAGCACCAGTCGTCCATGGAGAGGCGCAAGGCCGATCGCCAGCCGCGCGGCCACCTCGTCATCGGTGGTGAAGGCCGAACCCGCAAGGCTCCCCTCGCCTTGGCGCGCGAACTGGATGGCCTCCTCCAGGTTGGCGTAAGGCAGCACGGTGCACACCGGCCCGAAGGCCTCCGTCGTGTGCACCGCACGCGCCGCCTTCGGGTCCCGGCAATGCAGCAGCAACGGTGGAACGAACGCACCCTGTGTCCCATCCGCGCCCTCCACCTGGAAGGCGGCCGGATCGCCCACCACGAGTTCCGCCTCGGCACGGAGCGAGGCCAGGCGCTCGAGGATCTCCTGCCGCTGCGACAGGCTCGCCAGCGGTCCCATGCGCACCTGTTCGAGCGCGGGATTGCCGACCACCACGCGTCCGAGCCGGGCGCGCAGCGCCTCGACGACCTCGCCTGCCCGCGCGGCCGGCACCAGCGCCTTGCGGATGGCGGTGCACTTCTGCCCCGCCTTGGAGGTCATCTCACGCTCGACCTCGCGCACGAACAGGTCGAACTCCGGCATGTCCGGCGTGACGTCGGGCCCGAGGATGGACGAATTGAGCGAATCGGTCTCGGCCAGGAACCGCACCGATCGCGACACCACCACCGGGTGACGGCGAAGGCCCTGGGCCGTGCTTGCCGAACCGGTGAAGGACACCACGTCCTGGCAGGTGAGATGGTCGAACAGGTCGCCCAGACTGCCGCAGACGAGCTGCACCGCGCCTTCTGGAAGAATGCCGGACTCGATGATGCGCCGGACCACCAGATGCGTGAGGTAGGAAGTCGAGGTGGCCGGCTTCACGATCGCCGGCACGCCCGCGAGCAGCGCGGGCGCGAGCTTTTCCAGCATGCCCCAGACCGGGAAGTTGAAGGCGTTGATGTGCACCGCGGCGCCTTCCAGCGGCACGCAGATGTGCTGGCCGGTGAAGGTGCCTGACTTCGAGATGGCCTCGGCAGGCCCGTCGATGTACACGTGCTGGTTGGGCAGCTCGCGCGCGCCCTTGCTTGCGTACACGAACAGCGTGCCGAAGCCGCCGTCGATGTCCACCCAGGAATCCTTGCGCGTGGCACCGGTGGCGGTGGACAGCGCGTAGAACTCCTCCTTGTGACCTTCAAGCCGCTTCGCCAGCGCCTTGATCAGCGCCGCACGCTGGTGGAAGGTCATCTCGCGCAGCGCCGGGCCGCCACGTCCTCGCGCATGCTGCAGAACTTGCGCGAAGTCCACGCCTTGCGAGGAACTCTCGGCGATCTGCGCACCGGTGGTGGCATCGCGCAGCGCCACGGCGCCGCCCCGGCCGGACACCCAGGCGCCATGAACGTAGCTCTGCAGTTGCATCACACTCTCTCGATGATCATCGCGATGCCCTGCCCCACGCCGATGCACATCGTGCACAGCGCGAGGCGGCCGCCGCGGCGCTGAAGCTCGTAGATCGCGGTGCCCACCAGCCGCGCCCCGCTGGCGCCCAGCGGATGTCCCAGCGCGATGGCCCCGCCATTGGGGTTCACGTGCGCGGCATCGTCCGGCAAGCCGAGTTCGCGCAGCACGCCCAGCGCCTGTCCCGCGAAGGCCTCGTTCAGCTCGATCACGTCCATCCGGTCGAGCGTGAGGCCCGCAAGCTCCAGCACCTTGCGCGTGGCGGGAACGGGCCCCAGCCCCATGACGCGCGGCGCGACGCCGGCGGTGGCCGCCGCGACCACACGTGCGCGCGGCGTCAGCTCGTGCGCGCGGGCGGCGGATTCGGTGGCCATCAGCACTGCGGCGCTGCCGTCATTGATGCCCGAGGCATTTCCCGCCGTGACCGACCCCTCCGGGCGCACCACGCCCTTGAGCTTCGCCAGCCCCTCGAGCGTGACATCTGCGCGCGGATGCTCGTCGCGATCCACCAGGCGTGGCTCGCCCTTGCCCTGCGGCACCGGCACCGCGACGATCTCCTGCTGGAAGGCGCCCGCTGCTTGCGCGCGCGCGCAGCGCTGCTGGCTGCGCAGCGCGAAGGCATCCTGGTCGGCGCGCGCGATGCCGTACTGCGCCACCACGTTCTCCGCCGTCTCGGCCATGCTGTCGACGCCGAAGCGGGCCTTGAAGGCCGGGTTGATGAAGCGCCAGCCCAGGGTCGTGTCCTCGAGCCGCGCGCCGCGCGAGAACGCCGCGTCCGCCTTGCCCATGACGAACGGCGCGCGCGTCATGTGCTCGGCGCCGCCGGCGACCCCCACGCTCACCTCGCCCGCCTTCATGGCACGGGCCATCAGGGCGATGGCGTCCATGCCGGATCCGCACAAGCGGTTCACGGTGGCCGCGGGCACGCTGTCCGGAAGCCCGGCGAGCAGCACCGCCATGCGCGCCAGGTTGCGGTTGTCCTCGCCCGCCTGGTTGGCACAGCCGTAGTACACCTCCTCGATGCGCGCCGGATCCAGCGACGGGTTGCGCTGCATCAGCGCCCGGATGGGTATCGCGGCCAGGTCATCGGCACGGACCGGCGCCAGCACGCCGCCGTACCGGCCGAAGGGGGTGCGAACGGCATCGCAGAGGAAGACAGGATTCATGTTCAGGCCTTGTTGCGTTTGTCGATCACGCGCCGGGCCTTGCCGACCGAGCGCTCGATCTCGTTGGGATTGTGCAGCACCACCTCGACGCTGATGCCGACATTGGACTTCACGTGGTGCAGGAAGTTGTGCAGGAGCTTGCCGCGCTCGCTCTCGCCGAGCCCTGCATCGGACTTGAGCTCCACCCGCACGCACACCGCATCGAGATAGCCGCTGCGGGTGACCTCGAGCTGGTAATGCGGCGAAAGGAGCGGTTCGCGCAGGATCAGTTCCTCGATCTGCGAGGGGAACACGTTCACGCCGCGGATGATCAGCATGTCATCGCTCCGCCCGGTGATCTTGGCCATGCGGCGCATGCTGCGCGCCGTGGGAGGCAGGAGCGTGGTCAGGTCGCGCGTCCGGTAGCGGATCATCGGCAGCGCCTGCTTGGTGAGCGTGGTGAACACCAGCTCGCCCGGCTGCCCGTCGGGCACCGTCACACCCGTGTCGGGATCGACGATCTCGGGGTAGAAATGGTCCTCCCAGATCACCGGACCGTCCTTCAGCTCGATGCACTCCTGCGCAACACCCGGGCCCATCACCTCGGAGAGGCCGTAGATGTCCGTGGCGTCGAGCCCCATGCGCGATTCGATCTCCCGGCGCATGCCTTCCGTCCAGGGCTCGGCGCCGAAGATGCCGATCTGCAGCGAGCAGCTGGCAGGGTCGAGGCCCTGGCGCGCGAATTCCTCGGCGATGTTGAGCATGTAGGACGGCGTCACCATGATGATGGTGGGCTTGAAGTCCTGGATCAGCACCACCTGCTTCTCGGTCTGGCCGCCCGACATCGGCACCACGGTGCAGCCGAGCCGCTCGGCGCCGTAGTGCGCGCCGAGTCCGCCGGTGAACAATCCATAGCCATAGGCCACGTGCACGATGTCGCCCGGCCCGCCGCCGGCGGCACGGATGGATCGCGCGACCAGGTTCGCCCAGGTATCGATGTCCTCGCGGGTGTAGCCCACCACCGTGGGCTTGCCGGTGGTGCCGCTGGAGGCATGGATGCGCACCACCTGCTCGCGCGGCACCGCGAAGGCGCCGAACGGATAGGCATCGCGCAGGTCGTTCTTGGTGCTGAACGGGAAGCGCGCCAGGTCCTCAAGGCTCCTGAGATCGCCCGGATGCACCTGGGCGGCGAGGCACTTGTTGCGGAACGGCGCGACGTTGTCGTAAGCATGCTGGACGGACCACTTCAGCCGGCCGAGCTGCAGGGCGCGCAACTCGTCGATGCTGGCGTGCTCGATCGGCTCATGGCGGCTCTTGTCGACGGCTCTCATCGGGCTTCGCTCTCCCTGATCACCGGCTCGTTCAACTGGTGCGATCGTCCGCGGAACAGCGCCACGCACTCATCGCGCTGATTGCGGACCGTGACATCATAGATGCCGTTGCGGCGGCTGCGCGTGACCTCCACCGCCTCGGCGGTGAGCTCATCACCCTCGCGCGAGGGCAGCAGCAGCTCGATGCCGGCCGAGGCCGCCACGGTCACCAGGCCATGGGTGTTGCAGGCATAGGCGAAGGCCGAGTCGGCCAGGGTGAAGACCAGCCCGCCGTGGCAGATGGCATGACCATTGAGCATGTCGGCGCGCACGCGCATGCGCACCCGCGCGAAGCCGGGACGAACCTCGAGGATGACGATGCCCTGCGCGATCACCGCCACATCGCGCGAGTACATCGCGCGCGCGACGTCCTCGGCGAGCTTCTGTGCCGCCTCCACCTCAGCGGCCCTGGAACCGCGGCGCACGCTTCTCGAGGAACGCGGCGACGCCCTCGCGGTAATCGGCGCTCGCGCCCAGCTCGCGCTGGAAATCACGCTCGAGATCGAGCTGCTCGTCGATGCTGGTGCGCCAGGCCCGCTGCAGCGCCTGCTTGGTGCGCGTGAACCCGAGCGTGGGTCCGGCGGCGAGCTGCCGGGCGAGGTCGCCGACGAGGGTGTCGAGCTGATCGTCCTCCACGCAGCGCCAGATCAGCCCCCACTCCTCGGCCTTCGCCGCGGACAGCTTGTCACCCAGCAAGGCGAGGCCGAAGGCGCGCGCGGGCCCCACGAGGCGAGGCAGGAACCAGGTGCCGCCGCTGTCGGGCACGAGACCGAGCTTGCAGAAGGCCTGCACGAAGACAGCCGACTTCGCGGCGATCACCAGATCGGCCGCCAGGGCGATGTTGGCTCCGGCGCCGGCGGCCACGCCGTTCACCGCGGCGATCACCGGCATCGGCAGGTTGCGCAGCGCGAGCACCAGCGGCCGGTAGTTCTTCTCGATGGACTCGCCCAGGTCCACCGCGGCGGCGCCGGGCGCGACGGCGCGGTCGGCCAGGTCCTGGCCGGCGCAGAAGGCGCGCCCGGCACCGGTCAGCACCAGCACACGCGCGCTGCCGGGAGCGGCAAGCTGCGCGAGCGCTTCGCGCGCCTCGGCGTGCATTTCGGTGTTGAAGGAATTGAGCTTGTCGGGCCGGTTCAGCCTCAGGGTGGCGATCCCCGCGTCGATCCCGAACTGGATGGTGTTCATGCCTGCGTTCCCCTGCTCAACCGGTGTCGTAGTCCAGTTCGATCTCATCGCTGGCCGGGATGGCCTGGCAGGTCAGGATGTAGCCGGCCGCGACTTCGGATTCCTCCAGCGCATAGTTCTGCATCATGTTCGCCTGGCCCCGGAGCAGATGCGATCGGCAGGTCGAGCATACCCCGCCCTTGCAGGCATAGGGCAGGTCGAGACCGGCGGCCTCGGCGGCCTCGAGCACGGAGACCGTGCCGGCGCGCGGCATCTCGAAGCTGCGCACACGCCCATCCATGCGCACCGTGACGCGGGTGATTCCCTCGGCGGGGACCGTCGCGGGACTCGCCGGACTCGCCGCCGCCGCGGTGGCGTGCACCGGCCCGGAGGTCGCGGACTGCGCGGCGGCCGCCTTGACGAAATGCTCCAGGTGGATGCGCGAGGACTCGACTCCCAGGCCCTGCAACGCGCGCGAAGCCTCCTGCATCAGCGCCTCCGGAGCGCACAGGTAGACGGCGGTCAATGCACGAGGATCGAAGGCCGTGCGAGCGAGGTCACCGATGCGTGCGCCGTCCAGGCGGCCGTCGTAAAGGGCGATGTCCTGTGGTTCACGACTCATGAAGAAATGCAGGCCCAGACGCTGCGGGAAGCGGTCCTTCAACGCCTGCAGCTCCTCGGCAAAGACGGTGGTCCCGGTGCTGCGATTGCCGTACAGCAGCGTCACGCGGCAATCAGGGCGGCTGATGAGTGCTTCGCGCAGCAGCGCCAGCACCGGCGTGATGCCGATGCCCGCGGTGATGAACAGCAACCGGCCACCAGGCTCTCCGGCGGGCAGGCTGAAGCGCCCCGTCGGCGGCATGACCTGGATGCGCTGTCCGGGCTGTGCCTTGGCGAGCCAGCCCGACATGCGGCCCGCGCCATCACTGCGCACGCAGATGCGAAAGGCATCAGCCGAGTGTTCGTGCACGGAATACGTCCGGCGCAGATCCGCACCGTCGATCGTGGCACGCAGCACCACGTGCTGTCCGGGCGCACCGCGGAACGCCTCCCGCGCCGATTCGGGAAGCGCGAATTCGAGCACCACGGCACGCGCCGTTTCGGCCCGTCGCGACCGCAATTCGAGGTTGTGGAACAGGCTCATGTCAGATGCACTTGAACTGCTCGAAAGGCTCCAGGCACGCATCGCAGCGGTGCAATGCCTTGCAGGGCGTGGAGCCGAACTCGCTCACACGGGTCGTGCGGACGGACCCGCAACGCGGGCACGCGATGGGCAGCCCGCTGGCGGCCGAACGCCGGCCCGGCGGCGCGATGCCGTAGCGGCGCAGGGCTTCCCGTCCCTGCTCGCTGATCCAGTCGCTGCTCCAGGCCGGGGCGAGCACGTCGATGATGCGCACCGGGTCGATGCCCGCGGACCTGAGCGCGGCACCCACGTCCTGGCGGATCACCTCGGTGGCGGGGCAACCCGAGTAGGTGGGTGAGAGTCCCACCTCGAGCACTCCGTCGGCCAGACGCACGTGGCGGATGATCCCCAAGTCGACCAGGCTGATCACCGGAATCTCCGGATCGGGAACATTGCCGAGCGCCGCCCAGGCGCGCGCTTCGATGCCCGCCGATGCCGGGGAGGCCGGCGATGCCGGGGATGCTCCCGATGCCGTGGAGGCCGGCGAGGCGATCGCCGCGCTCACCAGCTCGCTCCCGGGTAGGCGCGCTGCAGGTGCTGCATCTCCGCGAGCACGTAGCCGAGCTGCTCGCTGTGATCACCGCGCTTGCCCACCGGGGCGCCGCCCGGGGCGGCCGGCAGCCGCAGCGTCGCCTCGGCGAACACCGCGGAAAGATCAGCCTGCCAGCGATCGCGCACTTCCTCGAGGTCGACGCCGATGCCGGCGCGCTGGTTCGCCTCGTCGATGGCATCGGGCTGGAACATCTCCGGCGTGAAGCGGATCAGCGCATCGACCGCCTCCTGCGCCCGCCGGTGGCTTTTCGGGGTGCCATCGCCCAGCCGCACGAGCCAGTTGCCACTGAAGCGCCGGTGGTACTGCGCTTCCTTCAGGGCCTTGGAGGCGATGGCCGCGAGTTCCCCGTCGGCGGATCGCTCCAGCGCCTGGAACACGGGCACCTGCCAGGCATCGATGAACAACTGCCGGACGATGACGTGCGCGAAATCGGTATTGGGCTGCTCGGCCAGCGTGAAGTTGCGAAACTGCGGCGCGTCGCGGAAGTACGCGAGATCGTCCTCCGAACGGTTCGAGCCTTCGAGCTTCCCGGCGTGGGTCAACAGCAGGCGCGCCTGGCCGAGCAGGTCGAGCGCGAGATTACCCAGGCCGAGATCCTCCTCCAGCGCGGGAGCGTGCCCGACGCATTCTCCCAGTCGCTGAGCGAGAATGAGACAAGTGTCCGCGAGCCGAAGGATGTATTCGACGCGCGCGGAAGTGGGGCTTTCCGCGCGCGCGCTGGCCACGGCGGTCACAGGTTCTTGACCTCGTCCGGGATGTCGTAGAAGGTCGGGTGACGATACACCTTGTCACGGGCGGGTTCGAACAGGGCGGCCGACTCCGCCGGATCCGAAGCGACGATGTCGCTGGAACGAACGACCCAGATGCTCACGCCTTCCTGGCGCCGGGTGTAGACATCGCGCGCATGTTCGATGGCCATGCGCGCATCGGTGGCGTGCACGCTGCCCACGTGCTTGTGATCCAGTCCACCCTTGGTGCGGATGAACACCTCGTACAGGGGCCAGGTGGTGCTGCTCATGCTCATTCAGGCTGCCTCGCCCGCGGTACGCGCGGATGCATTGGAATGCTTGGCCGCGTAGGCGACCGCCGCCTCGCGCACCCACTCTCCCGCTTCGTGCGCCGCGCGCCGCGCGGCCATGCGCTCGCGATTGCACGGGCCGTTGCCCTTCAGGACCTCGAAGAACTCGTTCCAGTCGATGGGACCGGTGTCGTAGTGGCCGGCGGCCTCGTTCCACTTCAATGCCGGATCCGGCACCGACAGCCCGAGGAACTGCGCCTGGGGAACCGTTGCGTCGATGAACTTCTGGCGGAGCTCGTCGTTGCTGAAGCGCTTGATCTTCCAGCGCATCGACTGCGCCGAATGCACCGACTCCGCATCGCCGGGCCCGAACATCATCAGCGAAGGCCACCACCAGCGGTTGAGCGATGCCTGCGCCATCTGCTTCTGCGCGGGCGTGCCCCGCGACAGCCTCAGCATGATCTCGAAGCCCTGGCGCTGGTGGAAACTCTCTTCCTTGCAGATGCGCACCATGGCGCGAGCGTAGGGGCCGTAGGAGCAGCGGCACAGCGGAATCTGGTTCATGATGGCCGCGCCATCGACCAGCCAGCCGATGGCGCCGACATCCGCCCAGGTGGGCGTCGGATAGTTGAAGATGCTCGAATACTTGGCGGCGCCGGACAGCAACTGCTCGGTCAGCTCCTCGCGTGAGACGCCGAGTGTCTCGGCCGCGCTGTAAAGGTACGCGCCATGGCCGCCCTCGTCCTGCACCTTGGCGATGAGCACGGCCTTGCGGCGCAGGCTCGGCGCGCGCGTGATCCAGTTGCCCTCGGGCAGCATGCCGACCACTTCCGAATGCGCGTGCTGCGAGATCTGGCGGACCAGCGTCTTGCGGTAGGCGTCTGGCATCCAGTCCTTCGCTTCGATACGCTCATCCTGATCGACTCGCGCCTGGAAACGTTCCAGCAGGTGCGTTTCGTCCGGACGCGATTCCACCGGCCGCTGGCCGTGGGAGTCCAAGCCTTGGGTGTACATGCGAGGAACTGTGACACAAAGAAGTTTTCGTGGCAATGAATCCTGTGTCATATTTTCCGAGCAGGATCAATGACTCGCGCGCGAAGCTCCGCTCCGCCGCGCGGATTTGCCGCAAGCGCACGGGGCTTGCTCAGGGCATTCCGCCAGCGCCGCCCCTTGAGGGGCGGCTCGCTCATCACCACCGTGTTCGGCGACTCGATCGCCGCGCGCAACTGCGAGGTGTCGCTGTCGGGACTGATCTGCCTGCTCGCGCCGTTCGGGCTGACCGAACGGCTGGTGCGCACCTCCATCGGCCGGCTCGCGCAGGATGACTGGGTGAGCGCCCGTCGCGTGGGCAGGCTCAGCTATTACCGACTGAGCCCGGCCGGCGCGGAACGGTTTGCCGAGGCCACCCGCCGCATCTACGCCGCCCCCAGCGGCGACTGGCGGGGCTACTGGACCATGCTCATCCTGCCGGCCGATGCAAACCGCGACAGCCGGGAGCGGCTGCGGGATACCCTGCGCTGGAACGGCTTCGGCCATCTCGGGCCCGGCATCCACGTGCACCCCGACATCGGCGCAGCGGCACTCGGGCGCCTGCTGGGGCAGGATGAGGATGCGGCGCCGCTGGTGTTGCAGGCCCGCAGCGAATCGACGGACTCCGACCGGCGCATCGTCGAGATGGGCTGGGACCTGGATGAGCTCGAGCGCCGCTACACGCGCTTCGTGTCGAGCTTCGCCCCCGCGCTGCTGGCGCTCAGCAGCGAGGCCGACCCCGACCCGCAGGACTGCTTCCACATCCGCACCCTGCTGATCCACGAATACCGGCGCGTGCACCTGCTGGATCCGCTGCTGCCGCGCCGGCTGCTGCCGCGCGACTGGGCCGGCAGCGCCGCCTATGAGTTGTGCCGGGAACTGTATCGCCAGATCGCCGATCGCTCGGACCAGCACCTGCAGTCCATGCTGAGCACCGCCACGGGTTCGCTGCCGCCGGCCGCCGCCGACATCCGCCAGCGCTTCGCGGCGACGCCATAGCCGCCGCAGCCTGACGACACTCGCGGCTACCCGGCGGGCCAGCCCTCGATCGCGCTCACCCACGCCGACAGGAAGGCATTGGCCTGGAAGCCATCCAGCGCGCGGTGATCGATGGTCAGCGTGACGAAACAGCGACTCGCCGCCTCCAGGCGCTCGACGCCCTCCACCATTCGCACCACCGGCCGTCGCTCGAGCTTGCCGATGCCGAGGATGGCAACCTGTCCCGGCGGGATGATCGGCGTCGCGATGAGGCTTCCGCTGACGCCATGGTTGGAAATGGTGAACGTGCCGCCGCGGATGTCCTTGGGAAGCAAGGCGCCCTTGCGCGCCTTGTCGACCAGCGCCTCGAGCTGGCCGGCGATCCCCGCCAGGTCGAGCGACTGCAGGTTGCGCAGCACCGGCACCACCAGTCCCTCGTTCCCGAGCGCCGTGCCGACACCGATGTTCAACTCATCGAACAGCTCGAGCGCATCGGCATGGAAGCGCGCATTGACCTCCGGCACGGCGGCCATCGCCGGCACGCAGGCGGCCAGGAAGTAGGCCGTGTAGGTGAGCGGTATGCCGCGCTGCGCGAAGGCCGCGCGATGGCGCTGGCGATGGTCGATCACCGCGCCGAGGTCCACCTCGAACACCGCGGTGGCGTGCGGCACGCTGGACACGCTTGCCTGCAGGTTGGCCGCGATCCGCCGGCGCATGGCCGAGAGTGGCCGCCGTTGCCCGGCGGGGGCGCCGTCCTCGGGTGCCTCCCGCACGTGGCGTTCGACGTCCTTCGCGGTGAGGCGGCCATTGAGTCCGCTGCCCTTCAGGTCCCGCGGGGACAGGCTCCGGTTCGCGAGCAGCGTGCGAACCGCCGGGCTCAGGCGTTGCTCGCCGGTTGCTGCGCGGGGCTCCGGGGCCCGGCTGGCGGCCGGCACCGCCTGGGCGGCCGGCGATCCGGCGGGCACCGTCGCGGGCTCCCTGGCGGGTAGCCCGTCGGGTACGCCATCGGGAACCCCGGAGGGCGCAACGTCCGGCGCCCCGGTAGACGCGGCGGCGCCGATCGCGATGCGCCCGAGCACATCGCCCGTGGCGATCAGCGCGTTCTCTTCCTTGAGCACCTCGGCCAGCCGGCCGCTGGCCGGCGCGGCGATCTCCACGGTGACCTTGTCGGTCTCGATCTCCACCAATGGCTGGTCGCGCTCGACCGTCTCACCCGGCAAGCGCAGCCAGCGCATCAGCCGCGCATCGTTCCCCTCGTAGCTGTCGGGGGTGAGCGTGATGTCGATGAACCCGGCATCCGGCGACACGCCCATGCTCAGAACTCCACCAATTGCCGGATGCTCGCCGCGATGCCGGCGACACTGGGCAATGCGGCCTCCAGCAGCAGCGGGCTGTGCGGGCTCGGGATGTCCGGCATCGCGAGGCGCTCGATCGGCGCATCCAGGTCGAGGAAGGCATCGCGTGCCAGGCGCGCGGCGATCTCCGCGCCGAAGCCGGCGGTGAGCGTGTCCTCGTGCACGATCAGGCAGCGGCGCGTGCGCCGCACCGACTCGAGCACCGCCGCCTCGTCCCAGGGCGCAAGCGTGCGCAGGTCGAGCAGCTCGACGCTCGCGCCACTCGAGCGCACGGCCGCCTCGCAGCGCTCCACCATCGCGCCCCAGCTCACCAGGGTCAGGTCATTGCCTTCGATGAGGCGCGCGGCGCTCCCGAACGGCACGATGAACTCATCGCCCGGATAGGCACGCCGCGCCCAGGCCGCATCGAGCATGGCGCGATGTTCGAAGAACATGACCGGCTCGTTGCCGCGCAGCGCAGCGCGCAACAGCCCCACGGCGTCCTGCGCATTGCTGGGCATGGCCACCCGCCAGCCGATGGCGTGCACGAACTGCACTTCGTTGCACTGGCTGTGCCAGGGGTCGCCGCACTTGAAGTAGCCGCCCGGCATGCGCACCACCATGGGAGCGGCGAAGCGGTTGAACGTGCGCCAGCGCATGGTGCCGCAATCGTTGAGCTGCTCGGTCGCGGGCTCTGCGTACTTGCGGAACTGGATCTCCGGCACGGGCAGCAAGCCCGCGAGCGCAAGACCCACCGCGCGGCCGATGATGCCCTCCTCGGACAGGCTGGTGTCGAACACGCGCCCGGCGCCGAAGCGGCGCTGCAGGCCGAGCGTCGCCGCGTGCACGCCACCCTTCGGACCAACGTCCTCGCCGAACACCAGCATCTTCGGATTCACGGCGAGCTCATGCTCGAGCGTGCGCCGGATGGCGCTGATCATGTTGATGCGCACGGCTTCCGGCGCGGCCACTTCGGTCACCGGCGCGAAGCGATGCCCCTCCGGCCACAGTCCCCCCTGCACCTGCAGCTCCGCACCCGCGTCATCGCTCCATTCGGTGAACACGTGACGGGTGAGGCTGGCCGGATCGGGAGCCGGGCGGGCCAGCGCATCGGCCACGGCCGCCTCCACGGTTGCCGCCGCCTGCGCGTCCAGCGCGCGCCACCGGGCCTCGTCCATCCGGCGCGGCACGAGCAGGTCGTGCAGCGCCCGCAAGGGATCGCGCGCCTGCTCGGCGGCGAGTTGCGCGGCAGACTTGTACGACTGGTTGTCCTGGCCCGAGTGGCCGTTCAGCCGCGGCACCGTCAGCCGCAGCAGAACAGGGCCCGTCCAGTCGCGCGCTGCCGCGACGGCCGCACGGATCAGCCCGGCCACCGCCTGCGGATCCGATCCGTCGCCGCTGAACAGCCGCAACTGCCGGAAGGAAGCAAGGTTGGCGGCGATGTCGCCGCCGGGGGTCTGGAAGGAGGAATCGACGGAGATGCCGTAGCCGTTGTCCTCGATGTAGAACAGCAGCGGCAGGTGCTGGGTGGTCGCGACATTGAGGGCGGCCCAGAAGCCATTCGTGGCGGTGGAGGCATCGCCGCCGTGGACGACCGCGATGGCCCGCGCGTACTCGTGTTCGCCGAGCACTTCGCAACGGTAGCGCATCGCCTGCGCCCAGCCGGCGGCCGGCGTGTATTGCGCACCGACGCCGCCGCAGGCGGGCAGGACAGTGGCCAGGGTCTGCGCTGATCCGGGCACCCGGCCGGGACGGTTGAACACCACGCCGATGTCGCGACCGCCGCTGGCACTTCCCACGCGCGCCAGCGGGCCCGCGGCGGCGTCCGCCAGCGGCAGGCCCAACGCCAGCATCAAAGGCCGCGACCGGTAATACAGCGCGACGCCATCGTGGGGATGATCGAGCGCGCAGCCCAGCAGGGTCTGGCCGAGCTCGTGTCCGCGGGCGGAGAACTGGTAGAGCACCTGCCGCTCCGGGACCAGGCGGGATTCCTCGATCTGGTCCAGCGCGCGCGATATCAGCAGGCGCCGGGCCACCGCCTCCCAGTCGGGAGCACTCGCGGGACCCGGGGAGGGATCAGGGTGCAGGTGACGTGCCGGTCTGTTCATGATTCGCATCATAGAATCAGGTTGCGGCAACATTCCTTGCGATTTTTGCCCGAATATGGCCTAGTTTGGCAATCTTCTTTCCAACAGATTGAACATGAGCAAGAAACAGGAACCCGCCCTGCTCGACCGATTCGATCTCCAGATCCTGGATGCGCTGCAGGCCGATGGCCGGCTGTCCAATCACGACCTGGCCGAACGCATCGGCCTGTCGCCGGCGCCGTGCTGGCGCCGGGTCCGGCGACTGGAGTCCGAAGGCCTGATCGACGGCTACACCGCGCGCCTGAGCCAGGAGCGGCTCGGCCTGTCGGTCACGGCCTTCACCTTCGTGTCACTGGAGAATCATCATCCCGGCAGCGTCGAAGCCTTTGACCGGGTGATCCGGGAGCGGCCGGAGGTGCAGGAGTGCTACTCGCTCAGCGGCCAGCACGACTTCCTGCTGCGGATCATTGCGCGGGACCTGGCGTCCTACGAGCAGTTCCTGAGCGAGCACCTGCTGCGCATCGCCTCGGTGCGCTCGGCCAGCACCAGCTTCGTCCTCAAAACAAAGAAGTTCACGTCCCGCCTTCCCCTGGCGTAGGACGTGAACTTCCGATGCGATCGATCAGCGGGCCCGGGCAACCGGCCCCGCCTCGTTCAGGCGCGGATCAGGCCTTCTTCGCCCAGACCTTGCACCAGCCATTGCCGGCCACGCTCTTGCCCGCGAAGATGTTGCAGCCAGCGCTCGCATCGCCCACCTTGCCCTGGAACTGCGCGCAGTTGTCGCACTTCTGGTCCGGCTTGTGGGTGGGGTTGGCCTTGCCATCCACCTTCGTGGTGTCGGTGACATAGCCCAGCGCCTTGGCCTGCGGATCGCTCAGGTCAAGCGCGGCCAACGGCGCAGCCGCCGCGTTCTCGACCAGGCCCAGGGCGGGAATGAAAGCGCCAGCCGCGATCGCGGTCTTGACCAGCGTACGGCGGGAAATCTTGTCGTGCATCGTGTTGACCCTTTCAGTGGAAGAACAAATCAGCGCGCGCATTGTCCCGCGATTCGGCCTGCGATGGGAGTGGCGCAAAGATTAAATTTTGTTCCGGTTCACCGTTCAGTCCACGTTCAGGTGGCCTCGCGTCCCATCGGCCACCAGGGACGTCACGGGCGGCGACTTGCAAAACGATAATCAGTGGCGGGGAGGCGATTGTCTCGCGCCGCTCTTCGCGATACCGTTCCGCCGCATGACGGTTGAATCGCCCATCGCAGGTGCCTCGCCGGCCAGCCGCTCGCTCGTCAGGATCCGCGCCAGCGTTCCCGAGGATGCCTTCACCGCCTCGGTCCTGGGCACCCAGCGCAGCGGCAATGGCATCGTCATCGGTGATGACGGGCTGGTGCTCACCATCGGCTACCTGATCGCCGAGGCGAGCGATGTGTGGATCACCTCGCCCGACGGGCGGGAGATCCCCGGTCATGCCCTCGCCTACGACCAGGTCACCGGGTTCGGACTGGTGCTGCCGCTGGGTCCGCTCGGCGCAACTCCGCTGGCGCTGGGCGACTCTTCGCACCTGGAGGTCGGCGATGAACTGCAGGTCATCAGTCACAGCCAGTTCGCGCCGCCCCTGTCCGTGCAGGTGGTCGCGCTTCGCGAGTTCGCCGGCGCCTGGGAATACCTGCTCGACCAGGCCATCTACACGAAGCCTGCGCATCCGCACTGGTCGGGCTCGGCGCTGATCGCCGCCCAGGGGGCCCTCGTGGGCGTTGGGTCGCTGCTGGTGCGGGAATTCTCCGAGGGCAGCGAGAGCGATGTGAACCTGTTCGTGCCCACGGACCTGCTCAAGCCCATCCTCGACGAACTGCGCGAGACCGGCCGGACGAGCCGGCCACCGCGTCCGTGGCTCGGCATGTACGTGGCGGAGGTCAAGGGCGTGGTGGTGGTGGCCGGCGTGACCGATGGCGGTCCGGCGCAGCGCGCCGACATCCGCGAGGGCGACCTCATCCGCGAGGTCGGCCGCACCGAGGTGTCCACGATGGCGCAGTTCTATCGCGAGGTGTGGGCCGCGGGCAATGCGGGCGCGGTGGTGCAGCTCACGACCACCCGGAGCGGCAAGCCCGCGCTGGTCAAGGTTCAATCCCGCGATCGCGCCGAGCTCCTGAAGCGCCCCGTCGCACACTGAAGGCAGCGCAGGCCGGGCCCGGGTGGATCAGCGGGCGGACCCGCCGCCCCTGCGCTTCGCGCTGCCGCGAAGCAGTGTGAGGGCAAGCAGCGCCGAGGCGAGCATCAGGAACAGGCTCACCGCATTGAGCACGGGCGTCGCTCCCTCGCGCATCCGGCCGTACATCATCACCGTCAGCGGCGAATCCGCCCCGACCAGCATCAAGGTGGTGTTGAAGTCGGCGAAGGACATGATGAAGGAGATCGCAGCCGATCCGATCAGCGCCGGCGCGAGATACGGCAGCAGGATGGTGCGGAACACCGCGGCCCGGGAGGCGCCGAGATTCAGCGCCGCCTCCTCGAGCGTGCGGTCGAAGCGCCGCAGCCGCGCACTGATGGTGAGCGTGGCGATGGTGGCCATGTAGGAGAACTGCCCGAGCACCACCAGTGTCAGCCCCGGACGCAGCACCTCGGCCTCCCAGCCGAACCAGCTCTCGGCGAGGTCGGCGAGCCGGCTCGCAAAGGCGAGGATCGAGATGCCAAGGATCACGCCGGGTATCACCAGCGGCGCGAGGATCAGCACCGAGAGCAGTTGCTGTCCGCGAAACCGGTACCGCTCGAGCAGGAAGGCGTTGGTGGTACCGACGACCACCGACAGCAGCGTCACCAGAGCAGCGACCACGAAACTGGTCCACAGGCTCCCGAGCAGTTCCTCGTCCTGGAACAGCCCGGTGCGGCCGGCGGATTCGCTGCCCACGAACCAGTCCAGCGTGAAGCCATGCCAGGGCGGCGCCGGATACGGCGCGTCATTGAACGCGAACACCCCGACGACGATCAGCGGCAGGAACAGGAAGGTGAGGAACAGGCCCAGGTAGATCCAGGTCGCGTGGCGCAGCCGGCCGAGGCGGGGGAGCGACAGGATCAAGTGCCCATCCTCATGTGCGCCTCATCACGTCCGCGAAGCGCTGGCCGCTCAGCCGCAGGCCGATCATCACCATCGCCGTGGACAGGCCCAGCAGCAGGAAGCCGAAGGCGGCGCCCTGCTCCCAGTTGAAGCGCGTGATGAACTGCGTGTAGATCTGCTCGGTGAACCATTCCGAGTTCTTGCCCCCGAGCAGTGCGGGCGTGAGGTAGTTGCCCAGGGTGAGCATGAACACGATGATCGAACCGGCGGTGATGCCCGGGGCCGCATGCGGGATGACGATGGTGCGCAGGATGGACCCGCCGCTGGCGCCGAGATCGTAGGCTGCCTCGATCAGCGCATCGTCCAGGCTCTCGAGGCTCGAGACCAGCGGCACCAGCATGAACAGCATCGAGGTGTACACCAGCCCCAGCAGGATGGTCGAATCGTGGTAGAGCATCTCCACCGGCTCGTGGGTGATCCGAGACCGACCAGCAATGCCGGCAGCACGCCGGATTCGCGCAGCAGGATCATCCACCCCAGCGTGCTGCCGTCTCGCTGACCCAGAGCGGCACCAGGCAGATGATGAACAGGAGCGATCCCGGGCGGCCGCGCGGCGCAGCAGCGATGATCCACGCCACGGGGAAGGTCGCGAGCAGCGTGAACACGGTGGCGATCACCGACAGGGATGGCCGTGCGCACGAACACGTGCCAGTACAAGGGCTCGGTGAAGAAGGTGCGGTACTGCGCGAGGCTCGCCACGTACTGCTGCGGGCCGGCGCGCTCGCGCAGCGACAGCGCCGCGAGGTCCACGTGTGGCAGGACGATCAGCGCGCCGATCCACGGCAACGCTGGCGTGAAGACGCCGCGAGCATGGCGCGCGTGCTGGGCTCGCTCACGCAGCTTGCTCGCCGGCGGCAGCTTCGCCGGCCGCAGCCTCGCCGGCGGCGCCCGCTCGCGCAGCGGCAGGCGGCGCGCGGGGTCGAAGCTGAACCAGACCTTCTCGCCGGGCTTCAGATCCGCGAACTTCGCCCCGTCTGGGGCAGCGCGATCCGGAATTCACGACGCGTCCGCTCCTCCTCGAGCAGCACGGCGGAGTTCGCACCGTCGAACAGCGGGCTCTGCACCTGGCCGGCATGCGAGGGGCAGTTCCGCCGGCAGCTCCGCCGCGCCGCGTCCGAGCAGGCAGGCTTCGGGCCGCACGAAGGCCTCGACGGCATCCCCCGCACCGATGGCCCCCTGGCGACGGGCGCGGATCCGCCAGCCTTGCGAGGTGACCACCTGCACGAGGTCCGCCTCGATCGACTCCGCACGGCCGATGATGCGGTTGTTGGCGCCGACGAAACCGGCGACGAAGGGCGTCTGCGGCTGGTGGCCCACAGCTCTGCGGCGTACCGAGCTGCTCGAACCGGCCCTGGTTCATCGCCGACGTGGTCCGAGAGCACCAGCGCCTCGGACTGGTCGTGGGTGATGTACACGAGGTCGTGCCGAAGGCCGCCTGGAGCTGCCCGAGCTCGATCTTCATGTGCTCGCGCAGCTTGAGGTCGAGCGCGCCAACGGCTCATCCAGCAGCAGCAGTGTGGGCTCGAGCACGAGGCTCCGTGCGATCGCCACCCGCTGGCGCTGTCCGCCCGACAGCTCGTCGACCTTCTTGCCCGCCGCGCCCGCAAGTCCCACGCGCTCGGCATGGCCTGCGCCTTGCGCTGCCGTTCGCCACGGGCCACGCCCCGCCGCGCGAGGGCGAAGGCGACGTTCTCGCCCACCGACATCATCGGGAACAGCGCGACCGCACTGGAACACCATGTTCACGGGACGCCGGTTGGGCGCGACCCCGGACATACTGCGCCCGCCGATCGAGATCTCGCCCGAGTCCGGGCTGATGAAGCCGGCGATCATCCGCAGCAGCGTCGTCTTGCGCATCCGGAGGGACCGAGGATGGAGAAGAAGCTGCCGCGCGCACGACGCTGAAGGAAATCGAGTCGACGGCCGTGTGATCGCCGAACCGCTTGACCGCCGATTCGGCGAGGAGGTCTGCCGCGCTCAATTGGCGACGCCCCAGTCCGATCGAGCACCCGGCCCTCCATCTCCTCGAGGCCGGGCGGAATGGCCGGGTACCAGTGGATGCCCTTGAACCCGCCCTGGCCAGAAGGCCGCGAACTGCTGCCGAGCCGCGGATCGATCAGGCTCTCGGTGTTCAGCGCCGCGGTGTAGTTGCCCACCGAGCGGGTGATGCGAGCGGCATTCTCCGGCCGCATGGTGAAGTTGATCCAGGCATAGACGCCCGCATCGTTCTTGCCGCGAGCCGGCAGCGCGAAGGTGTCGAGCCAGCCCAGCGCGCCGGAGCGCGGCACCACGAACTGGATGTCCGGATCCTGCCGGTTCAGCGTCCAGCCGCCGGTGTCCCACATCATCGCCGCCACCAGCTCGCCCGAGCGGAATCCGTTCAGGAGCTGGTCCTTGTTGTCGAAGAAGAACTTGAAGTTGGCCTTGCAGGCGGCGAGCTTCGCGCCGACCTGGTCCATGAGCGCGGCATAGGCCTTCGGGTCGCCGTACAGGGCGAAGGGATCCTTGCCCATGGCGAACGCGAAGGCCATGAGCGCGGGCCGGCGCAGGCGGATGGAGGTCTTGCCCCGGTACTGGGGATTGCACAGGTCGTTGTAGTCGGCGATCTTCGCGCGCTTGACGTTCGACACCAGCCCTTCGGCGCCCCACAGGTAGGGCAAGGCGTACTGCCGGCCGTCGAGCGTGGTGTTCTGCCGCACGATTTCCAGCAGCTCAGGGCGGAACAGCTTGAGGTTCACCTTGGCAAGGTCGACGGGCTTGTAGATCCTGAAGTCCCGCTGCGGACCCGTGATGCGGTCCTGCGAGGGCTGGGCGAGATCGAAACCGGCGCCGCCGGTGGCGCGGAGCTTGGAGATCATCTCCTCGTTGTTCGACAGCGTCAGCTCCACGGTGATGCCCGTTTCCTTCTTGAACGCGGCGATCAGGTCTGCGGGCACGTAGTCGGCCCAGCTGATGATGCGAAGCTTCTGCGCATCGGCATGCGCCAGGCTCGAACACAGCATTGCGGCACAGGTGAAGGACAGGAACTTCCGAACGACGCGCCTGCCCGCGTCCATTGCCTCTCGCATCGGCATCGAGGATCCCCCATTCTTGTCGGCAACGATCGCAGTATACCCGGGCCACGCAGATCGTCCGCCGCGGGATCAGCAGCGACACCGATTCGCTGCGCGGCGTGTGCGGAGGCGTGCCGAAGTGCGTAGAAATTACGTGACTTTTTTATTGTATTATCTTGTTTTCATTGGTTGCAGAGTGAGGGTTGCGCCACCTTGACAGTTCTTCACCGCAGATTGTCCTTTCCCGTCGGCAGGTCTTTTTTCGCTGCGGTATCGTGACTTCATGCAGGACCTGCAGACGGCCACCTCCTACAAGCGTCCCGCCCTGATCCTTTGCGCCATCGCCCTGGTGCTGGGCGGATCGTGGTGGCTCACGCATCGCGGCGATGCGCAGGGCCCGGCCGATCAGCCGGCGGGTGGCGGCGGCTTCGATCCGTCCCGCCGGACCGCCTCGGTGGGCGTCGCGCAGGTGCGACTCGGCGACATCAACGTCTACCAGTCAGGCCTCGGGACTGCGGTTCCGCGCAACGTGGTGACGGTGCGCTCCCGCGTGGATGGCGAACTCGTCAAGGTGCTGTTCCGCGAAGGCCAGGTCGTGAAGCAGGGTGACCTGCTGGCGCAGATCGATCCCCGCCCCTACCAGGTGGCCCTCACGCAGGCCAAGGGCCAGCTCGCGCGCGACCAGGCGCTGCTCAGGAACGCGCAGATCGACTACGAACGCTACAAGACGCTGCTCGCCCAGGATTCCACCTCGCAGCAGCAACTCGACACGCAGGCAGCGCTGGTGCACCAGTACCAGGGCACCGTCCAGGCCGACCAGGGCCAGGTCGACAGTGCCGCGCTGTCCCTGTCCTACACCCGCATCACCGCACCGCTCCCGGGCCGCGCCGGACTGCGGCAGGTCGACCCGGGCAACATCGTGCACGCGAGCGATGCCGGCGGCATCGTGGTGATCACCCAGGTGCAGCCGATGACGGTGATATTCGCCGTCCCGGAGACCCGCATAGCGCAGATCGTGCGGCGATTGCGCGAAGGCACGCCGGTCCCGGTCGAGGCCTGGGACCGCGACAACCGCAACCGCATCGCCACCGGGACGCTGGTCGCCGCCGACAACCAGGTCGACACGACCACGGGCACCGTCAAGCTGCGTGCGGAGTTCGCGAACGAGGACCATGCACTGTTCGCCAACCAGTTCGTCAATGCACGGGCGCTCATCGACACGCACCGCCAGGTGACGGTCGTCCCCCAGACGGCGGTGCAGACGGGAAACCAGGGCGCTTTCGTCTACGTGGTGCAGCCGGGTGACACGGTCAAGGTCCAGCCCCTGAAGACTGGCGTCGCCGATGGGGGCCTCGTGGCGGTGGAATCCGGCCTCACGGCTGGCCAGACGGTGGTGGTCGACGGGATCGACCGGCTGCGCGACGGCAGCAAGGTGCAGGTGGGCATCGAGCGGGTCGCCGCACCCGCGCCCGGACAGCCATCGCCGGCGGCCCGGCGAAGCCAGGCCACGGGCTCCGCCGGCGCCTCTGTCCAGGACGGCGCCACTGCGCCGCGCCGGCGCCGTCACAGCGAGGCCGCCGCGCCGCCGGGTGGCTGATGAATCCCTCCCGACCGTTCATCCTGCGTCCGGTGGCCACGTCGCTCCTGATGGTGGCGCTGTTCCTCACCGGCGTCATCGCCTATCGGCTGCTGCCGCTGTCGGCGCTGCCCGAGGTGGCCTACCCGACCATCCAGATCGTGACGCTGTATCCCGGCGCGAGTCCCGAGGTGATGACCTCCTCGGTGACCGCGCCCCTGGAGCGCCAGCTCGGCGAGATCCCCGGTCTCAACCAGATGTCCTCCGCGAGCTCGGGGGGCGCTTCGGTCCTGACGCTGCAGTTCACTCTCGACCTGGACCTGGACGTGGCCGAGCAGGAAGTGCAGGCCGCGCTGAACGCGGCGGGGAACCTGCTGCCCACGGACCTGCCGCAGCCGCCGGTGTACAGCAAGGTCAACCCGGCGGATGCCCCGGTGCTGACCCTCGCGGTCACCTCGGCGACGCTCCCCTTGCCCAAGGTGCAGGAGCTGATCGACACGCGGCTCGCGCAGAAGATCTCCCAGCTCCCCGGGGTGGGCCTGGTGTCGATCACCGGCGGACAACGGCCCGCAGTGCGCGTGCAGGCGAACCTCGCCGCCCTCACCTCGCTCGGCCTGTCGCTCGATGACCTTCGCACCGCCATCGGCAATGCCAACGTCAACACGCCCAAGGGCAGCTTCAACGGCGCCACGCGCGCATCCACCATCGATGCCAACGACCAGCTCAAGTCGGCGCAAGAATATGCGCGCGTGGTGGTGGCCTACCGGGACGGGGCGCCGGTGCGGCTGGCGGATGTCGCCACCATCGTCGATGGCGCCGAGAACTCGCACCTGGCCGCGTGGGCCAACGAGAAATCCGCGCTGGTGATCAGCATCCAGCGCCAGCCCGGCGCCAATGTCATCGAGGTGGTGAACCGCATCAAGGCGCTGCTGCCGCAGCTCACCGCGAGCTTGCCGGGTTCCATCGACGTCACGGAGCTCACCGACCGCACCGTCACCATCCGCGCCTCGGTGGCGGACGTGCAGTTCGAGCTGATGCTGTCGGTGGTGCTGGTGGTGCTGGTCATCTTCGTCTTCCTGCAGAGCGCCCGCGCCACCGTCATCCCCGCCATCGCCGTGCCCCTCTCGCTGGTGGGGACCTTCGGCTTCATGTACCTGGCCGGCTTCTCGATCAACAACCTCTCGCTGATGGCGCTGACCATCGCCACCGGTTTCGTCGTCGACGACGCCATCGTCATGATCGAGAACATTGCCCGCTACATCGAGGCAGGCGAGAGGCCGCTGGAGGCGGCGCTCAAGGGATCGCGCCAGATCGGCTTCACCATCATCAGCCTCACCGTCTCGCTGATCGCCGTGCTGATCCCCCTGCTGTTCATGGGGGATGTGGTCGGCAAGCTGTTCTGGCAGTTCGCCATCACGCTCACCGTCGCCATCCTGCTGTCGGCCGGCATCTCGCTGAGCCTGACGCCGATGATGTGCGGACGCCTGCTGCTGCCGCGCGGCGAAGCGCGGCCTTCGCGCTTCGCCGCGGCCGCGACCCGCCTCATCGAGGGGCTGATCCAGCGCTATGCGACCCTGCTGCGCTGGGTGCTCGACCGGGAACGGCTCACGCTGGGCATCGCCAGCGCCACCGTCGCATTGACGGGGTTGCTGTACCTCTTGATCCCCAAGGGCTTCTTCCCGGTGCAGGACACCGGTGTCATCCAGGGCATCTCGGAAGCTTCGCAGTCGATCTCCTTCGCCGCCATGGCCGACCGGCAGCAGGCGCTGGCGCGCGCCCTGCTGGCCGATCCGGATGTGGCCAGCCTGTCCTCTTTCATCGGCGTGGATGGCACCAACACGACGCTGAACGCGGGGCGTCTGCTCATCAACCTCAAGCCCCTGTCGCAGCGGGAGCGGGGAGCGGCGGTGATGCAGCGGCTGCAGCGCGCCGCCGACCAGGTGCCGGGCATCCGCCTGTTCCTGCAACCGGTGCAGGATCTCACCATCGAGGATCGCATCAGCCGCACGCAGTACCAGTTCAGCCTCGAAACGCCGGATGCCGCGGAGCTGTCACTCTGGACCTCGCGCCTGGTCGAGGCCCTGCAGCACTCGGCGGCGCTCGCAGACGTGGCGAGCGACCTGCAGGACCAGGGACTGCAGGCCTATGTGGACATCGATCGCGATGCCGCCGGCCGGCTCGGGGTGCAGCCGGCCGCCATCGACAACGCGCTGTACAGCGCCTTCGGCCAGCGCCTCATCTCCACCATCTTCACCCAGTCGAGCCAGTACCGCGTGGTGCTGGAAGCCGATCCGCGCCAGCAGACCGGTCCCGCCATGCTCAACGACCTGTACGTGCCTTCCGCCAGTGGACAGAAGGTGCCGCTGGCGGCGGTGGCCCGCGTGATCGAGCGGCCGGCATCGCTGGTGATCAATCACCTCGGCCAGTTCCCGGCGGCGACGGTGTCGTTCAACCTCGCGCCGGGTCATTCACTGGGGGATGCGACGCAGGCCATCCGCGCCGCCGAGCGGCAACTGCAGATGCCGCTGTCCGTGCAGACCAGCTTCCAGGGAGCGGCCCTCGCCTTCCAGTCCTCGCTCTCCTCCACCCTGCTGCTGATCCTGGCGGCCATCGTCACGGTGTACATCGTGCTCGGGGTGCTGTACGAAAGCTACATCCATCCGCTGACCATCCTGTCCACGCTCCCTTCCGCGGGCGTCGGGGCGCTGCTGTTCCTGATGGTCACGGGACATGATCTCGACATCATCGCCATCATCGGCATCGTGCTGCTGATCGGCATCGTCAAGAAGAACGCCATCATGATGATCGACTTCGCGCTGCAGGCGGAGCGCGAGGAAGGCAAGCCG
>JAXMGQ010000028.1:0-65478 GCA_046347195.1 Steroidobacteraceae bacterium
CCTCGAACTGCGCATGCGCCGGCTCGAGCGCGATCGCCAGCGGCTGCTGGTCGCGGACCTCAGGCGCCGGCACGATCAGCTCACGCTGCGCAGCCCGGTCGATGGCGTGGTGGGCACGCTGGCCGTGCCCGAGCGCGGCCTCGTGGCGGCGGCGGCGCCCATCGTCACGGTGGTGGACCTGTCGGTGTTCGAGGTGGAGTTCACGGCGCCCGATGTGTATGCGGGCTCGCTGCGGCCCGGACTGCCGGCGGAGGTGTTCCTCGGCACGCGGCCGGTGGCGGCGAGCATCGCGGCGATCTCGCCCGAGGTCCGGCAGGGACAGGTGGTGGGGCGCCTGCGCTTCACCGGCACGATGCCCGCCGACCTGCGGCAGAACCAGCGTGTCTCGCTGCGCATGATCCTCGACACGCGCGACGACGTGCTCAAGGTCGAGCGGGGCGCCTTCATCGACAGCGGCGCAGGCCGCATCGCCTACGTGATCCGCGGGCGCCAGGCGGTGCGTACGCCGGTGACCCTCGGCACCAGCAGCGTGACCGAGGTGGAGGTGCGCTCCGGCCTCGCCGCGGGTGAGCAGATCGTGGTGTCGAGCCTGGATCCCTTCGAAGGTGCGCCGCTGGCGCGGCTGGTGGATTGAAGCGGCCGGCCCTTGCCGGTGCGAAACGGGAGAATGCGAATGCTCGAGATGAAGAACGTGGTGAAGATCTACCGTACCGACCTGATCGAGACGCATGCGCTGCGCGATTTCAACCTGCGCGTCGCGGAAGGGGAGTTCGTCGCGGTCACGGGACCCAGTGGTTCGGGCAAGACCACCTTCCTGAACGTGGCGGGCCTCTTGGAGAGCTTCGATTCGGGCAGCTACCGGCTCGATGGCCAGGATGTCGGCATGCTGGATGATGATGCGCGCGCGCGGACGCGCAACCGGCACATCGGCTTCATCTTCCAGAGCTTCAATCTGATACCGGACCTCGATGTCTTCGACAACATCGATGTGCCGTTGCGCTATCGCGGCCTGCCCGCGCCCGAGCGCCGGCGGCGCATCGACGGCGTGCTGGAGACCGTCGGTCTCGGCGCCCGCGCGCATCACCTGCCGGCGCAGCTCTCCGGTGGGCAGCAGCAGCGGGTGGCGATCGCGCGGGCGCTCGCCGGCGAGCCGCGCTTCCTGCTGGCCGATGAACCCACCGGCAACCTCGACTCGCTCATGGCGCGGCAGATCCTCGAGCTGCTGGAGGACATCAACTCGCGCGGCACCACCATCATCATGGTGACGCACGATCCGGAGCTCGCCCACCGCGCCCAGCGCAACGTGCACGTCATGGACGGACAGGTGACGGATTTCCAGGCTTTCGATGCGCCGCTGGCGGCGGCGGTGTAGCCATGTTCGCCTATCACCTGCGGCTCGCCTGGAACAGCATGCGCCGGACGCCGGCCATCACGGCGCTGATGGTCGCCGCCATCGGCGTGGGCATCGCGATGTGCACGGTGAGCCTCACCGTCTATCACCTGATGTCCTCGAACCCGATGCGCGACCGCAACGAGGTGCTGTACGCGGTGACCGTCGACAGCTGGGACCCGGAGCGGCCCTGGGACGAGTCCCACCCGCAGCTCGCGCCCTTCGAATGGACCTATCGCGATGCCACGGCGATCCTCGCTCAGGGCCGGGCGGATCGCACCGCCGTGATGCGCAAGTCCGGCTTCACGCTCGAGTCCGCCCCGGGGAACAAGCCCTTCATCGTCGAGGCGCGCCTGACCACGAGGGACTTCTTCCCGATGTTCGAGGTGCCTTTCGAGTACGGCGCCGGCTGGGACGCGCGCGCCGACCAGGATGCCCTGCCGGTGGTCGTGCTGTCGCACAAGACCAACGAGCAGGCCTTCGGCGGACAGGACAGCGTCGGTCGCACCATCCGGCTCGACAGCCGTGATTACCGCGTGGTCGGCGTGCTGCGCGACTGGCTTCCGACCCCGAAGTTCTACGACCTGAACAACGGGCCGTACGATGCCACGGAAGATGTCTTCGTGCCGTACGCGCTGGGTGCGCGGTTGCAGCTCCAGCCGGCCGGCAACGTGAACTGCTGGAAGCCCGAGCCCATTCAGGGGTTCGAGCAGTTCCTGAACTCCGAGTGCATCTGGAACCAGGTGTGGGTGGAACTGCGGACCCCGGAGGCCCGCGAGCGATTCCGCGCATTCCTCGACGGCTATGTGTCCCAGCAGAAGTCCCTCGGCCGGTTTCCGCGGCCGATGAACAACCACCTCTACACGGTCGAACAGTGGCTGAAGGCCAACGAGGTCGTCGCCCGCGACAACCGCGTGCTCATGGGCCTCGCGTTCATGTTCCTCGCCGTCTGCGTGCTCAATGTCGTAGGGCTCCTGCTCGCGAAGTTCCTCGGCGGGGCGAAGGTGACGGCGCTGCGCCGTGCGCTGGGCGCGAGCCGCGGCGAGCTGTTCCGCCAGCACCTGGTGGAGGTGGGTCTCATCGGATTCGCCGGCGGGTTGCTGGGCCTTGGCCTCGGGGCGTTGGGACTTTCCGGCCTGCGACGGCTCTACGAGAACTACGACCAGCTCACGCACCTGGACTGGCCGGTGATCCTGCTGTCGCTGGTGCTGTCGGTCGTGGCCGGCGCGCTGGCGGGGCTGTACCCCGCCTGGCGTGTCTGCCGCGTGGCGCCGGCGACTTATCTTCGGACCTGAAGGGGCGGACCATGGAAATCAGACCCATCCTTTCGGCCCTGCTGCGCAACCGTGCCGGTGCGCTGCTGGTGGGCCTGCAGATCGCCATCACCCTGGCGGTGGCGGCCAATGCGGCCTTCATCATCCAGCAGCGGCTGCAGAAGATCGGCCGCCCCACCGGCATCGACACGCCCAACACCTTCTATCTCTACAGCTATGGATATGCGCCGGGCTACGACGCCAAGGCCACGCTCACGCGTGACCTCGAGACGCTGCGCCGGCTGCCGGGCGTGGTGGCGGCAACCTCCTCCAACAGCATCGTGCTGTCGGGGAGCGGCAGTTCCAACGCCTACCTCGCCACGCCCGATCCCAAGGCGCCCAACATCCCGGGCAACTATTTCGAGATCGGCGACCAGGGGCTGGCGACCTGGAACGTGCGCCTGCTCGAGGGACGCAACTTCCGGCCCGAGGAACTCACCTGGCGCGGCATCGACAACGAGTTCCCGCGCCAGGTCATCGTCTCGCGCACCATGGCGCAGGCCCTGTACGGCACCGAGCATGCCGTTGGCCGGCTGGTGTACGACTCCAGCGGCAAGGCCGCGCAGATCATCGGCGTGACCGCCGACATGATGGGCTCCTGGGCGGATGCGAAGCACCCGAACAACATCGTGTATCACCCGGTGCTGCAGAATGCCCCGCGCCTGCTGTACGCCGTGCGCAGCGCGCCGGGTCGTCGTGCGGAGCTCATGCTGCAGGCCCAGGCGGCACTGGCGCGCACCGGGGACGGGCGCTTCATCGTCTGGGTCCATCCGCAGGAAAAGTACCTGCAGAGCAGCTACCTGGCCGACCATCGCATGGTGGTGTTCCTGTGGACGATCATCGCGCTGATGGTGGGCGTCACCGCGCTGGGCATCGTCGGCCTCGCCACCTTCCTCGTGAACGCCCGCCGCAAGCAGATCGGCACCCGGCGGGCCGTCGGTGCGCGGCGCATCGACATCGTGCGCTACTTCCTCGTCGAAAACGGCCTGCTCACCACTTTCGGCAGCGCGGCGGGTGTGGTTTTCGCCTTTGCGTTCAGCTACTGGTTGTCCAATGCGTTCGAGCTGCCGGCGCTGCCGGTAAGATTCGTGGTGGGAGGCGTGGTGGCGTTGCTGGTTCTGGGCCAGGTCGCGGTCCTGGTGCCGGCACGGCGCGCAGCCCAGGTCCCCCCGGCGGTGGCGACCCGCACGGTATAGGAGAACAACATGATGGAAACCCGACAGACGGTCCTGATCATCGACGACAACGATGCCATCCGCACGGCGCTCGAGGTGCTGCTCTCGCTGCATGGCCTGCAGGCCGTGGGCGCGGCCAGCCCTGAGGCAGGGCTCGCCCGGCTGCAGCGGGGCGATGTCGACGCGGTCATCCAGGACATGAACTTCTCGCGCGACACGACCTCGGGCCGCGAGGGCGTGCAGCTCTTCCACCAGATCCGCGCGGCGCATCCGGGCGTGCCCATCGTGCTGCTGACGGCCTGGTCGCACCTCGAGACCGCCGTGGAGCTCGTCAAGGCCGGCGCCGCCGACTACGTCAGCAAGCCCTGGGACGATGCCCGGCTGCTCACCAGCCTGCGCAACCTGCTGCAGCTCAAGCGTATCTCGGGTGAGTTCGAGACCATGGAGCGTGAGCGTCGCGAGGCGCGCGAGGCGCTGGCGGCGCAGTTCAACCTCTGCGGCGCCGTGTACGAGAGCGAGCAGATGCACTCGCTGGTGCAGATGGCGACCCAGGTGGCGCGTTCGGACGTGCCGGTGCTGATCACCGGACCCAATGGCGCCGGCAAGGAGATCCTGGCGGAGATCGTGCAGGCGAACTCGAGCGTGCAGCGCGGCCCGTTCGTGCGCGTCAATGTCGGCGCGCTGCCCGCGGACCTCGTGGAGAGTGAGCTGTTCGGGGCGGAAGCCGGCGCCTACACCGGTGCGACCTATGCCCGCATCGGACGCTTCGAGGCGGCCGATGGCGGCACGCTGTTCCTGGACGAGATCGGCAACCTGTCGCTCCCCGGCCAGGCCAAGCTCCTGCGCGTGCTGCAGACCGGCGAATTCCAGCGGCTGGGCAGCACGCAGACGCGGCGGGTGCGGGTGCGCATCATCAGCGCGACCAACACCGACCTGCGGGCCGCCATCGCCCGCGGCTCGTTCCGCGAGGACCTGTACTACCGCATCAACGTGATCGAGCTGGCCGTGCCGCCGCTGGCGCGCCGCCCGAAGGACATCCTGCCGCTGGCACGCGCCTTCCTGGGGCCGGGACACCAGCTCGATCGTGACGCGGAGGCCGCATTGCTGGCGCACCCGTGGCCGGGCAACGTCCGTGAACTGCAGAATGCGCTGAAGCGTGCGCGCCTGCTCGCCCCGGGACGGCAGATCACCACGCGCGCGCTGGGGCTGGAGTCCGCGCCGGTCGAGTACCGCCTGAACGTGCGCGAACCCGACCGGCGGGAGATCGAACGCGCCCTCAACAAGACCGGCGGGGTGGTGGCACGCGCCGCCCGCGAGCTCGGGCTGTCGCGCCAGGCGCTGTACCGGCGCATGGACCGGCTGGGCATCCGCGAATCGGCTCCTGCACCGAACGCGCCAGGCTGAAGGGACACACGGCGCGGCCCCGCCGCGCCATTGCGGTCGCGCGAAGCGGTTAAACTGCGGCGGTCATGCTGCTGCAGCATCCCTTTTTGTTCGCGGCGGTGATGTCCATCATCGCCACCCTCATCGCCAGTGCCTTCGTGATCCGTCACGCCGGGGCACGGGCACGGCGCCTGCTCAGGGCCCTCACCGACGGCATGCACAACCTCAGGGATCGCGACTTCAGCACCAGCATCGTGCGCGACCGCAACGATGCCTTCGGTGAACTGATCAGCGCCTACAACAGCCTGGGGGCGGTGATGCGCGCCGAGCGCCAGACCCTGCACCAGCGGGAGCTGCTGCTCGACACGGTGATCCAGAGCACGCCGCTCGCGCTGGTGCTCACGGATGAGGGTGGAGCGGTGGTCTACAGCAACCACGCCGCGCGGCAGCTCCTGCTGCGGGGGCGCAAGCTCGAGGGGTTCGGCTTCAATGGCATCCTCGAGCAGGCGCCCGAACAGTTGCGCGAGGCCGTCGCCGGCGGGCAGGACACGCTGTTCACGATGCCGGTGGAGGGCGAGCCGGAAATCTTCCATCTCTCGCTGCGCCGCTTCGTGCTGAACGCCCGTGCGCACCATCTCTACCTCCTGAAGAAGCTGACGCGCGAGCTCGGCGCGCAGGAGGTGGCGACCTGGAAGCGCGTGATCCGTGTCATCGCCCACGAGCTCAACAATTCGCTCGCGCCCATCAGTTCGCTGGCGGGCTCCGCGCGGCAGCTCCTCGAGCGTGGCGAGACTGCCACCCTGCAGCGGGTGTTCGCCACCATCGAGGAGCGGGCCGCCCACCTGCACGGATTCATCGACGGCTACGCGCGGTTCGCGCGGCTGCCGAAGCCGCGCATCGCCTCCGTGGAGTGGGCGGGGTTCCTGCGCGCGCTCGCCGATACGGTACCATTCACGCTCGAGCCGCCGGCTCCCGCCGGGAGTTCACGGTTCGATGCCACGCAGGTCGAGCAGGTCCTCATCAATCTCCTGAAGAATGCGCGCGAGTCGGGCTCGCCGGACGGGCAGGTCCGGCTGAACGTCCGCGCCCTTCCCGAGGGTGTTCTCGTGCGCGTGTCCGATCGCGGCACCGGCATGAGCGAGGAGGTGCTGCAGCAGGCGCTGTTGCCGTTCTTTTCGACCAAGCAGGGCGGTACCGGCCTGGGGCTCACCCTGAGCCGGGAGATCGCCGAGGCGCATGGCGGGCGGCTGAACGTGGCGAATCGCGACGGTGGCGGGCTGGTGGTCAGCCTGTGGCTGCCCGCGACCATCGAGGAGTGAGGGTTTGAAACACGATGCACGGCTCACCGAAGGGCCGATCCGAAAGGTGCTGTTCCTGTTCTCGCTGCCGGTGCTGTTCGGCAACGTGCTGCAGTCGCTGAACGGCTCGGTCAATGCCATATGGGTCGGACGCTATCTCGGCGAGGCGGCCCTGACGGCCACCTCGAACGCGAACCTGCTGATGTTCCTGCTCATGGGCGCTGCCTGGGGCGTCACGCTGGCCGCCAACATCCTGGTGGCCCAGCACGTCGGCGCGAAGGAATTCGAGGCGGCGAGGCGGGTCACCGGCACGAGCGCGACATTCTTCCTGCTGCTCTCGGTGGCCACCTCGATCGCCGGAATCGTGTTCACTCCCTGGCTGCTCGCCTGGATGCACACGCCGGCGGACGCGCTGCGCTTCGCACTCGACTATCTGCGCATCGTCTTCCTCTCGCTCCCGCTGGGCTTCGGGTTCTACTTCGTGATCGCGGTGCTGCGCGGGGCCGGCGATTCGCGCACCCCCTTCCTGTTCCTGGTGCTCTGCGTGCTGCTCGACATCGGCCTGAATCCGCTGCTGATCTTCGGCATCGGACCCTTCCCGCGCATGGGCATCGCAGGCTCCGCGACGGCCTCGCTGATCGCGCAGCTCGTGAGCCTGGCCGCGATGCTGCTGCACCTGTACCGGCGGAAGCATTTCCTGTGCATCCACCGCGGTGAGCTGGCGCTGCTGCGCATCGACTGGCACCTGGTGCGGGTGCTGGTCACGAAGGGACTCCCCATGGGACTGCAGATGCTGGTGGCCTCCTCGAGCCTGCTGGTGATGCTGACTTTCGTCAACCGCTACGGTTCGCAGACCACGGCCGCGTTCGCCGCGGCCATGCAGCTATGGGGCTACATCCAGATGCCCGCGCTGGCCCTGTCGGCGTCGGTGTCCTCGATGGCGGCGCAGAACGTCGGCGCCGGCCGCTGGGACCGGGTCGCGCTCATCGCGCGCACCGGCGTGACCTTCAATTTCCTGATGAGCGGCGCCCTGATCCTTCTCACTTATGCGCTGGAACGGCCCGCCCTCGGCCTGTTCCTGCCCGCGGGTGCCGCCGCCCTGGATCTCGCGGTGCACATCAACGCCGTCATCGTCTGGTCCTTCGTGCTGTTCGGCCTCACGCTGATACTGTTCGGCGTGGTCCGCGCCACGGGCGCCACCTTCGCACCCCTGGTGTTGCTGTTCATCTCCCTGTGGCTGGTGCGCATCCCGCTGGCCCTGCTCCTGCAGCATTGGTTCGCCGTGGATGGCCTCTGGGCGAGTTTTCCGCTCGCTTCCATCGTCTCCGCGCTGCTCGCGGTCGGCTACTACAAGTACGGGGGATGGAGAAGCGCGCGCATGGATGTTCCGAGAGATGCGCCGTTGCCGGCGTCGGGGTAGCTCGCGGCTCGACCCGTCCGGCGAAAAAATAGTCACTCCCCCCGCCGCGAGCTGCCTCGGGCGGCAGCGGTGCACCGACGACGTAGTTTTCTTCAACTCCCACAACACGGGTGCTGCGCACGCAACCCGCTGCGGGTGGCAGGGCCGGGGAAGGCTACTTCTTTTTGCGAAGCGAGGCTGACACCGGGCAGCACGGGGCGCGGCTCAGCCATACGGGGTCGCCAGGCGAAGGCACACACGCCGGTATCACGCGCCCGCCACGTCATGGCACGGCCGCGCCGGGGTCGCAGTTCCATAACGTCGGTCAGCGGCCTCGCTTCACGAAAAGAAGTTGCCTTCCCCGGCCATCCACCACCGCAATGGCTTTCAGCGCACAGCCCCCAGATTGCGCAGCATGTCAGTAGTCACCAGCACCACCCCCCGCTTGGTAGTGAAGAACCGCTTCTGGTCGGCCACCGGGTCCACGCCGATCTGCATGCCGTCGGGCACCGTGCAACCTTCGTCGATGACGCAGCGCTTGAGCCCGCAGCGCCGCCCGATGCTCACCCCGGGCAGCAGCACCGCACCGTCGATGTAGCTGCTGTCCTCGACGCGCACGTCGGAGAACAGCAGGGAGTTCTTCACCAGGGCGCCGGAGATGATGCAGCCGCCGGCCACCATCGAGTTGACCGCCGTGCCACGCCGGCCGTCATCATCGAGCACGAACTTGGCCGGCGGCCGTTGTGCCTGGTAGGTCCAGATGGGCCACTGGTGGTCGTAGATGTTGAGCTCGGGATCCACCGCCACCAGTTCCATGTTGGCCTCGTAGAAGGCATCCACGTTGCCGACGTCGCGCCAGTAGTTCTGCGCGCGGGTCTCCACGTCCTGGAAGGGGTAGGCGAACACGCGCGAGGCCGAGATGGCCTGCGGGATGATGTTCTTGCCGAAGTCGTGGCTCGTGTCGGGCTTCGCCGCTTCCTCGGTCAGCAGCTTCTCGAGCCGGTGCATGCCGATGACGTAGATGCCCATGGAGGCGCGCGCCAGGTGCTCGAGGCCGATGATGCCATCGGGCTTCTGCGGCTTCTCCGCGAACTTCAGCACGCGGTTGCTCTCATCGGTGGTCAGGATGCCGAACTCGTTGGCGCGCTCGATGGGCACATCCACCACCCCGACGGTGATGTCGGCCTCGCATTGCTCGTGGTAGGCGATCATCGGGCCGTAGTCCATCTTGTAGATGTGGTCGCCCGCGAGGATCAGCACGTGGGTGGGGTGGTGCGCCCGGATGAAGTCGAGGTTCTGGTACACCGAGTCGGCGGTGCCGCGGTACCAGAAGTCACCGATCTGCTGCTGTGCCGGGATGACCTCGACGAACTCGCCGAACTCGCCGCGCATGTAGCCCCAGCCGCGCTGGATGTGCTGGATCAGGGACTGCGACTTGTACTGCGTGAGCACGGCGATCTGGCGGATGCCGGAGTTCACGCAGTTGGACAGCACGAAGTCGATGATGCGGAACTTGCCGCCGAACGGCGTGGCGGGCTTGCAGCGGTGCAGCGTGAGCGCCTTGAGCCGCTCGCCACGCCCGCCGGCCATGACCACGGCCATGGTGCCGCTGGTCAGTCGGCTGACGAATCGTCCGGTGTTGGGCAAGTCGGGCCGCATCAGGGGAACCTGGCCGATCCTTCGCGTTGCTGTCTCTTCCGGCCGATAGCTTTACACAGTGTCCCGCGGCTTGCATCTCTTTGCCATGCGCCGTTTGCTAGACTTATGATCAATGTCCGCGCTCAAGGTGTGCATCATCGCCTCGGAGATGATGCCCTACGCAAAAACGGGGGGCCTGGCCGATGTCACCGGGGCGCTCGCCCGCCGGTTGGCCGGCGCCGGGCATGCCGTTCGCGCCTTCGTGCCGTATTACGAATCGATCCGCGCGGGCTATCCGGGTGTCGCGGTGCCCGACGTGCAAAAGGTACCGGTCCAGCTCGGGACGCACCGGTACGAATTCTCCCTGGTGGAGCAGGCCCACCCCGCGCCGGGACCGACGGTGTATTTCGTCGACTGCCCGGCGCTGTTCTCCCGCGGGCAGCTCTACACCAATGATCCGGACGAGCATCGCCGCTTCATCCTGTTCACCCGCGCCGTCATCGAGTCCTGCCAGCGGCTGGGCTTCGGTCCCGACGTGTTCCACTGCAATGACTGGCACACGGCCTTCCTGCCCTTGTTCCTGAAGAGCGCTTACGCCTGGGATCGCCTGTTCGCCGGGTCGCGAACCGTCATGACGCTGCACAACATCGGCTACCAGGGTGAATTCAGCTCGCGGGAGGTGGATGATCTCGGAGCGGGTGTCGGCCGGGATCTGCTGCACCAGGACGACCTGCGCGCCGGCCGGATCAACCCGCTGAAGGCGGGCATCCTGTTCGCGGACGCGGTCACCACCGTCAGCCCCACCTACGCGGTGGAGATCCGCACCACCGAGCTTGGCATGGGAATGCAGGCCGCGCTCGCGGCGCGCGCCGGCTCGGTGACCGGGATACTCAACGGGGTGGATTACGAGGAATGGGATCCACGGGTGGATCCCCACCTCAGCAATCACTTCCACCTCGCCGACCTGCGCGGCAAGATGCGCAACAAGCGCCGGTTGCTCGAGCGCAGCGGACTTGCACCGGATGCGCAGCAGCCGCTGGTGACCATGGTGACCCGGCTGGCGGAGCAGAAGGGCATCGACCTGCTGTTCGATGCTCTGCCCGCATTGCTGGCCGAGAGGCCCTTTGGTCTCGTGGTGCTCGGGGCCGGCGATGAACGCTACGAACGTTTCTTCACCCAGCTCGCCGCCCGGCACGCCTCCCGGGTGGCCTTCCACCGCGGCTACGATGAACCCCTCGCTCATCTCATCGAGGCGGGGGGTGATGCATTCCTGATGCCCTCGCGCTACGAGCCCTGCGGACTCAACCAGATGTACAGCCTGCGCTATGGCAACGTGCCCATCGTGCGGCGCACCGGCGGCCTGGCGGATTCCGTCCAGCATTTCGACCCGGGCACCGGCAAGGGTACCGGCATCGTGTTCGATCACTTCGATGCGCCGGCAGTACGATGGGCGTTGAATACCGCGCTCGACTGGTTCGCCGACCAGCGCCTGTGGCGGCGGATCATGAGGAATGCGATGGCGCAGGATTTTTCCTGGAGCCGGCAGGTGCTCGAGTATGAGCAATTGTATCGCTCGCTGTTGGGCACCACCGCCTGAAGCTGACCAGGTGGCGAATCAGAAGCGCGCCTTGGCGCCCGCGTAGAAGAACCGTCCCAGCGCAGATACCGGATAGGATCGGTAGCCGAATTCGGGCTTTTCATCGAACAGGTTGTTGACCCCGACCCACACCGCCAGGTGCTCGTTCACGTCCCAGTTGGCGTTGATGTCCTGCTCCCAGGAGCGCTTCGCGTACAGATAGCGGCGCGCGGCGATGTCGGGGTCGCCGCGCAGCTCGGCGTCGGTGTAGCGCTTGGTGCGGGAGAACCAGTTCAGTCCATAACGGATCGAAAAGGCGTTGCGCTCCCAGTTGATGTCGAACACCGCCGAATTACGCGGTTCGAACTCCTGATCCAGATCGGAGCGCACTTCGGCGCCGGGGGTTGCGATGAAATCCAGCCGGTTCACGTGTCCGGCGGTCAAGGAGAAACTGAACGAGCCCGCCGCCGCCGTCGGCAGGGTGTAACGCGCCGTGACATCCAGCCCTTCGGTGCGGAAGTCGGCCACGTTCTGCGGCTCCACGCGAAATCCGTTGATGAAGCCCGTTCGTGGGTCGCGTGAGAGATTCGGACAGAAGGCGTTGTCCGTCGTGGGCTGATCCACGCACAGCTTCGCGATGTCGTCGACTTCCGCGGTGTTGATGGCATCCTTGATGCGGATGCTGTACCAGTCCGCCGTCAGCGAGAACGACTTCAGGAACTCCGGCTGCCAGACGATGCCGGCGGTCCAGGTTCGCGCCGTTTCCACCGACAGCCCGGCATTGCCGCTGTCGATGCCCTGGACCGCGATCGAGGAGATGGTGGAGGTTGAAGGCTCGAAGGTCGTGGGGTCTATGCCGATGGCGCGCAGGATCGAAGCGCAGTTGGCCTCGCGCGTGGCGCTGCCGTTGTTCAGCTCGTTGATGTCGCAGGGATCTGTGATGAACTCGTAGCTGGAGGATTGTGGTTTGTACAATTCCCCGATGTTCGGGGCACGCACCGCCTGCGAGAGCGTGCCGCGGATGCTGAAACTCTTCACCGGCGAGTACAGCGTGTCCAGCTTCCAGCTCGTGGTGTGGCCCAGCGAGCTGTAGTCCGAAAAGCGGACGGCGCCGCCGATCGACCACAGGTGTACGCCCGGGCGGTTCTTGAACAGGGTCAGGTTCGTTTCGGCAAACGCCTCCTTGACATTGAAAGAGCCGGCCGCCGCCGTGAGGGGACTATTCCACGTCAATCCCTGCTCGACACGAGGGTCGGGGCGCGAGTCGCTGCTTTCGCGGCGATACTCGAATCCAAGCGCGTATTCGATCGGTCCGCCGGGCAGTGCAAGAATGGTTCCGAAATCGCCCGATACGGATCCGGATATGACGCTCTGGGTGAGCTTCGCGCGATTCGTCGTCGTGGTGTTGACGAATGCAGCGGCCGCCGGGTCGCGGACGCCATCGCCGAAGATGTTGTACGGAATGCAACCGGCCAGGTCCGGGTCTGTCGTGCCGTCGAGGACGGCCCGGCAAACCGGCTTGCCGGTGAGCGGATCGGTGACCGCGTCGATCGCGGCGAGCCAGCGCGTGGTCACCCGGTCGTTCGCCAGATCGTAGCGAATGTCGGTGGAGCCGTAGACGTAGGACAGGTCATAGCGCAGGTGGTCAGTGATCTGGCCGTTCGTGCCCACGACCACACGAAAGGTGCGGCGATGATCGGTTTCATCGTTGATGCCTAAGTCGAAATCATCGCGCGTGACGAGCACGCCGTCGGGCATCGCTGGATCTCCGAAGTATTCCGCAGCGGCGCCGGGCACGATGGCATCGCGAATGGCCTGCGGCATGAACGGATTGTCGCGGGCCACGAACTGGTAGACGTCGTAGCTCGGCTGCGCGAGTGTTCGCGCGCGAACGTCCGCGTACTTCGCCTCCGCGTACAGGGAAACGTGGTCGTTCAGGTCGAAATGCCCCAGCGCGTTGACCAGCGAGCGCCTCAAAGCCGGAAACAGGTCGCCCTGATAGCCGGAAACCGACGTGCTCGAACCGCCAACCGTGTAGCCGCCCGATCCTCTCAAGACCTGGCCGCGATCGTAGACGCTGCCCGTGCCTTGGAAGTCGGGGATTTCGTCGAAGTCCGTGTCGATGGCTCCGTTGCGGGAGGAGTCGGCATAACGCACGTCGTGATAGGGCACGTTGTCCGGGATGTTCGGGTCGTCGGGGATGTCCTGCTGGTTGCGATACAGGTTGCCGGCCCGCGGATCGCGCAGATGTGGGCGGCGCTGATCGTACACGCGCGAATCCATGTTGTACTCGAACGCGATTGCGACGTTGGCACGGTCGTCACGAAAGTTGTGGCCGAGGGTCATGGCAGCAAAGGTGTTGGTCCCATCGCCGTACCCCGAGGTGCCAATCTGGCCGCGGAAGGAGGCGCCCTCGAAGTTCCGCTTGAGACGGAAGTTGACCACGCCCGATACGCCGTCGGCACCGTAGATGGCGGAGGCACCGCCGGTCAGCACGTCCACGGCCTCGATCAGATCCGTCGGAATCGAATCGATGTCCACCGCGGCAGATCCGATCCGGCTCGAGACGTGGCGCCGCCCATCCACCAGTACCAGCGTGCGGTCCGCACCCAGGTTGCGCAGGTTCAGGATGTTGAGGCCAGCCTCTCCATAGGCCGAACGGGATCCGGCCGTTTCGGCGCCGACCGGCGAGCCGATCAGTGCAGGACTCTTGGACAAGAGTTCAGCCACGTTGGTCCGGCCCGATCGTTCGATGCTTTCAGCCGAAATCGAGATGACCGGGTTCGGAAAATCCTCGGCGGCACGGCGGATGCGCGTGCCGGTTACCACGACTTCGTCGAGTGACTGGAACACCCGCTCCTTGTCAGGAGCTGCCTGGCCGCGCGTGGCAGCGGGATGCAGCGTGGATGCGAGCACCGCAACCGCCAACCACAGGCGTTGCACCGGCGAGCAGACTGGGTAGCGCATTTCCCCTGCGGCGTCCTTCTTCCGGGCGAGTATTGGCTAATACTCGCTCCGGCGAGCCTTCAGGTCAACGTCAGGATTGCGCGACCCGCGTCGGGATCTCAGATCAGCGCTGCATCCGTGTCGATGACCGCCTCGATGCCCTCGCGCGCGATGCGGGCCTGCGAGAGCGCCAGCGGCGCGACATGTGCCGCATAGAACCGGGCGCTCGCGAGCTTGGCGCGATAGAACTCAGCTTCCTTCGACCCGGCCGCGATCTGCTTCGCCGCCGCCGCCGCCGAGCGGGCCATGAGCCAGGCGCCGATCACCGTGCCGGCCACGTTGAGATAGGGCACCGCGATGGCAAGCCCCCGCTTCGGATCCTGCTGCTGGGCCGCGAGCAGGGCGATGGTCGCCTCGGCGAGCGTCTTGACGCCGTCGGCGGCGGCCGCCACCGACGCCTTGACGGAAGGGTCATCCGAGCGGATGCCCGCCAGTTCCGCACTGATGTCCTGCAGCAGTTGCTTCATCGCCGCGCCGCCGTCGCGTCCCACCTTGCGTCCCACCAGGTCGTTCGCCTGGATCGCGGTGGTTCCCTCGTAGATGGTGGTGATGCGCACGTCGCGGTAATGCTGGGCCGCGCCCGTCTCCTCGATGAAACCCATGCCGCCATGCACCTGCACGCCGAGCGAGGTGATGTTCACGCCGTTCTCGGTGCTCCAGGCCTTGACGATGGGGATGAGCAGGTCGCCCCGCGACTGCGCGGCCGCGCGCACGGCCGGATCGGGGTGCCCGGCGCCGAGGTCGAGCTGGTGCGCGGCGTACAGGGCCAGCGCGCGCATCGCCTCGGTGGTCGACTTCATGGTCAGCAGCAGGCGCTTGATGTCGGGGTGGTGGATGATGGGCATGGGACCCGTGGCCGGCACCGGCGGCTTGCCCTGGATGCGGGTCTTGGCCCATTCCGCGGCACGCTGGAAGGCGCGTTCGGACACCGCGTAGCCCTCGAGGCCCACCGACAGCCGCGCCGCGTTCATCATGATGAACATGTACTCGAGGCCGCGGTTCGGCTCGCCGACGAGGTAGCCGACGGCTCCCTTGTCATCGCCATAGGCCAGCACGCAGGTGGGGCTGGCCTTGATGCCCAGCTTGTGCTCGATGGACACGCAGCGCACCTCGTTGGGTGCGCCGAGCGAGCCGTCGGCGTTCACCAGTATCTTGGGGACGATGAACAGCGAGATGCCCTTGGAGCCTGCGGGCGAGCCCTCGATGCGCGCCAGCACCAGGTGGATGATGTTGCCGGTGAGGTCGTGATCGCCGTAGGTGATGAAGATCTTCTGGCCGAAGACGCGGTAGTGATCTCCCTCGGGCACCGCACGGGTGCGGATCGAGCCCAGGTCGGTGCCGGCCTGCGGCTCGGTGAGGTTCATGGTGCCGGTCCATTCGCCGCTCACCATCTTCGGCAGGAAACGCTGCTGCTGTTCGGGCGTGCCGACGTGCGTGATCGCCTCCACCGCGCCATGCGTGAGCATGGGACAGAGCTTGAACGAGAGATTGGCGCCGGCCCAGAACTCCTCGATGCCGATGCTGAGCGTCTTGGGCACGCCCTGGCCGCCGAATTCCGGCCGCGCATTCAGCGTCGTCCAGCCGCCCTCGACGAACTGGTCGAAGGCCTGCTTGAAGCCCGGCGCCGCCTTGACTCCTTGCTCGGTCCAGGTCGCTCCTGCCATGTCGCCGGCACGGTTCAGCGGGTCGAGCACGCCCTGTGCGAACTTCGCCGCTTCCTCGAGGATGGCATCGGCGGTCTCGGCCGAGTAGTCGGAGTGGGCGGGGTTCTGGCGGATGGCCGCCTCGCCGATGAGTTCATGGAGGACGAAGCGGATGTCCCGGACGGGTGCGCGATACATGTCAGACGTTCCTTCTGTATTGGCCGCCCACCTGGTAGAGGGCTTGCGAGATCTGGCCCAGCGAGCAGAGTTTCACGGTCTCGAGGAGTTCGGCGAAAACGTTACCACCATGAGCCGCGGCCTGCTGGAGCTTCGCGAGCGCGGCGGGCCCTTGGGCGGCGTTGCGCTTCTGGTACGCGCGAACGCCGGCCACCTGCAGCTGTTTCTCATCCTCGGTGGAGCGGATCAGCTCCGCGAGCTTGTGCTCCTCGACGGCGCCGGCGGGCGCCAGGAAGGTATTGACGCCGATGAGCGGCAGGCTCCCGTCGTGCTTGCGCGTCTCGTAGTACAGGCTTTCCTCCTGGATCTTGCCGCGCTGGTACATGGTTTCCATGGCGCCGAGCACGCCGCCGCGTTCGGAGAGGGAGTCGAACTCCTGGTACACCGCTTCCTCGACGAGGTCAGTGAGCGCTTCCATCAGGAACGAGCCTGACCAGGGATTCTGGTTCATGTTGAGTCCCAGCTCGCGGTTGATGATGAGCTGGATGGCCACCGCGCGCCGCACGCTCTCCTCGGTGGGCGTGGTCAGCGCCTCGTCGTAGGCATTGGTGTGCAGCGAGTTGCAGTTGTCGAACAGCGCGTACAGCGCCTGCAGCGTGGTGCGGACATCGTTGAACTGGATCTCCTGCGCGTGCAGCGAGCGCCCGGAGGTCTGGATGTGGTACTTCAGCATCTGGCTGCGCGGCCCGGCCTCGTACAGGTCGCGCATGGCCCGCGCCCAGATGCGCCGGCCGACGCGGCCGATGACGGCGTACTCCGGGTCCATGCCGTTCGAGAAGAAGAACGACAGGTTCGGCGCGAAGTCATCCACCTTCATGCCGCGCGCCAGGTAGTACTCGACGATGGTGAAGCCATTGGCGAGCGTGAAGGCGAGCTGGCTGATCGGGTTCGCGCCGGCCTCGGCGATGTGATAGCCGGAGATCGACACCGAGTAGAAGTTGCGGACCTTCTTTTCGGTGAACAGCGCCTGTACGTCGCCCATCATGCGCAGCGCGAACTCGGTGGAGAAGATGCAGGTGTTCTGCGCCTGGTCTTCCTTGAGGATGTCGGCCTGCACCGTGCCGCGGACCTGCGACATGGCGCTCGCGCGAATCTGCTCGTATTCGGCCTGGCTGAGCACGCCCGGCGCCACCATCCGGTCGGAGGCGAAGCCCAGGAACGCAAGGCCCGAGCCATCGTGTCCCGCGGGCAGCTCGCCGCGATACACCGGCACTTCATCGCCGGCGGCGCGCAGTCCGGCGTGCAGCGCGGCGATGCGCGCCTGCGCCGCTTCCCAGCGGCCTTGCGCCTTCAGGAAGCGCTCGACGCTCTGGTCCACCACCGTGTTCATGAACATGGCGAGGATGATGGGCGCGGGTCCGTTGATGGTCATGGACACCGAAGTCGAGGGCTTGCACAGGTCGAAGCCCGAATACAGGCGCTTCATGTCATCCAGCGTCGCGATCGACACTCCGGAGTTGCCGACCCGGCCGTAGATGTCGGGCCGCGTGTCGGGGTCTTCCCCGTACAGCGTGGTCGAATCGAAGGCGGTGGACAGGCGCGTGGCGCCATGACCCTGCGCGAGGTAGTGGAAGCGCCTGTTGGTGCGCTCGGGGCCGCCTTCGCCCGCGAACATGCGGATCGGGTCTTCCTCGGTGCGGCGGTACGGATACACACCGCAGGTGTAGGGGTAGGCGCCCGGAAGGTTCTCGGTCATCAGGAAATGCAGGGTCTCGCCCCAGTCACGAAACCGCGGCACGGCGATCTTCGGGATGCGCTGGTGGCTGAGCGTCTGGCTGTAGTTCTCGCCGGTGACCGCCTTGTCGCGCACCTGGTAGGTGTAGGTGGGCTCGGTGACCGATTTCGCCCGTTCCGGCCAGCGCTTGAGTTCCTCCAGCCCCTCGGCGCCGATGGCATCCAGCGCCTGGTTGTAGGCGCTGCGCAGCTCGCGACGCGTGGCATCGGCATCGGCCGCGGCCAAGGCACCGGCGGGGTAGCGGTCGAGCGCGGCGGGCAGGGGCGCATCGTGCAGGGCCTTGAGCGATTCGTACAGGCCGAAGGCGCGCCTCGCGGCCTCCACGTTTGCCTCGATGTCCCGGCGCGCGCGGCGTCCGTTCTCCGCGATCTCGGCGAGATACCGGCTGCGCTGGCCGGGGATCAGCGGCTCGCGCGTGGTGAACTCGGTGGGACCCACATCGCCCACCTGCCATTGTTTGCCATCGGTGAGGCCGGTGGCGGCGGACTTCTCGCCGAGCTTCGCGCAGATGGCGCTGAACAGGCGGTTCACGCCCGGGTCGTTGAAGCGGCTGGCGATGGTGGGATACACCGGGATCTGCTCGTCGGCCAGCTTGGCCCCGGCCGGATGGTTGCGCCGCCACTGCTTGCGCACGTCGCGCAGGGCGTCGGCGGCGCCGCGCTTCTCGAACTTGTTCAGCACGGTCATGTCGGCGAAGTCGAGCATGTCGATCTTCTCGAGCTGGCTGGCGGCGCCGTACTCGCTGGTCATCACGTACATCGACAGGTCGACGAAGTCGGTGATCTGCGTGTCGGACTGGCCGATGCCCGCGGTCTCCACGACGATGAGGTCGAAGCCGGCGAGCTGGTAGAGGTCGATGACGTCCTTCAGCACGCCGGAGGTGGCCAGGTGCTGGCGGCGGGTCGCGAGCGAGCGCATGAAGATGTTGTCGCTGGCGAGTGAGTTCATGCGGATGCGGTCCCCCAGCAGTGCGCCGCCCGAGCGCCGGCGCGTGGGGTCCATGGCGACCACCGCGATCTGGAGCTTGGGGAAATGGCGTACGAAGCGGGCCAGCAGTTCATCGTTCAGGCTGGACTTGCCGGCACCGCCGGTGCCGGTGAGGCCGATGACCGGCGCGCGGCGCTTCGATTTCGCCAGCGCCTTGCGCAGGGCGTCGGGCGCGCCTTCGCGGTCAGCCGAACGTTCCAGCGCGGAGATGGTGCGCGCGAGCGTGATCGGATCGCGGCAGCTCACGGGGCCTGCCGAGAAGGCGGGCTTGCGCGCGGCGCGCACCCGGCGGAAGACATCGTCGATCATGCCGTTGAGGCCGAGCTGGCGCCCGTCCTCCGGCGTGTAGATCTTCTCCACGCCATGCGCCTCGAGCATGGCGATCTCGTCGGGCGCGATGGTGCCGCCGCCGCCCACGACCACGCGGATGTGCCCGCAACCCTTCTCGCGCAGCATGTCCACCATGTACTTGAAGTACTCGTTGTGGCCTCCCTGGTAGGAGGACACGGCGATGCCGTCGGCATCCTCCTGGATGGCGGCACGCACGATGTCCGCCACCGAGCGGTTGTGCCCCAGGTGAACGACTTCCGCGCCATGCGACTGCAGCAGCCGGCGGATCATGTTGATGGCCGCATCGTGGCCGTCGAACAACGACGCCGCTGAGACGAAGCGCAAGGGAACGTTCGGCTCGGTCGCGGGCTCGCCCTGCAGTTCCGTGGCGGCGGTTGAGGCGCTCATGACGGGTGGTTTTCCTGAGTAGTAAGTTGTATACTGATGAGTATACAAGGCATCCCGGACCCGAGGCAAGCAGCACCCCCCATGGCCACCCGAGCCACCCGCCTGAAGGCCGATCCCGCCGGCGATTCCCCGTGGAAGCCGAGTGCGGAGCGCGCGCGGCAGCGCGAAATCAAGCGTGAAGCCGTCATCCTGGCCGCGGCCCGCGCCTTCCGGCAGCGGGGCTACCACAACACCTCGGTGGATGACCTGGCCGCGCTCCTGAACGTCACCAAGCCCACCATCTACCACTACCTCGACAACAAGGAAGAGATCCTCTTCGAATGCTTCCGCACCGGGCTCGACCAGATCATGAGCGCGTTCGACGAGATTCGCGGCTCGGACCGCCCGGCGCTGGAGCGGCTCTCGGCCGTGGTGCGCCGGTACGCGCAGGCCATCACCTCGGAGTTCGGCTGGTGCATGGTGAGGGCGGAGGATCAGGACCTGAGCCCGGTGATGAGCCGGCGCATCAATGCGCTGAAGTCACAGATCGACCAGGGCATCCGCGCCCTGATCAAGGACGGCATCGCCGATGGGTCGATCAGCCGCTGCGATCCGAAGATCACCGCCTTCGCGCTGGCGGGTGCGATGAACTGGATCGCGCACTGGCACCGCGCCGATGCGGAGCTGACGCCGGATCAGATCGCGGACCGCTTCCTTGCGACCTTCGTCAACGGACTGAAGCCCCGCTGAGCATGGGCTGTAGCAGGGCGTAGCGGCGCCCGTTCGGCAGGGAGTACAGCTTCCACAGGTGGAGCGAGGCGGCGGAGGCCCAGGCGAGTTCCTCTGACGCGGATTTTGGTGCACGGCGTTTGAGCCAGCCATTCAGCCGCATCACGGCGGGGCTGTAGTCGCGGCCCTCCACCTGCGTGAGTATCCGCACATCTCCATGCGTCTCGCCGGCGCGATGCAGCTCGCCATATCCACGCGCGGCATCCCCTTCGGGCACGATGGCCGCGACCTTGCCGACGTACAGGTCCACGAATGCGCGCGTGGTTTCGTCGGGTGCGAACAGCAGCAGCGGATGACCTGATGCGTCCCTGGCGATCTGTGCCCCAAGCGCTGCCAGGTCCTGCCATCGGTTGATCTGCGTGTAGGCGAGCCAGGCCGGCGCGCACAGCAGGCAGCACCAGGCGGCGAACAGTGAGGCCGCGGCGCCCAGGTTGGCCGGGCGCGCGGCGTTGAGCCACGCATCCACCGACAGGTACAACGCGAGCCCGAGGCCCGCGGCGGCGATCACCATCAGCAGCGGCTTGGCCTGCGCGAAGGAGGGAGAGTCGAACGCGAGCATCGTCAGCACTGCGGCCGCCAGGAGCGCCGCGATCATGATCATCGCCGCCGTGCCGCGGAGGGCGCGCACGTCCCAGGCATCGCGATGATCCAGCAATTGCCGGATCCACCATCCCGTGAGCAGCGCGAACCCCGTCAAGGCCGGCGCGAGGTACACGTTGCGGGCGGTCGCCGCGAGCGACAGCAGCAGTACCGAGGGCACGCTGGCGGACACCGCGAAGCGCAGCAGGCGGCCGGTCTCGTCCGATTCGCGCCGCGCCACCCAGGCGCGACGCGCGGCGGCGATCACCAGCAAGGTCCAGGGCCACAGGTACAGCGGCAGTTCCTGCAGATACTTCCCCGGGTGGTTGCGGTGCGCGGTCGCATACTGCAGTTCCGCAGGGGCATTCACCTGGGTCAGCCGCCCGGCGAGGTTGTTCCAGAAGAAGACCTTCAGATGGGCCGCACCCTCTGGACCCGAATACACGGACCAGACCCACCCCAGGATCATCGCCGCCTGCAATGGCAGGCCGGCATACAGTTCCCAGCGCAGCAGTTCGCGCCAGCGTCGCTCCCAGAGGATGAGTGTTGCGGCCGTGGTGAGGGGTACCAGCCAGCCCAGCGCGCTCTTGCTGAGGAAAGCCGCCGCCATCCCGGCGTGCATGAGCGTGTAGCCGGTCCAGCGCTCGTGCGAGTCGCGCGCGTGGAAGCCTCGGCCGAAGCCACACAGGGCGAGGCTGGCGAAGGCCAGCACCGGCGCGTCCGTCGCGAGCCAGATCAGTGTCTGGTAGCCGAGCAGGAAGCTGCCGATGGCCGCACCGGCCGCAAGCCCCGCCACGGGCCCGGCCAGGCGCCTGGCCAGTGCGCCGATGCTGAGCACGCTGATGATCGCGTACAGGAGATTGGGAATGCGCGCGCTCCAGGGCGCAAAGCCCAGCAGCCGCACCGGGATCGCCGCGGCCCAGTAGGTCAGGGGAGGTTTCTCACAGAAGGCCTCGCCTGCGAGCAGGGGCACCGAGAGGTCGGCCTGCCAGCTCATGCGCCACGCAAGGTCAGCCTCGCGCGGCTCATCCGGCGTCCAGAAGCCGCGGGCGAACAGGCCGACGCAGTAGGACAGGAGCAACGCGACGCCGATGGCGAACAGCCAGCGCCGGGGGACGGACGTGTGCGTTGATGCGTCCACGAAGCGTCACTTCTTTCTGTGTCGTGGCGTAGGTCTGCGTCGTCCGGGAAGAGAAATGTCGCCACGTTCGATCTTGCCGCGAATCGCGATCAGTTCCTTGCGGATCGGCATCGACCACTTCTGCAATATCGCCGGAATATCGCGTCCTTGCCGAATCACCGCCACGACGGCGATGATCCCCGGCGCAAGCGGTTCGTAGACGAGATAGTGCTCACGAACCGGCCCCAGCGAGCCTGCGACCAGGCTCGCGCCTCGCGCAGATCGGCCACCGCACGCGCGGTCAGCACGCAGGACTTGCGGGGCACCGCGTTTCTAGTCCTTGCCGCTCGCACGCTCATCGACGTACTTTCGAAGTGCGTCGGTCAGTTGCACGTTGAGACTGCTGCTCATGTACAGGTGGCTCCATGGCACGGCTTGCACATCGGATGCCGTACATTATGGCAATAGATATCAATATCTGCCAGTTTCCAAACTTACTGTACGTCCTTGACGTATATCCGTCAAAGACGTACACTAGATCATGTTCACGGTGATCGAGACTCCGACGTTCACCCGCCTGTGGCCTGATTATTGGTCAGAGGATGACCGCGGGGAGTTCGTGGCCTGGTTGGTGGCCAATCCGGAGGCCGGAGACGTCGTGAAGGGTTCCGGCGGGTGCCGAAAGGTTCGCTGGGCGCGGCCCGGAACTGGCAAGCGCGGCGGTGTGCGGGTTATTCACTACAACCGGCTAGCCAGCGGTGTGATCTACCTGCTGCTGATCTACGCCAAAGGCGTGCAGGACTCGATTCCGGGAAAGACCTTGTTGAAGATTCGGGAGACCCTCGATGGTGAAGATGACTGAAAGGAAACTGCGCGCACGCGACCGCAAGCGCGATCTTGGCGCCGAGCTTCTCGCCTCTGTCCGGGAGATGAAGGCTGGCAAGGTGGGTCATGTCCACGAGGTCAGGATGTCGGCCGTGGCCGAAGCGCGCACCCGCGGTGGCTTCTCGCAGCAGGAGTTTGCCAGCCTGATGGGCGTCTCCAAACGCACACTGCAGGAGTGGGAGCAGGGGCGTCGCAAGCCGACCGGTGCCGCGCGGACGCTGCTCAGCTTGGCGGTGAAGCGACCGGAAGTGCTGAGGGAATTGGTGGAAGGCTGATCCGGGCGCGGCGATCAACTGGGCAACGGGCGCTCGGCTTCTACCTCAACTGGTATGAAGGCCAAACTGGCCACTTGCCTGCCAGCTGCTACCCTTGCGCATCAGTTGTGCCGAGCGGCGCGCCCGGGAGGTATCGAGTGAACGGCAACCACAAGCGGATTTCCGGGCTTTCCGGCAACGAGATCTTCTTCCTCGAGCGCATGGGCTATCGCCCCGGCCAGCTCTGCGTCGGCAACAGCGTCGTCGCGCTGGGGGTGGCGAGGGGGATCGGCGCGGGGCTCTCGACCCTGGGCGGCGGGGAGATCGAGGAAGTCACGCGGCTGGTCCACGACGGCCGCACTCGCGCCTACGACCGGATGATGAACGAGGCGAAGACCTACGGTGGCGTCGGGCTGACCGGGGTCTCCTTCGACCTCGTCAACCATGGCGGCAATCTCGAGTTCATCACCATCGGCTCGACCATCCATCGCAAGGAGGCCGCCACCGAGGCGGGGGCGGACGATGAGGTGCGATTCTCGACCTCCGCCGACGTGGCCAAGCTGTTCTGCCAGGTCGATGCCGGCTTCCGCCCGATCCGCTTCGTGTTCGGCAACGTCGCCTATTCGATCGGCGTGGGCGGCACCATCACCGGCGGGTTTCGCAGCCTGGCGCGCGGCGAGGTGCCGCAGTACACGGAGATCTTCGATCACACCCGCCGCCTGGCGCTGAGCCGCATCACCAATGAAGCGAAGAGCCTCGGCGCGAACGCCGTGGTGGGCATCGAGACCACCATCACGCCGCTCCTCGGCGCGCAGGAGATGATGATGGTGGGCACGGCCTCCCACCACCCGCTCATCGGCGACCCGCCGCTCACGCCGGTGAGCAGCGACATGACCAACGAGGAGCTGTGGAACATGGCCAATGTCGGGTTCCTGCCGGTGCGGCTGGTCATGGGCGTGTCGGTGTACTCGCTGGGCCTCAAGGGCGGCATCTTCTCCGCGCTCCAGACGCTGGGTGGTGGCGAGGTGAGCGGCCTGACGGAGATCCTGTACGAGGCCCGCGAGAAAGCGCTGGCCCGCATCGAGAAGGACGCCGAGCTGTGCGGCGCGGACGAAGTGGTGGGCGTCAAGACCAATATCTACGACCTGGGCGGCGGATTGATCGAGTTCATGGCCATCGGCACCGCCGTCAAGCGCATCGAGGGCGCGAAGACGAAGACGGCGGCGCTGCCACCGCAGGCCGTGATTCAGGATCGGGAGACCTTCGTCGATGTCACCGATCCGCGCACCGCCATCGTCAATGCCGGCAAGGGCAGCGCCGCTTCAGCCGGCAAGATGCAGCGCGGCCCCTTGAGCATCATCATCTTCATCCTGATCCTGGTCTTCTACCTGTTCCGCATCCTGACCCACCGATAGCGCCGTGTCGAAGCTCAAGGGACTGGCATGGCTGGGCCTCGCCGCCGGCATCGGCGTCATCGCCGCTGTCGGCCTGCCGCGGCTGGCGCGGCACATTCCCTGGAGCGTCGAACGCCGGCTGGCTTCCCTCGGCGACGGACTGGAGGATCATGTCCTCTGCAAGGACGCGAGTGGCCCTTCCGGCCTTGCCCTCGCGCAGCTCGTGCGGCGCCTGTACCCCTTGAGCGGAGAGGACCGCGAGGTCCCCATCTCCATCGAAGTGGTCAAGGGAGAGACCGTGAATGCCTTTGCGACGCTGGGCGGGCGCATCTACGTGTACGACGGGTTGCTGCAGCAGGCGCAGTCCCCGGAAGAGCTCGCCGGCGTCCTCGCGCATGAGATGGAGCACGTGCGCCAGCGTCACATCATCCAGGGCCTGGTCGTCTCGCTGGTGACCTGGGGAGGGCTGAAGGCCATCTTCCAGACCGGCGACAACGGCGCGACCCACACCCTCCTGTCGCTGAGCTTCAGCCGGGAGCAGGAAGGGGAGGCCGACGAGGGCGGGCTCGAGCGGCTGCGCTCGGCCAGCATCGATGCCTCCGGGTTCGCGAGGTTCTTCGAGCGGGCCCGCAAGATGGCTTCCGCGCCAGCCATCCTGTCGAGTCATCCTTCGGATGAGGATCGTGCCGCACGGGCGGCGCGGTTCACCGGCTATCCGACCCGGCCGGTGCTCACGGAGGAACAGTGGCGCGCCTTGCGTGCCATTTGCAAGCCTCAGGCACCCTGAACCTCAGGCACCCTGGCAATCTCGCCGCGCCCGCGACGCAGGCGTATCATCCGGCCGGATATCCCGACATCCCGCGGGTCGCGAAACAACGAACGACAACAGGGAAGGTGGCCCTCATGGAATTCCTCATCGATCACTGGCGCGTCATCGCGATCAGTGTGCTGCTGGCCGTGCTGCTGATCGGCTATCGCTTCGTGCTGTGGCTGTTCGGCGTCATCGTGGTGCCGGACGACAGCATCGGTGTCGTGACCAAGAAATTCGTGCTGTTCGGGAAGAACCAGCGGCTGCCGGACGGCCGGATCGTCGCGCTGAACGGCGAGGCGGGCTACCAGGCCGATACCCTGGCGCCCGGCCTTCACCTGGGCCTGTGGCCCTGGCAGTACAGCGTGGAGCTCGCGAAGTTCTGCACCATCCCGCCGGGCAAGATGGGGTGCGTCGAGGCCTGCGATGGCGAGCCGCTGCCCAGCGGGCGCATCGTCGCGCAGCGCGTGGCCTGCGACTCCTTCCAGGATGCGCGCGCCTTCCTGCAGAACGGCGGACAGCGGGGCCCGCAGATGTCGCTGATCGCGCCGGGCACCTATCGCATCAACACGCTCCTGTTCAGCATCACCCTGTTCGATGCCAATGTCGTGCCGCCGGGGAAGATCGGCGTCATCGAGGCGCGTGACGGCAAGCCGCTGAGCGGCGGCCGCGTCATCGCAAGGCACGTGGACTGCGATTCCTTCCAGGATGCCTCGGCCTTCATGGCCGCCGGCGGCGAGCGCGGGCCGCAGATGGCCATCGTCTCGCCGGGAACCTACCGCATCAATCCCTACCTGTTCTCGGTGCAGATCGCCGACATCACCGACATCCCCGATAACAAGGTGGGCATCGTCACCACCCGCGAGGGCATCTCGCTGTCGTCCGGGGAGATCGCAGGGCCGGTGGTTCCCGGCCACAACATGTTCCAGAGCCCGCAGCTCTTCGTGGATGGCAAGGGCACCAAGGGCCTGCAGGAACAGGTGCTGCTGGCCGGCCGCTACTTCATCAACCCGCGCTTCGCCACCGTCGAGATCGTCGACATGACCGAGGTGCCCATCGCCCACGTGGGCGTGGTCATCGCCTACGTCGGCCGGGAAGGGAAGGATGTCACCGGCGACACCTTCCGCCACGGCAACCTCGTGTCGCGCGGCGAGAAGGGCGTGTGGGTGGACCCGCTCGACCCGGGCAAGTATCCGATCAACCCGTACACGCACAAGGTCACCAATGTGCCGACCGCGAATGTCGTGCTGAACTGGGCCACGGGCAAGTCGGAGGCGCACAACCTCGATGCCAACCTCTCGACCATCACGGTGAGGTCGGCCGATGGCTTCAAGTTCAACCTCGACGTCTCGCAGATCATCCACATCCCGCGCAACGATGCGCCCAAGGTCATCGCCCGCTTCGGCGGCATGTCGGCGCTGGTCACGCAGGTGCTCGAACCCACCATCGGCAACTACTTCCGCAACGCCGCGCAAGGGTCGGACATCATCGACTTCCTCAAGAACCGCTCGGTGCGCCAGGGCGAGGCGCGCGAGGCGATCTCCGCGGCGCTGAAGGAGTACAACGTCGGCGCGGTCGACACGCTGATCGGCGACATCGTTCCGCCGGACGAGCTGATGAAGACGCTGACCGACCGCAAGATCGCCGAGCAGGAGCGCGTCACCTACGAGACGCAGCGCGGAGCCCAGGTGGTGCGCCAGCAGCTCGAGCAGGCCACGGCGCTGGCAGCCACGCAGGCCAAGGTGGTCGATGCCGAGCGTCAGGTGGCGATCGCGGATTTCAATGCGCAGGCCAACGTCAAGCTGGCGGAAGGCCAGGGCAAGGCGAAGAAGATCAATGCCGAGGCCGACGCCACCGTGGTGCGCACGGTCGGTGAGGCCGAGGCCTCCAAGACCCGTGCGGTGGGCAGCGCAGAGGCCGAGGTGGTGAAGCTCAAGATCGCCTCGATGGAATCGGGCAACTACGCCATGGTGCAGGTGGCCGAGGCGCTGGCGAAATCCGGCGTCAAGCTGGTGCCCGATATCGTCGCGGGTGGCGGCGCTTCGGGAAGCACACTGGTGGATGTGTTGCTGGCGAACGTGATCCGCGACAGCTCGCGAGCCAACGGCTCGCCCGCGTTGCCCAAGCCCTGAGCCGGCGGAGGCCCGTCAGGCGGTGGGCACCGGCAACACCGCCTCCTCCGCGATGACGAACACGCGATCGCCACGCGCGGCGCGGATGCTGGCGCCGCCCGTGAACCGGCCGAAGGCGGGCAGCACCGCGCGGCTTTCGGTGAACCAGAAAGCCGGCAGGCGTGCGTGATCGCCACTGGCCGAGGACAGTGACAGCACGGGATGCAGGTGGCCGCACAGATGGGGCCTCGCCGGGCTGCCGGCGCCGGGCGAGGGCTCGTCCTGGTGCACGAGGGTGAACGGGGGTTCGTGCAGGGGGCCATCGTGCCAGCGGATGCGCCGTGGCCACAGGCCCGCACCGCCGTGACGGTCATGGTTGCCCGTGACGATGTCGATGAGCAGCGCGGGATGCCGCTCCAGCCATGCCTCGAACCGGCCGAAGAACACCCCGCTCGCCGCCGGCGGGCCGTGCAGGAAGTCGCCGAGCACGACGAGCCGCTGGATCGCGTGTGCCTCTATCAGCTCCGACAGTCGGGTGAGGTCGTGCGCATCGATGCCCTCAGGAACCGGCATGCCGGCGCGCTGGAACACGCCCACCTTGCCGAAATGCGTGTCGGCGACGAGCAGCATGCGCCGGGCGGGCCAGATCACCGCGCGCTGTGCGCTCAGCAGCAGCTCTTCACCGGCCCAGTCGATCGCGAGACTCATCGGCGGATTTTTCCAGATGCGCCGCCATGCGCGCAACGCGTTCCTTCCAGCTCTCGGAGGATATGACCTGGCTCTGCAGCCGCTCGGCCCACAGCGGGAAGGCCAGCGGTGAGATCTCCTCCGTGTCCACAACTACCAGTGGCAGCGTCTCGAGGCGGCGGAGGCAAGCCGCGAGCCGGCTGCCCTCGAGCTGCCGCGCCAGCACCTCGGCGCGCGCCTGGTCGAGCAGCCGGTTGGCCGGATCGAACTGCGTGAGCACATCGAAGATCAGCGCTGCGGAGGCCTGCACCTGGCGCTGCGAGCGGCCGCGTCCGGGCAGTCCCTGCTGGATGAGTCCCGCGATGCGCGCGATGTCCCGGAAGGCCCGCTTCGCCCCTTCGGAGACGTTGACGCAGGCCAGCAGGTCAGCCGCCAGGTCGCCGCGGCGCAGGTCCTGCGCAAGCGCTTCGGATTCGATGAGGACATCGCGATCGCCGAGCAGTTCGAATCCGTAATCGTTGTACGACAGCGTGAAGGTCGAGGGGTTGCGCCGCCCGAGCCGCATGGCCAACAGGGTCGCGAGTCCTTCATGCGCAAGCCGCCCGGCGAAGGGAAACACGAACAGGTGCGAGCCTTCGCGGGTCCGCGTGCGTTCGATGAGCAGGGCGCCGGCGTGGGGGAGCTTCGACACCCGCTGCTGCAGTTCCAGGAGCGGCTTCATCAGCCGCACTTCCTCGCAAGGGTCCGGATCCTGCTGCCAGCGGGTGAACAGCTCGAGGGTGGCATCGGCGAGCTCGGTCGACAGCGGCATCCGTCCGCCCTGCCAGCGGGGTACGTTGCGCGTGCGCCGGGTCGCCGGCCGAACATAGGCCGTCATGTCCTTCACCCGCGCCAGCGCCAGGCGGCGTCCGGCGAACAGGAACACGTCACCCTCGCGCAGCCGCGAGATGAAGGATTCCTCGATCGTGCCCAGCACCCGGCCATTGAACCAGCGCACCTGCATCGATTCGTCCGAGCTGATGGTGCCTATCCCCAGGCGATGGGTGCGCGCGAGATGCGGGGCGGCGGCGACGTAGCGGCCATCGGCCTCGAGGCGGATGCGGTGGTACTGCGGATACGCGGCCAGGGCCGAGCCGCCGCGTTCCAGGAAGCCGATCGCCCAGCGCCAGTCCTCCTCGGCCAGAGCCGCGAACGCGTGTGTGTTGCGCACCTCGGCGAGCGTCGTTCCGGGTTCGAAGCCGGGTCCGCAGGCCAGGCTCATCAGGTGCTGGACCAGGACATCGAGGCTGTTGACGATGGGTTCGCGCGATTCGACCCGGCCGGCGGCGCAGGCCGCGCGGGCGCCCGCGATCTCCAGCAGTTCGAAGGCATGCGCCGGCAGACACAGCACGCGCGAGGTCACGCCGGGCTGGTGACCGCTGCGGCCGGCGCGCTGCATCAGGCGCGCCACGCCCTTCGGGCTGCCCACTTGGATGACCTGGTCCACCGGCGAGAAGTCCACGCCCAGGTCCAGGGACGAGGTGCACACCACGCACTTGAGCTTGCCGCCCTTCAGCGCGGCCTCGATGCGCCGGCGCAGCGGCTGACCGATCGAGCCGTGGTGCAGCGCCACCTGCGTGAGCCAGTCGAGCCGCCGCTCCACGATGGCCTGGTACCAGATTTCCGCCTGCGAGCGGGTGTTGGTGAACAGCAGCGTGGTGCGTGAGGCCTCGATGGCGCGCAACGCAGGTTCGAGCAGGGCGAGGCCCAGGTGTCCCGACCAGCCGAAGCGCTCGATCGAGGCCGGCAGGATGGAATCGACGATCACCTGCTTGGCGGCCGGCCCGCGGACCAGGCGTCCGTGTCGCGTCGGACCCAGCAGCACATCGCGCGCCTGCTCGAGGTTGCCGAGCGTGGCCGACAGGCCCCAGGTACGAAGCAAAGGGCTGTGCGCGCGCAGGTGCGCCAGGCACAGTTCGAGCTGCACGCCGCGCTTGCTGGCCATCAGCTCGCGCCATTCATCCACGATCACGCAACGCACCTGGCGAAGCTGCGTCGCCGTTTCCGCGGAGGACAGCAGTACCGACAGGCTCTCGGGTGTCGTGATCAAGCCTTGCGGCGGGTTCTCGCGCTGGCGCTTGCGCAGCGCCGAGTGGGTGTCACCGGTGCGAGCCTCGATGCGCCAGTCGAGGCCGCAGCCGCGCGTGATTTCGCGCAGCGAGGCGAGCGTGTCGGCGGCCAGTGCCCGCAAGGGGGTGAGCCACAGCACCGACAGTCCTGGCGAGGGTTGTTGCAAGTCCAGCGCCTCGAGCAACGGACCCAGCCACACGGCCAAGGTCTTGCCGCTGCCGGTGGGCGCGTGCAGCAGGCCCGATTCGCCGGCAAGGTAAGCATCGGCTACCTCACACTGGAAATCGAACAGCGACCAGCCGCGGCGAGCGAGCCAGGCCTCGACGCGCGGCAGCGCGCCGGCGGTGCTCACAGCAGCCGCCTCAAGTTGTCCAGCATATCGGCCTCGGCTGCAGGCTTGTCGTGACGCCAGCGCGCGATGCGCGGAAATCGCAGCGCAAGTCCCGCCTTGTGGCGCGAGGAGGACTGGATGCCCTCGAAGGCGAGTTCGAACACCTGCACGGGCTCGACCGCGCGCACCGGGCCGAAGCGCTCGGTGGTGTGCTGGCGGATCCAGCGATCGAGATCGAGGATCTCCGCATTGGACAGGCCGCTGTAGGCCTTGGCCACCGGCACGAGCGCGCCGGCCTGCCAGACGCCGAAGGTGTAGTCGGTGTACAGGCTCGCCCGCCGGCCATGGCCCGGCTGTGCGTACAGCAGCACGGCATCCACGCTGTGCGGTTCGATCTTCCACTTCCACCAGGCCTGCTGCACGGTGCCGCGTTGCCGGCCGACTCCGTAGGGCGAGCCCAGTGCCTTGAGCATCAGCCCTTCCACGCCGCGTGCGCGCGACTCGGCACGAAGCGCCGCCAGTGACTCCCAGTCGGGAGCATCGAGCGGTGGTACCTGGAGCATGCCCGGTGCATGCGCGCGTACCAGTTCATCCAACCGTGCCCGCCGCTCCGACAGCGGTCGCGGGCGCAGGTCCTCGCCGCCATATTCGAGCAGGTCATAGGGCAGATAGCGAGCCGGCGCCGCCGCCAGGAGCGTTGCGGTCAGGTGCCTGCGCCCGATGCGGGTCTGCAGCGCGGCGAAGGGCAGCACGCCGGATTCGTTCCAGGCCAGCACCTCGCCATCGAGCACGGTGCCATTGGGCAGCTCCGTTACCAGCGCGAGTACATCGGGGAAGCGATCGGTGATCAGCTCCTCGCCACGCGACCAGAGGAAGGCTTCACCACCACGGCGGATGAGCTGTGCGCGGATGCCATCCCATTTCCACTCCGCCTGCCACTGTTCGCGCGGCCCGAGTGAGCCGGGCGGGTCCTGCAGGGGTGATGCGAGGAAGAAAGGGTACGGCCGGGACCCGCGTTCGCCGGATGCGGCGGGCGCGCCCAGGTCGCGCCAGAAAGCCTCGCCCGGCTGCCAATGCCCCATGAGCCGGTGCGCGACGGCGGCCGTCTCGAGGTCGAAGTGCTGCGCGAGCGCGCGCGTCAGCAGCGTCTGCGAGACGCCGACGCGGAAGGCGCCGGTCAGCAGCTTGTTCACCACCAGGCATTGCAGGTAGGGCAGGTTGCGCCACCATCCCGTCACCCGGGCGCGTTGCTCGGCTTCGCTCAGGCCTTTCAGTGGCAGCAGGCGTTGCTCGATCCAGTCGGAGAGCGGCAGGTCCTCCGGCGCGTCCGCGCCGGTTGCCTCGGGAACCGGCGCTGCGGGAACCGCGGAGTCGGCGAGCAAGGCGATGGTCTCGGCCAGGTCACCTACCTGGGCATAGGTTTCCTCCAGCAGCCAATCCGGCAGGGGGGCGAGGTCCGTGAGCCAGCGCCGCAGCATCGCGGCGCCCACCAGACGCTTGAGCCGGCGGCCCGAGAGGAAGTAGACCGCCCACGCGGCATCGGCGGGCGGAGCCGCGGCGAAGTAGGCGCGCATGGACTCCACCTTGAGCAGCGTCGAGGTGGTGGAGTCGATGGCATCGTAGAGGGCCGCGAAGGCACGCACTCACTCTTCTCCGCCGAATTCGGTGCGCAGTGCATCGGCATCGGCGCCTCGCTCGCGCAGGTACCGCACCATCGCATCGGACTGGCCATGCGTCAGCAACACGCGCGTCGCGCCCGTATCCTGGAACGTCGCGAGCAGGGAAGGCCAGTCCGCATGATCGGAGAGCACGAAGCCGCGGTCGTAACCGCGCCGTCGGCGTTGTCCGCGCACGCGCATCCAGCCCGAGCAGAAGCCGGTGGCGCAGGGCGTGAAACGCCGCATCCAGGCCGAGCCGGCTGCCGAGGGCGGGGCGAGGATCAAGGCCTCGCGCCAGCGCTCGCGCCGCGCATCACGGCCGGCCTCCGACACCGCCTCGGTGGGCAGCATCTGCACACCGGCGTCTCGGTACATCGGCAGCAGCGCGTCCACCGCGCCATGTACGTACACCGTCTCGCGGGTGAAGGCTGCCAGTTCCGTGAGCACCCGCTGCGCCTTGCCCAGCGCGTAGCAGAACAGCACGCTTGCGAGTCCCGCCGCGCGGTTCACCTGCCACCACTGGAAGATCTCCCGCGCCACTTCCGAGGGCGGCCGCCAGCGATAGATGGGCAGGGCGAAAGTGGCCTCGGAGATGAAGGTGTCGCAGGCCAGCACCTCGAAAGGGGCGCAGGTGGGATCGGATTGGCGCTTGAAGTCGCCGGACACCACCCACACACCCGCGTCGGCCTCGATGCGCACCTGCGATGAGCCGAGGATGTGGCCGGCCGGATGGAAGGAGACCTCCACGCCGGCGAAACGCCGGCGCTCGCCGTAGGCCATGCCCTCGATCGGCGCCTGGGAACCCAGGCGCTTGGCGACCAATGGCACGCCGGCCGTCGCGGTGAAATACTGCCGCGAACCTGCACGGGCGTGATCGCCGTGCGCGTGCGTGATCAGCGCACGCGGCACCGGTGACCACGGGTCGATGTGGAAATCACCCGCCGGGCAGTACAGGCCCTGCGGTGACAGGCGCACGAGGCCGGGCGTCACGACCCTGCGGGTGCGCGCTCCTCGAGGAAGCCGCGCAACGCCTGGGCTGTGTGGCCGGTGGCTCGCTTTCGCGAGTCCCTGCGCGCCACCACTTCGGGTGAGCCTTGGGCGACGATGCGCCCGCCCTCATCGCCGCCTTCGGGACCTAAGTCGATGAGCCAGTCGGCCTCGGCCATCACATCGAGGTTGTGTTCGATGACCACCACCGTGTTGCCGGCGTCGACCAGCCGGTGCAGGACACGGATGAGTTTCTCGACATCGGCCATGTGCAGTCCCACGGTGGGTTCGTCGAGCACGTAGAGGGTGTGCTGTCCACCGCGCATGGCCGTGTCCCGGCCGACGAGGTCGGTGCGCACCTTGGCCAGCTCAGTGACCAGCTTGATGCGCTGGCTCTCACCGCCGGACAGCGTGGGGCTCTGCTGTCCGAGCGTGAGGTAGCCCAGGCCCACGTCTTCGAGCAGGCGCAGTGCGTGGTGGATGGAAGTGTGGCTGGAGAAGAACTCCACCGCTTCATCCACGCTCATCGCCAGCACATCCCCGATGCTGCGCCCGCGGAACAGCACCGAGAGCGTCTCGGGGTCGAAGCGCCGTCCGCCGCACACATCGCACAGCACGCGCACATCGGGCAGGAAATTCATCTCGATGCGCTTCACACCCTGGCCTTCGCAGGCCTCGCAGCGTCCGCCGGCGGTGTTGAAGGAGAATCGGCTGGCGGTGTAGCCGCGCAGGCGCGCCTCGCTGCTGTCGGCGAACACGCGGCGGATGTTGTCGAAGAACCCGATGTAGGCGGCGGGGCAGGAGCGCGGCGTCTTGCCGATCGGCGTCTGGTCCACCTCGAGCACGCGGGTCACGGGCTCCCAGCCGGTGATCTCGCGGCAACCGGTGACCGCGGGCCTTGCGGTGCGCTTCGAGGAATGCCCCGCCGATCTCACCAGTGCCTGCAGGTTGGCGAGCAGCACCTCGCGCGCCAGCGTGGACTTGCCCGAGCCCGACACGCCGGTGATGACGCTGAGCCGGCTCAAGGGGATGCGCGCATCGACCTGGCGCAGGTTGTGCAGGTCGGCGCCGTGGATGGCGATGGACGGCGTGCGCGCATCCACCGCGCGCCGGCCGGCGAGCGGATGCGTCAGCGGCTGCGACAGGAACCGGCCGGTGACGGACTCCGGCATGCGCGCGAGTTGCGCGGCCGTGCCCTGCGCCACCAGTCGACCGCCGCGCGTGCCGGCGCCCGGCCCCAGGTCGATGACATGATCGGCGCGGCGGATGGTGTCCTCGTCGTGCTCCACCACCACCAGTGTGTTGCCCTTGGCGCGCAGGCGTTCCAGCGTGTCGAGCAGCACGCGGTTGTCACGCGGGTGCAGTCCGATGGTGGGCTCGTCCAGCACGTAGCACACACCCTGCAGGTTGGAGCCGAGTTGCGCAGCCAGGCGGATGCGCTGCGCCTCGCCACCCGACAGCGTGGGCGCGGCTCGGCCGAGCTGCAGGTAGCCCAGGCCCACATCGACCAGGAACGCCGTGCGCGAGGCGAGTTCGGCGAGGATGTCGCGGGCGATCTCGTGTTCCCGCCCGGTCAATCCCAGTCCCGTGATGAATCGCGCGAACTCGCCGATGGGGAGGTCGGCGAGCCGGGAGATCGAGCGGCCCTGGAACAGCACGTTGCGGGCGACGGCATTGAGCCGCTCCCCGCCGCAGGACTCGCAGGCAGCCGCAGCCTCCGCGCCGCTGTCGATCCAGGCGTGCTCCTCGCCGGTCTGTTCCTCATCGAAGCTCTCGAGCTGGCTGCCGGTGCCATAGCAGTCGGGGCACCAACCGTGGCGCGAGTTGAAGGAGAACAGACGCGGGTCGAGCTCGGGGAAGCCGGTGCCGCATCGCGGGCAGGCGCGGCGCGTGGAATACACCACGGGTTCAGCGCCGGCCCGCCCTGCGCCGGCCAGGATCTTCAGCACACCCTTGCCATGCTGGAGCGCGGTGTCCAGCGCCTCGCGCAGTTCCTTGCCGGTTTTCGGCTCGATGCGCAGCTCCGCCACCGGCAGGTCGATGTCATGTTCGCGGAAGCGGTCCGAGGCGCGGCCACTTGCGCGTGGGGATCTCCTCGCCATCGACGCGCAGGCTCGCAAAGCCTTTATTCTTCGCCCAGCGCGCAAGCTCGGTGTACAGCCCCTTGCGGCTGACGATGAGTGGGGCGAGGACCTGCACCTGCCGGCCGCGATGATCCTTCATCACGCGCGCGAAGATGGCCTCCACCGACTGCGGCTCGATGGGTACGTGGCAGGTGGGGCAATGCTGCACGCCGAGCTTCACGTACAAGAGCCGCATGAAATGATACAGCTCGGTGAGCGTGGCCACCGTGCTCTTGCGGCCGCCGCGGCTGGTGCGCTGCTCGATGGCCACGGTGGGCGGGATGCCGAAGATGGCGTCGACGTCGGGGCGCGAAGCCGGCTGCACGAACTGCCGCGCATAGGCATTCAGCGACTCGAGGTAGCGGCGCTGGCCTTCGGCGAACAGGATGTCGAAGGCGAGGGTGCTCTTGCCGCTGCCCGAGACGCCGGTGATCACCGTGAAGCAATTGCGCCCCAGGTCGACGTCCAGGTCGCGCAGGTTGTGTTCGCGTGCACCGCGGATCTCGATGGCCGGCGGTGCGAGCGCCGCGGCGGCGGGCTCGGCCGACAGCGGCGGCTGCAGCAGCCAGGGGCCGGCCCCCTCCTGCGCACCGCTCCTCGCGACGAGCGCTTCGCGCAGCGCCCGTCCCGTGTGCGAGCGTGGCTCGGCGGCCACCGTCTCCGGCGTGCCGGCGCAGACCAGTTCACCGCCATGCTCGCCGCCCTCCGGCCCCAGGTCGATGATCCAGTCGGCCGCGCCGATGACCTCGAGGTTGTGCTCGATCACGAGCAGCGAGTGCCCGGCGGCGATCAGCCGGCGGAAGGCGCCCAGGAGCCTGGTGATGTCATCGAAATGCAGGCCGGTGGTGGGTTCATCGAACAGGAACAACGAGCCGCGCGTGCGGCTCGCACCGCGGCGCACCGCCTGTTCGCGCGAGGCATTCTCGGCGAGATGGCCGGCGAGCTTCAGGCGCTGCGCCTCGCCGCCCGAGAGCGTGGGCACGGGCTGGCCGAGACGCAGGTAGTCGAGGCCCACATCCGCGAGCGGTTTCAGCCGCAGCACCACCTCGGTATCCTGCGCGAAGAACGCCAGTGCTTCGGAGACGGTCAGCTCGAGCACGTCCGCGATGCTCAGCGCACCGCCCTCGCGCTGCAGCCGGCACTCGAGCACTTCGGCGCGGAAGCGGCGGCCGTTGCAGTCCGGGCAGCGCAGGTACACATCGGAGAGGAACTGCATCTCGACGTGCTCGAAGCCATTGCCACCGCAACTCGGGCAGCGGCCGTTGCCTGCGTTGAAGCTGAACGTGCCCGCGGTGTACTTGCGCTCGCGGCTCGAGGGGAGCTTGGCGAACAGCGCGCGGATGGCGTCGAAGGCGCCGACGTAGCTGGCCGGGTTGGAGCGGGTGGTGCGGCCGATGGGACTCTGGTCGACCATGACCACCGAGTCGACGAGTTCCGCGCCCAGGAGGTCATCGAGCTCACCGGGCGACTCGGTGGGCTTGCCCTTGGCGCGCAGCAGGGCGGCGTACAGCACGTCGTGGATCAGCGTGGACTTGCCCGAGCCCGACACGCCGGTGACGCACACCAGGCGATGCAGCGGGATGTCCACGTCCACGTCCTTGAGGTTGTGCTCGCGCGCGCCCCGCAGCCGCAGCCAGTGCGTGGCCGGCGCGAGGGTGGCAGCGGGAGCCGAGCAGCGCCTACGGCCGGTGAGATAATCCGCGGTGAGCGAACCCGGCGCCGTGGCGATGCCGGCGGCCGGGCCGTTGTAGAGGATGCGGCCGCCATGCTCGCCGGGTCCTGGACCTATGTCGATGATGCGATCGGCGGCGCGCATCACCGCAGGGTCGTGCTCCACCACCACCAGGGTGTTGCCGGCATCGCGCAGGCGGTGCATCACCCCGACGATGCGCTCCACGTCGCGCGCATGCAGTCCTATGGAGGGCTCGTCCAGCACGAACAGCGTGTTCACCAGCGAAGTGCCGAGCGCGGTGGTGAGGTTGATGCGCTGGACCTCGCCGCCGGACAGGGTGCGGGACTGCCGGTCCAGCGTCAGGTAGGACAGCCCCACCTCGCACAGGTAGCGCAGGCGCGTGCGGATCTCCCCGAGCACGAGTTCGGCGGCATCATCCAGCGGTGCGGGCAGCGTGAGCGAGTCGAACACCTCGCGCGCGCGCTCCACCGGCAGCAGCATGATCTCGCGGATGTCGTAGCCTGGTACCCCGTAGGGTACCCCGTCGGGTACCCCGTCGGGCGGCCCGTCGGGTGCCCTGTCGTTTCGAAGTCGTTGCGTCGTGGCAATGCGCCACAGCAGCGCCTCGGGCTTGAGGCGTGCGCCCTCGCAGGCCGGGCAGGGCGTGTAGGAGCGGTAGCGCGAGAGCAGCACGCGGATGTGCATCTTGTACGCCTTGGTCTCGAGCCAGGCGAAGAACCGCTTCGCGCCGTACCAGACCTTGCGCGTCCACTCTCCCTCGCCTTCGATCACCCAGCGGCGTGAAGCCTCATCGAGTTCGCGCCAGGGCGTGTCCACCGGGATGCCGCGCTTGCGCGCGTACTTCATCAGGTCGTCCTGGCATTCGCGATAGGACTCGGTCTGCCATACCTTGACGCAACCCTCGCGCAGCGACTTGCCCTCATCGGGGATGACGAGGTGCCAGTCCACGCCGATGATGCGGCCAAAGCCACGACAGGTCTCGCAGGCACCCAGGGGGGAGTTGAAGCTGAAGCTGCTGGGATGGGGTTCCTGGTAATGGATATCGCAGTCGGCGCAGTGCAGGTCCGAGGAGAAGCGCCAGGGCTCGCCCGCCTTATCCTTCGCATCCAGTGGGTAGACATCCACGCGTCCCCGACCCACGCGCAGCGCAGCCTCCAGGCTTTCCGCGGCGCGGGCCCGATCCACGCTCCCCCAGCGGAACCGATCCTGGATGACGACCAGGCGTCCTTTCTTGCGTTCCTGGATGCGCGTGTAGCCCTGCCGTTCGAGCAGCCCCAAGACCTCCTTCTCGTCGAAATTGGCGGGCACCGGCACGGGAAAGGTGAGCAGCAGGCGCGGATCGCCCTGCGCGGCACAGCGCGTCTCCAGGGCGGCAGCGATGCTCTGCGGCGTATCACGGTGCACCGGCCGGCCGCAGCCGCGGCAGTAGAGTTGCGCCGCGCGGGCGAACAGCAGCTTCAGGTGATCGTTGATCTCGGTCATGGTGCCCACCGTCGATCGCGACGTGCGCACCGGGTTGTTCTGGTCGATGGCGATGCTCGGCGGGATGCCCTCGATGCGATCGACCTGCGGCTTGTCCATGCGGTCCAGGAACTGGCGCGCATAGGGCGAGAAGGTCTCGACGTAGCGGCGCTGGCCTTCCGCGTACAGCGTGTCGAACACGAGCGAGGACTTGCCCGAGCCCGACACGCCGGTGACGACGATCAGCTCGCGCAGCGGCAGGTCGAGATCGAGCCCCTTGAGATTGTTCTGGCGGGCGCCGCGGATCCGGATGGATTCCGGGCGGTGCGTGTCGAATGGGGGCATCGCTGAACGTTCAGACCATGAGTGGCGGGGACGGTTGCATCGTTATGGCGCCGGATCTTCATCCTGCAAGCAGCGCATCGGCGAGTGGTCCCACGCCACCGCGCAGCGGATCGCAGACCGGCAGATCCAGTTCGGCCTCCAGCCGCCCACGATAGTCTCGCCATTGCTCCTCCGACAGGGTCGAGGAGTTGATCGACAGGCCGGTACAGCGGATGGCGCGGTTGGTCAGCCGGCCCGCGGCCAGGTAGGCCTCGATCACCTCCCGCAGCGGCGGGATGGGATAGTCGGGATACTCCTCGATGGTGACCCGCTCGGGTGCGTGGCACAGGATGATGGCATCGGGCTGCGAGCCATGCAGCAGGCCCAGCGTCACCGCCGCGTAGGCGGGGTGGAACAGCGAGCCCTGTCCTTCGATGACATCCCAATGCGTCGGGTCGTTGTCCGGCGACAGCGCCTCGGCCGCCCCCGCCAGGAAATCGGCCACCAGCGCGTCCATGGCGATACCGCTGCCTGCGATCATGATGCCGGTCTGGCCCGTCGCCCGGAAGGTGGCGGCACGGCCGCGATCCTGCAGGGCACGGGCGAGCGCGAGCGCCGTATATTTCTTTCCCAGCGCGCAGTCGGTACCCACGGTCAGCACCCGCCGGCCGCTGCGTCGACGGCCGCTGGCCACGGGGAACCGCGGATTCATGTGCCGCACGTCGATGAGCCGGGTGCCGCTGCGTTGCGCGGCCTGCACCAGGGCCGGGAACTCGGTGAGCCGCGTGTGCATGCCGCTGACCACGTCCAGGCCCGCGCCCAGGGCGGCTTCGAGGTCGGCTTGCCAGTGGGCCGGGAGCGATCCGCCGGTGGGCGCGACCCCGACGATGAGCGACCCCGAACCCCGGGCGGCAGCCTGTGCCGGTGACAGGCGGGGGATCCCCAGCGTCACCTTTCCTTCCGGGTGCGACCATTCGCCCAGCACGTCCGTCGGGCACCAGTCACGCAGGCCAAAGGCCGTCTTGCAGTCGGATTTCAGTGCGGCATCGCCCAGGTACAACAGGTAAGGTTTGCGCAAGACGAGCATGAGGGGGTCTCGAGGTGGGCCATCGGGCGGACCCGGGGCGCCAGTATGCGTCAACGGGAGCTTTGGTCCATCATTCAGGTCCAATTCAGTTGTGCTTGCCTACAGTGGGGACGATGGTGGCATTTGCAGGTGGATCAACATGTTGAACAAACACACCCGATCGGGATCCGTATCTTCGCACTGGCTGGGCGTCCTGGCCCTGCTGCTGGCCGGCGCCGCCTTCGCGCAGGACTACGACCCGCCCGGGCGGGTGGCGCGGGTCAACTCCATCGAAGGCCAGGCCTCGGTGCAACTCGCCGGCGATAACGACTGGACCACCGATGTGCTCAACCGGCCCCTGACCACGGGCGACAAGCTGTGGGTGGACTCCTCTTCGCGCGCCGACATGCACGCCGGCTCCATCGCCTACCGGCTGGGAGCCCAGACCGGCGTGGAATGGCTCGACCTCGGCGACCAGGTCTCGCAGCTGCGCTTCACTGCGGGTTCCCTCAACATCCGGGTCCGCGACCTGCAGCGGGATGAAAGCGTCGAGGTGGCGACACCGAATGTCTCGGTGTCCCTGCTGGAGCCCGGCGAGTACCGGCTGGATGTCGATGAGAATGGCGATATGACCCATGTCGCCGTGATCAGCGGCCAGGCGGAGGTCACGGGTGCCAACGACTCCTGGCGGGTGCACCCGCGCGAGAGCGCACAGTTCCAGGGCTCGCACGAGGTGAGCGCGGACGTCGGCGACCTGGAGGGGCCGGATGCGCTGGACCTGTGGGCCGAGCAGCGCGATGCCCGCGAGGATCGCGCCGAGTCGGCGCGCTACGTGTCGCGGGATGTCCCGGGCTACGCCGACCTCGATGATTACGGCAGCTGGGATTCCGATCCCGAGTATGGTCCGCTGTGGACCCCGCGCGTGGTCATGGGTTGGGCGCCGTACCACTACGGGCACTGGGTGTGGGTGTCGCCCTGGGGCTGGACCTGGATGGACGATGCTCCGTGGGGATTCGCGCCGTTCCATTATGGGCGCTGGGTGCATCGGCGCGACCGCTGGTGCTGGTCGCCGGGACGCCTCGGGCCGAGACCGGTGTACGCGCCGGCACTGGTGGCCTGGGTGGGCGGCTCGCACTTCACCGTCGGCGTCTCGGTGGGTGGAGGCGGCGTGGGCTGGTTCCCGCTGGGCTACAACGAGGTGTACCGGCCCTCGTACCGGGTGAGCAACACGTACATTCGCAACGTGAACGTCACCAACACCTATATCAACAACACGACGATCATCAACAACACCACCATCATCAACGGGCGCGGCGGGCGTGGCCCGCGCGGGGATCGGGAGCAGCACTACGTGAACCAGCGGGTTCCTGGTGCCGTGGCCGCGGTGCCGCACGATGCCTTCGTGTCGGCGCGCCAGGTCGACCGACACCTGTTGCCGCTGGATCAGCGCGCAGTGGCCATCGCTGCCGCCAGCACCGCGGCCGTTGCCATCGCGCCGACCCTGCGCAGTCACGCGCGCGAGCCGGGGCCGCAACTGCGGGTTGCGAGGCCGACGCCGGCGGTGTTCTCCCGTCCCATCGTCTCGCAACGCGTGCCCGCACCGATGGCGCCTTCCTTCGCCGCGCAGCGTGAGGCCGTGGTGGCCAATGGCGATCGGCCGGTCCCGTTGCAGCAGATCAGCCGGTCGCGGAACTATCCGATGGTGCCGGTGCGCATCGTCCGCCCGGCCGAAGCCCCCCGCAGCATCGAGGCCACGCGTGCCGCGCCAGGGCTCCGCCGGGAGCAGGACCGGCCCGGCGGTTCGCCGGTGACCGCACCATCGGCCTCGCCCTCGCGCGCAGGTCCGGACCGGCCGGGGCAACCGGTCGAGCGTCGCGGCGAGGAGCGACCGGCCGTGATCCATCGTGATGCGCCGGCGGATCGACCGTCCGCGACGGGCGGGTCTGCTTCGCCGCCGCCGAGAAACGACCGTCCGCCCTCGGCCGTGCGTCCCTTCGATCGCTACGCGCAGCCCGCGCCGGCAGAGCGCGGGCCGCCTGCCCAGCAGGATCGTGCCGAGCGTCCGGCGCCCGATGATGCCCGCGTGCGCGCCCAGCAGGAACAGATGCGCCAGCGGGCCGAGCAATCGCAACGGGCGGATCAGCAGCGCGTCGATCAGCAACGCCAGACGCAGGAGCGCGAGGTTCAGCAGCAGCAGCGCGTCGATCAGCAGCGCCAGATGCAGGAGCGCGAGGTTCAGCAGCAGCGCGCCGAGCAACAGCGGCAGGTGCAGGAACGCGCGATGCAGCAGCAGGCGGAGCAGCAGCGGCAGATGCAACAGCGCGACGTGCAACAGCGTGAGATGCAACAGCGCGAGATGCAGCAGCGCGAGATGCAGCAGCGTGAGATGCAGCGTCGCGAGGCGCCGCCGGCGCGTGTCGAGCCGCCGCATCGCGTCGAGGCACCGAGGCCGCAGCCTGCGCCGTCGGCGCCGCAGCCCGCACCGCGTCGCGAGCGCGACGACGGACGGCGGGATCGCTGATCGAACGCGGGCGGAGCCGCTGCGCCGCGGCTCCGCTTACGGGCGAACTCACCGGCAAGCTCACCGGCCCCGCAACATCTCCCTCAGCAGCCGGCGGCCATCCGGCGAAAAGCAGGCGAGCGGCCAGATGAGCGCCGCCCACAGGCTCACCAGGAGCCGAGCGAAGGCGTTCTCACGCCGGGTGGCGAAGAGAAAATAGGAGAGCGCGGCCAGGGAGAGGATCACCGCCCCAAGCATCCAGACGGACAGGACGATGCGCACGTTCGTGCGGCTCGGCGCGATCAGCGGCCGGCGTACTGTTCCATCATGAGGCCCGTGCCGCCGCGCGTGACGTGCGCGACGATGGCGGTGCGCCGATGGATCTTGGTCACGAGGCCGAGGTTGATGGCGAAGGCGAGCTGAACCTGCTGCCCCTTGCGCAAGCCGAGATTGTCGGTCTCCACGAACACGCCGTTGGCGGAGAGGTTCTTGGCCTTGCAGATGCGGCCCTTGCGGCCGGACATCACCACGTAGACCGTGGTGCGGGCCCGATGGCGTGTGTGAAGACGGCGCTCCATGAAAGTTCCCCTTTGATCCACTGCCATTATGCACAGCGATTCGCCGGATGCGAAGAGGGGCGCGGATTATGCTCGCTCCGCGTTATTGTCCAATCGAATTTATTCGACGTCCTTGCGTCGGATGGACAATTGTTCGGGCGCCTCGATGCCGACCTTGGCGCGGCGCGCGGAGCATCCCAGCAGCGTGATCTGGATGGGGCCGTTGGCGAAGAGTTGCGCGAGGGTGATCGCGCCATCCGTCCCTTCCGCGGGCTGGATCACGATCGATTCATCGGCGCGTCTGCTGAGAACGAGCATGGTGATGTCAAACCCGCGCGATCGGCCGCACGGCGGCGGCGAAGGTCTGTCCGTTGGGACCGTAGGTGATGGCGGGCCCGCCACGCAGGATGTCCAGCAACTGGCGGACCTGGCCCTGTTTGAGGTTGAGGATGAGACCATTGGTCTCGTTGGCGTTGCGGCAATGGGCCAGCAGCCCCATGAGTGACTTCCAGCGCTGCGCGAACGCGCGCGACGCACCCGACTGGCTGCCCGCCTCCATCGGCGGCATTCCCGCCTGGGTGCACAACTGGCGCCGCTCCTGCTCCAGCCGTTCGAACTGCTCCAGCAGACGCACCTTCTCGGAGGCCTTCTCGCTGACGAGTTCGGGCGAGGTGCCGGTCAATGCGTCGCGCTCCGCCTCGAGAACGGCGGCGAGAGCGTGGGCCAGTTCGATCTGGCGGTCCAGCAGCTGCTCGATGCGCGAGGAGGCGGCGGGGTTCATCGGATCACTTCAGCAGCTTCTCGAACCGCAGGATATTGTCGGCGATCCGGCCGGCATCGATGCTGTAGGTGCCATTGCGGATGGACTGGCGGGTCGCCTCGACCTTCCTGGCATCGACCACCGGCGCCTTCTCGACGGCGGCGGCCACCTGCTGCAGGTCCCGCGCGGACTGCGTCAGCGTGACCTGGTCGGCGCCGCTGGCTTCGGCGGCTTCACCGGCACGGGTCGCACCGGCGGCCTTGCCCACCGCCGCGCCCTTGGCGCCCTTGGCGGACGAGCCGACCAGCGGCTGCGATGACTTGTATCCGTCGATCTTGTTGGTCACGGGACACATCTCCGAAAAAGCAATTCCAATCCTCACCCGGATATCGTCCGGGGCCCGGCGAACTTTAGCTGCGCTTAAGTCAAATCGCCCATGTCCACCGGATTATGCCCACTATCGGCGTCCACGCCGCTGCCTTGAGGGACTTCACGGATTTATTTCCACCACTTGCTGCGATCGCGCAACGCCCTCGAGAATCCTCCCCGAGGATTCGTTGCGCACCCGGATGCGCTGATTGATCCCGGCATCGGCGAGTGCGCGGCCACCCATGCGCACCGATACCCCATCGCTCCGGGCGATCAGCGTGACCGCCTGGCCTCGAACGATGGCATCCGGAGACTGCAGGAGCTGATTCGACAGCACCGTGCCGGCCGCCACGGCCCGCCGCAGCGACGCGCCGATCACCTGTCCGGTCGCGGTGAAGTAGCCGAGCGGGAAGTGCGCCGCCTCGTCCTCCACCATCACCACATCGCCCGCGCCCACCCGCTCACCGGTCATCATCGGGCGCGACAAGGCCACCGCGTGCCCCATGCCGCTGAGGCGGACCGGGACGAACACCCGCCAGCGCGCAGGTGAACCGCAGCCCACCTCCACCAGCACGCGATCCCGCTGCAGGGCTCCCGGGCCCGCGCGCGTCAAGGGTTCGGTTTCGCAGCGCGGAAGCTGCAGGCGGCCATCCAGCGGCCCCACCACGAGCCGCTGTCCCTCGCCGGGTGCGGGAAGCCGGCCCACGGCGAAGGCACGCGCGACGGTCTCGATGCGTTCCAGCGGCTCGAGGCGGGTCTCGGCCGTGGGCATCGTCGCCTGTGTCGCCGCCGCGAGCAGCAGGGCCGCCGCGGCCATGGGGCGCCGGAATTTTGACGCTGTGTCGTGCATGTACACCGGATCAAGCAACTGCCGTGCCAGCGCCGGCGCCGCGGTTGAGCATCGAGGCCGCGGGTGATCGCCTCTCCAGGCGTTGCCGGGTGGCAAGAGCTTGCCGCCCGGCCCGCCGGCATCCGGCAAGCCATCGCCGTCCGGTGCCCGCCAGGTGCCCGCCAGATGCCCGCCAGACGCGTGAATTGCGTGCGCCACGTCGCGAATTCCCGAGCCAAGTGGGCCGCGGTGGCGCTGGCACGCAAGTTGCTTTGATCTCCGGTGCGGCAGGGTGCCGCGCGGACGAGGTCGGCATGTTCAACAACATCTTCGGCATCCACGAACAGGCGCTGCTCCTGCGCGGGCAGCGCGTGGGTGTGCTGGCCGCCAACCTCGCCAATGTCGACACGCCCAACTACAAGGCGCGGGATTTCGACTTCTACGCTGCGCTGGCAGGCATGGATGAGCCCACGCTGCCGATGCGGCTGACCCAGCCCTCACATCTCGCGGGTGCCGGCGCGGGCGAACTGGGTGTTGACCTCAAGTACCGCAATCCCTACCAGGCATCCCTCGATGGCAATACGGTCGAGGCGCCGGTGGAACAGGCGAATTTCTCCGAGAACTCGGTCCGCTACCAGGCCAGCCTCGGATTCATCAACCAGACCATCGCCACCTTGCAGCTTGCCATCAACGGTCAGTAACCATGTCGCTGTTCAATGTATTCGACGTCGCCGGCACCGCGCTGAACGCGCAGTCGATCCGGCTCAACACCACCGCCAGCAACCTCGCCAACGCGGAGAGCCTGAGCGGGGACCCGACCAAGGTGTATCGCGCGCGGCACCCGGTGTTCCAGGCGCTGATGCGCTACGACGATGAGATCGGCCCGCCGGAGGAAGAGGCGGCGGCCGTGGGCGTGAAGGTGCTCGGGGTGGTGGAGAGCCAGTCGCCCGCGCAGATGCTCTACCAGCCCGGCCATCCGCTCGCCAACAAGGACGGCTACGTCTACAGCTCGAACGTCAACTCCATCGAGGAGATGACCAACATGATCTCCGCGTCGCGTTCCTTCCAGACCAACATCGATGCGATGAACACCGCACGCGACCTGCTGCTCAAGACCATCGCGATGGGACGCTAGGAGGGCCCATGCAGATCAACAAGTCCCAACCCCTGCCTCAGAGCGTCCTCGATGTCATCAATCGGGCGACGCAGAACAACAATACGCCGGGCACGCCGGTGGGCGGCGCCTCCGCGGCGAGCAGCGCCAGCAAGGCGGCGCAGCTCGACCAGAACGAGTTCCTGACGCTGATGCTGGCGCAGCTCAAGGCGCAGGACCCGACCAAGCCGGTGGACAGCACCGCGTTCCTCGGACAGCTCGCCTCCATCAGCCAGGTGCAGCAGCTCGCCAACCTGAATGATTCCTTCACGGCGCTGTCCGGGTCGATCTCCTCGAACCAGGCCCTGCAGGCCTCCTCGCTCCTCGGCCGGCAGGCCATGGTGGCGAGCGACTCGCTCACCCTCGGCGCCAGCGGCGGGGTGAGTGGCGCGGTCGACCTGCCCCAGGCCAGTGGCAAGGTGGTGGTGAACATCACCGATGCGGCCGGTGCCGTGGTCCAGCAGATCGACCTGGGCGCACAGCAGCAGGGGCTCGCCAAATTCAGCTGGGACGGCCGGCTCGCCGGCGGCGCCCGTGCGCCGGCAGGCACCTACAAGGTGGTGGCGGCCTACGCCGGCGCCGGCAACCAGGCCACGGCCGCGAGCACCTTGATCAACTCCACCGTCGTGTCCGTCACCATGGGTGCGGGACAAAGCGGCCTGACCCTCAACCTCGCCGGCGTGGGCAACGTCCCGTTCGGCAACATCCGCCAGATCTCCTGAAGGAACCCTGACATGGCATTCGAAATCGCCCTCTCCGGACTCACCGCCGCCACCTCCGACCTCAACGTCACGGCGAACAACATCGCCAACGCCAACACGACGGGCTTCAAGCTCTCGCGCGCGGAGTTCGCCGATGTCTACGCCGCCGGGGCCAAGAGTCTGAACACCGGACTCACCGGTGACGGTGTGCGTCTCGCGGCCACCGCCCAGCAGTTCACGCAGGGCAACGTCACCTCGACGTCCTCGAACCTGGACCTTGCGCTCAGCGGCGAGGGCTTCTTCACGCTGCACGGCGCGGACGGCTACTCCTATTCGCGCAACGGCGCCTTCGGGGTCGACAAGAACGGTGATGTGGTGGCTTCCACCGGCAAGGCCCTGCAGGTGTATCCGCCGCTGGTGAACGGCGGCTTCAACACCGGTGCGATGATCAACCTGAACCTGCAGACGGCGCAGAGCGCACCGAATGCCACCACCAGCGGCAACATCATCGTCAACCTGCCGGCGCAGGCCGCGGTCCCGGCGGTGGCGGTCTTCGACCCGACCAACCCGGCCTCGTACAACAACTCGACCACCACTTCCGTGTACGACTCGCTGGGCAACCAGTACGACGCCACCTTCTATTTCATCCAGACGGCAACCCCCAACCAGTGGCAGGTGGCCCTCACGGTGAACGGCACCCAGGTGGGTGCGCCGCAGGCGCTGCAGTTCTCCAACACCGGTCTGCAGACCGTGCCGGCCGGCGGTGGAATCACTTTCCCGGCGTTCGCACCGCCCAGCGGCGCCCAGCCGATCAACATGACCTTCAACTTCGGCAAGACCACGCAGTACGGCTCGCAGTTCGCCGTGAACGCCATCACCCAGGATGGTTTCACGACCGGCCAGCTCGCGAACGTCGCCATCGACAACACCGGCGTGGTCTCGGCGGTGTTCTCGAACGGCCGCTCGACCCAGCTCGGGCAGCTCGCCATCGCCAACTTCCCCAATCCGCAAGGGCTGCGGCAGCTCGGTGACACCAGCTGGTCGGAGACCTTCGCCTCCGGCAACGTGGTCCGGGGCCAGGCGGCCTCGGCGGGCTTCGGCACGGTCCAGTCCGGTGCGCTCGAGCAGTCGAACGTGGACCTCACCACGCAGCTGGTGCAGATGATCACCGCGCAGCGCAACTTCCAGGCCAATGCGCAGATGATCACCACCGCCGACCAGACGACGCAGACCATCATCAACATCCGGTAAGGCCGATGGACCACGCCCTCTACGTCGCGATGACCGGCGCCAAGCAGATCATGCAGGCGCAGGCCGTCAACAACCACAACATGGCGAACGTCAGCACGACGGGCTATCGCCAGGACCTGCATCAGTTCTCGAGCTTTCCGATCTTCGGCATCGGCTATCCCACCCGCGTGAATGCGGTCGCCACCGACGCGGGTACCGACCTGTCCTCGGGGACCCTGAGCAACACCGGACGCGATCTCGACGTCGCCGTGAACGGCAAGGGCTTCATCGCCGTGCAGGGAGCCGATGGCAAGGAGGCCTACACGCGCGCCGGGAACCTGCAGGTCACGGCCACGGGCCTGCTCACCACGGCAGGTGGCTTCGCCGTCATGTCCGATGGCAATCCGATCACCCTGCCGCCGTCCACGCAGATCAGCGTCGGCGGGGATGGCACCGTGTCGGTCGTGCCCCTGGGACTGTCGCCGGCCGCGATGTCGCAGGTGGACCGCATCAAGCTGGTCAACCCCGCCGAGAAGGACCTGGTGAAGGGCGCCGATGGCCTGTTTCGCCTGAAGAGCGGCGCCAAGGCGCCCACCGACACGAACGTGCAGATCACCCCGGGCGCGCTCGAGTCCAGCAACGTCAACATGGCGGCCTCGCTCATCAACATGATCGAGCTGCAGCGCCTGTACGAGATGCAGATCAAGGGCATCTCCAGCATCGACCAGAACGCACAGAGCGCCGAGCGCCTGATGCAATGAAACCGGACGAAGGAACCTGACACATGAATCTCGCACTGTGGGCCGCCAAGACGGGACTGGATGCGCAGAACACGCGCATGGCGGTCATCTCCAACAACCTGGCCAACGTCAACACCACGGGATTCAAGAAGGGCCGGGCGGCCTTCCAGGACCTCGTCTACCAGAACATCCGCCAGGTCGGCGCGCAGAGCTCGCAGAACACGCAGTATCCGACCGGCCTCACCCTCGGCACCGGCGTGCGCATCGCCGCGACCGAGAAGGTGTACGAGCAGGGCAGCCTCTCGCAGACCAACAACAGCCTGGATGTCGCCATCACCGGCCGGGGTTTCTTTCAGGTGACCCTGCCCGACGGCACGCTGGCCTACTCCCTGGACGGCGCGTTCAAGATGGATGGCCAGGGGAACCTGGTCACGGCGAACGGCTACGCGATCTCGCCCGCCATCACGATTCCTGCGAACGCGCAGACGGTCACCATCGGCAACGATGGCACGGTGACCGTGACCACCGCCGGCACGACTGCGCCCACGCAGATCGGGCAGATCCAGCTCGCCGATTTCATCAACCCCTCCGGCCTGCAGCCGCGCGGCGACAACCTGCTGATCGAATCGGTGGCCAGCGGCGCACCCCAGGTCGGCACGCCCGGCACCAATGGCCTGGGCACGACGCTGCAGGGCTCGCTGGAGACTTCCAACGTCAACGTGGTGGAAGAGCTGGTGTCGATGATCGAGACGCAGCGCGCCTACGAGATGAACTCGAAGGCCATCAGCACCACCGACCAGATGCTGCAGTACCTCACCAATAACGTCTGATGCACGCCATGACACGAATCCTCCTGCCCCTGCTGCTCGCGCTGTGCCTGCCGGGATGTTTCATGGCCTCGCATCCGGCGCACCGCTTCGACCCCACCACGCGCCACACGACGCCGCCCGAGCCGCCCACCGACGGGGCCATCTTCCAGGCGGGCCGCGGCATGGAGCTGTTCGCGGATCTGAAGGCGCGCCACGTGGGTGATGTGCTCACGATCAAGCTGCAGGAATCCACCAACGCCACCAAGAACGCGGTGACCAAGACCAGCAAGACCACGAGCCTGGCCAACACCGGTCCGACGCTGTTCGGCAAGACCTACACGAACAACGGTGTGCCGCTGCTGAACGCCGCGCTCGATGGCAAGCATTCCTTCGATGGCGGGGGCTCGAGCACGCAGAGCAACAGCCTCGCGGGCAGCATCACGGTCACCGTCGTGGACGTCCAGTCGAATGGCAACCTGGTGGTGCAGGGCGAGAAGTCATTGCAGCTCAACCAGGGCGAGGAGTACGTGCGCATCGCCGGCGTGGTGCGGCCCGCCGACATCGCCACCGACAACACCGTGGGCTCGGACAAGATCGCCGATGCGCGCATCAGCTACTCGGGCAAGGGCGCCATCAGCGCCTCGAACCGCATGGGCTGGCTGGCGCGGTTCTTCAACTCGCCCGTGGCGCCGTTCTAGGACGCGTTCCGCCATGCGCGCTACCCTTCACCTGATCCTGTTGCTGCTCGCGCAGTTGCTGATGCCGCCGGCGCAGGCCGACCGCATCAAGGATCTCGCGCACGTGCAGGGCGTGCGCACCAACCAGCTCATCGGCTACGGACTGGTGGTGGGCCTCGATGGAACGGGTGACCAGACGAGCCAGGCGCCCTTCACGGTGCAATCACTGAAGAACATGCTCGCGCAGCTCGGCGTGACGGTGCCCTCCAACGTCAACCCGCAGCTCAAGAACGTCGCGGCCGTGTCCGTCACCGCCGTGCTGCCACCCTTCGCAAAGCCCGGGCAGACCATCGACATCACCGTCAATTCGATCGGCAATGCCAAGTCGCTCCGCGGCGGATCGCTCCTGGCCGCGCCCTTGCGCGGCCTCGACGGCCAGGTGTACGCGGTGGCGCAGGGCAATCTCATCGTCAGCGGATTCGGAGCCGAGGCCAATGATGGTTCGAAGATTTCGGTGAACATCCCCAGCTCGGGCCGGGTGCCCAACGGCGCCACGGTGGAGCGCGCCGTGGCCTCGCAGTTCGCCCAGGGCGATTCCATCCAGCTCAACCTCAACGAGCCGGACTTCACCACCGCGAGCCGCCTGGTGACCAGCGTCAACAAGACCCTCGGCGATGACACCGCCAGCATCGTGGATGGCGGTTCGATCCGTGTCCGCGCGCCGCTCGATGTCACGCAGCGCGTGGCCTTTCTGTCCACGCTCGAGAACCTCGAGGTGGACCCCGGCAGCGCCGCTGCGCGGGTGATCGTGAATTCGCGCACCGGCACCGTGGTGATCAGCAGCAACGTGCGCGTGAGCCCGGCGGCCGTCTCGCATGGCTCGCTCACCGTCACCATCAAGGAGGACCAGTCGGTGAGCCAGCCGGCGCCGTTCTCGCGGCAGGGACAGACGGCGGTGATCACCAACTCCACCATCAAGGTGGATGAAGGCTCGCGCAGCATGTTCCTGTTCAAACCCGGCGTCGAGCTGGAACAGATCGTACGCGCCGTGAACGATGTGGGCGCCGCACCCGGTGACCTGGTGGCCATCCTCGAGGCCCTGCGGGAAGCCGGTGCGCTGCGTGCCGAGCTGATCGTGATCTGAAGGCATGACGAGCCCCCTCCTGCCCACGAGCCTCGCCACCGCCATTCTCGCGGACGGCACGGCCACGCGCGCGATGCAGGGCAACAGCGTCGCCGGCCAGTCCTACACCGACATCCGTGGCCTCGAGGCGCTGAAGGGCGACCCGCATTCGCCGAAGGCGGTCGCCGCCGTCGCGCAGCAGCTCGAGGCGATGTTCCTGCAGATGATGCTGAAGAGCATGCGCGAGGCCAGCCTCGGCGATGGCATCTTCGACAGCGACCAGGGGAAGATGTACCAGGACATGTTCGACAAGCAGATCGCGCTCGACATGAGCCGTCACCAGCAACTGGGCATCAGTGAGCTGCTCATGCGCCAGCTCGCGGGCAAGAGCGGCCAGCAGGGCGGCGGCCTGCCGGGTGATGCTCCCTCGGCCGGTGTACCGGCGGCCGGCGTGCCAGTGGGCGTCTTGCCGACGGGCAGCGCGACGCCCGTCACGGCCACGCCGCCAGGCATCGGCGATCTGCAGGGGAGAACCACCCGCGGCATCGCGAGCGAGGCCGACGCGGCCGAATTCACGCGGCAGGTGCTGCCGGCGATCCGCCAGGCCGCCCGCCGGCTGGGCGTGGATGCGCGCGCGCTGCTCGCGCAGGCCGCACTGGAAACCGGCTGGGGACAGCGGGTCCCGCGCAACGCCGATGGCGCCTCCTCCTTCAACCTGTTCGGCATCAAGGCCGGCGCGAGCTGGAACGGCGCACGCACCACGGCCGCCACCCTGGAGTTCGATGGCCTGGTGGCCCGTCGCACGAATGCCTCGTTCAGGGTCTATGGCTCGATCGAGGAAAGCGTGAACGACTTCGCGCAACTGCTCGCCGGGTCGCCGCGCTATTCACAGGCCCTGTCGCAAGGCGCGGACGGGCCGGCTTTCATCCGCGCCCTGGCTGGCGCAGGCTATGCGACGGATCCCGAATATGCCAGCAAAGTCAATCGCATACAGGCGTCCGACCGGATCCGCTCGGCCTTCCCGGTGCGCACCGCGGCCCTTCAGAAATGACCGCCCGGGCCGATAGTGATCGCAACGGCCGGCCACCGACCGGGTGATGCGCGATAGGGGTTCACGGTGCCAGATATTTTCGACATCAGCGTCTCGGCGCTGCAGGCGTTCCAGAGGGCGATCAACGTCACGGGCAACAACGTGGCCAACGCCCAGACGCCCGGCTACAGCCGGCAGCGTGTCGACCTGCAGACGCGCCAGCCGCAGTTCTACGGCAATGGCTGGCTGGGCACGGGCGTGGACGTGGCCACGGTGCGCCGCTCCTTCGACCAGGCCGCCGTCAACCAGCTCAATGCATCCTCGAGCTCGCTCGGCCAGCTCGATGCGTTCAAGACCTACTCCGACCAGCTCGACAACCTGTTCAGTGGCAAGACGGGCATCGCCTCCGCGGTGCAGGGCTTCTTCGCGGCTGCTTCGGATGTGGCCAATGACCCCACCTCGGCGGCCGCGCGGCAGGCGTTCCTGGGCCAGGCCCAGAGCCTGGCGAGCACGGTGCAGGACGCCAGCCGGCAGCTGGACACCATCAATGGCGACATCAACGCCCGGCTGACGGCGGACATCGCGCAGGTCAACAGCTACGCCAAGTCCATCGCGCAGCTCAACGACCAGATCGTCAAGGCCGGTGGCTACGCGCAGGGCCAGCAGCCCAACGACCTGCTCGACCAGCGCGACCAGCTCATCACTGAGCTGTCGAAGTATGTGGGCGTGTCGACCGTGGCGGATGGCACCGGCGCCGTGAACGTGTTCGTCGGCAACGGCCAGGGACTGGTGCTCGGCGGCCAGGCCAACCAGCTCAAGACGGTGACCAACAGCTTCGATCCGAGCCGCCTCGAGATCGGTTCGGCGACCACCGGCAACCATTCGATCAGCAACAATTTCACCACGGGCGAGATCGGCGGCCTGCTCTCGGCCCGCACCCAGCTCACCGATCCGGTGCGAAACCAGCTCGGACAACTGGCCATCGCCATCGCGCAGGGCGTCAACGACCAGCAGAAGGTGGGACTGGACCTGAACGGCGCGCTGGGCAAGGACCTGTTCAGCTTCACTGGCGCACAAGGCCAAGGCTCGGCCGCCAACACCGGCAGCGCCAGCCTCGCCGTCAGCATCTCGAACGTGGGCGCGCTCACCGCCGACAGCTATCAGCTCACGTACAACGGCAGCGGCTACGTGCTGACGCGCGTTGCCGACGGATCCGTGATCAGCACCACCGGCACGGGCACGGCCGCAAGTCCCCTGCAGGCCGACGGACTGTCCATCGTGGTCAGTGGCGCGCCGGCGACCGGCGATCAGTTCCGCATCGAACCCACGGCGGCTGCCGCGGGCAGCCTTCGCGTGGCGATCACCAACACCTCGCAGATCGCGGCGGCCGGTGCGGTGCGCAGTTCGGCGGCGGCCGGCAACAGCGGATCCGGCAGCATCAGCGCCGGCACCGTGGTGGATGCGACGAACCCCAACCTGCTCGCCACCACGACCATCGCCTTCACCAGCCCCACCACCTACAGCGTCAATGGCGCGGGCAGCTTCACCTACACGGCGGGTTCGAACATCACGCTGAACGGCTGGCAGGTGCAGATCAGTGGCACGCCGGCCACGGGCGATACGTTCACCGTACAGCGCAACGCCGGCGGCACCGGCGACAACCGCAACGCGCTCGCGATCGCCGCGCTGCAGAACCAGGGAGTGCTCGCGGGGGGCAGCGTGAGCCTCGCCGGCGCACTGAATTCGCTGGTGACGGGCGTGGGGACGCTGGCCCAGCAGACGAACCTCGCGCAGCAGGCGCAGAGCGCGGTCAACACCTCCGCACAACAGGCCGTGCAGTCCGTCTCGGGGGTCAACCTGGACGAGGAGGCCGCCGCGCTCCTGCAATGGCAGCAGGCCTACCAGGCGGCGGCCCAGGCACTGAAGATCGGCAGTTCGCTGTTCCAGACGCTGCTCGCCGCCGTGCAGGCGGGTTGAAGGAGCCCTTCGTGCGCATCACCACCAATTACATCCAGACCCAGTTCCTCGCCGCCATCGGCCAGCTCCAGGCGAACCTGGCGCAGACCCAGAACCAGGTGGCCCTGGGCCAGCGCTTCACCTCTCCCTCGCAGGATCCGGTCGCCGCGGGCAACGTCAACAGCTACAACCTTGCCCTGGCGCAGAGCCAGCAGTTCGACCGCAATGCCAACATCGCGCAGAACCGGCTCGGCCTCGAGGACAACGCCCTGTCGGAGGTGCAGTCGGCACTGCAGAGCATCCGCGACCTCGCGCTGCAGGCGAACAACTCCTCGCAGTCGGACCAGAACCGCGCGGCCATCGCCACCCAGGTCCGGGAGATCCGCGACAACCTGCTCGCGATCGCGAACTCTCAGGACGGCAACGGCGAGTACCTGTTCGCCGGTTACTCCACGCGCACGCAGCCCTTCAACCTGACGGCCACCGGCGCGAGCTACGCGGGCGACCAGGGCCAGCGGCAGCTGCAGATCGGACTGGGGCGCACGGTGGCCGACAACGACAACGGCGCCGTGGTGTTCTCGCTGATCCGCACCGGCAACGGGGTGTTCCAGGCAACGCCGGGCGCCGCCAACACCGGGAGCGGGGTGCTGGGAGCCACCACGGTGGCGGACCCCACCGCCTATGATGGCGGCACCTACGCCATCAAGTTCCTGACGCCGACCACCTACGAGGTTCGCGATGCGAGCAATGCGCTGGTGAGCTCCGGAAGCTGGGCCACCGGACAGGCGATCTCCTTCAAGGGCCTGCAGGTGACGGTCACGGGCGCGCCGGCCGCGGGCGATGCCTTCAGTGTCGCGCCATCGGCCAACCAGGATGTCTTCACGACGGTGCAGAACCTGCTGACCGCACTGAACACCCCGACCGGCAATGCGGCCGCGACGGCGCGCCTCAACAACTCGATCGGCGCGGCCATCAACAACATCGACCAGGCGCTGGAGCAGTCTTCCAATGTCCGGGCCAGCGTCGGGGCCCGGCTCAATGCCATCGACTCGCAGGCGCAGCTCGGGTCCAACCAGCAGCTGCAGCTCAAGACGATGATCAGCCAGCTGCAGGATCTTGACTACGCTTCCGCGCTGACCACGCTGAACCAGCAGCTAACCAGCCTGTCGGCGGCGCAGCAGTCCTATACGCTCACCCAGGGCCTGTCACTGTTCAAGTATCTGTGAGGCCTCGACGGGGTCGGGCTCAATGGTGGTGATGCCCACCCGGGCCGTGGACGTGCCCGTGTTGCAGCTCTTCCTGGCTGGCATCGCGCACCGACACCACGTCGATGTCGAAATTCAGGTTCTGATCGGCGAGCTGGTGGTTGCCGTCCAGCGTGATCATGTCACCGATGATCGCGGTGACGGTGAACACCCGCACCGCCCCTCCGACCTGGGCCTGGAACTGCATGCCCTTGCGGACCTCGCCGGCGCCGCTGAGCTGCCGCTTGGGCACCTGCTGGACCAGGCGGTCGTCACGCGTGCCGTATCCTTCTGCCGGAGGCACGGTCACGGAGAATTTCTCCCCCGCCTGCCGGCCCTCGAGCGCGGTCTCGAGCCCCGGCACGAGGTTGCCGTTGCCGTGCAGGTAGGCCAGCGGCTCACCGCCCGCCGAGCTGTCGATGACGGCGCCCGCGTCGTCCTTCAGCGTGTAGTGGATGAGGGCAACGCGGTCTTTCGAGATGTTCATGGTGTCGGTCCTTTCAATTCGGCCAGCAGATCATAGTCGTCCGAGGCGGTGATGCGCACGTCGGCCCAGTCCCCCGGGCGCAGTCGGCGAGCGCCGCGGGAAGACTCGATGCGCACGGTGCCGTCCACTTCGGGCGCATCACCCGCCGAGCGGGCGAGGATGCCGTCCTCGCCGGCGGCATCGACGAGCACGGTGAGTTCCCGCCCCACCTTCGCGGCGAGGCGCGCGGCGCTGATGCGCGCGGCGGCCTGCATGAAACGTGCGTGGCGCTCGGCCTTCACCTCGCCCGGCACCGCACCCGGCAGTGCGTTGGCGGCGGCGCCCTCGACCGGGGAATACTCGAAGCATCCGACGCGGTCGAGCTGGGCCTCTTCCAGCCACTCGAGCAGGCGCGAGAAATCCTGCTCGGTCTCGCCGGGGAAGCCCACGATGAAGGTGCTGCGCAAGGTCAGCTCCGGCAGCGCGGCGCGCCAGTTCCTGATGCGCGCCAGCGTGTCCTCGGCCGCGGCGGGGCGCTTCATCGACTTGAGGATGCGCGGGCTCGCGTGCTGGAAGGGGATGTCGAGATAAGGGAGCACCTTGCCCGAGGACATGAGGCCGATGACCTCATCGACGTGCGGATAGGGATACACGTAGTGCAGGCGTATCCAGATGCCGAGCTCGCCCAGCGCCTCGCACAGGTCGAAGAAGCGCGCCCGCCGTTCCCGCCCGCGCCAGGGGCGCGCCGCGAATTTCAGGTCCGTGCCGTAGGCGCTGGTGTCCTGCGAGATCACCAGCAGTTCCTTCACGCCGGCGGCGGCCAGCCGTTCGGCCTCGCGCAGCACCTCATCCACCGGCCGGCTGCACAGCCGGCCGCGCATCGAGGGGATGATGCAGAAGCTGCAGTGGTGGTTGCAGCCCTCGGAGATCTTCAGGTACGCATAATGCCGCGGCGTCAGCTTCACGCCCTGCGGCGGCACCAGGTCGAGGAAGGGCTCGTGGCGCGGTGGCAGGTGCTCGTGGACCGCGGACAGCACTTCCTCGTAGCGCTGCGGGCCCGTGACTTTGAGGACCTGCGGATGGTGCTCGAGGATCCTGCGGGGCTGGGCGCCCAGGCAGCCCGTGACGATGACCTTGCCGTTCTCCGACAGCGCCTCGCCGATGGCCTCGAGCGACTCCTCCACCGCGGAATCGATGAAGCCGCAGGTGTTCACCACCACGAGGTCGGCGCCGGCATAGTCCGCGGCCGTCTCATACCCTTCCGCGCGCAGCTGGGTGAGGATGCGTTCGGAGTCCACCAGCGCCTTGGGGCAGCCGAGACTCACGAATCCGATCCTGTTGGGGGGTGCTGGGCGGGTTTTCATGGTGGGGGCGAGACGATGCCCAAATCGCCCCGGGGCGTCAAATCCATGCAACCGTGCCCGTATCGGCCGCCGGGACGCCCGTCAAGTGGGGTCCGCCCCGAAGTGTGACCGGACCCGCGCTTTTTCCAATGCCCGGAACCGGATTTCCCTAAAGGAACCCCCCGGGGGTCCGATACATCTCCTGACGGTGGTCACCGGCCGGCTCGCCAAGGGCGGGCACAGCGGGCCACAAAGATAGGTCAAGGCCTAATGAGGGGCCGGTGGTTCAACTTACCAGGAGTGCGACATGTCTCTGACGATCAATACCAACATTGCCTCGCTCAATGCGCAGCGCAATCTGAGCGGCTCCCAGAGCGCTCTGTCGACGGCCCTGCAGCGTCTGTCCTCGGGTCTGCGTATCAACAGCGCCAAGGACGATGCGGCCGGTCTTGCCATCAGCAACCGATTCACGACCCAGATCAACGGTCTGAACCAGGCGGTCAACAACGCGAACGACGCCATTTCCGAGTCGCAGACTGCGGAAAGCGCGCTGACCACGTTGACCGACAACCTGCAGCGCATCCGCCAGCTGGCGGTCGAGGCGGCCAACGGTACCAACAGCTCGTCCGACCGGGCGGCTCTGGATGCCGAAGTGCAGCAGCGTTCGGCTGAAATCACCCGAATCGCTTCCCAGACCACGTTCAACGGCCTGCGCGTCCTCGACGGCACCGCGGGTCCTGCCACCTTCCAGGTGGGTGCGAACGTCGGCGACACCATCTCGGTGAACTACTCGCAGGGCGTGCGGGCCGACCAGATCGGCCAGGTCGCCTCGCAGCTGGGCACCGCGGTGACGACCAATGCGCTGGGTGCGAGCAACGCCCTCACGCTGCAGGTCGGGTCCGGTGCTGCCGTGACCATCGGCGCGAGCAGCCAGGGTGCCTCGGCTGGCCAGTCGGCTTCGTCCGCCTATGCCAAGGTGCAGGCGATCAACGCAGCGGGCGTCTCGGGCCTCACGGCCAGTGCGACCACCAGCGCCACGGAGACCAACGCGTTCTCCGCGGTCGGCGGCGCCGGCGCCACGGGGGCGAGCACCTACGCCCTGACGGTCAACGGTGTCTCGATCTATGCGGGCAGCGGCAATGTCGCGGCGGGCACGACCCTGACGGCGGCCAACGTCGCCACCCAGGTCAACCTGTACTCGTCCCAGACGGGTGTCACCGCGGCGGTCAACGGCGGCAAGCTCACCTTCACGGCGGCTGATGGTCGCGACATCGCGATCACGCAGACGGTGACGCTGGGTGCCGGCGCGTCGGGCACGGGCGCTGATGCCTCCGTGGTCGCCACGACCAAGGGCGCGATCACCCTGTCCGCCTCGAGCAACATCACCATCGGTGGTGCGGGCGCGGCCGACATCGGCTTCACGGCCGGTACGATCGCCCTGGGTGCGCAGACCCTCGCCAACTCCAACGTGCTGACGGTGGCCGCTGCCAATGCGACCATCGCGGCGGTGGATTCGGCGCTGACCACGGTCAGCGGCTTCCAGAGCCAGCTCGGTGCGATCCAGAACCGCTTCACCTCGACGGTGGCGAACCTGCAGGCGATCACGCAGAACCTGCAGGCCTCGCGCAGCACCATCCTGGATGCGGACTTCGCCTCTGAAACGGCGAACCTGACCAAGGCCCAGGTGCTCCAGCAGGCGGGCATCTCGGTCCTGGCGCAGGCGAATGCCGCACCGCAGTCGATCCTCAAGCTCCTGCAGTAATTGCAGCGAAACTGAGGGACCGAAAACGCCACGGCCTGGCAGGGTAACCCCCTTCCGGGCCGTGGCCTTGAGATAAGAGGCAAGAGTAGTACCGGAATACCTTTCAACCCAAGGTGTGCCAATGGCGAACGACGTGCGGCCGGGAGACATCCTGGCGACGCGCCCCGTGCAAGGAGGTCGGGCGCCAACCAGTGCAACTGATGCAAGCGGCAAATCGAAGCCGCAAAAGCCGGTCGGAGGCAAAACGCCGCCGCCCGTTGCCGTTCCTGATGACAAGAGAAAGCCCCCCGAACCCCCGCAGCGGACCGGCTCGGAGACCGACCTCGCCGCACTGGCCCAGCGCCTGGGACAGTTCCTGCGCGAATCCGGTCGTGCCATCGCCTTCCGGGTGGAGAGCTCGAGCGGCCGGACGGTGATCCACGAGGTCGACCCCGATACGGGTGAGGTGATCGCCGAGATCACCTCCGAGGATCTCATGTCGCTGGCCAAGGGGCTGGGGCTGTCGGGCACGCTGGTCAACAGCCGGGCGTGAGGCGTGGAGGATCGGTGAGCCGCAGGTCGTGGTGTCGGCGCCGCATGCGACCGGCACCGCGTTCGCCTGGCGTGGTACGACTCTTGCTTCAAGAAGCCGGAAGACCGGCCGATTAACCGGTCAGGCAGGTTCAATCCAGGGATCCCATGGCCAGTTCGACTTCCTCCATCCAGTCGCTCGGCGTCGGCTCGGGCCTCGACATCGCCACCATCGTGCAGCAGCTCACGACGGCGCAGGGAGATGCCCAGACCAAGCAGCTGACGGCTCGCGAGACGGACCTGAAGGCCCAGGTGTCCGCCTACGGGACCTTCCGCGCCGCACTCGAGGCGCTGCAGGCCACGCTCCCCGCGCTGAAGGATTCGGGCAAGTTCCAGGGCCGCTCGGCGAGCGTGGCGGACGACACCATCGCCAGCGCCAACGCGGCCGCGACCGCGGTGCCTGCGACCTATTCGCTCGAAGTGACCGCGCTGGCCACCGCGCAGAGCCTGGTGTCCGGTCCGATCGCCTCCGCCGACAGCACGGTGGGCACCGGCACCCTGACCATCGCCGTGGGCGCCGGCAGCGTGCAGGTCACCATCGACTCGAGCAACAACACCCTCGCGGGCATTGCGGCGGCGATCAATTCGGCGACCGGCAACCCGGGAGTCAACGCGTCGGTGATCAACACCGGCGGCGGCGCCCGCCTGGTCCTCAATGGCACGCGAACGGGCGCGGTGAATACCATCACCGTGACGCAGGCTGGTGGGGACGGCGGGCTCGCGCAGCTCGCCTATGATCCGGCGAACGGCAATACCCAGCTGACGCAGTCGCAGGCGGCCGCGGATGCCCAGTTCAAGCTGAACGGGTTCGCCACGACCTCGGCCAGCAACGAGGTGACCGGCGTCATCAATGGCGTGAATTTCACGCTGAAGAAGCCCACAGCGCTGAACACGCCCACGACCCTGACCGTCGGGGTGAACCAGGACGCGGCGACCTCTGCGGTCGGCACGTTCACCAAGGCCTACAACGCGCTGGTGACCAGCATCAAGGCGCTGACCAGCTACGATGCCAGCACCAAGACCGCCGGAACGCTGCTGGGCAACACCTCGGTGAATTCGATCCTGGCCAAAATGCGCCAGGTGCTGGGCACCACCAATCCGCTGGCCACCGGCAATGTCAAGTCGCTGTCGGACCTCGGTCTGACCACGAGCCTCGATGGCACGTTTGCGCAGGACGACGGCAAGCTCGCGAACGCCCTGTCCTCCAACCTGACCGGTGTCACGGACCTGCTCTCCGGAAAGAACGGACTCGCGGCACAGCTCGATGCGGCGCTGACACCCTATACCCAGGCCGGTGGCTATCTCGACACGGTCAGCCAGGGCCTGACGAAGGGACTGGCCGACGTCAATGACAAGAAGACGGCCCTGCAACTGCGGCTGGATACGTATTCGGCCATGCTGACCAAGCAGTTCAATGCGATGGATTCGGCGGTCGCCGCGTTGAAGCAGACCCAGAACTTCATCACGCAGGCCTTCAACAGCATCAATGGCACGAAGACCTCCTCCTCTTCCTCCGGTTGAGGCTGAACGATGAACTCCCGCAATGCCATGGCGCAATACCGCTCGGTGCAGAGTCGCGGCGCCGTCACCGATGCGCGTCCGACGCGGCTGATCCAGCTCGCCTACGAGCGGATCCTCGAGGAGCTGGCGGTCACCCGCGGCTGCATGGAGCGCATCGGCCGGCGGCGCGAGCATGCCGATGTCATGGAGAAGGGGCGGGCGGTGAACAAGATCAACGCCTTGCTGGGCGAACTCGCCGGGAGCCTCGACCTCGAGCGCGGCCAGCAGATCGCGGAGAACCTCATGTCGCTGTACTCGTACATGATGACCCGCCTCACCGTCGCGCACCTGAACAACGACGTGATGATCGTCGATGAGCTCGCCGGACTCATGCGCGAGATCAAGTCCGGCTGGGACGGCGTCGTGGCCAGCGGCGCATGAGCGGCCAGCCCCATCCTTCCGTGGTCCGCGCGCTGGAGCTGTCCCGGCGGCTGCTGGAGGCGGCGCGCGCCGGCGACATGACCACGGTGATCGATCTGGACGCCGAGCGCGGCCAACTGCTGCGGGAATTCCTGAAGGGCGTGCCGCGGATCGCGCTTCCGGAGCGCACGCTGCTCGATGAGATCAATACCCTCAACGAGGCCGGCCTGGCCTGCATCGAGGCTCGACGCCGTGAAGTGGCGCAGAACCTCTCCGATGTCGGCCGGGGACGGCGCGCCGTCCATGCCTATTCGGCGGTCCAGGGCAGCCGCGGCTAGCCTCTCGCCGCCACACGGTGGAGTACGCGAATGAACGCGAACGAAACGCTGAAGGAATCAACCGGAGTCTTCAACAACGCACTGGCGGTGAAAGGCGCCTATTCGTTGCGCTGGCACGCCGGACTCGTGCCCACGCAGGCCGCGGCGGCGCTCGCCGACACCGACAATGCACAGCTGCTCGCGGCCGAGTCCTCGATGGACGAATCGATGGCCGCCGAGGCGCTGAAGGACGAGTCGCCGCACCTCGCGCTCGAACTGCACCGGCTGGAGCTGAAGGTGAACGTGCTGCTGAAGATCTGCGGCGAGCTGCTGGCGCGGGAGCATCGGCTGCCGGCGCCGCGGATGGCGCGCATCTCGGCCGTCGGTCTCGAGTGCGAGGCGGACGAGAGCATGAAGTCCGGGGAGCGCGGCGTGATCGAACTGTGGGTGAACCGCTCGTTGCCGTATTCGCTGCGCTTCCAGGCGGTGATCGACTCCGAGCGCATCCTGCCCGCGGGCCGCATGGTGCACATCCGCTTCGAGGCGGTGAGCGATGCGGTCTCCGACCAGCTCTCCAAACTGATCTTCCGCAAGCACCGGCGGCTGGTGGCACTGGCGCGTCACGCCTGAAAACTCGAGCTTCCGGCCCTGGACTCCTGAACCCTCAGGCGGGGCCCGGTTTCATTCCGCCGACGCCGATCCGCATTTCCACCGTGGCGGACAGGCCGCCGGCGCCCGGAGCATTTCCCAGCTGCAGCGATCCACCCAGGATCTGCGCCGCGCGCGCCACGATCGACAGCCCCAGTCCACTGCCATCGTAGGCACTCGATGCCCGATGAAACCGCTGCACGACCTGCTCGCGCAGTTCGGCGGGCACTCCGGGTCCCTGGTCCGAGACGCTGAGGCGGACGAGGTCGGCATCCAGGCTGGCGTCGATGTGGACGACCGCCCGTGGCGGGCTGTGTTGTATCGCGTTCTCGACCAGGTTCCTCAGGATCAGGTACACCAGTTCCTCGGGCAGCCCGACGGCAGGCAAGGTTCCCGCGAGCACCCGGACATCGCGCTTCGAGGCAACGGTTTCCAGGTCATGGACCACCATCTGCACGATCCCGGTCAGTTCCATCCCCGCCGGCTCGCTCGAGCCCTCGGGGCGTTCCAGCCGTGCAAGTGCGAGTAGCTGGGAGACGAGGCGGCTGGCGCGGTCCGCGCCGGCAATCAGGCGGTCGAGCGCCTTGTTCAGTTCCGGCGGACCGTCGTTGCGGGTCAGCTTCTTCGCCAACTGCGCCTGCGCGCGCACCGCCGCCAGCGGTGTGCGAAGTTCATGGGCGGCATCGCCCGTGAACCGGCTCTCCCGTTCCAGCATCGCGCCCTGTCGCGCCAGGAGTTCGTTGATCGCATCGCCCAGGACCTGCAGTTCCCCTGGCAGCCGCCTTGCCGCCAGCGGCCGCAGGTCCTGCGGATTGCGCTCACGCAGCTCGCCGGCCATGCGGCTCAGGGGTCCCAATGCGAAGGAAGTCACCAGGTAGACGAGAAACGCCAGCAGCGGAAGCGCCAGCAGCACCGGCAGGCCAACGGCCGCCAGCACCCGCGAAGCGATCTGTGCCCGGTGCGCGGCCGGTTCTGCGACCTGGACGACCAGGGTATTCGCCTGCGAGGCGATGCTGTAGGCGCGCCAGTCGCCCGATGCCAGGCGAACATCATAGAATCCGCGCCCGAAGCGTGGCCCGATCGGCTCGGTTGGAGCGCCTGCGGATCGGTAGACGAGTTCCCCTTCGGCGGACCAGATCTGATAGACGACTTCGGCGTGCCCGCCGGTGGAGGTGGGATGATCCACGGATCCGACCACGGCATGGGTTTCGGCATATTCGTGGTCCGCATACGCGAGCAGGATCCGGCCCAGTTGCTGAAGCTGCTCGTCGAATTCCACGGCGCTGACCCGCAGCACCGCGCCGTACAAGGTGATGCCGAGAACCACCCACACGCCGATCACCGCGCCCAGCACGACGAGCACCAGCCGCCGCCGCAGCGAGTAGCCGCCCGCCTCAGTGGGTCTCAAGACGATACCCCCGGCCGCGCACGTTCACGATGCGTTGCTCCCCGAGCTTGCGCCGCAGGTGATGAATGAACACCTCGACGGTGTTGCTGGACACTTCGTCGTCGAAGCCGTACAGCCTTTCCTCCAGCGACGCGCGCGGGACGATCCTTCCCGGCACTTGCGCGAGGGCCTCGAGCAGCGCGAATTCCCGCGCGGTGAGATCCACCGGCAAGCCGGCGCGCCGCACCTGCCGCAGCTTCATGTCGATGCTGACGTCACCCAGGGCAACCAGGTCGTACTGGCGGGCGCTGGTGCGCCGCTGTACCGCGCGCAAGCGGGCCGAGAGTTCATCCAGATCGAACGGCTTGGTGAGATAGTCGTCCGCACCGGCATCCAGGCCCTTGATGCGGTCGGAGATGAGATCGCGCGCAGTCACGACGATGACCACCGTGGTCATGCCGCGTTCGCGCATCCATCGCAGCACCTCGAAGCCGCTGGAGCGAGGCAGGCCGAGGTCGAGCAGCACCGCATCATGCTCACCCACGAGCAGCGCAGAACGTGCCGCCTCGCCGTCATGGACCCAGTCCACCGTGTGCCCATCCTGCCGCAGGCCATCAGCGGTCGCCTCGCCCAGCATGACATCGTCCTCGACCAGCAGCAGCTTCATGGCAACCGTGGATCCCCGCCTGCGCCCACTGTAGGGTGCGCAACCTTAAGTTTGCCTTAAGGCAACGCTGCGATGATGGCCGCCTGCTCGAGGAGTGCGGTGCATGAGATCCACGGTGTTGGTGTTTGCCGGAATCGCGTCGGGAATGGTGTCCCTGTTGGCCTGGCCAGCCGGCGGATCCGCCATCGCGCCCACGGTCATCCCGATCACTCCATCGCAACGCCATCTGGCCGGCATCGAGACATCGGAGTTGCGGACTTCCGACGATGAACTGGCCGGTCGGCTTCAGTTCGCCGGCCGGATCGAGTTCGACGGACATGGCCCCGCGGTGCTGTTGTCACCCGCGGACGGCCGCATCACCGCAGTCTACAAGCATCCGGGCGAACCGGTTGCACCGGGGGACCGGCTGCTGGCGATCTCGGGACCGGGCATCGGCAGCGCCCGGCAGGAACTGCGGGTCGCGGTGACGGCCGATGAGGTGGCGCGGCTGCGTCTGTCGCGGGATCGATCCTTGCTGGATGCCGGCGCCATCCCCCGCTCACGCCTGGAGGCATCGCAGGCCGCAGCGCGGGATGCCACGGTTGCCCTCGAAACGGTCCGCAGGCGTCTGTCCGGCGGCCACTTCGATGCATCGGGCGACCTGCTGCTGCACGCACCTCATGCGGGACGTGTCCTGGGTCCCGCCCTTGCACCGGGCGATGCCGTCTCGGTGGGGCAGTCCTTGGCATACGTCGCGTCCCGGGCGACGGGCGTGCATGGTGCCCTCGCGGTGCCAGCGGCCATCGCCCGCACGCTGCGGGTGGGAGATGGTGCGCTGGTGAGGAGCGCTGCCTGCGAGACCGCA
>JAXMGQ010000029.1:0-65375 GCA_046347195.1 Steroidobacteraceae bacterium
TGCCAAGTACGCGGCCTGCAGCGCAGCAAGCTTGCACGGCCAGTCGCCACGAGCGAGCCGCAAATCGCCGGAATCAGTGAAAGGCTGAGAAGACCTGCGGCCAGCTACGCACCGGTGATCACACCGTCAATTGCCAGCCTTGGTCGTTCTTCATTCAAACGAAACGTCCGCAGCCCTGCTGCTATTCCTTCTTCCTGAAGTGTGGGATTACCTTTCGTCCGAGCAGTTGTATGTACTGGTCGATATCGTCCGGCGCGAAGGGCATGTCGAAACTCATTTCCCTGAGCCCGACCTCGGCCGCTTTTCGCTCGATCTTTTCGATGATCTGCGCCGGAGTGCCATATAGAGCAAATTCGTCCAGCAATTCATCGGAAATCAGCGACTTTGCCTTCTCCGTTTCCTGCCGTTCGATCGCGCTGCAGATCCGGCCGAACAGTTCCGGGTCGATGATGTCGGTTATCGGCGTCAGTATGTTGATGAACATCGCCAGCATCTCCCGCGCTTTTTCCTTCGCTTCGTTACCGTCCTCTGCAATGTGAAAGACCGGCTCCACGTCGATCGCGAATCCTTGGAGATTTCGGCCTTTTTCGCCGGCGCCGGCTTGCACCTGTTGCTGCATCCGCCGGATGTAGTCGTTGTTCCAGACCCCGTAGGCCAGTACACCGTCCGCTTCGGCCCCGGACATCCGAACCGCTTTCGGGCCCCATGCTCCCACCAAAACGGGAATCTCCGACCGTATGGGGTCAAAATTGAAGACAGCCTCTGATGAACCGTAAAAGACCTCTCCCTCGAAAGGTGTCGGATCCTTTCGCCACAATCGCTTGCAATATTGCACCGCCTCGCGCAGCGCCGTGAGCGGCTTTTCCGGAACGACGTTCAGTTGACTCTTCAGAACCTGGAGGTGTCCGCGGCCCAGACACAAGAAGGCCCGGCCATTGGATGCTTCATCCAGCATCGCCGCATATGTCGCGAGAATTGCCGGGTGAGTCGTATTCGGATTGCTCAGGGTTACGCCCAATTTGATGCGCTTCGTGACCTGCGATGCCAGGAACAATGACGGCCAGCCAGATTTGTACATCATGTCTTCGGTGTATCCGAGTTTGTCGAAGCCGAAGTCTTCGACGACTTTCGCCCATTCGACTGCCTGCGTGATTGCTCCGTTTGCAACCATCCCGATGGTAAATTTCATATTCACTCCTTCAGAAGCGGTAAGTGACTTCACCGCGAATCAACCGCCCGACATTCGGTGTGCCGAGTCGCTGGAAATACAAGTCGGTCTGCACGAAGTAGCGCTTGTCGGTCAGGTTCTCTCCGATGACGGCAGCACTCCAGACCCGATCAGGATGCGTCAGATCGATGCGGGCATCCACGGTGGTGACCTCGCCCACCCTATAGAGTGGCGGATCCGTGATCTGATCGACATTGGTCGTGTAGCTACTGGTGTGATGGATACCTCCCTGAACACCGACCACCGACCAACTCAGGGGCACCTCGTAGCGCGCCAGGACCGAAATGCTGTGCTTCGGAGCAAATGGAAGAGGGTATCCCTTGTAGATTCCCTCGCGCACTTCAGACAACAGGTATTCGTAGCTTCCGGAAAGCCGGAGGTTCTGGGTAATCCTGAACTGGGTGTCGATATCGAGGCCGCGATTCCGGGCCGGCGGCAGGTTCGTTTGAACCGGATATGCGAGATCGATGAGTTCCTCCGACTGAAAATTCCTGTAATCCAGCAAGAACGCGGCGGCGTTGAACTGAGCCCGGTGATCGAAGAACTCCGCCTTGACGCCAGCCTCGTAAGACGTGACCGTTTCCTTGTCGAAACTGTTTATCGTCTGAGACTGGCCGGGCTGAAGCTGCTCGACGGGTATGTTCGGCACGTAGTTGAAACCACCGCCTTTGTAGCCGCGGCTCACATTGGCATAGAACATGAAGTCCCTGCTCGGCTTGTAAGTCAGGACCGCCCGCGGGGAAAAATTGCTCCATGTTCTTGCATTCGACAGCTGACCGACCGTCGGTATGAAATAGACATTGGTCAGCCCGAGGGAAATCGCCGACGCTGAGGACGTGGGATCGGAGCGGATCTCGCCCGTTTTTGAATCGTGCGAATAGCGCACCCCTGTTATCAGCGATATCGTCTTCGCCAGTTTCCATTCCGCTTCGGCGAACAGGCCCCACGATGTCGTCGAGAATCGCGTGTCGAGCGACTCGGTGACATTATCCTTGCATTGCGAGGGCAAGAACTGGTCCTGACAGGAAAGCCCGGTCAGAAACGGAACGAAATCGTTGTCGGAGTACTGGATGTCTATCAGGGTCCGTCCTTTCTCGTGCACCACGCTGCCGCCAACGAACCAGTCCACCCATTCGGCCGACCCGTTAAGGCGCAATTCCTGCGACAGCGAGGCGAAGTGGCTTGGAGCACTGAATGCATACAGGCGCTGGGTGGTCAGATCCGCATCGGCGGTGGAAACGTTATAGGAGCCATACAGACCAGCGGTGACCGACGAAAGCTTGATCTCGTCCGTGATGTCGTAAGCGAGACGCACGCTGCTGCGCAATACCTCGATTCCGAGACCCGGGCGGGCGTTCTGTGCCACGGTATCGACAGATGCGGTTCCGGAAATATCTGCCGGATCGAAGAACGCATAACCTGACCGTGATCCGTTGTGGGAATACTCAACCGTCGCATCCGCGGTGAACCGGTCCGTGATGCTTCCTTGAGCTCCGATTCGCGCAACGAGATTGTCGACGTTGTTGAGTTGTTCGCCATCGGTGACATTCCTGAACGTGCCGTTTCGCTTCTCGTACTGCAGACCTGCGCGCAGGCCCCAGTCAGGGCTGTGGGAATAATTCAATATGCCCTCGTAGGTCTGCTGCCCGCCGTTTCCCAGGTCAAGGCGTGTGTCCAGATAGACGGCGTTACGATCCGCCTTCTTGCTCAGTATGTTGATGACGCCGGCTGAAGCGTTCCGCCCGAACAGCGTGCTTTGGGGTCCTTTGAGCACTTCGATTCGATCCACGTCGAAAAAATTGGCGCCCGCCAGGAACGATTGCGCGCTGTAAACGTCATCGACGAATACGGCAACACTGACTTCTGAGCCTACGAGATTCGAGAAGGCCGTTCCCACGCCGCGAACGGCGAATTTGGTATCGGCAGCGCCTTCGTTCGTCGATACGAGTCCGGGCACCCACGACGTGAGACCTGTCACCGTATTGATGCCGAATTGCTCGACCAGTTGTCCTGAAAGGGCGGTCACCGCCACGGGCACGTCCTGCAGGTTCTGCTCGCGCTTCTGTGCGGTCACCACGATCTCGGCAAGTCCCTCGGATGGTTGCGTCATGGCGGGGCCATTCGACTGCTGTGGCGATTGAGCGCTCTGCGACTGGTCTGCCGCCGTCACGCTGAACGATGCCGCAAGAAGACCGAGGATGACGCTCGAACGGCCCTTGATGTCGTGTTTTGCCTTCATCATCTTCTCTCCGTCTCTTTTCAACCGGTCAATCCGGCGAAGCGTCCGGACGGCAGCGGATCCCGCCTGCCTCCAGGCGGCGCAGGAGCGGCGTGATTCATGTGCCGCGAGTGCCCAAGCCGGTGTGCCTGTGGACAAATTGAATGTTGCGTCAAATCATGACATTCTAGGTCATATGACGAGGGAAACTAAGTCATATGAACTAATGAGGACTATAGGCGTGTGGCGAGCGCGATGTCAACCGATGCTGGTCGGGCGCATCTGCTGGAGTCGATCACTCGCGAGGGGTGCATGCAAATGACAGGCAGGATCCGATCCATGTATCCGGATTTCGTGCCGCAAGCCGTCACGGCGGCCGCTGGGGGCGCCAGAATTCATGAAAAGCTGCTGGTGGGCCCGGCTGAGTTTGGCGGGCTCGGTGACATTGGTTGCGCACGGTTCGACAAGGGGCTGCAGCTGGTCCACGGGCCGCACGCAGTGTGGGTATTGTTCGTCGTGCTGAAAGGACGAATTCAACTTCAGTCACCGGCACAGGAGTGCAGGGTCTACGATGCCGGCAGCAGCTTTTTCCTCGAACCTGGAACCTCCCACACCGAGACGGCCCTGGATGATGGGACGGTGGTTTTGGCGGTGACGGGGCATTCCGATGATTCGAATGCGTTGGCGGACTATCATCTGAATACGGTGTCAGTTGAATGATTCCCCGATGAACCCGTTCGAGGAAGGCAGAGCAATCAAAGCCATGAAGTTCAGGAATTCGCCGGCAAATTTGCGGCCGTACGAACGGGCCAAGCAGTCACAGCGCATTCTTCGCGCTGCGAGATCGGTGTTCATTCGGCTCGGCCCGTCCGGCTTCAGCGGAAGAAGCGTGGCGAAAGAAGCCGCATTGAGTCTCGGGTCGGTTCAACATGCATTTCCGACGATTGACTCGTTGCTCGTGGCCATGATCGAGCAGGTAATCACGACATACGATGCGACCTACGAAGAGCGGTTGGCTCAGCTTCCTCTGAATCCCAGGACCCGTTGCGATGCGATCATCGAATATCTGATTGCTGACACCTTCAACCAGGACACGCGGAAATTCTTCTTCGGCCTCTGGGATCTCGGCTGTCACAACAAATTGGCGGCGACACTGCTCAAGGAGGCTTACGAATATCATCAAAGGAGACTGGCCACGTTCATCGCGGCAGTCAGGTCCGATCTCGACGATCAGGCGTGCCAGGCGATTGCGTTGCAGGTGGCGTCGATGATCGAAGGAAGCATGGTATATACCCACGCGGGCATTTCCAGCGCCGCAAAGCAAACGATCTTCAAGGCCCTGCGCTCTGGAATCCAGACGCTGATTGGCGCGGATCAGGAGACTTGATTCTGCGGGATGCGATCCTGGAGTCTGGTCAACGCAGTATCAGACCCTGCCGAGGATCTTTCGCGCTTCAATGGCTGCCTGTACCCGGTTCGACACGCCCAGTTTGCGCAGGAGCGCCGAGACATGTGCCTTCACGGTGATCTCGGAAAGATCCAGCGTCCTCGCGATGCTCTTGTTGGACAGACCCTGGGCGAGCAGATCCAGCACGCGGCGCTGGCGTGAGGTGAGTTTGCCGGATGCGCCTGCGGCAGATGCGCCGGCACCGTCGCGCTGATCACGCAGGGCGATGACCGCTGCGGCCGGCAGGTAGGTGCCACCCGCCATGATCAGCCGGATCGCATCGATCAGCACCTGTCGTGGGGCGGATTTCGGCACGTAGCCGGCTGCACCGGCCATCACCACCTCGCCCATGGTGCCCGGGTCATCCACGCCCGACACGACGATGACGGGCGTGAGCGGCGCACGCTCGCGCACCTGCCTCAGGCAGGACAGGCCCGACGCTCCCGGCAGGTTGAGATCCAGCACGATGAGATCGAAGCGCTCGTCGGAGGTGACCTGCGCGAGCACCTCGTCGCTGCTGCAGGCTTCGGCCAGCACGACGTTCTCGCAGGCCTGCGGGATCACGGTCCGCAACGCATCGCGATACAAGGGATGATCGTCGGCGACCAGGATGTTCCGGGCTGCCAGCGACCCTTTGGAGGCCGGCGTCATGAGGGCATCCTAAGCCAGCGGAGCGGGGCACAAAACCGATACTTAAGTAGGGGGCGCGACGGGCCTTCCGGCTCATAGGCGTACCCTGGCCGATGGGCGATACTGCCGGGCGGAAGTTGCGTTCCGGCAGGCTACAATACGGCCTCCAAAACGAATCGGGTGGGGTTCCCCGCCCGAGTGTCGATACATCGAACAGGGGATAAGGCATGCGCTCCAGAACAATCACCACGCTCATGTTGGCAGTGTTGGGCGCCGGCGGCGCGACTTGCGCGCTGGCGCAGCAGGCGGCCGAAGCGACCGCCACGCTCGAGGAGGTCGTGGTCACCGCGCAGAAGCGCGAGGAGAGCCTGCAGCGCGTGCCGGTGTCGGTCACGGCGATGACCTCTACCCAACTCGGCTCAATGAAGATGGACAGCCCCTCGGCCATCGCCACCCAGGTGCCTAACCTGCAGGTGAACGGCATCGTGGGCGAGGGCTCGCCGCTGTTCAGCCTTCGCGGCATCTCCATGTTCGACTACTCCTTGAGCCAGGAAGGCCCGGTGGCCAGCTACGTGGACGAAGTCTACAAGGGCAACTTCGTGATCTTCGGCGTCGAGATGTTCGACCTCGAGCGCGTCGAGGTGCTGCGTGGTCCGCAGGGCACGCTGTACGGCAAGAACACCACCGGTGGCGCCATCAACTTCATCACCAAGAAGCCGGGCTTCGACACCTCGGGCTACTTCAAGATCGGCACGGGCAACTACGCCCGCCGTGAGGCCGAAGGCGCGATCCAGGGGGCGCTGGTGCCGGACAAGCTCGCGGCGCGGCTCGCGGTCACCTACTCCAAGGCCGATGGCTTCATCAAGAACGTGCTGCCCGGTGCACCGGACCTCGAGGGCGTGGACCAGTACGGCGCGCGGCTGACCCTGCTGTACAAGGCCTCGAACGACCTGGACTTCACCCTGCGGCTGGCCGCGAGCAAGCAGAACCCCTACAACTACGCGATCATCGCCGGCCGCGTGAGCCCCCTGGGCATCGGTACGGTCGGCTACTTCCGCACCAGCGATGGCACCGCCACCGGCGTGCCGCTGGCCGATGACGAGGTGGCGCAGAACTACACGCCGCGCCGCCGCCAGGAGAACAAATCCGCCGCGCTCACGGCGAAGTGGAACTTCAGCGACAAGTACGCGCTCACCTCGATCACCTCCTGGGACCAGGGCGAGCTGTTCAATCCGGAAGCGACCGACGGCGCTCCGTTGGATATCTGGAAGATTCCGTACTTCGGCAAGACCCGCCAGGTGACCCAGGACCTGCGGCTGTCGACCACCGGGACGGATGCGCTCAGTTTCATCCTCGGCGCCTACTACCAGCGCGAGGTGGTGTTCAACACCAACGAGAACAAGATCTTCAATTTCCTGGACTACAACGGCGACGGCGCCATCAACTTCCAGGACTGCGCCGATTCCTCGTACACGAACCCGAACCCCATCCCGGGCTTCGGCTACTCGAATGGCGCCTTCATCAATCTGAGCTGCAACTACTACAACCAGTTCGACCAGATCCGCAACAGCTGGGCGGTGTACTCGGATGGCAGCTATGCCCTCAACGACCAGTTCAAGATCCGGGCCGGACTGCGGTTCAACCACGACAATGCCTCGCAGAAGAATGCCATCGACCAGTTGCGCGGCCCGGACGAGGTGCCGATCGCCAGCATCTTCAACCTCGGCACCTGCATCGCCGGCCTTCCCGGCGTCGTCTGCCCGCTGCTGGCCCTGCCGGGGTCGCCCGGCTACGACGCAGCGGTGAACACATCGCGCAGCCAGTACGCGCACAACACCGACTTCACCGGCCGGCTGGGTTTCGATTGGACACCAACGCCGGGTACTCTGATCTACCTGAATCTCAGCAAGGGCTACCGCGGTGCTGCGTTCAACGCGCAGTTCCTGTTCACGCCGACCGACTTCACCACGGTCGAGCCGGAGAAGCTCAACGCGGCGGAAGTGGGTTTCAAGACGAGCTGGCTGGATAATCGCCTGCAGTTCAACGGCTCGATATTCCACTACCAGTACAAGAACCAGCAGATCATCAACGTCTACCCGACGGGCCAACAGCCGCTGATCAACCTGGGCAAGTCGAAGCTCGACGGTGGAGAGCTGGAGTTCGTGACCCGTCCGGTTCGCGACTTCACCTTCCGCGCAGGACTTGGCTTCCTGCACACCAAGGTGCAGGAGGGCACCCTCGCCTCGGGCGACATCGCGGGCAACGAGCTGCCCAATGCCCCGAAGGTCTCGGGGACGGTGAGTGCGGACTGGGACGCTTTGCATTGGGACGCCGCAGCGCTCACCTTGCACCTGGACGCGAGCTTCACCGGCAAGCAGTACCTGGCGCTGCCCAACGACCCGAACATCGCGCAGGATTCCTACCACCTCATCAATTCGCGCATCACCTTGCATGCGCCGGACTCGAAGTGGGAGGTGGGCATCTGGGGCAACAACCTGGCCAACAAGTTCTTCCTGACCAACGCCGTGAACGTGCAGGGGTTTGGGTTCGACTACCGGCACCGCGGCCAGCCGCGCATGTACGGGCTCGATGCCACCTACCGCTTCTAATCTCAGCCACGTCGCCGGCTCCACCGCGGTGCCCCTGCAGCACCGCACGGTGGGGCAGGCACTGGCGGCCACGGTCGACCGCTGGCCGGACCGCACGGCGCTCATCGTCGGTGAGCAGTCGGTGCGCTGGAGCTTCCGCGAATTCTCGGATCGCACCAGCCGGCTCGCCGCCGCCTTTCTCGCCAGCGGCCTGCGGCCCGGTGACCGGGTGGGCATCTGGGCGCCCAACTGCGCCGAGTGGGTGCTGACGCAGTTCGCCACCGCGCAGGCCGGCCTCGTGCTGGTGAACATCAATCCCGCGTACCGCACTTCCGAGCTGCGCTTCGCGCTTCGCAAGACCGGCTGCCGCATGCTGCTGCTGGCCGATGCGTTCAAGAGCAGCGACTACCTCGCGATGATGCGCGAGATCGTCCCCGAGCTCGAACTAGAGCGCGGCATGCTGCTGTCGGAGGAGTTCCCCGACCTCAAGGAAATCGTCAACCTGGGCGAGGCACGCGAGCCGGGGTTCCTGCCCTTCGGCGAGCTCGTCGAGCGCGGCAGCGATGCGAACCTGGACGAGCTCGAGCGCATTTCCGCGGCGCTTTCGCCGGATGACCCCATCAACATCCAGTTCACCAGCGGCACCACGGGCACGCCCAAGGGCGCGACGCTCACCCACTACAACCTGGTCAACAACGGTTTCTTCGTGGGCGAGGGATTGCGGCTCACGGAAGCCGACAAGGTCTGCATCCCGGTGCCCATGTACCACTGCTTCGGCATGGTGCTCGGGGTGATGGCGGCGGTGACACACGGCGCCGCCAGCGTCTTTCCCTGCCCGAGCTTCGAGGCGGAACGGGTGCTTCGATGCGTGCAGGACGAGCGCTGCACGGCGCTGCATGGTGTGCCCACGATGTTCATCGCCGAGCTCGAGCACCCGCGCTTCGCGCAGTTCGATCTCTCTTCGCTCCGCACCGGCATCATGGCGGGTGCGCCCTGTCCGATCGCCGTGATGCGGCGCGTGGTCGAACAGATGCACATGCGCGAGGTCACCATCTGCTACGGCATGACGGAGACCAGCCCGGTGAGCTTCCAGTCGAACACCGATGATCCGCTGGAGCGGCGCGTCAGCACCGTGGGCAGGATCCACCCGCATGTCGAGGTGAAGATCGTCGATGCCGATGGCCGCACGGTGCCGCGCGGCACCTCCGGGGAGCTGTGCACGCGCGGCTACAGCGTCATGCGCGGCTACTGGGACGAGCCACAGCGCACCGCCGAGGCGGTGGATCGCGAGGGCTGGATGCACACCGGCGACCTGGCGGTGATCGATGCGGACGGCTACTGCAACATCGTGGGTCGCGTGAAGGACATGATCATCCGCGGCGGCGAGAACGTCTATCCGCGCGAGATCGAGGAGTTCCTCATCAAGCATCCCAAGGTGCTCGACGTCGCGGTGGTGGGTGTGCCGGATGCGCGTTTTGGCGAAGCGGTGTGCGCCGTGCTGCGGGTGCGCGAGGGCCTCACCTGCTCCGAAGTGGAGATCCAGGAGTACTGCACCGGCCAGATCGCCCATTACAAGGTGCCGCGCTATGTTCGCTTCGTCGATGAGTTCCCCATGACCGTCACGGGCAAGGTACAGAAGTTCCTGATCCGCGAGTCCGTCGCGCGCGAGCTGGGCCTGTCGTCCGAGGCCACCGCGTGAGTGGCGCCGTCCGCTGGCGGGCCGATGTCGGTGTGCTGGGGGGCGGTCCTGCGGGCGTGGCGGCGGCCGTGGGCCTGGCTCGTCTGGGCTGGTCCGTGTGCCTGTTGTCCGGCGGCACGCGGCAGGCCGTGGAAGGCGCCTCACAGCGCGTGCTCGAGTCGCTGCGCCGGCAGCAGCTCGAACGAGCTGCTGCAAGCTTCGACGTCCTGGGCGGACGAACCCGCGACTGGGCGGGCTCGCGGCTCGCCAATGGACACGAATACCTGGTAATGCGGCCGCGCTTCGATGAAGCGCTGCTGGCGGATGCGCAGGCCGCCGGGGTCGAGATGCTCACCGCGCGGGTGGAAAACGTGCAGGCCGAGGCGGGTGGCTGGGCCGTCACGACCCGGACGGACCTTCATCGCTTTCGCGCGCTGGTCGATGCCCGCGGCCGACGGCTGCGGGCGCCGGCGGTGCGAGGTCCGCGCCTGCTCGCGATGACTCAAGCGTACGAGCTGGGCGCATTGCCCGCCTGCACCGGCGTCGCTTCCGCCGAGTCCGCCTGGTACTGGTATGCCTGCGACGGTCAGGGGCACGGCTGGATCACGGCGGTGCAGCCCGCAGCGGGAGCTGGCCTGTCGCGCCGGCAGGCAACATCCCTCGAACCGCGGTGCACTTCGGGGCGTCATTCATTGCAGGCCAGCCTGTTCGAGCCGACCCTCCTGCCACCGCTGGTGCGCGAAGTCTTCGGCGAAGCACGGCCGGGTGGCCCTCCCAGGGCCTGCGCCGCCGGTGCCTTCTGGCGTGAGCCGGCCGTCGAACCGGGGCGCGTGCTCGCCGGCGATGCCATGCTCGCGCTCGATCCCCTGTCCGGTCACGGCATCTACGAGGCGCTGGCGGCGGCGCCCGCGGTCATCGCCGCCGCGAATACCTACTTGAGCGGCGATGACTGGGCGCCGGTGCGGCGATTCCTCGCCGAGCGTGGCGCGGAGAGCTGGGCGCGAAAGATGCAGGCAGCGGCCGGGTTCTACTCGGACCTGGCGATGACACAGGCTTCGTGGCAGCCCACCGCCCGCGGATGCGAACGGGCCGGGCAACGCGACGCATTGCCTTCCGCAGTGATGGGCATCGACTGGCGGCCGGTGCTGGCCGGCCCGCGCATCGAGCTGCGGCGCGTGCTGGTGACGCCGTCGTTTCCCCGCGGCCTGTGGCGCCATGGGGATGTCGAGCTGGCGGCCTTGTTCGATGGCATGAGGAGCCAAGGCGAGGATGCCGACGGGCTGGCCCGGCGACTGGGCAGGGCGCCTGCGGACGTCCATAATGCCGTGCGATGGCTGGCGGGTCATGGCGTGACGATGAGGAGTTCGATGTGAATCAATCGGTCAGTGTTCGACAGATGATGGCGTCTTCGTCCCGGGCCAGCGGCCTTCTGGCGTTCGCAGCGGTGATAGGCTCGATGCTGCTGCCAGTGGCCGCACGCGCGGCCGATGCAGCCGCGGATCGGATCGCGAACGTTCGCAACTACTGTTCCGGCTGCCACCTCGAAGAGGGCAGCGGTCACTTCCATCGCCTGAGCGACATCCGCAAGACACCGGAAGGCTGGCTCATGACCATCTTCCGCATGCAGCACGTGCAAGGCCTCAATCTGCCCGATGAGTCGCGCGACCTCATCGTCCAGTACCTGTCGGACACCCAAGGTCTCGCGCCGTCCGAATCCGCCGCGGGGCGTTTCGCACTCGAGCGCCGCCCGAATGTGCAGGACCTGCAGCTCGGTGAGGACCTGCCGGCGATGTGCGGCCGCTGCCACAGCCTGGCGCGCGTCGCGCTGCAGCGCCGCGATGCCGGCGAGTGGCTCAAGCACATGCACATGCACGTGGGCCAGTTCCCCTCGCTCGAATACCAGGCCTCGGCGCGCGATCGCCACTGGTGGCAGACGGCTACGACCGTGTTGCCGGCCAAGCTGGGTGCGATGTTCCCGCTGGACAGCGCCGAGTGGCGCGCCTGGAAGGACCGTCCGCATGCGAACCTCGAGGGACAGTGGCTGGTGCGCGGTCATACGCCGGGGCATGGCGATGGGTTCGGAACGCTCAGCGTCAAATCCACCGGGCCCGACACCTACGAGGCGCATTACGTGCTGACGCTGGCAGATGGCAAACCCCTGGAAATGACCTCTTCGGTCCGGGTGTACACGGGCTACGAGTGGCGCGGCACCATCGAATCGCCGGATGGCACGAGCCGCGAGGTCTATGCGGTGTCGGAGGATGGCCGGCGCATCAGCGGCCGCTGGTTTCAGGCGCAGCACGCGGAAGAGGGTGGTGATGTCATCGCCGAGCGGGCCGATGGCCCCGCCGCGGTGTTCGAGGTGTCGCCGCGCGCGCTCAAGGCGGGCACGACACAGGAGGTCTTCGTCTCGGGCCGCAAGCTCGCAGGGAAGCCCTCGTTCGGACCCGGCGTCAAGGTCAAGGTGCTGCAACACACGCCGGACTTGCTGCGCCTGTCGGTGAGCGTGGATGCGAAGGCCGCCATCGGCGCTCGCACGGTGAGCGTGGGCAAGACCAAGGCGCCGGATCTTGCCGTGGTCTACGATCGCGTCGACCGGCTGCAGGTGTCGCCGTCCTATGCCATCGCGCGGGTCGGCGGTGGCAAGACCCCGGGCGTGCCCGCGCAGTTCGAGGCCTTCGGTTTCCTCGACCCGCGCGCCGGATCGTCAGTGAAGCAGCCGCTGGCTCTTGGTCCGTTGCCGGTCGAATGGTCCGTGACGCCGCGCAACGAGGAGGCGGTGAAGGCGGATGACGTCAAGTTCGCAGGCACCATGGAAGCGGGCGGTCGATTCATGCCGGCAGGCGCCGGTCCCAATCCGCAGCGCAAGTATTCCACCAACAATGCGGGCGATCTGACGGTGGTGGCGAACCTGAAGCAGGAGGGGCAGCCCGTGAAGGGCGATGCCCACCTGATCGTCACCGTGCAGCGCTGGAACACGCCGCCCATTTACTGACGCTCGAGGCGAGAGGCTTCGCATGCCGATGAGGTTCAACAGGTCCAACGGTCACGTGGTGCGCTTCGACGGGCGCGCCATGCTGCTGCACGTGCCCACCACGGCGTTGTTCGAGCTCGACGAGCTGGGCCGCGCGGTGGTCGAGCTGTCCGAACGCGTGGGCGAGGTGGATCGCGAGGGGCTCGCGGGCTCCCTGGCACAGCGCTTCGCGCGTGCCGAGGTGGAGGAGTTCCTGCAGCGGCTGGAGCAGCTCGAGATCCTGCAGTCCCCCGACCGGCACGCGCCGCTCAATCCGCAGCGCGTGAAGGTGGAGGCCTATCCGCTCTCGACGCTGGTGCTCAACGTGAACACCGGCTGCAACCTGGGCTGCACCTATTGCTACAAGGAAGACCTGGCGGTGCCCGCACGCGGTGAACGCATGGACCTCGCCACCGCCTCGAAGAGCGTGGACCTGCTGCTCGAACAGGCGGCCGAGCGCGATCGCGTCGGCATCGTGTTCTTCGGCGGGGAGCCGCTGACCAACCTGCCACTGATCCGGCAGGTCGTGGACTACGCCAGCCGTCGCGGCCAGCAGCAGCGCAAGCAGGTGGACTTCTCCCTCACCACGAACGCGACGCTCCTCAACGAGGAGACCATCGCCTTCTTCGATGCGCATCGCTTTGGCATCTCGGTGAGCATGGACGGGCCAAAGGCCATCCATGACCGCAATCGCCGCACCGTTGGCGGCCGAGGCACCTACGAGGTGGTGGCGCGCAAGGTGCGCATGCTGCTCGAGCGTTATCGCTCACGCCCCGTGGGTGCGCGTGTGACCCTGACGCGCGGCACGGTGGAAGTGGAGCAGATCCACGAGCATCTGCGCGGCGACTTCGGCTTCCACGAGGTGGGCTATGCGCCGGTGACGGCCGCGGAAGATGCGGGACATGGTCTGACCAACGAGCAGCTCAACGAGGTGCACGCTGCGTTCGAGCGCCTGGGCGAGATCTATCGCCGCGAGGCCATCGCCGGCCGCAACACGGGCTTTTCCAACCTGCACCAGCTCATGACCGATCTGCACGAGGGACGGCGCAAGGCGCTGCCCTGTGGTGCCGGCGTGGGCCTGCTCGCCGTGGACAAATCCGGCGGGCTCAACCTCTGTCACCGCTTCACGGGCTCGGAGTTGCCGACTTTCGGCACGGTGGAGCAGGGCATCGACAAGGCCGCGCTGGGCGCCTTTCTCGAGAAGGCGGCCGATCGCGAAGGCACGCACTGCGCCACCTGCCGCATCCGCAATTTGTGCGCGGGCGGCTGCTATCACGAGTCCTACACCCGTTACGGTGATCCGCATCACCGCACCTATCACTACTGCGACCTGCTGCGTCGCTGGGTGGACTTCGGAGTGCGCGTCTACACTGACATCCTGTCCCATAATCCTGACTTCTTCAGTACCCATATCGAACCCCGGAGGGCCCTCACATGACTGGCTTCAAACCCACCAATCGCAAGGCCGAGCTGTTGCTCGAGGCCGCCGACCAGGGGCAGGTCAAGGAAGTCGTGGCCATGGAAAGTGTCGCTGGCTGCGCCACCACCTTCGACCCGGGGTGGGAGGTCGATCCGTTCGGCGGCGTGGCCTCGCTGTGCCAGCCGATGGAAGCGGACCTGTATGGCTGCTCGGATCCCTGCTGGTGGCCGGCGCAGGTGCCCGACACCATGAACACGTATCCGGACTGGGATGCGGGAAGCCCGTCGGCGCAGACCGACTGGCGCAATCTCGACGCCGTGTTCCCGAAGAAGTGAACGAGCGGCAAGGAGTGATGTTCATGAGCCGTCCCTTGATCCTGTGCGCGATGCTGCTGGGCCTCGCCGCCTGCCAGAGCGCCCCGCCCAAGTCCGCCCCGCGGATGCCCGCCCCGCGCGACTACATCCTGACGGGCGCGAAGCCCGACCACTTGTTCGTGATCGACGCGGCAGCGCGGCGCGTGCAGCAGGACATCCGCATCCCCGATACGCACGGCTGGGTGGGCTCCATCGCCACCTCGTCGGACGGCAAGATGGCCTATGTGCTGGTCAACCGCATGGAAAGCATCGCCGGCATCGACCTGGCCACGGGCCAGCAGGTGTTCCGCGCCGAGCTGTCCTCGGGCAAGGAGCACGTGAAGTCCTTCTTCGCGCTGAACGTCACGCCCGATGGCAAGCAGCTCATCGTGTACGAGCTGCCGACCATCCACGAGCTGGACGAATACAAGGTGCAGGAGCCGCGCTTCGCGATCTACGACACCTCGGCGGGCCTTGCGGCCCAGCCGGTGCGCCAGTTCCCCGCGCCGCGGCGCGTGCACCTGATCCTCACCAAGGCCGACAGCAAGAGCTTCTATGCGGTGGGCTTCAACCTCTACGAGTACGACCTCGCCACCGGTGCGAAGATCGCCGAGCGCGGCGTGCGTGACTGGAACCGGCCCGACTACGGCATTCCCGACATGCTGGCCTTCTGGCCGGTGACCGAGCCGACGGGAAGTTTCTCGACGCCTGTGTACGCGCCGAAGGGAACCGGCAAGGATGCGGTGCAGAAGACGGCGCTGATGACGCTGAACCTCACCAATGGAGATCTCGCCTTCAACGACTTCGAGGACACGGCGGCGCTGATCTTCTCCACGGTGGTGAGCCCGCGCAAGGGCGAGGCCTTCGGCGTCTACACCCAGCTGACCAAGATCGACACCGACAAGCATGTGCTCGCCAACCGCGTGGATCTTGCGCACACCTTCTATACCGTCAATCTCGCCACCGACGGAAGCGAAGTGTTCCTCGGCGGCACCATGTGCGACATCGCCTTCTACGATCCCGACACCCTGAAGGAGCGCGCCACGCTCAAGCTCCCCGGGTGTCCGGACCAGTCGATCTCGACGCTGCGTGTCGTCCGGCGGTGAATCCCGGCTGATCGATCACCTGCGCTGGCTGTGGCCGTTCCTGCGGCCACGGCTGGCGGGCCTGCTCGCGGTGCTGTTGCTCGCGAGCCTGATCTCCGCGCTCGCCACCGCGCAGCCTTACCTTTCCAAGCTGATCATCGATGAGGGCCTGATCGGCCGGCGCTTCGACCGGCTCGCGCTGCTGTGCGCGGCCATCGTCGGGCTCGCGCTGGCGGGGGCGCTGCTCGGCGGGTTGAACCGCGCGCTGTACCTGAAACTCTCCGGCCGCATCCTCTTCGATCTGCGCGAGAGCATCTACGCGCACCTGCTCACGCTGGCACCGGCCTTCTTCCGCGCGCGGCCCGTGGGCGACCTGGTCGCGCGGCTGGACGGCGATGTGTCCGAGGTGCAGCGCTTCTCCACGGATTCGGTGCTCGCGGTGATCAATGCGCTGCTGATGCTCATCGCCACCGCCGCGATCATGCTGCGGCTGAGTCCGTTGCTATGCGTGGTTGCCCTCGGCGCGGTTCCACTGCAACTCCTGCTGCGGCATCTCTCGCGCAGACGCCTGTCGCGCACCACGCACGCGGTACGCGAGCAGTCCGGGCGCATCACGCAGTTCCTGGTCGAGACCCTGGGTTCGGCGAAGGGGGTGCAGGGCGCCGTCGCCGAGGAATTCGAGCAGCAGCGCCTCGCGCGCCTCAACGAGGGCTTCCTGTCTCGCATCCTCTCGCAGCAGCTCCTGTCCTACGGCGTCGGCGCCGGCTCCACCGTGCTGTCGCACCTGACCACGGCGGCGGTGTTCCTGGTCGGCGGCTGGCAGGTGATCCAGAACCGGCTCACCGTGGGAACGCTGGTGGCCTTCACGGCCTATTTCAGCCGCGGCAGCGGCTCCGCGCTGTCCCTCATGAACCTGTACCTGGCCTGGCAGCGCGCGGCGGTGAGCCTGGTGCGCGTGCGCGAGTTGCTGGATGCCGGCTCGACGCTCGGGGCGGGCGGGGGGAGCGCATCGCCCGCGCGCGACGGTCATGCCGCGATACCGGGCGCGCCGACCATCCGCTTCGAGGCCGTGCGTTTCACGCCTGAAGGGGCCAGCGCGCCGTTGTTCCAGGACCTCGACTGGGAGATCCGTGGCGGTGCCAAGACCGTGCTGAGCGGCGCCTCGGGCGCGGGCAAGTCCTCGCTCATCGACCTGCTTCGCGGGTTCGCGCAGGTCCAGGCCGGAGCCGTCCGGCTGGACGGCCGCCCACTTGCGGAGTTCTCGCTCAAGGCCCTGCGCCGCTCCATCGTCGTGCTGGAGACCGAGCCGCTGCTGTTCCGCGGCAGCCTGTTGCACAACCTGCGATACGGACACTTCGACGCCCCGGACGAGGCTGTCCTGGCGGCGGCGCGCCGCGCCGGCGTCGACCGATTCGCCACCGGCCTTCCTGGTGGTTATTCGACCGAACTGGGTGCGGGCGGTGCGGGGCTGTCCACCGGCCAGCGGCAGCGCATCGCGATCGCCCGGGCCTTGCTGGCGCGGCCCGCGGTGCTGGTGCTCGATGAGGCCACGAGCAACCTCGATGCACCGGCCGTGGCGGAGCTGCATGCGCTGATCGACGAGCATTTCGCCGAGGTCACGCGCCTGGTCATCACCCACGCGCCCTCCCTGGTGCCGCGTGTCGACGCCTGGTACGAGCTGCATGAGGGCGCCATGCGGCGAGGGGATGCCATGCTCGACACCCAGTGAGCGAGCCGACCGGCATGAACCCCGCATCCTGGTGCGTGGCCTTGCTCGACAGCGGCATGGATGCCACCGACGTCGCGGTGCATGCTCACTGCCAGGTCGATGCGCAGGGCCAGGTCCAGGAGGGTTCGAGTGTTGCGGATTCGCTGGGGCACGGGACACGCATCGCGCGAGTGCTCACCTCGGGGGGCGCCACGCCCCGCCTGCTGGTGGCCCAGGTCCTGGATGAGCGCGGCAGGGCGAGTGCCGTGGGCGTGGCGGCGGCGATTCGCTGGGCCGTGCAACGCGGTGCAGGTCTCATCCACATGAGCCTCGGGCTGTCGCAGGATCGCGAGGTGCTGGCCGGCGCGGTGTCGGAAGCCCGGGATGCCGGTGCGATCCTGCTGGCCTCGACCCCCGCACGGGGCGAACGCAGTTTCCCGGCCCGCTACGACGGTGTCATCGCCGCGACCGGCGATGCCCGCTGCGCGCCCGATGAGATCTCCTGCCTGCCGGGAGAGCCGGCGGATTTTGGCGGCTGTGCCCGTTCCGGCGCGGCCGGCCCCGCGTCGTCCGGCGGAGCGAGCATCGGTGCCGCGCACGTGAGCCGATTCATCCTCGATCACCTGCCGCCCGGTGCAAGCGAACGCGAGGTACGTCTCGCGCTCTCCCGCGAAGCGACGTATCGGGGCCGGGAACACCGCGCTTGATCCTCGTGGCGCGGCGACGCCGTTCAAGTCACCGGCCAGAACACCTCGATTCGTGGCGGACCGGACCCGGCCCTGGCCGGTGCGACCGGTCTCTTCGTTCCCGTCGTGCGATTTGCGTTGCTCTCCCGGTATGATGCTCGCGACGGAAGGGGCGTCAACGCCCTGACGATGACGACCGGACCACCAAGGGGAGTGCCTGTGACGTTGCCCATCCACCGACTGCTTCAGGGCGCCCTCGCGTCCCTGGGGTTGATCTGCCTCGCCGCGGTCGCGCAAGGCGCGACGCCACAGCTCAAGTCCCAGGTGCCGGGTTGGTACCGGATGATGGTGGGCGACATCGAGGTGACGGCGCTGTACGACGGCTACATCGACCTGGACACCTCGCTCATGAAGAATGCGACGCCGCAGGAAGTCGAGCGCGGCCTGTCGCGCGCGTTCCTGCCCGCGACCGGCAAGGTCCAGACCTCGGTGAATGCCTTCCTCGTGAACACCGGCGGGCACCTGGTGCTCATCGACACCGGCACGGCCCACAACTTCGGTCCCACGCTCGGACTCGTGGTGCAGAACCTGAAGGCCTCCGGCTATGACCCCTCGCAGGTGGAGCGCATCCTGCTCACCCACCTGCACGCCGATCACCAGGGTGGGCTGCTCACCGATGAGGGCAAGGCGGTGTTCCCGAACGCGATCATCTCGCCGAGCCGAACCGAGAGTGACTACTGGCTGGATGCCGCGCAGATGGCCAAGGCGCCGGCCGACGGCAAGGGCACCTTCCAACTCGCGCAGAAGACCTTCGCGGTGTACAAGGCGCTCGGTCACTGGCAGCCCTTCGAGCCCAACAGCGTCATCGTTCCGGGCATCACCGCCATGGCCACTGGCCATACGCCGGGACACAGCAGTTACATCGTGGAGTCGCGCGGCACGAAACTCGTGGTGACGGGCGATGTGATCCATTTCGGCGCGGTGCAGTTCGCACGACCGGATGTCGTGGTGCAGTTCGACACCGACAATGCCAAGGCCCGCGCTTCGCGCAAGGCGCTGTTCGCGCAGGCGGCGAAGGATGGATTCCTGCTCGCGGGTGCACACCTCACCTTCCCCGGCATCGGCCATGTTCGCCCCTCGGGGCAGGGCTACGAATGGGTGCCCGTGGGCTACTCACCGATCCGCAACGACCAGTAGGAGCTTCTCATGTCGCGAACCAACCGCCGTGAATTTCTCGCGCTGCTCGGCGCTCCCGCACTTGCCGCCGCGCCCCTGGCCGGTGCAGCCGGCCGCGCCGAGGGTCCTGCCGGCAGCCGTTCCGGCATGCAGGCCGATCTCGTGCTCGTCAACGGCAACGTGCTCACCATCGACGCCTCACACCCGCGGGCGCAGGCCTTCGCGGTGAAGCATGGCCGCTTCCTTGCCATCGGCGACGATGCGACCATCCGCGCGCTCGTCGGCAGCGGCACCGAGGTGATCGACGCGGCCGGCATGACGGTGACTCCCGGCTTCATCGATGCGCATTGCCATCCGGGCCTGCAGGAGGAGTTGTACGACGTCAACTGCGACCTGCCCACCATCGCCGCGATCCAGGAGGCCTTGCGCAAGCACGCCGCGCAGATCCCGCCCGGGCACTGGGTCCGCGGCTTCAAGTTCGATGACACCAAGTTGAAGGATGGCCGGCCGCTCACGCGTCAGGACCTCGATGCCGCCGTGCCGGATCATCCGGTGGGCGTGGGTCATCGCGGTGGCCACACCACCTGGTACAACAGCAAGGCCTTCGAAGTCGCCGGCGTCACGCGCGACACGCAGGACCCTTCCGACGGTCGCTTCTTCCGCGACGCCAAGGGCGACCTGCAGGGCCAGGTCGCGGAGAATGCGCGCAATCGCATCGAGGCGGCCGGGCCGCAGGACAGTTTCACGGCCGAGCAGATGCGCGAGCGCAGCCGGGCGGCCATGGCCTATGCCTCGAAACTCCTGACCCAGGTGGGCCTGACCAGCGTGCACGATGCCTTTGCCGACAGCGCCAAGATCCGCGCCTACCAGGATGCGTTCGCGGCGGGCGAACTGCTGCACCGGGCGACCATCATGCCCAGCGGCGTATCCGACATGGGGCGCATCGCCAGGGGAGGCAGTCCTTACCAGAGCCTGAAAGAGGCGGGTGTGTATTCGGGCCTGGGCAATGACCACGTGCGCATCGGCGCGGTGAAGTTCGTCGCCGATGGCTCGGCCTCCGAGCGCACCATGCGCATGAGCACGCCCTACGTGGGCAAGCCGAACGACTACGGCATCCTCACCATGGACCAGAAGCAGATCCATGAAGCGGTGGAGGAGGCGCATCGCCACGGCTGGCAGATCGGCATCCACGCCAATGGCGATGTCACCATCGACTACGTGCTCAATGCCTACGAGCGCGTCGCGAAGCTCTGGCCGCGTGCCGACCAGCGGCACCGCATCGAGCATTGCACGCTGGTGAATCCTTCGCTCATCCAGCGCATCAAGGCGAGCGGCACGATTCCCACGCCATTTTGGACCTACGTGTACTACCACGGCGAGAAGTGGAAGAACTACGGCGAGGAGAAGGTGCGCTGGATGTTCGCGCACAAGTCCTTCCTCGATGCCGGCATCCGCGTCCCGGGGGCGAGCGACTACACGCCGGGGCCGTTCGATCCGATGATGGCGCTGCAGAGCATGGTCACGCGCACCGACTACACCGGGCACCCCTGGGGCCTGGAGCAGCGCATCAGCGTCGAGCAGGCGCTGCAGGTGGGCACGATCAACGGCGCCTATGCCTCCTACGAGGAGAAGGACAAGGGTTCGATCAGCCCGGGCAAGCTGGCCGACTTCGTCGTGCTGGACAAGGATCCACACACGGCGGATCCGTTCAAGCTCAAGGATATCCAGGTGATGCGCACCGTGGTGGGCGGGCGCACGGTGCATTCGAAGATGGCGTGAAGGGATGCCGCGGCGAGCGCCGCGGTGTTCCCGCACGATCAGGCGCGGCGGCTAGCGTCGCGCAGCGAACAGCAGCGCCACGCCCAGCATGACCACCCCCACGGAGGACCACTCCCACGGGGTCACCGTCTCGTGTCCGAGGGTCACGCCGAGCAGCAGCGCAACCAGCGGGTTCACCAGCGTATAGCTGGAGGCGATGCTGGTGGAAGTGCGCGCCAGCAACACCATGTAGGCATTGAAGGCCAGGAGCGATCCGGCAGTCACCAGGTACAACCAGGACAGCCAGGGGCCGGGTTGCGCGGGCAGGTGCCAGGACTCTCCCGCGATCGCCGACACGACCAGCAGCACGAGGCCGCCGCACAGCATCTCGCTGGCAAATCCCGTGGCGCCCGGTGCGAGCGCAAAGCCACGCTGACTGAGCACGCTGCCGAGTGACCAGCAGGTGGCGGCAGCTGCGATGGCCGCAAGGCCGATGGGCGATGCGTGGATGCCTGATCCGCGCGTCAGCATCAGCACGCCGATGAGGCCCACGCCCACGGCCAGCAGGTCGGCGCGGCGCGGGTAGATGCCGAATGCGGCGTTGAACAGCACCAGCAGCAGCGGGGTCACGGCGATGAACGCGACCACCAGACCCGAGGCGATGGTTTGCTCGGCGAAGGCGGTGTTGCCCATGCCGCCGCCGAGCATCAGGGCGCCGACGAGCAGGGCATTGCGCCATTCGCGGCCCGTGGGCATGCGGGCGCCGCGCGAGGCCTGCCACGCCAGCAGCACGCCGCCGGCGGCGATGAAACGGGTGGCTATGAGGAAGTACGGCGCGAAACCCTGCAGTGCGAAGCGGATGACGAGGTAAGTCGAGCCCCAGATGAGCCAGGTGGCCGCGAGGCAGCCGAGCACCAGCGGCGAGAGCCGGGTGCGGAACCGCAGTGTGGTGGCGGTGCTGCTCATGGCTCTACTGTAGCGAACGCCGAAGCGTCGATGCCATGCTGCTTCGGTGATATATTTTCCCGCCAGCCGTCGGAGGCGGCAAACCGATGAAACTGTACTGCTGGAACGTGAACGGCATCCGCGCGGTGCTGAAGAAGGGAACCTTCCAGTCCTTCCTGAAGGCGCATGATCCGGACATCCTCTGCCTGCAGGAGACCAAGGCCGAGCGCGGCCAGGTGGAGGTGGACCTGCCCGACTACGAGGAGTACTGGAACTCCGCGGTGAAGAAGGGGTACTCGGGCACTGCCATCTTCAGCAAGCGCAAGCCGCTGGCGGTGACCAACGGCATCCCCGCCGACATCGAGCTGAAGTACCGCTGCAACGATGACGCGTTCGGCGACAGCGCGGCGGAAGGGCGTGTCATCACCGCCGAGTATCCGAAGTTCTTCCTCGTCACGGTCTACACGCCCAATGCCAAGGATGACCTCGGTCGTCTCACGCTGCGCCATCGCCACTGGGATCCGGCCTTCCTCGCTTACGTGCGCTCGCTGGAGAAGAAGAAGCCGGTGGTGTTCTGCGGCGATCTCAACGTCGCGCACACCGAGCTGGATCTTGCCAACCCCAAGGCCAACCGCGGCAAGAAGGGGTTCACCGACGAGGAACGCGAGGGCTTCCAGAATTTCGTCGACGCCGGCTTCATCGACACCTTCCGGCTGTTCAAGCAGGGCAATGGCCACTATACGTGGTGGAGCCATTTCGCCAATTCGCGGGCGCGGAACATCGGTTGGAGGATCGACTACTTCCTGGTGTCGGCGCCGCTGAAGGCGGCGGTGAAGGCCGCCGACATCCACCCGGATGTCATGGGCAGCGATCATTGCCCGGTGAGCCTGCAACTGGATCTGCCCGCATGAAGACCCGCTGCCGCGCGGCCGCTCGTGTCCTGTCGGGCTTGCTCGCGGTGTCTTTCCTGGCCGGGGTTGCCGTCCCATCGACGGCCTTCGCGGCCGATGCGCCCAGCCGCTTCGGCGTCGATGCGCCGGAGCTCGCGCCGCCCGGCGCGCTTGCCGTGGGCGTGAAGACGATGCGCCTCGTGCAGACCCGGCAGCCCGACGTGCTGGCGCCGCAGACCGATGGCAGCTTCGCGCTGCGAGACCGGCTGCTGCAGGTGGATGTGTGGTACCCGGCAACGCCGACCGGGCGCCGACGCACGCGCGGCGCACGCGGCATCCTCTATGAGGCCGAGCTGCCGAGAGAGCCGCCGGCGCCGCCGGCCCGTTTCGGGATCCCTGGAGTGGCGCGTCGTGATGCGCCGGTGATGCCCGGGGCATTTCCCCTGGTCATTGTGTCGCATGGCTACTCCAATGCGACGGTGGTGATGAGTTGGCTCACCGAGAACCTGGCTTCCAAGGGCTATGTGGTGGCGTCCATCCGGCACGAGGATCCCGCCATCACCGATCGCACGAAATTCGCGGCTCTGCTGCTGCGCCGGCCCCTGGACATCGGCTTCGTCGCGGCCCGGCTGCAATCGGACCTCGCTGCGGGCCTGCACATCGACCCATCCCGCACGGCGCTCATCGGCTACTCGATGGGCGGCTACGGCGTGCTCACTGCCGCGGGCGCCTCGCTGGACCCGCAGGGAGGGCCGGCCAAGGTGCCCGGTGGACTGATGTTGCCCTACCTGCGTGGCGGCGCCGAGGAATCTCGGGTGCACGTCGATCATGTGCGTGCCGTGGTCGCCCTTGCGCCCGCGGGTGGCGCGCTCAAGGCCTGGGGTGAGAGCGGCCTTGCCGACCTGCGCGCACCGCTCCTGCTCATCGCGGGGGACCAGGACCACACCGTCAATTACGCCACGGGCGCGCGGGCCTTCTTCGATGCCGCCAGGAACACCACGCGATACCTCCTGACCTTCAAGGAGGGCGGGCATGCCATCGGCCTCGACCCCGTGCCTGAGGCGATGCGCGCGAAACTCTGGGACCAGGACTGGTTCGAGGACCCCGTCTGGCGCAAGGACCGCATCACGGCCATCGAAGCGCATTTCATCACCGCGTTTCTCGACCGGTACGTGAAGTCCGATGAATCGAAGGCTTCCTACCTGGAACTCGCGCCGGAGTCGGATGCCGGTGTCTGGCCTGCGGCGACGCCTGCTCCCGCCTACGATGCCTACAGTCCGGGGTCCGGCGATGTCACGGTCTGGAAGGGCTTCCAGCGCAACCACGCCACCGGCCTTTCGTGGCGGCACGCCGATCCGGTGAACGCAGGACGATCCGCCGCGGACACGCCGGATCCATGATGGGCACCCTGGACCCGACCATCGCCAGCATCATCGTGGCGCTCGCCGTCGGGCTGCTCATTGGCCTGGATCGCGAGCGTCACAAGCGGGCCGAGATGCCGCAGACCGCGGCGGGCCTGCGCACGTTCGCGCTCTCATCGCTCCTGGGGGTGATGGCGGCGATCGCGGCATCCGGATGGCTCCTGCTCGTGGTGGGCGCCGGTGTCGTGGCATTGGTCTCGCAGTCCTACCGCCGCACGCAGCGCCTGCACCCCGGCCAGACCACCGAGTTCGCGCTGCTGGCCACTTTTGCCATCGGTTACCTGGCGGCCAGCCACGTCCGGCTTGCCGCGGGACTGGGCGTGAGCGTGGCGATATTGCTGAACGCCAAGTCCCGGTTGCACCGGTTTGCGCTCACGCAGTTGAGTGAGCAGGAACTGCACGATGCACTGCTGCTGGCGGCGGCAGCCCTGATCGTCCTGCCGCTGCTGCCCGACCATGCCATCGATCCCTATGGTGTCTTCAATCCGCAGGTGGTGTGGCGATTGACGGTGATCATCCTGTCGGTGCACGCGCTCGGATATGTGGCACGGCGCACGCTGGGAGCGCGGATGGGTCTCGCCATCGCGGGACTGTGCGGTGGGTTCGTGTCCAGCGTGATGACCATCGCCGCGCTGGGACGGCTGTCGCGCAGCCAGCCCACGATGCTGCAGGCGTCGGTTTCCGGCGCTGCCTTCTCGTCCATCGCAACCGTGGTGCAGTTGTTCCTGGTGCTGTCACTGGCGGACATGCGGGTGCTTCAGTTGATGTCGGCGAGCCTGACCGCGATGGGGCTGGTCGCCGCGGCATATGGCGCGTTCTTCCTGCTGGCGGGACGAAGTGCGGAGCCTGCGGCACTGCCATCCGCCGGCAGGGCCTTCGATCCACGCTTCGCCGTGCTGTTCGCGCTGTTCTTCTCCCTGATGTCACTGCTGGCCGTGCTGGCGCAGCGACGGTTCGGTGGCGGCGGCGCGTTGCTGGCGGTGGCCGCGGGCGGCTTCGTCGATACCCATGCGGCCGCCGCATCCGCGGCGCGGCTGGCCGCGGCCGGCGCGATTGCGCAAGGTCAGGCCGTGATCGCCGCGATGCTGGCCATCAGCGCCAACACCCTCGTGAAGATGGGCGCGGCCTGGGTGGGCGGTGGTTTCGGATTCGCGTGGCGGTTGTGGCCCAGCCTGCTGGCGATGCTGGCAGCGCTGTGGGGCGTGTGGCGCATCGGGCTGCCTTGAGCCAAACTCCCTTAAGTGGATTTCCTGATGCGGGCCAGCGCATCATTGCGATTATCTAGCCGCAGGCGCAAAGGAGTCACCATGAGCTACCGCATCAAGAAGATCCTGCTGGCCATCGCCAGTCCCGGCGCCCGCAAGGCCATCGTGCGCACCGCGCAGATCGCGCGCCGCTGCAATGCCCAGGTCGAGCTGTTCAGTGCCGTCCGGCCTGCCGCCCAGGTGGTGGCCAGCCGCGCGCAGGCACTGCGCCTGTCCAAGGCGCGGCTGGAAGAGAAGCTGGCGGAGCTCGATGGGGTGGCGAACCGGCTGCGCGAGGACGGCATCCGCGTGAGCTGCGCGGCGGAGCTGGGCTATTCCGCCGCCGAGGCGATCCTCGAGCGGGTCAAGGTGACGCGGCCCGATCTCGTGGTCATCGAAGCCCACAAGCACAACCTGCTGGCCCGCCTGATGCTCTCGCAGACCGACTTCGAACTGATCCGGCATTGTCCCGTGCCCCTCCTGGTGGTCAAGTCCGCCGCGCCCTCCGCAGGCAGGCCGGTGGTGCTGGCGGCTCTCGACCCCTGGCACGTCAGCGGCAAGCCGAGCAACCTGGATTCGCATCTCGCGGAGGTTGCCCATGGCATCGCCCAAGGCTTGGGCGGCAAGCTCCATGGCGCACACGTGCATGCGCCGTTGATGCGCTACGAGGCCGATTCGGTGATGGCGCCGGTGGTGGTGCCGGTGCCGGTCAGCGAGCAGAAGGCGTTTGTGCGTTCGGTGCGCCAGCGCTTCCGGGCGGAGGGCAAACGCTTCGAGATCTCCCCGCAGAACCTGCATCTGCGCATGGGCGACCCGGGTCTCGAGCTGCCGGCGCTGGTGCGCAAGCTCAAGGTCGACACTCTCGTCATGGGCGCTGTGGCCCGCTCGACGCTCAGTCGCGTGCTGATTGGCAGCACCGCGGAGCGCGTGCTCGATGCCTTGCCCTGCAATGCGCTGGTGGTGAAGCCGAAGGGATTCCGCGAGCGCTGATGCCCGGGCAGGCGAATTCACGTAAAGTATATAGTCTAACTATCTGAATATAAACTGATTTCGGCCGTTCATTCTTGTGCCGCGAACAGCCTGGGTATGGCGCGGCGTGGCTGCTGGGTAGGTTCGCTTCCCACCCGTCCCTCACGTGGCGCTGCCGACCTCGAGCGCTTATCCTCCACCGCATCACGCATCCGGTGAGAGCTCCCGCATGACCAAGATCCTGATCCGCAATGCACGGGTGTTCGACGGTGAGAGCGCGGATTGCCCCGAGGGCATGCAGGTCATGGTCGAGCAGGGCCTCATCGTCGAGGTGACCCCGCGCCCGGTGGAGGTCGCCGATGCCCGCGTCATCGATGCCGGCGGCCGTACCCTGATGCCCGGGCTCATCGACGCCCATGTTCATGCGTACGGCTCGGATGTGAATGCGGCGAGGATCGACCAGGCGGGCGACCCCTATCGCACCGCCTATGCGGTGCGGATGCTGGGGTTTGCGCTGGACTGCGGGTTCACCACGGTGCGCGACATCGGCGGCGGGGACTTCAGCCTGTGGAGGGCGATCGAGGACCGCCTGATCCGGGCTCCGCGCTTCTTCTACGCCGGCAAGGTCCTGTCGATGACCGGTGGACACGGCGATCTGCGCCAGATGAGCGAGCGCCATCACACCAGCGGCTACTGCTCCTGCGGCGACTACAACACCGTTGCCGTGATCGCCGACGGCGTGGACGCGTGCATCAAGGCCGCGCGCGAGGAACTGCGCCGCGGTGCCCACTGCATCAAGATCATGGCCTCGGGCGGTGTCGCATCTCCCACCGACCCGATCTGGATGAACCAGTACCGGGAGGATGAGATCCGCGCGATCGTGAACGAGTGCGTGGAACGCAGGACCTATGTGTCCGCGCACTGTCATCCGTCGAGCGCGATCCGGCGGTGCGTGGAGTTCGGAGTGCGCTGCATCGAGCACGGCACGCTCATCGACGAGGAGACGGCGCGGTTCGTGGCCGGGCGCGGCGCGTATGTCGTGCCGACCATGGCCATCATCTTCGCGCTCATCGAGCTGGGCCGGAAGCTCGGTTTCCCGCCGCAGAGCCAGGCCAAGGCGGAGATCGCCTTCAAGGAAGCCATCAAGGGTCTTGCGCTCATGCGCGCGGCCGGTGTGAAGCTGGGCTTCGGAACGGACCTGCTGGGGGAAACCCACGTGCAGCAGTGCCGGGAATTCAGCATCCGGCGGCAGGTGTTCACGCCGTTGGAGATCCTGCGCCAGGCCACCTCGATGAATGCCGAGATCCTGATGCAGAAGGGCAAGCTGGGCTGCATCCGCCCGGGAGCGCATGCGGACCTGCTGGTCGTGCAGGGCGATCCGCTCGCGGACATCGAGCTGCTGGCCGCGAACGGCCGCAACCTGCGACTGATCATGCGCGGCGGCGAACTGGTCAGGAACGAACTGGCCTGATGAGCCCTTGAGCATCTGAAGTCCATGAGCACCGTGCTCATCACCGGCGCGAGCCGCGGCATCGGCCGGGCGTCGCGCATCGGTGCGCGAACGCCCCTGGGGCGTCCGGGTCGCGCCGCGGAAATCGCCGAGGCCATCGTCTGGCTGCTGTCGGAGAATGCCAGCTACGTGAACGGCGCGCTGCTCGATGTCACCGGCGGACGTTAGGAGTAGCCTTCAGCGGCGGGCGCCGCCGGGGCGCCAGTCGTTGACGATCAGCACGCCGCCCAGCACGAGCACGGTCCCCAGCGCGAAGCGCAACTCGATCGGGTCGTGCAGCAGCACCGCGCCGAACACCACGCCCAGCAACGGAGTGAGCAGGGTCATCAGCATCAGGCGCGAGGTGAGGTAATGGCGCAGCAGCCAGAACCATAGCAGGTAGCTGGCGATGGCGACGAGCAGGGTCTGGAAGGTCATCGACAGCAGCGCGAGCGGCGTCCACGCCAGGCGCGTCTGGCCCGAGGCGAACGCGAACGCGCCGATGACGAGCGATGCCATGCCGAGCTGGTAGAACACCGTCTTGTAGGTGGCGGCGTTGCCGACCCGGCCCCGGCGCAGCACCACGTTGGTCGCGCCCCAGATGACGGCGGCGCACAGGGCGAGGAGGTCTCCCTGGATCATCTCCAGCGCCGGTCGTGAGCCGCCGCCGAGGAAGGCCACGGCGATGCCGAGGACCGCAACTCCGATGCCGGTCCACTGCGCGACGCTGAGGCGCTCCTCGGGCAGGAACTGCACGCCAAGGGCCGTGAAGATGGGTGAGGTGTACAGGAACACCACGGAATGCGCGGCCGTGGTGTGAAGCAACGCCTCGCCCACCAGGATGAACTCCAGCGAGAACATCAGGCCCAGCAGCAGCCCGCTGCGAAGCGTGCCATCGGCGAACAGGCGCGTGCGCTCGCGCCAGATCGTCCAGACCCCGAAGAACACCGCGGCGATGCTGAAGCGCAGCCACAGCTGCATGGTCGGGGCGATGTCGCCGGCGATGCCCTTCATGGCGGGCTGCTGGATGCCCCAGATCACGCACAGGACGAACATCAGGAGCGTTGCGCGAAAGTCCAGTGGACGTCGGACGGGGATGGGACGGGACTCGGACAAGGTTCTTCCGGGTTTCTGATGCGGCGATCCGGCGCCTGCAGTGTAGCGGTTCAGGATCACTACGCGGAAGGTCCGACGGTCGGTTTCGGCGACAACGAGCGCCGTGGCCCCCACATGCGCTAGCATGATCGCATGCAACGCCGGTTCCGCTCCCTGCTCCTGTCGCTCGCGGCGCTCCTGCCGTGGGCTGCGCCGCCGGTCGTTCGTGCGGACGTGGTGTCCCACCGGGCCGTTCTGTCCGCCGAGCAGGTGGTGCAGATCCTCGATGAGACCGTGGACTGGTATCGCACGCTCGGCGCCCAGCAGCAGAATGCCAGCCAGCCCAGCGATCTGCTGATGCTCTACGCCAACCGGCAGACCGCCGACAAGGTCATTGCGCTGGCCTTCGAGATCGCGCGGGCGAACGCGGAACTGCTGAGCAGCGAGGCGGACCTGGCGCAGGGCGCCGGGCAGGGCACGAGTGCCGCGCAATCGCTGCAGCAGGTCCAGCGTCGGCTGGATGCGCAGCGCCAGTCCATCCAGGGGGAGATCGACCAGCAGCGGCGCGAACTGGCCACCGCCCGCAATCGCACCGCCGTCCAGGACAAGCTGGCGGAGCTGCAGGGCGAGCTGGACATGGTGAATGCGCGGCGCAACCTGCTCGACACCATGTACGAGTTCTCCACCATCAGCGACTCGCGCACCGCCAAGGCCAGTGCGCTCAAGGCGCAGATCGATGCCATTGCCGCCTCCATCCCCTCGCTGTCCCCGGCTACGGGACCGGCGGCAGCTGCCGCGACGGCGGCGCAGACGGGTGCTTCGCCGCCATCACTGACCGAGCCCGCGACGCCGGGGAAGCTGGGCATCTGGGACCTGGCATCCAACGTGCTGCGGTTGTCGCGCAAGATCCACACGCTGGATTCGATCGACAAGCGCACCGCGTCCCTGCAGGAGACCTTCGACCATCTGCGGGCCCAGCCGCTGGAACAGCTCAAGTCGCTGGCGGCGAGGAGCGATGCGCTGGCGGCGCAGGCCGACAACAGCACGGGGAGCGCCTTGCGCGGGGTGCGCGATGAGTTCGACACGCTGGCCTGGCTGTTCAAGCAGACCTCCTCCATCCTGATTCCCCTCACCCGTGAAAGCGTGCTGCTCAATCAATACCGGCACAACCTCACCATCTGGCGCGCAGGTCTTGACGTGCAGTACCACGATGCGCTGAAGACTCTCGCCGTGCGTGCGGGTTTCCTCGCCCTCATGCTGGCGGTGGTCTTCGGCATCGCGGAGCTCTGGCGCCGCGCGGTATTCCGCTATGCGCACGAGACACGCCGACGCCAGCAGCTGCTGCTGGTCCGGCGCATCGTGCTGTGGGCGGTGGTCCTCGTCATCGTCGGCATGACCTTCGCGAGCGAGCTGGGTTCGCTCGTGACCTTCGCGGGCCTGATCACCGCCGGACTCGCCGTGGCGATGCAGAGCATCCTCGTCTCGGTGGTCGGCTACTTCTTCCTCATCGGCAAATACGGCATCCGCGTGGGTGACCGGGTGCAGATCGGCAATGTCACCGGCGAGGTCATCGAGCTCGGCCTCGTCCGCATGCACCTCATGGAGCTCAATGACCGCGGCGTGCTGGGACCCACCGGCCGGGTGGTGGGCTTCGCCAACTCCATCGTGTTCCAGGCCTCGGGCGGGCTGTTCAAGCAGATACCCGGCGTCAACATTGCCTGGCACGAGACCACGCTGAAGCTTCCCGGGGGGTGCGACCCCGAGCAGGTCAAGATGCGCATGCTCGAGGTGCTCGGACGCTTGATGCAGGAGTACAAGGTGGAGATCGATCGCCAGGCCCAGGAGATCCGCCGCACCACCGCTTCGGAGATCGCGGGCGATGCCAAGCCCAGCGTGCAGCTCAAGTTCTCCACCGACGGGGTGGAGGCGCATGTGCGCTATCCCGTGCACCTCGAGCACGCCGCCGAGATCGACGAGCGCGTCTCGCGCGAACTGCTGGCCGTCATCTCCTCGGCGACGCGTTGAGTTCGCGCGGCACGCAGGTGCTTCACGGGTTCATTTCCTCCACATCCAGTCAACCGCGCCCCACGGATCGTGGCTGCGGGCGGTGAGGATGATGGCGACGAACACCAGCACTGCGCCACAGAAGCAGAGCTGCCGTCCACGCGGCGAGCGCGCCCGCTTCAGCGCGAAGCTGGCGAGCACGATGTAGGCGGCGAGCAGCGCGAGCTTCACCCACAGCCAGCCGTTGGCGAAGACGGCGGGCGGCAGTATGCCCACCAGCACGAGCGCCGCACTGAGCAGCACGGTGTCGACGCTGTAGCTCAGGTAGCGGGGCAGGGCATGCATCGGCCAGCGTTGCCCGGCGAGAATGCCGAGCCCGCGCAACAGGAAAATGCTGCCGCTGGCGGTGACCGCCAGCAGGTGAATCCACTTGATCTGCGGATAGAACTCGAGCACCGCTCAGCCCGGCGCACCATCGGTTCTCGGCGTCAGGTAGATCCAGGCCGAGCGCAGCACCCAGGGAGCGAAGGCGACCACCCAGCCGATGGCGGCGAGGGCCTGCCAGAGGCCGCTGTCGGGCAGCAGCTCCGACAGGATGCGCAGCACGGCGACACCCTGCAGCAGCAGGAAGCACAGCGCCGGAATCCGGCCGAGCGTCAGCGGCCGGCCGGAATGTCCTTGAGTCACGCGGGTGACCATGGCCACCAGCAGGCTCCCGAAGCAGCCGACGAACAGCGCGTGGAGCGGCGCGCGTCCGAGCATGAACTGCCCGGTGATCACGAACGCGACGCTCTGCAGCGTGTGCAGTGCCATCGCGACCGGGAGCCAGGCGAATCCCGCGAACAGCACCAGCAGCAACGGGATGCGCAATGCCGCCGGGTTCCACCAGCGCCACAGCAGCCAGCCCGTGATGAAGGTCAGCGGCGCATCGGCCACCCAGCTCCACTGGTAGTCATGCAGGAGCACGAGCACCGTGTGAAGCAGCAGCAGGCCCCAGGCCGCGCCGAGCACCCACATCGGCCGCACGGTCTGATAACCGCGGATCACGGCACCGGCGAAGAACGGGATCATGCGATGGCAGACGGTGAGGAACACCGGCAGCAGCACCACGGTGCTGCCCATCTGCACCGCCGCGAACAGCCATCGTGCATCGAAGACCGACAGGAAGCGCAGGAAGAACAGCAGGCCGAGCAGGCCCATTCCGAGGGCGGCCAGGCAGCTTCGGGCATGCCAGCTGCGGCCCGCCTCGCTGATCGCGAGCCGCGCGAGCAGGAAGACGCCCCAGGCCCAGCCGGCGAGGGTGAGCAGCACCCCCGCCCGCAGCGTGGTGATCGAGGCCATGCCGAACAGCGTGACGAGCTGGCCGCCGATGAGGCACGCGCCCACCGGCAGGTAGTGGCGCCTGGACAGCGGCGGCAGGTTCATCCAGCGCGGGAACACCGTGAGCAGGAAGCCGAAGAAGAAGGGCGGCAGCATCTGGTACTGCATGACGAAGGCGTGCAGCCAGCCGGCGGGAATGGCCGGGGTGGGCAGCTCGAACCCGTGCCAGCGGACGCTGACCAGCCAGGCGCTCCACCACACCATGGCCAGGAGCACCTGCAGCGTGCCGGTGAGGAACAGCAGGCGATGGGGCGCCGCGGCGAAGGCCAGGGATGCCTGCCACTCGGGCGAACCGGAATCGGCAGGCATGGTGGGACCCGTGGACATCATCCCAGCATGCCATAGACGCCGGACGATGCGGTATGCCCATGGATAGGCCAATCCACTTTGCCGGTGCGGCATGCGCCTACAGGCGATTTGGCGTTTGTAACATCGGTTCTTCCGCGACGGCGCATTTATCATCGCGTCATCCCATCGATGAGGAAGATGAGGATGATGAGGACGACGGTGAATAGCGAACGCGCGAGGGCGGGAGTGATGGCATGAAGATCACGACAGACTTGACCAACGAGGCGGTGCTGCACGAGATGGGACTGCGGATCGCCCGGCGCCGGATCGGCGCTGGCCTGACGCAGGCGCATCTTGCGGAAGAAGCCGGCATCGGCAAGCGGACGCTGGAGCGCATCGAGCGGGGTGAATCCGCGCAGGTGGCGACGCTGATCCGGGTGCTGCGCCGGTTGGGCAGCTTCGGCGAACTGGACCTGCTGGTGCCGGAAGCCTCGAATGAGGACAGGCTGGATGGAGGCCGATTGCGCCAGCGCGCTTCACCTCGCGCGGCCTGAAGACGGTTCGCCGGGCCGGCGCGGGGACGGGGGCCGATGCAGGTGCCATCACCGCGAAGCTCACAGCCCCGGCGGGAGACCGAAGAACCCTTCGGTATGAATACGGTTGGCAGGCATGCCCAGTGATCGGGCGGCGGGCGCTTTGTGGCCTCAGGCTGCCGGCCAGCGCGGTGGCCGTTTCTGCAGGAAGGCATCGATGCCTTCCGACGCATCGGGCAGTCCGACGTTGCACACCATGGTGTCGCCGGCCATCTCGTAGGCCGTCCTGAGGCCCTGGTCGATCTGCGAGTAGAACGTCTTCTTGCCGAGGCCAATGACGCTGCGGCTGCGCGAGGCGATGCGCGTGGCGAACTGCGCTACCAGCACATCGAGCTGATCGGCGGGGACGCAGCGGTTGATCAGGCCCCAGTCCTCGGCTTGGGCGGCGCTGAACATCTCCCCCGTGAGCAGCATCTCCATGGCGCGCTTGCGGCCGATGTTGCGCGCGACGCCCACGGCGGGCGTCGAGCAGAACACGCCGATGTTGACGCCAGGCAAGGCGAAGCTGGCTTCGTCCGCCGCGAAGGCGAGATCACACATGGAGACGAGCTGGCAGCCCGCCGCGGTGGCGATGCCGTGGACCCGCGCGATGATCGGCTGCGGCACCTGCGTCATGCGCAGCATCAGGCGATTGCAGGCATCGAACAGGGTTTTCTGCCAGGCGGGGTCGGCCGAATGCGCCCGCAGTTCCTTGAGATCATGCCCAGCGCAGAAGCCTTTGCCGTCGGCGGCGATCACGATGACTCGGGCATCGGCCTCTTGGCCGATGCGCACGAGCGCCGCATCCAGCGCGTTGATCATGTCGAGGGAGAGCGGATTGAACCGGCTGCCGCGATTGAGCGTCAGGCGCACGATGCCCGACTCGCGCTGTTCGAGTACGAAAGGGGTGTCCTGGATCTGGCCGACCGCTGCGTTCATGTGGGACCCTCGGAAGAACCCGGTATCCGCTCATCATAGGGCGGCAGGCGGGGATTGCAAATCGGGGCCGCCTCGACCTGGTCGATTCGCGAGGCGTGATGCAAGCCGAACGGGCTTCGCAAGCCCTGTCCAGAGCGGTGGGTCGCATTGGCAGGCGCGACATTCCGGCGCGAATGGACCAGGCTCGAGGCTTCACGTAATTACTCAATGACTGAGTAAAATTACTCAACGATTGAGTAAAGTGGACCCCTGGGGCCGACCAGCGTACACTCCCGTCATGGCCTTCAGGCGGACAGTGGTGCAGGAACTGGTGAATGCGTGCCGGCGCAAGCCGGCTTTGATCCAGGTCATCGCCGGGCCACGGCAGGTGGGAAAAACCACTGCGGCTCAGCAGTTGGTCGAAATTCTCCGCTGGCCGCACGTGTGGGCGGCGGCCGACCTGCCCCTGCCGCCGGGTCCGGAATGGATCGAAACCCAGTGGCGGCTTGCGCGCGCGCTCCAGGCCTCGAGCGGTGAAAAAGTGCTGTTGGTGCTGGATGAAATCCAGAAGGTCCGTGGTTGGAGCGAAGTCGTCAAGAGTCTCTGGGACGAGGAAAAACGCAGTCGGGGCAAGGTGTTGCCGATAATACTCGGCTCTTCAGCATTGCTGGTGCAAAGAGGTCTGACGGAATCTCTGACGGGAAGGTTTTTTCTGCATCGTTGTCCACATTGGTCATGGCCAGAATGTCGCAAGGCTTTCCGCTGGAGCCTGTCGCAATGGATCTATTTCGGCGGCTATCCAGGCGCGGCACCGCTGATCCGGGATGAGGCCGCATGGAAACGTTATGTGGCGGATTCTCTCATCGAAACCGTCCTTTCCCGCGATGTGTTGCAGCTACAGCCGATCGCAAAGCCGGCATTGCTTCGTCATCTCTTTGCGCTGGCCGCAGCCTACCCGGCTCAGATTCTCTCTTACAACAAGATGCTGGGCCAACTGCAGGATGCGGGGAATACGACGACACTTGCCAATTATCTGCGGGCGCTCGAAACCGCCTATCTGATCTCGGGTCTGGAGTTGTTCTCGAAAGGCAAGGTGCGCCAGCGCGGCAGCAGTCCCAAGTTCGCATTGTGGAACAACGCGTTGATCAATGCACTGTCACTGCTTACACGCAAACAAGCCGCCGCAGATGGAGCGTGGTGGGGAAGGCTCGTGGAAAACGCGGTGGCTGCGCATCTGCTGAATGGCTTGCAAGGTCCCGACTGGAGCATCAATTACTGGCGCGACGGCGATGCAGAAGTGGATTTCGTGGTGGCGCATGGCGCGCGTATATGGGCGTTGGAAGTCAAGAGCGGCCGCCCGGGAAAGATCAGCGGCATCACGGCTTTTCGCAAACGCTACCCGCAGGCGACCGTTTGGCTGGTAGGTCGCGGGGGTGTTCGCTTGGAGGAATTTTTCAGCCGCGCGGCACCGGAGTGGTTTGGCGCCGCCTGAAATTTGCGGACCGGCGGGGACGAGTTCCTCCACCAGCGCGAGCACCTCGGTGCGCAGCTCGCCGCAGGATGCGGCGCACGCCATCCTCGTCCGCCCCCGAGTGCCGCGCAACCACGCGGGCATGCATCTCGCCAGGCTTTGTGTCGGCCGCCGTCGAGGCTTGACTCTGGACCCGACTCCAGGGTTTAGTCTTGCCTTCATGAGGCAACGCCCGCGCCATTCGATGCGTATCGGTGCACTGGCCACCCAGGCCGGGGTGTCGATCGATACGGTTCGCTACTATGAACGCGCCGGGCTGTTGTCACCGCCGTCGCGCACTGCTGCCGGCTACCGGATCTATCCGGCCGATACGGTCGGTCGCCTGCGCTTCATTCGTCGCGCAAAGGACTTGGGTTTCTCGTTGGAGGAGATCCGGGACCTGTTGACCCTGAGCGACCGTCGCGACAGCGGGGTTGCGGCGGTTCGGCGCATCGCTTCCCATCGACTCGCGGATGTCGAGGCGCGGCTGGGCGAGTTGACCGCGCTGCGCGATGGCCTGAAGCAACTCGTCGATGCCTGTCCCGGCCATGGTGATCCGAGTGCCTGTCCCATCCTCAATGCCTTCATGAGTCCAGAAAATGAACGCTGAACACGCTGCTGCAAAATCCTGCTGCCACGCCAAGCAAGCGCCGGCAGCGCCGGCTTCCTCTCCACCGTCCGTCGTCGAAGCGCCCGCCGTCGAAGCAGTCGCCATGGATACGGCTGCCGTGAAGACGGCCGCCGCGGTAGCGGGTTCTGGCTGCTGTCATCAAAAGGGCCACGGTGAACAGCCGGTGCACGCACAACCCGCGCAACCACAAGATCATGCGCATGCACCGGGAGCCGAACATGCGCATTCGTGTTGCCATGGCGGACATCACGGGGCTTCAGGTGGCGTACACGATGCGCACTTGATGGCCGCGACGGCTGCGAAGCCAGGGCAGTGGACCTGCCCGATGCACCCGGAAGTCGTGAGCGACGGCCCCGGCGATTGCCCCTACTGTGGCATGGCCCTGGAGCCGGTGATGCCCACGGCGGAGACCGGGGATGGCACGCGGGAGGTGCGTAAGCGGTTTCTCATCGCCCTGACGTTGACCCTGCCGGTGTTCATCCTCGCGATGGGACCTCACCTTTTCGGCTGGCATCTGCCGCCGACACTGGCGATGGTCGCGCCCTGGATCGAGCTGGTGCTGTCGACCCTGGTCATCACCTGGGCGGGCGCCAGCCTGTTCGTGCGTGCCTGGCGCTCGCTCTCGCCGTGGCGACCGAACATGTACACCCTGATCGGGCTCGGCACCGCGGTGGCGTGGAGCTACAGCCTCGTGGCGGTGATCGCCCCACAGCTCTTCCCCGCGGGCTTTCGCGATGCGCATGGCCAGGTGGGGCTGTACTTCGAAGCGGCCGCCGTCATCGTCACCCTCGTGCTGCTGGGCGAATGGCTCGAGCAGCGTGCGCGTCAGAACACGGGCAATGCCATCCGCGCGCTGCTGTCGCTGACGCCGGCGATGGCGCTGCGAATCACGCCCGATGGGCGTGAGGAGGAGATCGCGCTCGCGCAGGTCCGCGTGGGCGATCGGCTGCGCGTTCGGCCGGGAGCCAAGATCCCCACCGATGGCGTCGTGCTGGAGGGCCATTCGAGCGTGGATGAGTCGATGCTCACCGGCGAGTCGCTCCCCATCGACAAGCAGCCCGGCGATCACGTGGCTGGCGCTACGGTGAACCAGGCCGGAGCGCTGCTGGTGCGCGCCGAGCGCATCGGTGCGGATACGCTGCTCTCGCAGATCGTGCATCTGGTCTCGCAGGCGCAGCGCTCGCGCGCACCGGCGCAACGACTGGCGGACCGCGTTGCCGCCTGGTTCGTACCGACCGTGATTGCCGTCGCGTTGCTGGCCTTCATCGCCTGGGCGGTGCTCGGGACGGGCCCCTCGCTCTCACATGCGTTGATCGCTGCGGTCTCCGTGCTGATCATCGCCTGTCCCTGTGCCTTGGGGCTGGCGACGCCGCTGTCCATCATGGTGGCGACAGGCCGCGCCGCGCAGTTCGGTGTACTGTTCAAGGATGCGGCGGCGATCGAGGCGCTTCGAGGGGTCGATACGCTGGTCCTGGACAAGACCGGCACACTGACGGAAGGCCGGCCGATGCTGAGCGAGGTTGTCGCCGTGAATGGCATCCAGGAAGGTGAGTTGCTGGCGCAGGCGGCCGCCGTCGAGCGTGCCAGCGAGCATCCGATGGGCCGGGCGATCTTTGCCGCTGCCGGGGAACGAGGCCTGGCGATTCCCGACGCCACGGATTTCCGCAGCCTCACGGGTCAGGGGGTGATGGGTCGTGTCGCAGGTCGTGCCGTCGCGGTGGGCAACGAATCCTTGCTGAAAAGCTTGGGAGCAGCAATCCCCGTTGAACTTGCGGCCCGTGCGAGTGAGGGCCGGGCGCGCGGCGCCAGTGTGTTCTTCGTCGCGATCGACGCTGGTCTGGCCGGTCTGCTGGCCGTCGCGGACCGCGTGAAGCCCACGACCCCCGATGCCATTCGCGCGCTGAAGGAGGCGGGATTGCGGCTGGTGATGCTCACCGGGGACCACGAGGGCACCGCCCGGCGCATCGCGGCCGATCTGGGGCTGGAGGAAGTGCTCGCGGAGGTGCGGCCCGAGCAGAAGGCGGCGGCGATCCGGCGGCTGCGGGCCGAAGGACGGCGCGTGGCCATGGCGGGCGATGGTATCAACGATGCGCCCGCGCTGGCCGCGGCGGATGTGGGCATCGCCATGGGCACGGGCACCGATGTGGCCATGCACAGCGCACACCTGACGCTGGTCAAGGGAGATCTGGGCGGCATCCTGCGGGCGCGGCAGATCTCGCAGGACGCCGTGCGCAACATCCATCAGAACCTGTTCTTCGCGTTCATCTACAACGCCGTCGGCGTGCCGCTGGCGGCGGGCGTGCTGTATCCGTTCACCGGCTGGATGCTCACGCCCGCTTTTGCCGCGGCGGCGATGTCGCTGAGTTCGGTGTCGGTGGTGACGAACGCGCTGCGGCTTGCCCGCTCGGGCAAGTGAGCGCAGGCAAGCTGCGCCGCTTCGCCCTTGCTGTGCGGTGTAGCCTCCGTCGATGACCAGCTCCGCGCCGGTCATGAAGCTGGATTCGTCCGAGGCCAGGAACCATTCAGGTCTTGGGCAGGGCGGGTCCGAGGCCGGCAAGGTGCGCGGTATCGTTGAGTCGTCGCACACTGATCCGGCCCCCTTCGCAGTCCAGCTCGGAGATGGCTGCCGGATCCTGCTGGATCCGCCAATACGCGCCGAGCGGCATGCCGAGTGCCTGCAACAGCAAGGCTCGAATGCTCGCATCGTGTCCAACCAGGACCGCGGTGTCGCCCTCTCGCCGTGCGAGGAGTTCGCGCAGCACGTCGGACACGCGCAGCGCCAGGTCCTGCAACGATTCCCCTGAAGGGAAGCGAATCAGGTCCGGAAAAGTCTTCCAGCGTTCGTATTCGACCGGCCACCGCTTTCGGACATAGGCGTGCGTCTTGCCCTGCCAACGGCCGTAGTCGAGATCGTTGAGTCCTTCCAGCACGCGACTTCGCACGCCACTGGCCTTCGCGATCAGGCGGCCTGTTTCGACGCAACGGCGCAGGGGACTGGTATAGACGATCGAGGGTCGGCATTCGCGCGCAATGCGGCTGGCAGCGGCGCGAGCCTGCTGGATGCCGAGCGCGGTCAATTCGAACTCGGCACGACCCCGGAAGCGTTGCGGCGCGATGCCGGGTACGTGGCCGTGGCGGACCAGGATGAGGCTGGTGGTTGCCTCTTTGGCGGGAAGGCGCCGACCCGTCGTGGGCGTTGCGGTCATCCTCGTCCACCTTCGTGGGCTACATGCGCATCAGGAAGCCAGCGGGCCAGCATGCCGATGATCGGCAGGAAGGAGGTGATCCAGTACACGAACTCGATGCCCTTGATGTCGGCGATCTCCCCCAGCAGGGCCGCGGCCAGTCCGCCCATGCCGAAGGAAAAACCGTACATCAATCCGGATGACATGCCCACCTTGCCTGCCATGAGTTCCTGCGCGTAGATGACCATCGCGGGGAAGGCGGATGCCAGCACCATGCCGATCACGACGGTCAAGGGTCCGGTCCAGAACAGGTTCACGTAGGGCAGCGCCAGGGTGAAGGGCAGCACGCCCAGGATGGAAAACCAGATCACCGCCTTGCGCCCGAACCGGTCGCCCAGCGGGCCGCCCGCCAGCGTGCCCACCGCCACGGCGGCGAGGAAGGCGAACAGGTGCATCTGCGCGTTCACCACCGAGACGTTGAACTTGTGGATGAGGTAGAACGTGTAGTAGTTGGTGAGATTGGTGAGGTAGAAATATTTCGAGAAGATCAGCACCAGCAGCAGTGACATGCCGATGATCACCTGGCGTCGTGGGGCCTTGCCCTTCGCACGCCGCCGCGCCTTGGCGGTTGCGAGCCGCTCGAGTCCGTGGCGACGATACCAGAGACCGACGTTCCACAGGATCACCGTGGAGATCAGCGCGAGCATCGCGAAGGCGACCAGGCTCGACTGACCCCAGCGCACCACCACCAGCGCGGCGCACAGCGGTCCGATGGCAGAGCCCACATTGCCGCCGACCTGGAACATCGATTGCGCCAGGCCATGCCGCCCGCCGGCCGCCATCCGCGCCACGCGGGAGGATTCAGGATGGAACACGGAGGACCCCATGCCGAGCATGCAGGCGCCGACGAGCAATGAGGCATAGTTGCGCGCGATTCCGAGCACCACGAGACCGAAGAGGGTGAACATGGTGCCGGCCGGCAACGAGAAGGGCATCGGGCGCCGGTCGGCATACAGGCCCACCATCGGCTGCAACAAGGATGCGGTGATCTGGTACACCAGCGTGACGATGCCGATCTGGCCGAAGTCGAGCCGGTAGGTGGCCTTCAGGTTCGGATAGATGGCCGGCAGCAACGACTGCATCATGTCGTTGAGCAGGTGGCAGAAGGCGATGGCGAAGATGACGGTGTAGACCGTGCTCTCGACCGGGACTGCTGCCTGAGGCTTCGCTGCGTGATCCACAGGCAATGATTGTAGATGATGCGCTGGATTGACGTGGCAAAATGGCATCATCGAAAAGGCCATTCAACAGCCAGGAGTCTGTAGCGTGGAAATTGCACCAACGGGTGAACAACCAACGTATCCCGAATCGCAGGTGTTCGAAGGGCTGCTGCCCCTGGATGGGGCACGGATCCTGGAACTGGGATGCGGAACCGCCGAGTTGACCCGGCAGATCGCCACCACCGGACGCGGCCGGACGATTCTCGCACTGGAAGTCGACGAGACTCAGCTGGCGATCAACGAGTCCATCGCCGACCTGCCGAACGTGCGCTTCGCGTTCGGCGGCGCCGAGGCGATCCCCGCGCCTGATGACTCATTCGACGTGGTGTTCATGTTCAAGTCGCTCCATCACGTGCCCCCGGAGTTCATGTCCCAGGCGCTGAAGGAAATCCATCGTGTCTTGAAGCGCGGCGGTCTTGCCTACATCTCGGAGCCCCGCTACGAGGGAGCCTTCAACGACATCGTGAAGCTGTTCCACGACGAGCTCGAGGTGCGGCAGTTGGCCTTTGCGGCCGTGCGCGGTGCCGTGCAGGCGGGAACACTGCAACTCGTTCAGCAGGTCTTCTTCCAGGTCCCGGTGCAGTTCCAGGACTTCGCCGAGTTCGAAAGCCGGATGATCGGCGTCACGCATACCCGATTCAACCTGAGCGCCGAGGTGCTCGAGTCGGTCCGGGCGCGCTTTTCTGAACATGTCACCGCCGATGGGGCGTCGTTCCTTCAGCCGATGCGCGTCGACTTGTTGCGCAAGCCGGTATCGCCGGTTGCTTGATGGGGAACAGCTTGTCGTCGAACTGATCCGAAACCGTCACTTCATGGGCGCACGGGTCGGGTCGAAGGGCGAGGTGTCAGTTCCGGAATGACGGATCGAGCCAGTCGGGCGGACAGTTCCAGGAATTGCTCGTGGGAGAGGGTTCGTTCCTGCCGGGTCCCGAACACGACGCCGCTGCCTTCCGACAACACCGTGATCAACGTGACGAACTCCCTCAACGAGCGCATGTCCGCCGCGGGACATGCCTCATGCAGCACCGTGACGACACGGTCCATCACATCGTCGTAGAAGTCATCGACGGCGCGGCGAATGACCGGATCGTGCAAGGCCATGGCCCAGAATTCACGGGCGATGTGCATGGTGCGCAAGGCCACCGAATCACTGAGCATCCATCGGATCAAGTCCGGAACATCCAGTTCGGTGGCCGAATCCTGGCGGGCGAGCATGGACTCCGACTTCCCTGAGTAGACTTCCACCTGCCGCGCGATCAGCGCGCGCGCCAGATCCCGCTTGCTGGGGAAGTGGTAGGCCAGGTTCCCGTGCGTGATGTGCGCCGCCTGGGCGACCCGCCGCAACGTGAACTCCGAGTAGCCGTGATGAATCAGCACCTCCAGGCCAGCATCCAGGATCCGGTTCACCGTTGCCGTTGATTCCGCGCGAACCCGGCGTTTGCGCCGGGGCTGCGCCGTCACCGCCGATCGCGCCGTGGAACCGCCCGCAGAAGTCGTTGATTTCCTTGCCATGAGGGGAGTCTACATCAAATCTGTTGACGAGTTAGGCCAAAGGACCTAATGTTAGGCCAGATGGTCTAACTAGGGGATGTCAGATGGGCGACGAAAAGTCAGCGGCGATGACGAGACGCCGTGTCCTGGGTGGGGCGGCCGCTCTGGCCGGCGCAGGGGCCTTGGCGGGCATGCAGGCATTCGGTGCTCCTCATCCTCGACGAAAGAGGTCTGTTGGCGGCCACACCGACTTCGATGTCGTCGTGATCGGCGGCGGCTTTGCGGGCCTGACCGCCGCCCGCGATCTTTCGAAGAACGGGCTTGCCACGCTGGTCCTGGAAGCCAAGGGCCGCCTGGGCGGGCGGACGTTCGACACGCAGTTCCGCGATCATCACATCGAGTTGGGAGGCGCCTGGGTTCATTGGGCGCAGCCCGCGGTCTGGTCGGAGATCCAGCGTTACGGGCTCGAGATCGAACAGATGCCGGCGGCGCTCCCTGACCAGATCTCATTGCTCACGGACGAGGGCCGGACCACCTTCGGCATCGCCGATCATGCCGTCGAAGTCGTGGGCGGGATGGAAGCCTACTTCGCCGAATCCGCAACCGTCTGGGAGCGTCCCTACGACACGAAGTACTGCTGGAAGGAGATCCTGGCCCGCGATTCGATGTCCTCGGCGGATCGGCTCAAGGCGATCGAACTCACGCCGCTTCAGCGAGGCTTCCTCGTGCCGATGCTCGAGGCGATGTCGAATTGCCCGGCAGAGCAGTCCTCCTACGTGGACATGCTTCGCTGGTGGGCACTGGGCATGAATCACTGGAGCACGGCCATGGATGCGGCCGACCGCTTCAAGTTGGCGGCAGGGACCGGCGCCCTCGTGCGCAAGATCGCCGGGGACAGCAGGGCAGAGGTCAGGCTCAACTCACCGGTGCAGCGAGTCGAGCAGCGGGGTGGTGTCGTCCACGTGTGGCCGCGCAATGGCAAGCCCGTCTCGGCCCGTGCGGTCATCGTGGCGGTGCCACCGCGCTTGCTGAAGTCGATCCAGTTCGAACCGGCGTTGTCCGACGGGAAAATGGCGGTGTCCCGTGATGGGTTCGCGTCTTCCGGCATCAAGTTGTATGCCGAGGTCAAGGGCCGGTTGGGCAAGGTCCAGTGGCTGGCAAGTGGCGCGAAGCAGACCCACGGCTACTTCATGACCTACCACGAGGGGGAAACCTCGACCCTGATCGCCGGATTCTGCCCGGTGGCCGCGGAAGTCGACGGCAATGATGAGGAGTCAGTCCAGGCCGTGCTGCGGCGGTTCGAGTCGAGCGTCGAGGTGCTGGGGTGCACGAGCTACGGATGGAATGCCGACCCGTACGCGCAAGGGACCTACAGCGGCATGCGTCCAGGGGTCATGAGCCAGCACTTCTTCGATCTCGCGAAGACCGAAGGACGAATCTACATGGCGGGCAGCGAGTACGGGGATGCCAGCTGGCGAGGATTCATCGATGGCGCCATCGGCCGCGGCAGCCGCATCGCGCACGAGATCAGCACGGAGCTGCTGGGATGATGGCAGCGGCCCGCCCAGCAACCTGGATGTTCGTCGTTGCGTTGATGATGTCATCCACGGCGTATGCCGACCCGGCGTGCGATGCCCTCAACGGCGAGCGCACCTTTTCCGACAAATGTGCCACCTGCCATTCGGTGAAGGGCGCGGAGCCAGGCCCTGTGGGTCCGAATCTTGCCAACGTGGTGGGTCGCCTGCCGGGAAAGTCGAAGGGCTTCGCCTATTCGGACGCGATGCGAGCTCAGGGGCAACGCTGGACGCCTGAGCGCCTCGACTGGTTTCTCACCGATCCGCTCGGCAGGGTGACAGGCACCTCGATGTCATTCACCGGCCTCAGGAATGCGGCAGCACGCGCGGACGTGATTTGTTACCTCGTCAAGCTGGGCCGGGAAGCCCGTTGATTCAATCGGAGTACTCAACGTGATGGCACGAGTCTGGATGGTGACGGGCGTGGCGATCCTGGCGTCCTCGGCCGCATTCGCGGAAATTTCCACGAATGAAGGTGAATCGCTCGAGGAAATCGTGGTGACCGCGCAAAAGCGCACGGAATCGCTGCAGAGCGTCCCCATTTCGATCGCGGTGCTCACGGCGGATCAACTCGCCCAGTCCAAGTTCGATTCGCCCACGGATCTTGCCTCGCAGGTGCCCAATCTGCAGGTGAACGGCATCAACGGAGAGGGAACCCCCATCTTCTCCTTGCGCGGCGTGTCGATGTTCGACTACTCGGCCAGTCAGTCGAGCCCGGTCGCCAGCTACATCGACGAGGTGTACAAGGGAAACTTCGTGTTGTTCGGCGTGGAGATGTTCGACCTCGAGCGCGTGGAAGTGCTGCGCGGACCCCAGGGAACCTTGTATGGCAAGAACACCACCGGCGGTGCGATCAACTTCATCACTCGCAAGCCCGGCTTTGAGACCGAGGGATCGATCAAGGCCGGCATCGGCAATTACGGCCGGCGCGAGGCCGAGGGTGTACTGCAGGGCGCACTGATTCCTGACCGGTTGGCGGCGAGATTTGCGTTCACCTATACGAAGGCGGACGGCTTCATCCGGAACGTCCTCCCGGGCCATCCGGACCTCGAGGGCGTGGATCAATGGGGCGCCCGATTGTCCCTGCTGTTCAAGGTATCGGATGCCGTGTCGGCGACCTTGCGGCTCTCGAAAAGCGAACAGAACCCGCAGAACTACGCCATCCTGGCAGGCAGCATCGCCCCCACCGGCATCGGTGGCACCGGCTATTTCCGCACCGATACCGGCGCCTCTGACGGGGTTCCGCTGGCGGACGATCAAGTCGCACTGAACAACACGCTGAAGCGCAGGCAGCGCAATGACGCGGCCTCCCTGACCATCGATTGGTCGCTCACCCCGGCATTGGCATTGACGTCGATCACTTCCTGGGACCAAGGGTCTCTGTTCAATCCCGAAGGCACTGATGGCGCGCCGATCGATATCGTGAAACTCGAGGGCATCGGCAAGACGCGGCAGGTCACCCAGGACCTGAGGATCCGGTCGGCAACGGACGGAAGGTTCGAGTTCATGGCCGGTGCGTATTACCAGCACGAGATCATGTTCGATTCGGTCGAGGACCGGATCTTCAACTTCCTCGACTTCGACGGCGATGGTCTGGTCAATGTCCAGGACTGTGCGGTGTCTTCATTCTTTGCCGGCGCCTTCGGATTTGGGTATCCCGCGGGCGTGGCCATCAATCCGAGCTGCCGCTACTACAATTCCTTCGACCAGGTGAGAAACAGTTGGGCAATCTATTCCGATGGATCCTACAAGGCATCGAACACGATCAAGTTTCGCGCCGGGATCCGCTACAACCACGATAACGGCGCGCAGAAGAATGCACTCGATCAGTTGCGCGGCGCCGACGGGGTACCGATCGCGAACCTGGGGATCTTTGGCAATCAGCCGGAAGGATATTTCGGACCCGCGCTGCTGATACCCGAAACTCCCGGTTACGATGCGGCGATCGGGGCGACGCGCCGCCAGGATGTCCACAACTCGGCGGTGACGGGGCACGTGGGCATCGACTACACGCCCACCGACAAGAGCCTCATCTACCTCGGATACAGCCGCGGATACCGATCGGCCGCCTTCAATGCACAGTTCCTGTTCACGCCCGAGGATTTCAGTCAGGTGAAGCCCGAGACGCTGGATTCCCTCGAAACCGGCTTCAAGACGTCGTGGCTCGCCAATCGCCTGCAGTTCAACGGCGCGGCGTTCTACTATCAGTACAAGAATCAGCAGCTGATCGATGTCCGGCCGACGGGTCAGCAGCCGTTGATCAATCTGGACAAGTCCCGGATCGTTGGCGCGGAGCTCGATCTCATCGCCAAGCCCGCCGCGAGCGTGACTTTGCATGCGGGACTTGGATTTCTCAACACCAAGGTGCAGGAGGGCCGGGTGGCCGGTGGGTTGGTCGACATCTCGGGGAATCAGTTGCCTGATGCTCCTCGAACCTCGGGAACGCTCGCCGTCGATTGGGACGCGTTTCATGCACTGGGCGGCAAGGTGGTCGTTCACCTGGACGGAACATACGCAGCCAGGCAGTACTTTGAGCTCATGAGCGAAGACCGCATTGCCCAGCCCGCCTATGCAGTGGCGTCGGCGCGCATCACTTTCCATGGAGCCGATGATCGCTACGAAGTGGGAGTCTGGGGACGCAATCTCGCCGACAAGTTCTACCTCGTGAGTGCGCTGGACTTGCATGCGTTCGGGTTTGACTACCGGCATCGCGGGCCGCCGCGAATGTTTGGGGCGGACGCCACCTTTCACTTTCGATGACGTGATGAGCTAGTGTGCCGGATGCGCATCCTTGATGCACATAGTAAATGCGCATATAATCTCCGACCGAGGTGGAGGTTTCATGGTCAAGACAATCGGGCGCAGCGCGGCGAAACGGGCTGCCAATGTCAGTGTGAGGAGCGAGCTGCTGGACGCCGCGCGCGCTGCCGGCATCAACCTGTCGGCAACGCTCGAGGATGCGCTGAGGCTGAAATTGAAGGCAACCCATGCCCACCAGTGGCGCAGCGAGAATCGCGCAGCGATCGCCAACTACAACGACTACGTGGAACTGCATGGCGTATTTTCCGATGGCAGCCGGAAATTCTGATGGCGCAATTCACGGTGTACCGCAACAAGAACGAGCGCAGCAAGGCGACCTACCCGCTGTTGGTGGACATCCAGGCTGATTTGCTCGATGAGCTCAAGACGCGCGTCGTCATACCGCTGACCAAGGTCGGCGCGCTTGCCCGAAAGCCGATCAATCGATTGACGCCGGCCATAGAGGTGGCCGGGGAGCAGTACCTGCTGATGACGCCGCAGATGGCGGGCATTGCCGTGTCTGAAATCGGCGCCGTGGTGGAGAGCATCGAGCAGCAGCGCACCGCCATTGTGGCAGCAATCGATGTTTTGATCAGCGGCGTGTAGCGGCGAACCAGTAAGCTCGGGCTGCAATCGGAATTTCGTGAGTGCATTGGACCTTCTCGTGATTCATCATAAGATGATAGCGACCACGGCAAGCCGCAGTCTGGATTCACTTGAAGGTCCTCAACCATCCGAAGCCCGGTACTCACTCCGCACGGTCACCTCGTGCTCGCGCCCACAGCGGGCGCATCGACGATGCCGCTCGATCAGCGCCAGCGGTTCGAGGCTGCATTTGAACGCGGCGCGGGGCACGGTCTGCTCGAATTGGGGTTCCGCGAAGTCGGCACCATCCTGCCGGCCGACTTTGCCTATTGGCGCGACTTCGCTGCAGGCTATGTCACCGCCTTGTGCATGTCCGCGCGAGGCATCAACGAGAATGCCCCCGAAGGCGTTGGCGAAGTGCTGGCGCCTGCTGCTGATGCTTTGGCCGCGCTCGCCGATACTGCTCCGCCGATGCCTGGCGGTGAGTACCTGAATGCAGGGGTTCTTTCGAACCTGTGGTCGCAGATCGGTGTGGCGTTCCGTGAGCAGTACGCGCAGGCGGGGATGTCGCTCCAGGAGTTTCTGCGAGTCGGCAACTCCGCCTGGCATCTCGTCGGTCGCGTGCATTTCAATGTTGCCGAGAACCGCTCCGACGATGAGGCGCCGTTCGCGTTCATCGCGACTTACACGACGCAGCTTTCCGCTCAGGGCCGCGCGCAGCATCTGCCGCTCGGTGAGGCTCTGCGCGAGTACGCGGGGGTGCGCAACAAGGCGCGGCTTCTCTCGCTGCTGAAGCCGGTGCAGGAGGGTGCGGCGCGGTGTCCCTGGCTGCGGGCGATGCTCGATACCGGGGAAATCCATCATCCTCTGCGCTGGACGGCCGCCGAGGCATTTCAATTCCTCACCGACGTACCGAAGCTGGAGGCTGCGGGAATCGTGGTGCGCAGCCCGGGTTCGTGGATCGGCGGGCGGCCACCGCGTCCCAAGGTTCGCGCGAGCGCGGGCGGACAGGTCCCCTCGATGCTCGGCAAAGACGCTTTGCTCGACTTCCAGGTCGAACTGACGCTCGGCGATGAACGACTCACGGCTGCCGAGATCCGCTCGCTTCTCCGGGGAACGGAGGGTCTGCAGTTGCTCCGCGGCCGATGGGTCGAGGTGGATCGCGCGAAACTGTCGCAGCTCCTCGAGAGATTTCGCGCGGTGGAGGCCGCTGCCGCCGGCGGAGGGCTGCCATTCGCAGAGGCGATGCGGATGCTCGCCGGCGTGGCCGTCGACGACGCAGAGGAGGGCGGCGGGGCTGCTGATCCCGACTGGTCGGAGGTCACGGCGGGTCCCTGGCTCGCCGAGACCTTGCGCGGCCTGCGAAACCCGCAGGGTCTCGCGCGCGTGCATCCCGGTGCTGCCCTTCAGGCGACACTCAGACCCTACCAGGAGGTGGGTGTTCGCTGGTTGTATCTTCTGCACCGGCTCAATCTGGGCGCCTGTCTTGCGGACGACATGGGACTGGGCAAGACGATCCAGGTACTGGCGCTGCTGCTGATCCTGAAGCAGGAATCCAGCAGCAACGAATCCGCCGCAGGGAGTCCGGCGACGAGCCTTCTAGTCGCGCCCGCCTCACTGCTCGCGAATTGGGCCGCGGAGATCGAGCGCTTTGCACCCACCATGAGGGTGCTCATCGCCCACCCCTCATCGGTGAGTGCCGATGTCCTCAAGGGGATGAACTCCTCGCACCTTGCGGATTTCGACCTGGTGATCACCAGTTACGGTACGTTACTGCGCCACGGCTGGCTGACGAGCACTCGCTGGCGGATCGCCGTCATCGACGAGGCGCAGGCGATCAAGAACCCGGGCGCCAGACAGACGGGCGCCGTCAAAAAGCTTCAGGCGCAGACCCGCATTGCGCTCACCGGTACGCCGGTCGAGAATCGTCTGTCGGACCTGTGGTCGATCTTCGATTTCACGCACCCGGGACTCCTGGGGTCCGGCCGCGCATTCGCGAAGTATGTTCGTGGCCTCGCGGAAGGCCGGGGCTACGGTCCACTGCGCGAGCTGGTGCGTCCCTACATTCTCCGGCGGCTGAAGACCGACAAGTCGGTGATCACCGATCTGCCGGACAAGACCGAGATGAAGGCGTTCTGCAATCTGAGTCCGAAACAGGCAGCGCTCTACGGCCGGGCGGTCGAGGAGCTGGCCGAGGCGCTCCAGCGGCTCGATGGCATGAAACGCAAGGGAGTGGTGCTTGCGTTCCTGATGCGCTTCAAGCAGATCTGCAATCATCCCTCCCAGTGGCTGGGCAATGGCTCATGGGCGGAAGGCGACAGCGGCAAGTTCGCGCGCTTGCGCGAACTCGCGGACATCATCGCGGCCAAGCAGGAGAAGGTGCTGGTGTTCACCCAGTTCCGCGAGGCGACGCAACCGATAGCGGACTTCCTCGGTGGCATATTCGGCAGAGAAGGGCTCGTGTTGCACGGAGGAACGCCGGTCGGCAAGCGCAAGGAATTGGTCCGGCGGTTTCAACAGGACGAACTGATGCCCTATTTCGTGCTCTCGCTCAAGGCAGGGGGCGCCGGCCTCAATTTGACAGCCGCCGCACATGTCATTCACTTCGATCGCTGGTGGAACCCGGCGGTGGAGAATCAGGCGACCGACAGGGCGTTCCGGATCGGTCAGTTGCGCAACGTGCTGGTGCACAAATTCGTCTGCCGCGGCACGGTTGAGGATAAGATCGACCGCTTGATCGAATCCAAGCAAATGCTCGTCAAGGATGTGCTCGAGGGCGGAACGGAAATTCAGTTGACTGAACTCAGCGACCGGGAGTTACTGAATCTCGTGGCGCTCGACATTCACTCGGCGCAGGCGGAAACCTGAACTGTCAGGATTGCGGGGGAGATGCTGATGTACTTTCAATGGAGGCCCTATGTACCTGTGGCGGCGCGTCGCCGACAGGCGGAGAAGACTGCCGCGAAGCTTGCGAAGAAGGGGCAGACACTGTCTCCGGTTACCGCAGGCCGTGGTGCGATTGCGAAATCGTTCTGGGGGAAATCGTGGTGCCAGAACCTTGAACGCTACAGCGACTACGCCAATCGCCTGCCACGGGGAAGGGCATACCTGCGTAACGGTTCGGTGATCGATCTGAAGATCGAAGCCGGTGCGGTGGCTGCCCGAGTCATGGGTTCCAGTCTTTACGAGGTCAAGGTCCGGATTTCGGCCCTGGCGATCGCCCATTGGCAAGATATCGCTCGCGACTGCGCGCGGTCCATCGATACGCTGGTGGAGCTGTTGCAGGGGAAGCTGTCGGCTGCGGTGATGGAGCGCATCACGCGGCGGGACACCGGCCTGTTCCCCTCGCCAAAGGAGATCCGCTTCAATTGCAGTTGCCCGGATTCGGCCCGCATGTGCAAGCACGTCGCCGCGACCCTGTATGGCATCGGCGCGCGACTCGACACGGAGCCGGAACTGTTGTTCGGGTTGCGAAAGGTGGACGCGAAGGAACTCATCGCGAGAGCGGGAGAGGCCGATGCGCTGACAACCAAGACTCCCCGGACGACCCGGGTCCTGGATTCCTCGAAGGTGGCCGACGTGTTTGGTATCGATCTGCCGGGAATGGATGTCATGCCGCTCGCGAAGATGTCAGCAAAGCCGGCCGCCCGGCGAAAGGCGGCGTCGCGCTCTCCACGAGGCAAATCGACCAAGAGTCCTCCGGCGAGAACTGCTCGCAAGCAGGCGAAGAAGACTCGACCATCTTCAGCACAGGCGCAGGACCGCAAGCGGGGAAGGAAGCGCATGATTCCCGCGAAGCTTGCGCGTGGGGCACGAATGGTGAGTCGTCCGGGCACCTTGTCGTAGCATTGGTTTGCCGCGAGCCGTTCGTGTTCGATCCACGGCCTAACGAGTTCCACCGCCGATCTCACCATTGTCAAAAATGATCGCCCCGTCACTGATGGTCCGTACGGTCTTGATCTGGTGAATCTCTGTAATGGGAATCGCGAATGGGTCGCGATCAATGATCGCAAGATCCGCCGCAGCTCCCTTATGAATCGTTCCATCAGCGCCGGCGCGGCCGAATGTCTTCGCCGGCCAAATCGTGTACATGCTGACCGCTTCCTTTAGGCTGATGGCTTCCTCAGGAGCAAACGGCGTGCCGGTTCCCCCGGGGGCACGGCGGGTGACGAGCGTTTCGATGGCGACCCAAGGGCTTGCCGACTCCACTGCCGGCCAGTCGGAGGCGCCGAACACCAGCGCTCCATCATCGATCGCTTCACGTACCGGCCAGGCGCGAGCCGCGCGCACGGGGCCGACGGCTGCCTCGATGCTTTGTGCGAGGGGGCTTGGATACCAGAATACCGGTGAGAACTCGAGCGCTGCATTCAACGGTTTGGCGCGTTTGAGATTGGCCGCGGTAGCGAAGGAGTTGTGGGACACCTCATGCATGGGTCCTTTCATCCCGTTGGCGCGGCGTGCAGCTTCGATGGCATTGAGGGCGTCCTGTTGGGCAAGATCGCCGCCTGCATGGAACTTCACGATCACCCCCGCTCGATCCCACTCCGTTACCTTGGCATTGAGCGTGGCCGGGTCAACGTTGAGCTTGCCGCGGGTCGGGGGCGAATTGTCGTTCTTGGCGGGTGTGTAGGGGTCGAGCATGGCGGCGGAGCGGGATTCATTGGGAACGCTGTCCATGAACACCTTCACGCAATCCAGCCGCAGCTTGGGGCCTTCGAATCCATGCCGATCGCGGTATAGCACCTCGAAGTCGGGAGCGTCGCTTCCCCAGAGGATGCAGCCGCGAACATGGATCTTCAGTCGATTCGCTGCCGCCAGCGCATGCAAGCCCTTGGCCTCATCCAGCATGAGTGAAACGTGTGAAACTGCCGTAATGCCGTTCGCGGCGAAGACATCGAACGCGGAAGCCAGAAGGTCGCTGGCCTCCTTGGTGTTTGACGTCGGCATGCTGTAGCGCAACTTGGCGGCGGGTGATTCGTACAAGAGGCCCGTCGGCTCCCCACGGGCATTGCGCACGATCTTGCCGTCCGGCGGGTCGATGCTCGCCCTGGTGTAGGCGCCTGCCGCGATAGCCTTGCTGTTGGCCCACCCATTGTGCCCGGTGGTGTCCATGAGCAGCACCGGATTGTTCGGCGACACCTTGTCGAGAAGCGCCTTGTCGAATTGCTTCACGATCGGTGAATCGTTCTTCCAGCCGCCACCATAGACCCAGGCACCGGGTGAGGCCTGCTTGGTGCATTTGGACACTGCCGCAACGATATCCTCGATTCCCGCTTCCGCCCCAAAATTGCAGGAGTGCAAGGCCCTTGCGCCTGCGATGGGGTGGATGTGCAGATCGAACAGCCCCGGCATCACCGTGCGGCCATGGAGGTTGATCAGGGGAGCGTGGGCGGGGAGGGCGCTGCGGATTGCAACTTCATCGCCCACGGCGAGAACCTTGTCGCCGGAAATGGCAACGCTGCTGGCCCATCCGCTGCCGGTAAAGACATGTGCATTCACGTATCCCACGGCGGCGGGGGTTGCCGCGTGCAAGTTGGCCGCGGTGGCGCACAGGACGAGTACGCTTGCGCGTAATTGCTTCTTCGCTCGACTGGCGTTGCGCGTCATGTCCGGCTTCTCCTGCTTACTTCGTATGCGTGTAGACGGTCACGCCGCCGACGATGGTCTGTTCGACGATTACGTTGTGGACATCGGTGATCGGGATCTTGAAAGGGTTGCGGTCGAGCACGATCAGGTCAGCGTCCTTCCCCACCTCGATGGTTCCGGACGTATCCAGGTTGCCCATCTGCTGTGCCCCATCGACGGTAAACAAATGCACCGCCCGAGCGAGATCGATCGCCTGTCCCGGAGCAAATGTCTGGCTGCCGCGGCTGCCATCCGGAGTGCGGCGTGTTACCAGCGCCTCCATCGCGAACCAGGGGCTGGCAGTGGGCGTGCCCGCCGGCCAGTCCGAACCGACATCGATCCGTACTCCGGACCTGACTGCATCGCGTATCGGCCATGCACGGTCGATGCGCGGTTCGCCGACGGCCTTGATGATGTCGTCGTTGATGACGGCGGGAAACCACAGGTAGGGAGAGAACTCCAGCGTGACTTTGAGCGTCTTTGCCCTGGCGATGTTGGCCTGGGTAATGAAGGTCGTATGGGCGATGTCATGTCGCGGCCCGTTCGGGCCATCCTGCGCTCGCGCGAGCGCAATTGCATTCAACACCGCATCGGAGGCTGCATCGCCCACGGCGTGGAACTTGCCGATCAAGCCCAGCTTGTCGATCTTCAGCGCCATGGCGTTGAGTTCCGGGGGCGCGATCTGCAGCGAGCCACGATCGTCCTTGGTCGATCCCTTTGCGGACGAAGCGTTCTGATAAGGCTCCAGCATCGCGGCGGTATGGCTTTCGGTGGGAACACCATCGACCATGAACTTCACGCAATCCGGCGTGAAGTGAGGCAGGCGGTAGTTCTCGCGATGGTCGAGCAACGTATCGAATGCTTTGGTATTGCCCGCCACCTTCTTGTACAGGATGCAGCCACGCACCCGAGGCAACAGGCGGTTCTGGTCCGACAGCAGCTTGTATGCATCGGCCGAATCCTGACCAAAGCCTGCATCTGTTGCCGTGGTGATGCCGTAGGAGACGAGAACCGCGAGAGCGCGTTCAATGGCCGCTGCGGTGTCCTCGAGGCTGCGCGCAGGTACTGCGCTGCGTCCCAGCGACTGAGCGGCCTCGCGCAAGATGCCGGTAGGTTCACCCGCTGCATCCCGCTCGATTATTCCACCTGCGGGAACCGGGGTGTCACGGTTGATGCCTGCCTTCTTCAACGCCAGCGAATTGAGCCAGACACTGTGGCCGGCAATGTCGCGGAGAATGACCGGGTTGTCGGGGCTCACGCTGTCCAGCATCTGCCTCGTGGGCTGATGGTCGCCGAATGAGATGGCCTGCCAGCTCCCTCCTTCAACCCACTCGCCGGGCTTTCGGGTCCGAGCACATTCCGCGACCTTGGCCAGGATCTGCTCGGGCGTGGCACCCTGCTTGAAAGTACACTGGACCATGAGGGACCCTGCACTCAGCGGATGCACGTGCATGTCGTGCAATCCCGGGAACACCGTGTGTCCCGCGAGGTCGACCTCTCTTGTCCCGGCGCCCACCCGCGAGCGGACATATGCGTCGGAGCCAACGGCGATGATCTTTCCGTCGCGATAGGCCACGGACGTGGACCACCCGGAAGGAGTGAATACGTGCCCGTTCCTGAGAAGCACAGCTGCGCGGTCCATCGGCGCGGGTGACTGCGCGAAAGTGGTCACGACCAAGGCGGTCGAGAGCATCCCCAGGATGCGGGCGAGGGTTGCGATCACGTGTTGCGGCCTACTCGGTGTCTTCGGAATCCGGTCTCGTTGCTGAGCGTTTCTTCGACTTCGGATTTGCACCTGGAACCGAGTTGTTTGGTTCTGCACTCGATCCCACGGGTGCGATGCACATCTTCATTCCGAATCGTCTTCACGAGTTGAATCAACCCAAGAACAGCGATGTTCTCGATCGCCGGCAGGGAGGTGGACCACGGCTTCTTGTGCCCTACGAACATGGTCAAGCCTTCCTGCGCCGAGGAGACGAAAAGCGTCAGGAGTTTCAATTCCAGTTTTCCCAGGCTGGGGTTGATTTCGGCAATCAGTTGCTCGAAGGCGGTTCGTTGCCGGGCGTAGATGTCTTCCACCAGCTTCGCGGCGAAGGCGTCACGATTGGCCATGACCCATAACTCGGGAAAGAACTTGCTGGTCTTTTCGGTCTGCAGGTCACGGAGATTGGTCCGAATGAGGCGCTCCAGGCGGACCTCAGGAGCAAAGCTCAGGTCATGCGCCAGGTTGTCGAACACCTCGTAATAGGGAGCGACTGCTGATTCGAGCAGGTCTCGGATCAGGGCCTCCCTGCTCTTGTAGTAGTAGCTGACGGCACCCACGTGAATCTTGCACCGCCGCGCCACCTCGCGAAGGGTGACGGCGGTGTGCCCCTCCTGCAGGAATAGGTCGAGGGCGGTCGACAAGATCTGGGTGATCCGTGCCTTGCCGGGCGCGTAAACAGCTGTTCTAGCGCGAATTTTCAGTTTTTGGATTCCACTCATAAGTGACGCCATTGTCACCGTGTCTCGCTCCAGCGCCAACCCTGCAGATCGCGACCATCCCCCTATTGGGCTGGCATGATAACTCAAAAACTGTTCACTTGTCCAAAATTGGTCATATGTATAATATTGGCATCGAGACTGGAAGCGGCCTGCTGCGGCAGGCGGCTGACAACTCAGATACCGACGCTTGGGGATGAAAGAGAAAAGCGTCGAGTGGATTTTCGCTACGAACCTGGAGGAATCAGCACATGCATGAGAGAAATCGCGGTCACGCGGCCTGGGGAATCATGCTCGGCGCCGGAGCGGTGACACTGACATTGGCCGGCAGGTTTGCCCAGGCGCAATCGGCGCCGCAAGAAGCCCCAAGCGGCGATGTGGTCATTGAAGAGATCGTCGTGACCGCGCAGCGTCGTGCGGAAAACCTCCAGAAGGTGCCTGTTGCGGCCACCGCGTTCAACGCAGCCGCACTTCTCGAAAACAATGTCAGGGACCTCAAGGATCTGGGCTTCCTTGCGCCCAGCCTGAAGATCGACACTCCCTACGGCAATACGTCTCCCAACATCACGATGCGCGGTGTCGGGTCCGCAAACTTCAACCAGAACGTCGAGTCCACCGTGGCGTTGTATGTGGATGAACTCGTCATGAACCCAAGTTCATCCAAGCTGGGGCAGTTGTTCGACCTGGAGCGTGTCGAAGTGCTGCGCGGTCCGCAGGGTACGCTGTATGGCAAGAATTCCACGGGCGGTGCCATCAACTACGTGACCCGCAAACCAAGTGGGCAGACACACGCTGATTTCAGCGCCTCGACGGGATCATTTGGAGAATACAGTCTTGCCGGCGCCGCGGAGACTGCCATCAATGATTCGTTGTCAGTGCGCGTGGCCATCAATCGTCGATATCGTGATGGCTATGTGTTCAACAAGTTTACGGATTCCCACCTCAAGGATGAAGACAACCTCGGAGCTCGAATTTCCTTTCGCTACCAGCGTGATGGCGTTGATGCAAATCTGAAGCTGTTTGGGGATCGCTCTCATACACAGGCGTTCTACATCAATACGCGTCAGGTCAATTTCGACGGCTCGCCTCGCGCTGACAATTCGAACCCGTTGACGGGCTACATTCCGCCGGCAGATATCGATGTGGCCTCGTTCGATCAGCCCAACAAGAGCAACGTCGACAACCACGGCGGCGCACTGAACATCGACATTCCTGTGGGAACGATGACTCTCACGAGCATCAGCGGGTGGCTGAACTCTCGGGCGAAAATCTCACTGGAAAATGACGGGTCCCCATTCCCCTTGGTGGCGACCGGGCCATTCGACAACTGGACCAATGAGTTCTCCCAGGAGCTTCGTCTTTCCTCGTCCAAGGACTCGGTGCTGAGTTGGATTGCGGGCGTGAGCTTTTTCCACCAGAAGTTGAAGATCCAGGACGCTTATCTTCTCACCTATGTGGGCCTTCCCCCGGTAAACACCCTCAACAACGAAAAGACGACGAGCATTGCTGGCTTCGTCGACGGAACCTGGCGCATATCCGATGCCGTAAGTGTGTTTGCGGGTGTGCGGGTGACGTCTGATAAGAAGTCCTTTACGGCTGATGTGCCGTTCAGCTTGATCGGCCCCGTGTCATCTGCGGATAGCAAGCGCTGGACCGAACCGACTTATCGAGTGGGCATCAACCTTCAGGCCACGCCGACGACGATGGTGTATGGATCGTACAACCGAGGCTACCGTTCGGGTGGCTACGACACCGGCTTCCTGACCTCTCCGGACCAGCTCAAGGCGGTCAATCCGGAATTTGTCGATAGCTTCGAGTTGGGTTCGAAGTCAACGCTCTTCGATCGCCGCTTGCGACTGAATACCGCTGCGTTCTATACGCTGTTCAAGGACCAGCAGTTGCTCATCCAGCGCAGTGATCCGGGAAGCATCTGCTGCTCGTTCACCAATGCGGGTCGCGCGAGGATCTACGGGTTTGAGGTCGAAGCAACGGCGCGCGTCAACAACTACCTGGACGTCAACTTGCAAGGAACGGTCCTGAGAGCGACGTATCAGGAATTCAAGTCTGGTACCAACGATTTCTCGGGCGAAATGCTCTCGAACGTTCCCCGCTACCAGCTGCGCATCGGCCCCGAGCTGCACTTGCCGTACGCGTCCGGGGAGTTCTTCCTGAGCCCGGAAGTGTCGGCAACAGGCCGTACGCGGGTGTGGGCAACACCGGACGCGTTGGGTCGTGATATGCAGGCGGCCTACACTGTCGTCAATGGCCAAGCAGGCTACCGCTTCCCCGATGACCGTTACACGGTGTTTGCCTACCTCAAGAACGCTACAAACAAGCGTTACCTCCTCGACGGTGGGGACTTCACCACATTTGGATTCATTCAGGAAACCTATTCGGAGCCCCGGGTATTCGGGCTTTCCGTGTCTGCTCGCTTCTGATGGGCGACAGCGACGCCCGAATCCGTCTGCGGCAGGCGGTTCGGGCGCCGCGATTAATTGACAACCGGATCGCCGGAGCGGTGAGGCAACTGCAACCGCCGTCTTTGTCGACCTGCGCGAGTTCGCGATGAGGCGCCAACGCGGCAGGCCTTCGGTGGAGAGTGATCCGTTTCCTGTGTTTCTATCAGGTGTGCGGCAAGTGATGCGACGTCATTCGATTCAGAATGGCTGAGCATCACGCGTCACGAAGGATCAGATGAAAGTCACGGGGTCGATCTAACCGTATCGGCCGGCCGGACAATGTTCTGAAACCACGGCACCAAATGCTCCATGTCGAAATTTCGGGACTCGATCAGATCCAGCATGACGTCGTGGAACTCTCGAGATTGAGCGTTGATCGAATAGCCGTTGATGCGCAGGAAGACATCTACCACGGCAAATGCAACTCTCTTGTTGCCGTCGATGAAGGGGTGATTCTGCACGAGGCTTTCAAAGAGCGCGGTCGCCTCGTGAATGATGGTGTCGTAATAGCCCGTCCGAGGCCGATGAAGGGCGGCTTCAAGCGCACCGGCGTCGCGTATGCCGGCGGCTCCGCCATAGCGATCAATCAGCTTCTTGTGGAAAAACAGCGCATCGGCGGTGGCGATGTACTCGGTCACTTGGCCAGTGCCTGATACAGCTTGTCGCGCTCGTTGATGCTGTCTTGAAAAGCCTCGAGAACGTTGCGCCGCGGCGCCTGCTGAGCCCTCTGGGCGAGGTAATCTCGCATCGCTTCTCCCAACACGGCCTGGAACTGGCGTCCCTCTCGCGCTGCAAGCGCCTGCAATTCGTCGAGCACCGCGGGATCTGCTTGGGAGGAAAACTTGCGAAGGACAGTCATGGCAATCACGTGATCAAGAGGAATCTTGAAATATCATGATATATCATGATGTCTCCTGTCAAGGACCACCATACGGGATGCGGGGGTGGTGACAGAATTCTCCCTTGAAGCGTATAGGCATATGCGGAAGGCCATCAGGTGTCGCCGGTACAAGGGCGCGTGAACGAGAGATCGCATGCTGATTTGGCGTCGTGGCATCGCGAGGTTGTCGCGCGCGACGGTCTTGTGTATGCAATTCGCCCGATTCATCGCGACGATGGTGAGCGCGAACGCGCGTTCATCCTGAATCTGAGCAGTGAGTCGCGCTATAGTCGTCTGCTGCATGCGGTACGGGACCCGCCGCCGGATATGATCGATCGCTTCATCAATGTCGATTATCAGCGGCAAATGGCCTTTGTGGCCACGGTCGGTGCGCCTGCTGCAGAACATTTCATTGGCGTGGCACGTTACGCTTGTGACGAGCAGGACTGCGAATTCGCGGTGGTCGTGGCGGATGAGTGGCAAGACCACGGCGTTGCGACCAGTTTGTTGCAGCTGTTGTTCGAGTATGCGCGGGCGCAGGGAGTGCGCCGCGTGCACTGTTACACTTTGGCCCAAAACTACCGCATGCTGGCTTTGGCGCGAGATCTCGGACTGGGTGCCCCGCGTAGCGAGGGTGACGGCGCAATGGTCCGGTTGGCGCGCGACTTGTGACGTTGACGCGCCAGGATATTCGCGGACTTCGATGAGGTGTCAGCGATGTGACCGGAAAGGACCTTGATTCAATGGTCCGGGTGACAGGTTTGAGCCGGCGACCAATACGTCCCGAAGTCGGCCGCATCTATCTTTTTTAAAAACAAGAAGTTAGATAACTCACCCGCGTCTGATGGAAATGATATCATTGAGCGCATCGTAAGCACTGAAGTCAAGACTACGGAACCCCACCATGGCAAGCATGACCATCCGCGACATCGATGACCGCCTCAAGGCGAAACTTCGGTTGCGCGCGGCACATCACGGGCGTTCGATGGAGGAGGAAGCGAGAGAAATTCTGCGCACGGTGCTTTCTTCGTCGCGTTCAACGAAAGGTTCGCTGGTCGATAGCATCCGCGCTCGGGTGGAACCGTTCGGAGGCGTAGAGTTGAAGCTCGCCCCGCGCGAGCCCATCCGCAAGACGACCGATCTGGATCCATGATCGTTCTTGATACCAATGTGCTGTCGGAGGTGCTCCGCCCCGTACCTGAGGCGGGTGTGCTCAAATGGCTTGCGAAGCAGCCGCGCGCCTCGTTGTTCACGACGACCGTAACGCAGAGCGAAATGCTCTATGGCATTCGCATTCTCGACGACGGTAAGCGTCGTAGAGGCATGTGGGATGCGGCGATGAAGATATTCAAGGAAGACTTCGCCGATCACGTCCTCAGTTTCGATCAAGAAGCAGCAGAGATGTTCGCCGAGATCGGAGCTGCGCGAAAAGCTGCGGGCAAGCCGATCAGCCAGCTCGATGCCATGATCGCGGGAATTGCTCGCTCCAGAGGGGCGATCCTTGCCACGCGCAACGTCGACGATTTTGTCGAATGCGGCATCGACGTCATGAATCCGTGGTCGGCATGAGTGCAGCGACGGCGCCCCGGCCCCGCCGGTTCTCCAAGGAGGACCAGAAGGTCCGCGGCACGCGTGTTTCGGTCGGCGCAAATGCAGCGCCGCTGAATCTGCACCGAATCTGCACCCGGGGAGTTTGGTAAAGAAAAAATCTTTTGAATTCAATGGTCGGGGTGACAGGATTTGAACCTGCGACCTATACGTCCCCAATGGCGACTCGTATAAAGATATATAAAACAAACGCTTACAGAGTTCATGCATGGTGTCAATGCCTTGACCTGGCATTTCGTTTGCGCCAGAATTGCCGTGCAGTAAAGCATATAGGCATATTTATGCGCACCACGTTTGATTTGCCCGACAATCTAATGAAGCGAGCCAAGATCGCGGCCGTCAAGCGGGGCTCAACGCTGCGCGATCTTGTCGCCGAGGGTTTGCGTCGCGTCTTGGCAGATGAGCGGGCGATACCTCGGAAGAGAATGACCGAGGCGCCGGTCAAGTTGCCACCGGGTCATTCCATTCCCGCTCTGTCGAATGCTGAGATCGCGGCGCTTTTCGATCACGAAGACATGGCCCAGGTCAATGACGTGTATCGCGGACGCTAACGTCCTCTTCCCGCTGCTCGTCGACCGACATGTTGCTCATGAAACGGTGCAACGTTGGTGGGGGACCAGAGCAGACGACAGTGTGGAATTGTGTCTGTTGACGCGAATGGCGGTATTGAGACTCTTGACGAACCGCGTGGCGATGAATGGTGCGCCGGTTTCCCCGAAGGCCGCGCTGGATGCGTGGCAGGTGCTGGCCAACGATCCGCGGTGTATCTACCTGGAGACCTGCCGACGACCCACGAAAGAATCTTCGCCGGCATGGTCGCAGGTCGATTGCCAACACCGAATCTTTGGGTGGATGCGTGGCTTGAGCGCTGGCGCGATCGTTTGAATACGAGTTTGTGACGTTCGACCGGGGATTCAAGGCGTTCGAGGGCATAAAGCTGACGCTGCTCGAGATCAATGCGTGATCTGCACCCAGGGCGATTCGAATCTCGCACCCAGAGAGTTCGGCACCGAATGAAACCTTTTGAATCAATGGTCGGGGTGACACCCGACTTTGACACCGACTGGACACATCGACGCGAGTTTTCCAACGCGGGCAATGGGTTGCGGCGGGGTGCCGAGAGTGGCGTGTATCAGGGCGTTCAGGCGAGGTGGAGGATCGGTGGGGGCTTTGGGATCTTGAGGGATTTCAGCCGCTTGAGCGCATCTGCAGGCGGTTCGGTGATCTGCCACACCGTGCCGTTCGGGCTCGACAATTGAGCAAGTTTTATCCGCTTGAGATCGTCGCGGATGTTGCGCCAGGTGTCGGCGCAGGCTTGTTCGGCGAGGCGCTCGAGGAGCAAGGCGAGCACGGTCAGGGCGACATGGGCGTGGATGCGATGCACCGCCCAGTGATAGACGGGCCGCAGCTTCAAGCCGCTCTTGAGTGAGCGCCAGGCGATCTCGACGCGCTGGAGCTGCTTGTAGCCGAGCGCGAGGTCGGCGGCGCTGAGCGTGTCGTCGTTGGAGTGCACGACGAATTTGCCGTCGAGTTTCTCGAGCTCGGCGATGTGGGCCGCATCGATCCGTGGTTGTCCGGTCTTGGTCAGGCGGACGTAGCGACCATAGCGCCCCGAGGCGCGCAGTTCACAGACGCGCTTGCTGTGGCCGCTTGCGCTCTGCTCGGCGAGCGAGGCGATCTCGGCGTCAAGTTCGGCGAGCGCCTGCTGTCGGTGGCGGCGCTGACGCGCGGCCTCCTCGGGGTTATAGCAGACGACGTAGCGGCGCCGGCGCTCACCCTCGCCAACGAGAACTTCCTTGACCTCGAGGTTTTCCGCCACCTTCTGGTAGCGGCCCGGACGCGTCACGACGGCGGTGGCAACTTCGCCGCCGCGATGGATCGGCATGCACAGGATGTATTTGCCGCCACTCTTGGCCAGCGTCTCGAGGTTGGCCTTGGACACCATACCTGCATCGCCGACGAACACGCAGCGCGAGAGTTGCCAGCCCTTGAGATCCTCCTTGACCTTGGCGACGGTGGTCACATCGACGGTGTTGCCCGGGAAGATCCAGTGGCGCACCGGAAAGCCATCGCGCGTGACGGCCAAGCCAACGACAATCTGCGGCGCATCGAAGCGGCCGTTCTTGGAGTGACCGCGCTTGCGCGGCGCCCGGTAGGTCTTCCCTCCCGCGCCCTGGCTGCCGTGCAGCGTATCCTCGGGGCCGACGCCGTGATCCTCCTCGTCGATCTCGAAGTGCAGCGAGGTCGTATCGTAGAACACGATCTCGACGTCGAGGTTCAACAGATCGGCCATGCGGAAGTACAGCGCCTTCTCGATCGCCTCCTTGTGCGCCTCGAGGAAATCCATCGCCCGATACAGGTGCTGCAGCTCAAGCCTCCCAGCCCCCTCCAGATGAACCTCTTCCTTCAGCCACTGCTCGTAGCAATAGAGCTTCGAGGATGGCGCCAGCGCCCGGTTCGCCACCATCGCAAACAGCGCCCGCTCCACCTCGAAGTCGAACTTGTGAACCGCGCGCACCTCGGCGATGACCTGCGGGATCCCAACCCGCTGCCAGAGCTGCTCGAGCACGTACAGATCGCCGTGGTTCCAGGCGTTCACGACCTGCCACTCGGGGTTCTCGGCAACGATCTCTTCCGGGGCGCAGCGCCGCAGGATGCTGCGCGCCAGGCGCCGCAGCCGATCGGTGTTCTGCGCATCGTCGGCGCGGCCGCAGTTGTAGATGATCTCCACCCGCGCCCGCTGCTTCTGGGCGTCCCAGCGGTTCTCGGCAAGTTGCAGGTGGGTCAAGACCGACCCGTCGGCGCGCTTCTGTCGCGACTCGCGCAAGTACATGTACGCAATAATACGCGCATTGAGCCGACAAGAGAAGACTAACGACAGCAATCCATGTATCTAGGCGTTTTCAGCCAAAATCCGCACCGCCCCCTTCCAACCTGTTGAAATCCCTGAGCACCGATCCAGTCGGCGACCGACGATGTGCCTATCAACTGTCAAAGTCGGGTAAAGCCTCCTCGGAAATCTCCAGTGCTTCCTGCCGGATGTCGGCGTTGCCATATGCGGCGCGTGCTTCCCGATTCAGACGGGCTTCAAGGCTGGCCTGACGCTCAGCGGACCATCGGCATCACGCACTCCCTCACGAACCGCTCGCAGGCGGCGAGCAGAACGTCGGGCTGTTCGCGGTGGGGTGAGTGACGGCAATCGGTGAGCTTCAGCAGCTCGACCTGCGGTGCGAGTTCGGCGATGCGGTCGATCTGTCTCATGGTGCCGTACTCGTCATCGTAGCCCTGCACGGCCAGCACCGGGCAGCGGATGCGCGCGACGTAGTCCTCGATGTTCCACGCGAGGAAATCCGGGTCGAGCCAGATGTCGTTCCAGCCGTAGAAGGTGTTGTCGACGTTGGGGTGGTGGCGCGCGAGTCTTGCGCGCAGGTCCGAGGTCTCGTAGGCGACCTTCGCTGCCGCGATGCTCGCGACTCCCATGGATTCCACGAACAGGTGCGGGGCGATCGCGATGATCCCGACCGGCATCGCGGTGAACTGCCCGCCGTAGATCAAGGCGATGGACCCGCCGTCGCTGTGGCCGACGAGCAGCGGTCGACGGATGTCGAAGTGCTGGAGCAGCGCTGGCAACACCTGCAAGGCCTCGATGTGCATGTAGTCGGGCTTGCGCCGCGCCTCGAGCGGCGCCGAATGGCCGCTTCCCTGCCGTGAGTACACCAGGGCATCGAGTCCACAGGCGCTGGCGAGTTGCGACGGAAAATTCTTCCACAGGCCGATGGAACCCAGTCCCTCGTGCAGGAAGACCAGAGTGGCGCCACCCGCGCGCGGCGCACCGATGCGCTGGCAGTCGAGTTGCCGTCCGCCGATGGTGACTTTCAGGTGCTTGAGGCTGCCCGCCTGGGGCGTGGCGGGCTCGCTCATGCGGAGTCGACCCGCGTGCGTGCAGGCAGGCGATCGACGATGAGCACGCCAAGTCCGCTGAGCAGGTACAAGGCGCCCGCGAGAACCAGAAACATGCTCGAACCCGAGCCTGCGGACAGGATGGCGCCGCCGAAATAGGCGCTGAGCAAGGCGCCCGTGCGGCCAACGCTGGCCGCAAGCCCGATGCCCGTGGCGCGCAACTCGGTGGGGTAGGCCGTGGCGGCCAGGCCATACAGCGCCGCCTGGGTGCCGATGTTGGCGATGCCCGCAGCCGATAAGCCGATCAACAAGCCGGTGAGCACACCGGGATCTGCATCGCCGCGTCCAGCCCCGAGGATCAGCATCGTCAGCAGCCCCATGGAGATGATGCCGATGCCGACGTAGGTGAGCGGCGCGATGCGCCCCCCGAAGGGTGACAGGAGCTTGCCGCCGAGCGCGGCGCCCAGCGCGCCGAACAGGTTGAACAGGAGCGCGGCGCGGATGCCGATGCTGCCGCTGTATCCCAGCGAGACCATCATGGTGGGAATCCAGCTGAAGAAGGCGTAGCTGACGGCGAGACTGGCGAAGAATGCCAGCCCCAGTCCCAGCGTCGAACGCCGGAAGGCCGGCTTCATCAGCGAACGCCAGCCTGGCCGCGCCGCCGCGCTGTCCGTTCGGCCCGCCGCCGCCTCGGCGCGTCGGCTCAGGAAACGTGGTGATTCCGGCAGCAGCAGGTACATCGCCAGGGCGAGCATGCAAGGCAGCGCGCCGGCAACGCCGAACACGGCGCGCCAGCCAAAGGCCGGCAGGAGGGCATTGGCGATGGCGGCGCCCAACATGCCACCTACCGGAATGCCCAGGATGACGAGATTCACCGTCTGGAAACTGCTGCGAACCGATCCGGACTCAGCGGTCAGGGCCATGGCATTGGAAAGTCCGGCGCCGAAGCCGATGCCCGCCACCCATCGAAGCCAGGCCACGGCGACCGGCCCGTCGGCCAGGGAGGTCAGGAGCGTCGCCACACCGAAGCAGCCCAGGCAGGCGATGAGCAGGGGACGCCGGCCCCAGGCATCGCCCAGGCGCCCCCCGCCGGCCGCGCCGATGATCATGCCCACGAGCGCGGCCGCCATCGCCGGCCCCATGGCCTGCTTGGTGAGGTGCCAC
>JAXMGQ010000003.1:0-166897 GCA_046347195.1 Steroidobacteraceae bacterium
CCACCGCGCAGGTCGTGTGGTCGGGTCTCGCACCGCTCCTGGTGATCGCGACGGTGACGCTGTCGACGGGGTACTTCATGTTCGTCAGGAGGGCCAGCCAATGAGCCTGGCGAGTCATCGGCCGATCCGCCGGCACGTGCCTGCGCGTGCCCCCGCACTCTTCGTGGTGGCCTCGATGCTGGCCGCCTGCGCGGCGGGCCCCGACTACCGGGCGCCGCAGGGTGCCATGCCGGCTTCATTCATGACCGTCGATGCGACACTGCAGGCCGGCGCGCCGCGAGAGGACTGGTGGCGCGGCCTCGCTGACGGTGCGCTGGATTCGCTCGTGGCCAGTGCCCTGGCGGACAATCCCCGATTGTCGGCGGCGAGGGCACGGGTACGCGCCTCGCGCGAACAGGCTCGTATCGCCCGCTCGGCACTGGGCCCGTCGCTGGCCGCCCAGGCGAAGGTCTCGCGCGACCGGTTGAGCCGCAATTCCGAGATGCTCGCGAATCTGCCGTTCGCGGATCCGCGCCTGGAGTTCACGGATTACCGTGCCGGCTTCGATGCGAGCTGGGAACTGGACCTCGCGGGCCACGCGCGACGCGCGGCAGAGTCGGCGCTGGCGCGCGCGCAGGCCGAGGGCGAGAGTCATCACGCTGCCCAGCTCGTGCTCATCGCGGAGGTGGTGGAGTCCTACGTCGACTTGCGCATGGGACAGCGCCGGCTGGACCTTTCGCGGCGCTCGCTCGAGGCCAGCCGCGAAACCGAGCGGCTGGTGGAACTGCAGCGGCGGGCAGGGCTTGCCAGTGAACTGGAGCGCGACCGTGCGCGCAGCCAGCGATTCATCGCCGAGGCACGGATGCAGGCGACCGACGCCGACACCCAGGTGTCCCTGCAGCGGCTCGCGGCGCTGGTGAGCCGGCCGCCGGCCACCCTGTCCACCGAGCTGGGCGAGGCGCCGATACCCGCGCTGCCCGCCGTCGTTCCCGTCGGCCTGCCCTCGGAACTGTTGCGCCGGCGGCCCGATGTGCGCCGCGCGGAGCGGGAACTCGCGGCGGCCACCGCGGATGTCGGCGTGGCCAAGGCTGATCTGTACCCGCGCATTGCCCTCGTAGGGGTTGCCGGCATGGAGGCGATCCATCCGCGCGATCTCACGGATTCGGCGAGCCGGTACTGGAACGTCGGTCCGCAGATCCACCTGCCCCTCGTCGAATCGGGACGACTGCGCGCCAATGTGAGGGCGCGGGAGGCGGCCAGGGATGCCGCGGTGGGCGCCTACCAGGCGGCGGTGTTGCAGGCATTGGCCGACACCGAGTCAGCCTTGATACGGTACGCCCGAGGCCGCCAGCGCGCATCCACGCTGGCGCAAGCCAGCGCAACCGTCGAGCGGGATGTGGAACTGGCCCGGCGCCGGTACGCCGCGGGAGATTCGGCCCTCACCGACCTGCTGGAGGTCGAGCGCGCGGCCTGCGATGCGCAGGACCAGGCGGCCCAGGCAATGGCGGGTGCGATCGCCGCGTATGCGGCGCTTTCCAAGGCGCTGGGCGGTGGGTGGTCGGACACACGCTGACAGTGTGTTTTGCCAGCATCACGTCGGCCTTGCGTCAGTTTGCCGACAAGCAATGGGCGGCGCAGAATGTCTGCATGCGGATGCTGATGCGATCGATCGGCCCCCGGTGGTGGCGCGGCCTCATCCTCGGCTTCGCGATGCTCGTGCCGATGTCGACGCCAGCGGCAGATACCTACACCACGGCGGATTTTTCCCGGGTGCGCAAGTTCGATGCGCACGTGCATGCCAACACCCGCGATCACACCTTGTTGGAGCTGGCACGCGAGAACGGGTTCGAGTTGTTGTCGATCAACGTCGACTACCCGGATTTTCCTTCGCTGGACGAGCAGGCGAAGATCGCGCACGAACTGCGTGCCGCCGATCCGCGCCGCTTCCACTACGCCACCACGTTCAGCATGAAAGGGTGGGGAACTCCCGGGTGGCTCGCGGCACAGGAGGCGCGCATCGACCAGGCCGTGCGCGACGGTGCGGTCGCGGTCAAGATCTGGAAGAACGTCGGCATGGTGGAGAAGGATGCCGCCGGCCAGCTCATCATGATCGACGACCCAGGCTTCGACCCGCTCGTCGCGCACATCCACTCGCTCGGCGTCGCGTTCATCGCGCACCAGGCGGAGCCGTACAACTGCTGGCTGCCACTGGAGCAGATGACCAACGACGGGGACCGCGAATACTTCCGTGAGCATCCGCAGTACCACATGTTCCTGCATCCCGAGCAACCCTCCTACGAGACACTGATGGCGGCCCGCGACCGGTTCGTCGCGCGCCATCCGGACCTGCGCTTCGTCGGTGCGCACCTGGCGAGCCTCGAATGGAGCGTGGAGCGGATGGAGGCGTTCCTGGCGCGCTTTCCCAACGCGAACCTCGACCTGGCGGCCCGCATGACGGCGCTGCAGTACCAGTCGGTGCGGGACCGCGACAAGGTCCGAGCCTTCTTCCTGCGGCATGCCGACCGGCTGCTGTATGCCACCGATCTGTCGGTCGACGCGAAGGCGCCGCCTGCGCAGTTCCGCGAGGAAGCCCATGCCGTCTGGCTCTCCGACTGGCGCTACCTGGCCACGAAGGAGGTGCAGGAGATACAGGCCATCCATTCGAAAGTGCAGGGGCTGGCGCTACCCCGGCGGGTGATCGACAAGATCTACTTCCGGAATGCGAAGCGCGAGTACACGCCACGGCCGCCTCGTTGAAGGCCTTGCTCGCCGCGCCGTCGTGTCGCGATTGAAGCCAAACGGGTCGCATTCGGCTTCTGGTGGCGCGTGAAGTGGCATCGCCTCGCGCCGGCGCGTCGAACACTAGCCAAGGTAGCGCGGATGGAAAATAATTCCCGCCGATGAACGATCGACGCCGACCTTCCGGACGTGACCTGCGGCGCGCGCAGCGCGCGGCCCCCTTGCCAGATCACCTGCGCCCCGTGCAGCCGGGCATGTCCTCGGGCCGCTACCGCCCGTTGAGCGATGCCGACATCCAGGCCATCCACCGCACCGCGCTGCGCCTGCTGAGCGAGGTGGGCCTGGCCGATGCCCCCGAATCCGGCGTGAGCATCCTGACCGGCGCCGGCTGCAAGCTGGACGATCGCGGCCGGCTGCTGTTCCCGGCCTCGCTGGTCGAGGACATGCTCGCCAAGGCCGCCCGGCGGTTCAAGCTGCATGGGCAGGACCCCCGGCACGACCTCGAGCCCTGGGGCACGCGCACCTATTTCGGCACCGCCGGCGCGGCGGTGAACATGGTCGATGTCGACGGCAAGTACCGTCACTCGACCATCCAGGACCTCTTCGACATCGGTCGCATCGTCGATCAGATGGACCACATCCATTTCTTCCAGCGGGCGGTGGTGCCTCGCGACATTCCCGATCCATTCGAGATGGACTTCAACACCTGCTACGCCTCGGTGTCGAGCACCACGAAGCACGTGGGCAGCAGTTGGGTGCAGCCCGAGCACCTGGTGGCGTCGCTGCAGATGTTGCACGCCATCGCCGGGAGCGAGGAGAAGTGGCGCGAACGCCCCTTCGTCAGCCAGTCGAACTGCTTCGTGGTGCCGCCGATGAAATTCGCGACGGACGCGTGCCGCTGTCTCGAGGTGGCGGTACACGGCGGCATGCCCGTGCTGCTGCTCTCGGCGGGCCAGGCGGGGGCGACGGCGCCGGCCGCGCTCGCCGGCGCGCTGGCCCAGGAAGTGGCCGAGGTGCTCGCCGGCCTCGTGTACGTGAACGCCATCAAGCCAGGCCACCCGGCCATCTTCGGCACCTGGTGCTTCGTTTCCGACCTGCGCACCGGCGCCATGTCGGGCGGCAGTCCCGAACAGGCGCTGCTGTCGGCCGCCTCCGCCCAGATGGCGCATTTCTACGACCTCACCGGCGGTACGGCCTCCGGCATGACCGACGCCAAGATTCCCGACGGGCAGTCGGGAGCGGAGAAGGCGCTGAATCACGCGCTGGTGGGCAATGCCGGCGCCAATCTCATCTACGAGTCGGCGGGCATGCACGCGAGCCTGCTCGGCTATTCGCTCGAGAGCCTGGTGATCGACAACGACATCATCGGTGCGGCCCAGCGCACCATCAAGGGCATCGAGGTGAACGAGGAGCGGCTCTCGTTCGATGTCATCAAGGACGTCTGCCTGAACGGACCGGGACATTTCCTCGGCAGCGATCAGACCTTGCAGCTCATGCAGACCGAGTACCTGTATCCGGCCGTGGGCGATCGCAAGAGTCCCAACGAATGGACGGAGCAGGGCGCCACCAACATCGCGCAGCGGGCGCATGCGAAGGTCGAGGAGATCCTGGCGAACCACTACCCCACACATGTGTCCGAGGCCGTGGATGCCGGCATCCGCAGTCGCTTCCCGGTGAAGCTGGCGCGCGCCGGGATGCTGCCCGGCGGGCGCAAGAGCTGACGCCGCGGTGAGGCGCCGGACCGAAGGAGCTCTGCGGCATGCGGACGCCTGACCGCGCCAGCGTGGTGATCGTCGGGGGCGGCGTGGCGGGCTGCTCCATCGCCTACCATCTCACCAAGGTGGGCATCACCGATGTCGTGCTGCTGGAGCGCAAGCAGCTCACCTGTGGCACCACCTGGCACGCCGCCGGGCTCGTCGGCCAGCTTCGGGCGACGCGCAACCTCACGGAGCTGGCGCAGTACACGGCCAGCCTGTTCCACTCGCTCGAGGCGGAGACCGGGCAGGCCACCGGCTTCAAGCAGAACGGTTCGATCAGCCTCGCGAAGACGCCGGCGCGTTTCGAGGAGCTGAAGCGCGGCGCCTCGATGGGCAAGGGTTTCGGCCTCACCATCGATGTGCTCTCGCCGGGGGAGATCCGCGAGCGCTGGCCGCTGCTGCACGTGGAGGATCTCGTCGGCGGCATCTTCATCCCGAAGGATGGCCAGACCAATCCCATCGACACCGCGCAGGCGCTGGCCAAGGGCGCGCGGATGCGCGGCGCCCGCATCTTCGAGAACACCCCCATCCGGCGCATCCGGGTGGAGCGCGGTCGCGCAACCGGCGTCGAGCTGGAGGATGGCTTCATCGCCGCCGACACGGTGGTGCTGTGTGCGGGCATGTGGTCGCACCGGCTGGCCGGGGACATCGGCGTCGCGGTGCCGCTGCACGCGGCCGAGCATTTCTACATCGTCACCGAGCCGATCAAGGACCTGCCGCGCAACCTGCCGGTGCTGCGCGCGCAGGACGAGTGCGCCTACTACAAGGAAGATGCCGGCAAGCTCCTGCTCGGCTGCTTCGAGCCCATCGCCAAGCCCTGGGGCATGAAGGGCATCCCGCCGGAGTTCTGCTTCGACACGCTGCCGGCCGATCACGAGCACTTCGAGCCCATCCTGGAAGCGGCGGTGCAACGCGTGCCGGTGCTGGCCGAGGCGGGCATCCAGCTGTTCTTCAACGGACCCGAGAGCTTCACCCCGGATGATCGCTACTACCTCGGCGAGACCCCCGAGGTGCGCGACCTGTTCGTCGCGACGGGCTTCAATTCGGTGGGCATCGCGGCCAGCGGCGGTGTGGGCAAGGTGATGGCGGACTGGATCCGTCACCGGCATCCGCCCATGGACCTCGCCGATGTGGACGTGCGACGCGTGATGCCCTTCCAGGCCAACCGGCGCTACCTGCACGATCGCACCGTCGAGACGCTGGGGCTGCTGTACGCCATGCACTGGCCGAACTACCAGTACCGCACCGCGCGTGGCGCACGGCGCAGCGTGTTGCATGACCGGCTGCTCGCCGCAGGCGCCTGCATGGGAGAGATGGCCGGCTGGGAGCGGCCCAACTGGTACACGCTGCCCGGCATGAAGCCCGAGTACGAGTATTCCTATGGCCGGCAGAACTGGTTCCCGGCGACCCGCGTCGAGTGCCACGCCCTGCGCGATGACGTCGGGCTGTTCGATCAGAGCTGCTTCCCGAAATTCCTGGTGCAGGGGCCTGAGGCCTGCTCGTTGCTGAACCGCCTGTGCACGGCCTCGGTGGACGTGAAGCCCGGCCGGATGGTGTACACGCAATGGCTGAACGAGCGGGGCGGGATCGAAGCGGATCTCACGATCACCCGGCTGTCGGAGACCGAGTTCTGGGTGGTGACCTCGGCCGTGTGCCAGACTCGCGATCTTGCCTGGCTTCGCCATCATATCGCCGCGCGCGAGGCGCGCTGCACGGTCACCGACATCACCTCCGGCGTGGCGATGCTCGGCATCATGGGGCCCAGGAGCCGGCCCTTGCTGCAGGAACTGTCCGGCGCGGACCTGTCCAATGTGGCACACCCCTTCGGCACCTCCGCGCTGCTCGAGATCGGCTACGCCACCGTGCGGGCGAGCCGCATCAGCTACGTCGGTGAACTGGGCTGGGAACTGTACGTGCCCGCGGAGCACGTCATGGACGTCTACGAAAGGCTGCTGGAAGCCGGTGCCGGCCACGGCCTGCGCCACGCGGGCTACCATGCCATGGCCAGCTGTCGGGTGGAGAAGGGTTATCGCCACTGGGGTCACGACATCGCCGATGAGGATGATCCGATGCAGGCGGGCCTGGCCTTCACGGTGGCCTGGGACAAGGCGGGCGGATTCCTCGGACGCGATGCGCTGCTCACGCGCAAGGCCGCAGGCGTACCGAAGCGCCGTCTTGTGCAGGTGATGATCGAGGATCACTCCGACCAGGCGCCGTTCCTGTTCCACGAGGAGCCGATCCTCAAGGACGGCCACATCGTCGGATCCATCCGCTCGGGAGCCTGGGGACATCGCCTGGATCGCTCGCTCGGCATGGGTTACGTGGGCTGCGAGGCCGGCGTCACGGCGGAGTGGCTGGCTTCCGGCCATTGGGAGGTGGAGGTTGCCTGCGAGCGTCATGCCGCCCGGGTGCAGCTCAAGCCCTGGTACGATCCGAACAACGAACGCATGAAATGAAATCGCACGCGAAAGTCGTCGTCATCGGCGGTGGCGCCGTTGGCTGCAGCGCCCTGTATCACCTCACCCAGCTGGGGATCCGCGATGCCGTCCTGCTGGAACGTGACCAGCTCACGGCAGGCTCGACGTGGCACGCGGCCGGCAACTGCCCCAACTTCTCCACGTCCTGGAACCTCATCAAGCTGCAACGGCACAGCACGCGCCTGTATTCCGAGCTTGCCAGCCGCGTGGGCTACGACATCAACTATCACATCACCGGCAGCATCCGCCTCGCGCACACGCAGGACCGTGTCGATGAGTTCCGCCACGTCGTGTCTCAGGCCCGCGCGCAGGGCATCGAATTCGAGATGCTCGGTCCGGCGGAGATCAGCGCGCGTCACCCGCTCATCACGACCGAGGACATCCGCGCCGGCCTGTGGGACCCGCACGATGGGGACATCGACCCGGCCCAGCTCACGCAGGCGCTGGCCAAGGGCGCCCGCGATGCCGGCGCCGAAATCCACCGCAACACCCGGGTGACGGGCATCGAGCGCGAGCGAAGCGGCGAGTGGCGCATCATCACCACGGGAGGCGAGATCCGCGCCGAATCGGTGATCAACGCGGCCGGTTATCGTGGCGGGGAGGTGGCCGCCATGGTGGGCGTCTATCTGCCCATCGTGACCATGTCCCACCAATATCTCGTGACCGAGGACGTTCCGGAACTCCTGGCGCGGGGCACCGCGCGCCTGCCGCTGCTGCGTGATCCGGATGTCAGCTATTACCTCCGGCAGGAGCGGCATGGCCTGATCCTGGGCCCTTACGAGCGCGAGCCGAAGGCGCACTGGCTGCAGGGCATACCCGATGAGTTCGCGCACCAGCTCTTCGATGACGAGACGGACCGGCTCGAAAGCTACATCCAGGCGGCCTGCGAGCGCGTCCCCGTGCTCGGCACGGTGGGGGTCAAGACCGTGATCAACGGTCCCATCCCCTATGCGCCCGACGGCAATCCGCTGATCGGTCCCGTCCCGGGGCTGCCGAATTTCTTCCACTGCTGTGCCTTCACCTTCGGCATCGCCCAGGCCGGCGGGGCAGGCCGGGTCATCGCCGAATGGGTGGCCCACGGCCATCCGGAATGGGACATGTGGCCGCTGGATTCACGCCGCTACCTGCCCTTCGCGAACGACCGCTATGCGCTGGCCAAGGCGCTCGAGACCTACGGAAACGAATACGGCGTGGGTTACCCGGCCGAAGAACGTCCCGCGGGCCGTCCCGCCAAGACCTCACCCGCCTATGGCCGATTGAAGGCGAAGGGCGCCCGCTTCGGTGCGCGGGGCGGCTGGGAGCGTGCGGTGTACTTCGGCGGCTCCGGTGTGACCCTGGCGGGCCCTGAACTATCGTTTCGCAGGCCGGGCTGGCACGCCGCCATCGAGCGCGAGTGCGCCGCGGTCCACGAACGCGTCGCGGTGCTGGATCTGCCGGGGTTCACCAAGTTCGAGCTTCGCGGGCCGCAGGCTGCAAGCTGGCTGGACCACATGGTCAGCGGCAACCTGCCGAAGCAAGGCCGCACCGCACTCAACTATTTCTGCGCCCCGAGCGGCGGCATCGTCACCGAGATGACCATCACGCGCTTCTCGGAACAGCATTACTGGCTCATCAGCGCGGCGGCGGGCGAACTTCACGATGAGCATTGGCTGCGCTCGAACCTGCCGGTTGATGATGCCGGCATCAGCCTGGAGAACCTCTCGGCGCGCTACGGCACGCTGATCGTCGTCGGACCCGGCTCGCGCGAGCTGCTGGCACGACTGACGCCGGCCGACCTGTCGAACGCGGCCTTCCCCTGGCTGTCGATGCGCCGCATCGACATCGGCTATACGCAGGCCATTGCGATGCGCGTGAACTACGTGGGCGAGCTCGGCTGGGAGCTGCACCTGCCGGTGGAGCATGTGTTGTCCGTGTACGAGTTGCTGATGGAGGCCGGCGAGGCATTCGGCATCGGGGACTACGGCCTTTATGCGATGGACAGCCTGCGGCTGGAGAAATGCTACCGGTCCTGGAAGGCAGACCTCACCACCGAGTACACCCCCTTCATGGCCTCGCTCGACCGCTTCGTGAAGCTCGGCAAACCCGGCAGCTTCATCGGTGAGGAGGCACTGCGCCGTGCCGCCGCCAAAGGCCCGCCGGAGCGCTTCGTGCCGCTCATCGTGGATGCAGGGGACGCCGATGCCGCCGCGGTTTCCATCGTGCATCGGGGCAGGGAGACCGTGGGCCTGGTCACCTCCGGCGGCTATGGCTACCGCCTCCGGCAGAGCATCGCGCTGGCCTATGTGCGCACGGACCTCGCGATACCTGGAACCGAGCTCGAGGTGGAGATCCTTGGCGAACGCCGCCGCGCCGTGGTGGGCCGCGAACCGCTGTTCGACCCGGAGAACCAGAGGTTGCGGGCATGAGCGCCAGGGTCATCGCTGGCGATGGGAGGTGGCGGGACTGCCGTCTCAGCCGGAGGAGGCTACGAGGCAGCCGCGGGTGAGCATGCTGAATGCAGCGGCCACGACCGGGCGAATCCCGTTGAACATCACCACGGTCTGCTGCAGGAACAGGAAGAAGATCACGTAGAACATCGCGCTATGGCGCTGCTCTTGTTGCAGCAGCCGCGCAATGAAGGCTCCTGCCCGGGTCGCGCGGACCGACAGTACCACCGACAGCACGCCGATCAGGGCGCCCACCACGATGTCGGAAGGGTGATGCAAGCCGAAATAGATTCGGGGCGCGCAGATGCACAGCAGCGCATGCACGAATGCCAGCGCGCCCAGCCGGCGCGAGATCATCCAGAAGCCGGTGGCGAGGGCGAAGGCCATCACCGCATGGTCGCTGGGGAAAGCACTCCAGGTGCGCAGGTCGCTCTCGAAGCCGGGCGGCAGGACGAAGTGAAGGTCGGGACGCAGGAACGGCCGCTCCCGGAAGGGCAGCAGCAGCACCAGGAGCCGCGTGAGGATGAGGCTTCCGAGGCTGGCCAGGGCGGTGGTGATGAGGATCCGGCGATCGCGTTGAACGTCTTTCGAGGAGCGGAACCACAGCCAGCAGAAGATGGCGACCAGCACGCCGAACTTCAGCTCGTGATTGCCGAGCAGGTGGCGCAGGTTCCGGTCGAACATCGGCCAGCGGCCCATGAATCCATTGAGCCATACCAGGCAGCGGTCATCGAGGTCACCGATGAACGCCAGGGGGTTCACGGGCCAGGCTCCGTGGGTCCGTGCGGCGCCAGGCGCCGCCTGTTCACGCTTTCCGGCGCTGTCTCGCGCCCAGCGCCGCCAGGGCAAGAACCAGGTCGACCAGCCCGAGCGCGCCGCCACCACCGCCACCCGCGGCCGCAGCCGCCTTGGTCGTGGAGGTGAACGTGCCCGTCACACCGCCCACGGTCACGGTGGTCACATGGTCGGTGGCGTACGCCGCATCCGAGGTGTGCCGGACACAAAGCGTCTGACCGTTGCTGATCGAACCGGCGGCGGAGGTGTAGTTGCCGGTGCAGGCGACCGAGTAGCCGCCACCGGAGATGCTGATCGCAACGGGCGCCTCGATGCCGGTGATGGTCACGGGATCGGCGTTGATCGTCGTGGCGGTCTCGACGTTGGTCTTGCTCACGAAGCTGAACGGATCAGGCGTCATGTCGCAATCGCGGCGCGAGAACATGCCGGTGGCCGGATCAGTCTGGCCAGCCACGGTGATCACCAGCGTGTGGGTTGCGCAATCGCTGATCGAGGAGGGGATGCTCAGCAGATACGCGTTCTTGAGCCGCGCGGAAATGGTCTCGTAGGCGGCCGTGATCTCGGTGTTGGTCGGCGCGGGCAGGAACTCCCCACCGGTCGCGTTGGCGAGGCCGGTGAGCAGGCCCTCGCGGGCGGCATTGAGATTGCCGACGCCGATGTCGAACACCGGGATGCTGATGTCGTTCGCATCGGCAATTACCGTGCCTTGCGTGGCAGCGGAGGAGTTCTCGCCACCGTCGGTGATCACGACGATGGACTTCGGGCCCGCCGGCAACTGCGCAGCAGCCAAGCTGAACTGCTGGACCGCGAGGTCGATCGCGTCGAGCAGGTTGGTGCCGCTGCCCGGGTAGGCGTCCATGACCACCGCCTTGAGGGCCGTGTCGTGGGCGCCATCATCAATCGTCGCGAACGGCGCGACCACCGAGGCCTTCGCCGGATTGGTGTTGTTGAACTTGATGATCGCCGCGTAGTCGCCCACCGCCATGGAGTCGATGAACGTGTTCACGGCGTTCTGCATGGTGGTGAGGCCGGCGTTCTTGATGCTGCCGCTGTAGTCCATCACGAAGATCACCGACACCTTCTGCGTCGGATCGAGAGCCGGCGGCAACGTCAGGTCGGAGGCCTGGATGGTCAACGGCGACTGGTCCAGATCGGCGGTGAAGCTGGCGGAGGTGAGGCCACCCACGGGGTTGCCCGTCGCATCGTCGGTGACGGTGATGTACGCCTGGATCGGATCGGAGATCGGCCTTGCCTCGATGCGCAGGTGCACTGCGGCTGAGGCCTGCGCGGCCATGAAGGCCGTCGACAGCAGGGCGAGCTGGAGGGCGAAGCGGCGTGATACGGCGCGCCACCCCTGGCGTGCGCCGCTGCCATTGACTTCGGTCCTGGAGTGGAAAGCGGAATAACGGGCCATGCGAGTTCCTGTGCATCGCGTGCCAGCCGACTTATTTCGGTGCACACTCGCAAACCCTATAGAAACGGCCCGATGGCAGGTACGAATTGCGTCACGATTCGTCGCCGTGAAGCGACCGGATTTGACTTAATCCTTGCCTCAGGCTCCCGTCAGCTGCCGCGGTTGTCGGTCAGGACCAGCACCACGTGTTTCTCTCCCGGCGCCACGTAGGTCTGCTCCCGGTAGCCCACATGCTCGCCCACCTTCACCTCGACCACGTGCATGCCAGGTGTGACATCCACCACCTGGGGGCGGGAGTCGCCCTCGTTCTCCTTCGCAGCCGCCGCGCCATCGACATAGAGCACGGAACCCGCGGGCGCACCATTGACCACGAGCTGGGTAGGCTCGGGCGGGGCAGGCGTCTTGTGGAACCAGCTGCAGCCGGCCACGAACACGACGAGGGGCAGGAGAAGTCGCTTCACGAATGCACCTGTACACAGTTGCGCTGCGGCTACATTGCCACAGCCGATTGCGGCTGGGCAATGCGGGCCGGCGCGCAGCTCGACGGGCTCTGAAAAGCCCTAGTAAATGGTTTTCGAGGCAGCGCCCGAGGCCGGACTCTCGGCGCCTGCGTCGGTGTAGGCCACCACCGCGAAGTACCAGGTGCCTTTCCCCAGCCCCTCGATCGAGGCGCTGGTGGTATCAGCGCCGTGCACCGTCAGTTGGCTGCCCAGGGAGGCGAGGCTGGTGCCGTAACGGATGCGATAGCCGGCAAGATTCCGCAGGGGCGTACCGTCGGTGTTCTTCGTGGGCTGGTTCCAGGACAGCAGCGCATCGCCGCTGACCGGCTTGCTCACCACGATCGGGAACGGCGGCAGGGAGGCGCTGGATTTCGCGTCCGTCACCCTGATGACGATGTTCGGGTAGGTCGCGATGTTGGCGTTACCCGGTGTGCCCGACAACGTGCCGGTGCTGGTGTTGAAGCTGGCCCAGGACGGCTTGTTGGCGATGGCGTAGGAAAGCCTCGCGCCGGAGGGCGCACTCACCGTGGGACGGAAACTGTAGTAGGCACCGACCTCCGCGGCATGGGAGGGAGCACCGGAGATCCGCACCGTTGCGCTGGATGAAGCATCCTGGACGGTGATGGCGAACGCAGCCAGCGATCCACTGGTCTTGCCATCCCAGGCGGTGATGTGCACGTTGGCCCAACCGCCGGCGACGATGGGGGTGCCGGCAAGTTCGCCAGTCTGGCGGTTGAAACTGGCCCAGCGCGGGTAGCCATTGATCGAGAACCGGATGGTCGCGGCATTGCCGCTGGTGACGCGCGGTCTGAACGACCAGGGCTTGCCGACGGTCGCCGGAGACGCAGTTCCTGACAGGGTCAGCGCCGAGGCTGGCATGTTCATCAACATCAGCGTGTGCGCGGCGACCAGCAGTCCCGGACCGAGCCATCGAGTTCTCATCATCCGTTCTCCGTCAAGCAGCCGTCGCCGCGATCGTTGCCGGCGATGGACTACAAATTCGTGGGAGCAGTGGAGCGTCGATGAAAGCAATTGCTCACGCAATTGTCTCGATGCGACGACAGGCAAATTGCAGTGTTTTTCGCGCTCGATCCCGCGGCACGAAAACCTGAGAGTCCGCAATTACAGGCGCTTGGAGAATCTTTCGCCAGTGATGCGTGGACTTTTCTGTCGCGCATCGCCGACGTCGGTGAATCCTGATGTGCGCAGGGTGGAAGACACGGGTCGAAGAATAAGTAAAATGCGCGGCCGCCGCGAAGCGTCAGCGCAGGATCAGGCGACCCTCGTAGCCGGTGAGCTCGAGATACCCGTGGCCCACTTCCTGCGAGTCACGCAGTGCGCGCACCGCGCCCTCCCAGTAGATGGCGCCGGTGGTGGCGCGGGTGTCGTTTTCCTGATCGTCCATGAGCGGGGAGAGTTCCCATCGCTGCGCGCCGATGCGCAAGGCCCACTGCACCGGGTAGTCGATGCCGGTGCGCGGCGAGCGCCATCGGCGCAGCGGCTGGAACTCGACCTGTGCAGGTGTCGCGACGAACATCCTGCCGTCGGCGGCACGCAAAGTCCCGCCTGCCCAGCGTGTCGAGCCATTCGCACCGCGAATGCGAAAGGCCATCAGCGCCGATCCATCCTGGAGATTGAGGCCCGTCCAGTCCCATCCCGTGGCCTGTGCATCGAGGTACTCGCTCGACCACTCATGGTCGAGCCACGCATCGCCCTGGACGGATTGCGTGCGTTGCCCGCGCGTGATGCTTCCCGTGACGCGCAACTGCGGCAGGCTGTAATAGTGGCTGGCGGAGCGCGGGTCGGGGCCCTTCTGGCTGAAGCCACGATCGCCATTGAGCAGCGCGGGGACGAGCTGCCGCAACGTGAGCGCCAGGGCGAATTCCTCGCCGCGCACGCGCGCCTCGAGCGAATCACCGGCGCGACGCAGCCGCCAGTCGCCGATCCAGGCATCGATGTCGTGCTCGGCCGCGCCCGCAAGCCCGAGCCCGGCCCGCGCCACTTTCTGCTGCTGCAGGAGATGCCCGCGCCCGGGATCGCTGAGCGCCGCGTGCGCGACGATGATCTGCGCCGGCGCGAAGTGGCTCGGATTGCCCTGGAGCAATGACGGGGAAGTCCGCGAGCGGAAGAAGGTGACCTGGAAGCCCAGCGGCTGGTCGCCGGCCTTCAGCCAGCCGGTGACGTACCACCACTCCGTGCGGAACGAGGGATGCGAGCCATGATCGCGCGGCAGCTCGACAGGATCGGTGGGCAGCACCGGCGTGGCGTCATCGGCCGAGCCCCATCCGCCCGAGGCCAGCAGCATCGACACTGCGAGGCTGGGGACCCACCTCGCAGCGTGCGCGGGCAACGGGCGCCTCACCAGTCCTCCCGGACGGCCTGGATGGCGTCCTCGCCCATGGCGGCCCGGCCGCTGGCCACCGCGGTGAGCGCGGCCGCGATCACCAGCAAGGCCGCGAACCCGCCGAGTTGCGCTGCCGGCAGCGCCAGATCGATGCTCCAGTTGAACGACTGGCGATTGATGACGTACACCAGCACCAGCGACAGCAGGATGCCCAGGCAGATGCCATACACGCAGCCCATGAGCGCAGTGGCCACGCCTTCGGCCGCCTGCATCTGCACCAATTGACGGCGCAGCAGCCCCAGGTGCCGCAGCATCCCGAATTCCGCACGGCGGGTGATGGCGGTGAAGCTGGACGCCACGCTGATGCCGATCAGCCCGATGATCACGGCAAGCGCTTCCAGGCCGTAGGTGACGGCGAAGGCGCGATCGAAGGTGCGCAGCGAGCGCTGCTTCACCGCATCGCTGGTCAAGAGCTCCAGCGCACCGCCCGCGCCCAGGCGCTCGCGCAAACGCGCGCTGACGGTGGCGGCATCCGCCCCGGGCGCCAGCCATATCGAGGCATCGTTGGAGTCGGTATCGCCGCTGAGCGAGCCATAGGTCGCGCGATCGATCACCACCGCGCCCTCGGTGCGCGCGTAATCGCGCCAGACCCCGGCGAGGGTGAAGCGGCGCAGGCTCGCGCCGACCGGCAGCCAGACCTCCTGCCCCAGGGACCAGCCATACTTCGCCTGCGCGGCTTCGGAGGCCCAGGCTGCGGTCGCGAGGTCCGCGTGGGCGGCGCGCGCCACCAACGGCAGGATGTCACCGGCTGCTGCGCGCCGCATGTCGCGCGCAATCAGCATGACGGGCTCGCGATCGCCGCGCAGGTACAGCGGCCGCGTGCGGCGGAAATCCGCGCGGGCGATGCCCGGCAGTGCCGCGACCTCGCGCTGCTGCGCGACGCTCCAGGCCGCGGTGTCGCTGCCGAAGGGCAGGCGCACCTGGATATCGGCCGGCAGCAGCCTGTCGAGCCAGACCTCGAAGGACTGGCGAAAGGAATGCACCATGATCGCCATCGCCACCATCAGCGCGAAGCTCACGATCAGCGGCGCGAGGCTGAGAAACAGGGTGGCACGATTGCCGCGCAGCTGCTGCAGGGCGAGCCGCAGCGGCGCGTGACGCGTCGCGGGCAGCCAGCGCAACACCTGCGCGGTGTACAGCGGCACCCACAGGATTGCGCCGAACAGCAGCAGCGCGATGGCGAGATACCCGGCCACCGGCAGGCCGGCCTGCGCCGGCAGGCGCGACAGCGCCGCACCGGTGAGCAGCAGCACGAGGCCCGCAAGGAAGCCGCGGGCGGCCCGCAGCGCGGGCGGCGGATCGCCCGGCTTGAGGCTGCGCGCCGGGTCGCGATGCGCGGCCTCGAGCGCCGGCAGCGTGGCGCCCAGGCAGCCGAGCGCTGTGCCCACGAGAAAGGCAATGACGAGTCCCGCGGCATCGAGCCGCGGCAGGCTGGCGGCGATGTGCAGCTGTCCGTTGCCGAAGTCACCGTGCAGCCACTGCACCACGCCGGCGGCGAAGGCGACGCCGAGCATCACGCCCAGCGCCGAGGCGAGTGCGCCGATGATCAGTCCCTCGATGAGCATGGCACGCAGCAACTGGCGGACGGTGACCCCCAGCGCGCGCAGCAGGCCGATGGCGGCGCGCCGCCGCAACATGGCGAGCGACTGGATCGAGAACATCAGCACCATGGCGGTCAGCAGCGACACCAGCGCCAGCATGTTGAGGTTCACGCGATAGGCGCGCGTGACGGTGGCGGCGCGGTCGATCTCCACCTGCGGCAGCACCACGACCGCACCCGCGGGCAGGCCGCGCTCGAGCGCCTCGATCATCCGCCCGCGGTCCACCCCGGGCGCCAGCGACAGATCGATGCGATTGATCCGGCCCAGGGCCTTGAAGGTCCATTGCGCCGCCGAGATGTCCATCAACCCCAGCATTCCGGGATAGCTGGCCTCCGATAGTATGCCCAGCACCTCCAACTGCACCCGCTGGTTGCCGACCACCACCGTCAGCGATTGCCCCGGGGACACGCCGAGCGCAGCCGCCGCCGTCGCGCTGAGATACAGCGAGCGCGGCGAAAACATCCTGCGCAGCTCGCCACGCAGTTCGCCGAGCAGCGCAGGTTGCAGTTCGGCGGCACGGAAGATGTCGAGGCCGAGGATCTTCAGCGGCGGCCGCTGGCCGGGGAGTGCTGCCATGATCTCGATCACCGGATCCGCGTTGCGCACGCGCGGATCGGCCGCGAGTTGCGCATAGACCGACTCGGGCATCCCCGTCGGGCCCGCGCGGATGAGGAGGTCCGCCTGGCCCATCAGCCGCGCCGATGCCTGCTGGAACTCCCCCAGCGCCGTGCCATTGACCAGGTACACCGAGGTGCCCAGCGCCACGCCCAGCGCGATCACCGCGAGCATGATCAGGAAGCGCGCCGGCTGCTGGCGCCACTGCGACAGCAGCAGCACGCGCAGGCTCAGCCCGATTGCGGGGTCGGCCATGAGGGTCGGGCGCCGGCGGGTGCGACGGGCGTGAAGCGCCGCCCGTCGAGTCGGACGATGCGATCGGCGGTGTCGGCCGCGGTGCGCGAATGGGTGATGAGGACGGCCGCACCGCCATGCGCGCGAAGCTGCGAGCCCAGGACCTCGAGAACCTGGGCGGCGGTGTGCGGGTCGAGGTTGCCGGTGGGCTCGTCGGCGAGCAGCAGCGCCGGCCGGTGCACCAGCGCCCGCGCGATGGCCACGCGCTGCAGTTCGCCGCCCGACAGCTCGCGGGGCAGGGCGGAAGGCCGCGCCCCGAGCCCCACGGCCTCGAGCAGCTCATCGGCGCGCCGGCGCCGTTCCGGTTCCGCGACGCCGAGAAGTTCCAGCGGCAGGGTGACGTTCCGCAGCACGTCGAGGTAGGGCAGCACGTGAAAAGCCTGGAACACGAATCCCATCGAGCGCCGCCGCAGCAGCGTGAGCTCGTCATCGCTGAGGCGGGTGAGGTCCGTGCCATCGAACACGATCCGCCCGGCATCGGGGCGGTCGAGTCCGGCCACGAGATTCAGAAAAGTGGACTTTCCCACGCCGGATTCGCCCATGATGGCGATGTACTCGCCGCGCCGGAGCTCGAGGTGCAGGTCCTCGAGCACCGGCGCGCAAGTCACGCCGTAGCGCCTGGTCAGTCCTTCGACCCGCAGCAGTGGCGCATCGTTCCCGGCCGCCATCAGCGGTGCATCAGGCGGCGTCCGCTCCGATCATCGCCTTGACCTCGAGGAAGTCGCGCAGGCCATGCTCACCCCATTCACGGCCATTGCCCGAGGCCTTGAACCCGCCGAACGGCGTCTGCATGTCCCCGGAGGCGCCGTTCACCGTGATGCGGCCGGCACGGATGCGCGAGCCCACGCGGTTCGCGTGCGCGAGGTCCTTCGACCAGACATAGCCCTGCAGCCCATAGGGGGTGTCATTGGCGATCTGGATGGCCTGCTCCTCGCTGTCATAGGGCAGGATGCACATCACCGGCCCGAAGATCTCCTCGCGGGCGATGACCATGTCATTGCGCACAGCGGAGAAAACGGTGGGGCGGACGAAGTATCCCTTCGACAGACCCTCCGGCCGGCCCTCGCCGCCGGTGAGCAGCTTCGCGCCCTCCGCGATGCCCTTGGCGATGTAGCTTTCCACGCGATCGAACTGGATCTTCGAGACCACCGGGCCCATGTTGGTGGTCTCGGATTTCGGATCACCGACCCGCACCGACTCGGCCACGCCCCTGGCCAGGGCCTCGACCTCCGCGAGCCGCGCGCGCGGCACCAGCATCCGGGTCGGCGCGTTGCAGGACTGTCCGGTGTTCTCCATGACGTGCATCACCGAGGCCTTCACCGCACGCTCGAAATCGGCATCCTCCAGCAGGATGTTCGGCGACTTGCCGCCCAGTTCCTGGTGCACGCGCTTGACGCTCGCCGCGGCGATGCGCGCGACCTCGGTGCCCGCGCGGGTGGATCCGGTGAAGGACACCATGTCGATGTCGGGATGACCGGCCAGCGCCGCGCCGACGACGCTGCCCTCGCCGTTGACGAGGTTGAACACGCCCGGCGGCACGCCGGCATCGTGCATGACCTGCGCCCAGAGGACGGCACTGAAGGGCGAGTACTCGGATGGCTTCAGCACCATGGTGCACCCGGCCGCGAGCGCCGGCACCACCTTCGCGGCCACCTGGTTGATCGGCCAGTTCCAGGGCGTGATGAGCGCGCAGACCCCGACGGGCTCGTGCACCAGTCGTGCCGCGCCCTGGCGCTCCTCGAACTTGAACCGCTGCAGCACCTCGACCATGGCGCTGATGTGTCCGGTGCCCACGCCCGCCTGGCCGCCCTTGGCCAGCTTGATCGGCGCGCCCATCTCCTCGCTGATCGCCACCGCGATGTCGGCGTAGCGCTTCTTGTAGTTCTCCAGCACGCGCTTCATCAGCGCGAGGCGCTCCTCGCGCGAGGTGCGCGAATAGGCATCGAAGGCGCGCTTGGCGGCCGCGACGGCGCGATCCACGTCCTTGACGCCCCCGAGGCTGATGACCCCCGAGGGTTCCTCGGTGGCGGGATTGATGACCTGGAAGGACTTGCCCTGCAGGGGATCGACCCACTGGCCGTCGATGTAGAACTGGCGAAAATCGTAGGACATGACGAACACCTCGAAAGCTTGGCCGAAAAGCCGCTATTTTAGCCCGATGTTGGGTCGGATCCTGTCCTGTTCGCTGCTTGCGGCCCAGTTGGTGTCCGCCGCGCGCGCATCCGCCGTCGAGCTCAACGACCTGGGCGCCCGGCGGTCGCCGGAAGCCGAGGCGGCGCCAGGACGGCTGCTGGTGCGATTCCAGCCCTCGTCCGTGGCCGCCGCGGCCAAGGCCGCCGCCGATCCCGTTGCCGCACTCGCCCGGCGCAGTGGCATCGCCCTGTCCGGCCTCAAGGACCTCGGCGCCGGCATTCACCTGCTGGCCGTTCCCCAATCGCCCGGTGCGTTGCCCTCGCTGGCCGAGCAGCTGCGCCGGGATCCGCAAGTGGCGCAAGTGGCCCTGGACCGGCGGCGGTTTGCGCACCGGCTGCCCAATGATCCCCTGTTCAATGGCCAGTGGTACCTGCAGTCGGCACAGGCCGCGGCCATCCGGGCCGAACAGGTCTGGGACACCACCACCGGCAGCAGCGGCATCGTGGTGGCCGACCTCGACACCGGCGTGCGTTTCGAGCATCCGGACCTGGGACGGGCCGCGCAGGGCGGAAAGCTCCTGCCCGGCTACGATTTCGTCTCCGCCGATACCAACGGCGGATTCCTGGTCGCCAACGACGGCAGTGGCTGGGATCCCGATCCCACCGACCCCGGTGACTGGATCAACGCCCAGGACGCCGCCAAGGCACAGTTCAAGGGCTGCACCGTGGCGGACAGTTCCTGGCACGGCACGCGCACCGCGGGCATGATCGCCGCCGCCGGCAACAACGGCGCCGGCATCGCCGGAGGAAGCTGGACCACCTGGCTCCTGCCCGTGCGGGTGCTGGGCAAGTGTGGAGGCTTCGACTCCGACATCATCGCCGCCATGCGGTGGGCGGCGGGCCTGCACGTCGTTGGCGTGCCGGACAATCCCTATCCGGCGCGCATCCTCAACATGAGCCTCGGCAACACCGACACCACGCAATGCCAGATCTACCAACCCGTGGTGAACGAGCTCCTTACCCACGGCGTGCTGGTGGTGGCCTCGGCGGGCAATGAGGGAGGTCCCGTGGACGAGCCCGCCAACTGCCGTGGCGTGCTGGCGGTGGCAGGACTGCGGCACGCCGGCACCAAGGTGGGCTACAGCAACCTCGGGCCGCAGATCGGCATCAGCGCACCGGCGGGGAATTGCGTCAATGCCAGCGGAGGTCCTTGCCTGTACTCGCTGGACACGACCACCGATCGCGGGCTCACCAGCGCCGCGGGCGCGACCTATACCGATCAGATCAACTCGAATCTGGGCACCAGCTTTTCGGCTCCCCAGGCATCCGCGGTCGCCGCGTTGATGCTGGCCGTCGATGGGCGACTGGATGCCGCGCTGCTGATCGCGCGCATGCAGCGCGGCGCGCGCACCTTCCCCACGCCCAGCGTCGGTGATGCGGGCCAGCCCCTTCCAGGCTGCCACGTGCCGGCCGGCGCCACGGACGTGCAGAGCACGGAATGCGTCTGCAACACCCGCGTGTGCGGGGCCGGCGTACTGAACGCCGCGGGCAGCGTGCAGGAGGCCCTGAAGCCCATCGCCAGCATCCAGGCGATGGCAGCGTCTCCGCGGGCGCAACCGTGACGCTCGATGCATCCGCCAGTTCAGCTGCCTGTGGGCGCCGTGTCGCGTCCTACCTCTGGACCGCGCTGGACGAGTCGGGCCAGCCGGTGGCGCTGACCGGCGCCACGCAGCCGACGACTTCGCTGGTGGCGCCTGCTTCGGGCACGGTGACCGTCAGTCTCACCCTGGTCGATGACCAGGGAGCCGCCGAGGCCGCCAGCGTCCAGGTCACGCCGGTCAGTGCCGATCGCGTCGGACCGGTGGGCGTGGCCACGGCGAGCTGCCCGGCGGCCGTCAAGCTCACCACCACGGGCGCTTCGGGCAGTGGCGCCTCAGCGGCGTCCGCCGGCAGCGGCAAGGGTGGGGGAGGCGCGCTCGATCCACTGGGACTGCTGATGCTGGCGGGCGCCGCGACGATGCGGTTCAGGCGCGGCGCGCGGTTACAATGAGCTGATGAACGACACGCCTGCCCGGGCCAGCATCGACACGCTGGCCTGCCACCGGGATGCCCGCGGCATCCTGTTCGAACCCCTCGACGTCGAGGCACTGTGCCGGCAGCGCAACGCGCATGTCGTGCTGACGCAGCCTGGCGAGACGCGAGGCAACCATTTCCACCGGCGCTCGACCGAGATGACCGTGGTGGTGGGCCCCTGCCTCGTGCGCCTGAAGGAGGCGGGCCACTTGCGTGACATCGAGGTCCCGACGGGGGAGGCCTGGCGCTTCACGCTGCCGCCGGGGGTGGTGCACGCCTATCGCAACACCGGCGGGCAGGTGATGCTGCTCATCTCCTTCTCGAGCGAGGTGCACGATCCGGCCCAGCCCGATACCGTGCGCGAGGTCATTCTCTAGCCCGGCGCGGCCGAGGGTTGCAGCGACACCGAATACTGCAGCGGAATGCCCGCCACTTCATAGCCGCGCTTGAAATCGCGGATGTGCTTTTCCATCCAGGTACGCGCCTCCTCGCGCCGCCGCCGGCGGATCGCGGTGATCATCGCCGCCTGCGCGCCGATGATGCGCGCGCGGGACTGCGGAACGGCGTCCATCATGTGCGAGAGGATGGGCGCGAGCAGCTCGTTGAGCGGGGCCTGCGACATCGACAGCACCGGATTCGCACTGGCGGTGGCGACCGCGGCGAAGAACTCCACCACGGCCGCGACGCCGGCAGGGGTGTCCGCCGCGGCTTCGAACTTGCTGCCGGCGCAGGCGAGGGCCGCGAGGTCCTGCTCGGTGCGGCGGGTGGCGGCCAGTTCCGCCGCGGCCGGCTCGAGCGCCATCATGGTCTCCCACAGGTCGAGGAAGCTGACATCGTGCAGCGCCATGGCGCGGCTCACGCCCGAGCTCACCTGCTCGGGCCGCGGCAGGGTCACGCGCAGCCGCTTCTCGCCGCGCTGGCGGCCGAGAAGACCGTGCGACTCCAGTTCGCGGATGGCTTCACGCACGGTGGACCGGTTCACGCCGAACTGGCGCGCAAGATCGGTTTCCGACGGCAGGGCGTCGCCCGCCCGCAATTCGCGCTCGACGATCTTGCGCTCGATGCGGTTCGCGATCTGCCGGTAGGCGGGGTTCGACGCCAGCGGCTCGAACAGGTCGCTCATGCGGATTCCCCGAACAGCTCGCGGCCGATCAGCATGCGGCGGATCTCCGAGGTGCCCGCGCCGATCTCGTAGAGCTTGGCATCCCGCAGCAGCCGGCCGGTGGGGTAGTCGTTGATGTAGCCATTGCCGCCAAGCAGCTGGATGGCATCGAGCGCGACCCTGGTGGCCGCCTCGGCGCAAAACAGGATGCACGCGGCGGCGTCCTTGCGGGTGGATTCGCGGCGGTCGCAGGCCGCCGCCACGGCGTAGGCATAACTGCGGCAGGCATTGAGCGAGGCGTACATGTCGGCGAGCTTTCCCTGCACGAGTTCGAAGGTGCCGATGGGCGTGCCGAATTGCTTGCGCTCGCGGCAATAGGCGAGGGCGACATCGAGTGCCGCCGCCATGAGTCCCAGCGGGCCGCCGCACAGCACCAGCCGCTCGTAATCCAGGCCGCTCATCAGCACGCGCACGCCTTCATTGCGCTTGCCGAGCAGGTTCGCGGCGGGAACGATGCAGTCATCGAACACCAGTTCGCTGGTGCTCGAGCCACGCATGCCGAGCTTGTCGAGCTTCTGGGCGGGCCTGAACCCCTCAAAGCCCTTCTCGACCAGGAAGGCACTGATGCCACGGGGACCGGCGGCGGGCTCGGTCTTCGCGTACACCACCAGCACATCCGCATCGGGCCCGTTGGTGATCCACATCTTGCGGCCATCGAGCACATAGTGATCGCCCCGGTCCACCGCCTTGAGCTGCATGGACACCACGTCCGACCCGGCACCGGGCTCGGACATCGCCAGGGCGCCCACGTGCTCTCCGCTGATCAGGCGGGGCAGGTAGCGGCGCTTCTGTTCGGGGGAGGCGTTCAACGAGATCTGGTTCACGCAGAGATTGGAGTGCGCGCCATAGGAGAGTCCCACCGCACCCGAGGCCCGCGAGATCTCCTCCATGGCCACCAGGTGTGCAAGATACCCGAGCCCGGTGCCACCATCGGCCTCGGAGACCGTCATGCCGAGCAACCCCAGTTCACCGAGCTGCGGCCACAAGTCGCGCGGGAACTCGTTGCTGCGGTCGATCTCGGCGGCGCGGGGGGCGATGCGGCCTTCTGCGAAGCGGCGCACCTCGGTGCGGACGGACTCGATGGTCTCGCCCTGCTGGAAGCTGAATTCCCGGAATACGGCGGCCATTGTCAGGACCTCAAATGTGTTGGATAATCCGACTGTCCGACAATTATCCCAGACTCGGCGGGGAGAGGCAAACGTGCAACTGGGTTCCGGCATCGACTCTCGTTCGGCGGATTTCGCCGCCAACCAGGCCAACATGCAGGCGCTGGTCTCAGGACTTCGCGAACAACTGGCCTTGAAGGCGCTGGGCGGGCCGAAGGCTTCCCGCGAGAAGCACCGCGCGGCCGGGAAGCTCCTGGCGCGCGAGCGCATCAACGTGCTGCTCGACCCGGGGTCGCCCTTTCTGGAGCTTTCCGCACTGGCCGCGCACGGCCTGTACGGAGACGAAGTCGCCGGCGCCGGCATCATCACCGGCATCGGCCGCATCAGCGGACGGCCCTGCATGGTGGTGGCCAACGATGCCACCGTCAAAGGCGGTACCTACTATCCGCTGACGGTGAAGAAGCACCTGCGCGCGCAGGAGATCGCCGGCGAACACGGACTGACCTGCGTGTACCTCGTGGAGAGCGGCGGGGCGTTCCTGCCCCTGCAGGACGAGGTGTTCCCGGACCGGGAGCACTTCGGCCGCATTTTCTACAACCAGGCGGTGCTGTCGAGCAAGGGCATCGCACAGATCGCCGTGGTGCACGGCTCCTGCACGGCTGGCGGGGCTTACGTGCCGGCGATGTCGGAACACGCCATCATCGTGCGCAATCAGGGTCGCGTCTTCCTGGGTGGCCCACCGCTGGTGCGCGCTGCCACGGGAGAGGAGATCGATGCGGAGACCCTGGGCGGTGCCGACGTGCACTGCCGCCAGTCGGGCGTGACGGACTACTACGCACACGATGACACCCACGCGCTGGCACTGGCGCGCCGCGCGGTGGCCTCGCTGCGCGCAGCCTCCGGCGCCGCGCCTCCGGTGGCCCCACGCCCGCCGCTGTACGATCCGGCCGAGCTCTACGGCATCATCCCCGCCACGACCCGCAAGCCCTACGACGTCAAGGACATCATCTCCCGGTTGGTCGATGCCTCGGAGTTCGACGAGTTCAAGGCGCTGTATGGCACCACCCTCGTGTGCGGGTTCGCGCGCATCGGCGGTTTTCCGGTCGGCATCCTCGCCAACAACGGCATCCTGTTCTCCGAGAGCGCCCAGAAAGGCGCACACTTCGTCGAACTGTGCTGCCGGGAATCCATCCCGCTGCTGTTCCTGCAGAACATCACCGGCTTCATGATCGGGCAGAAGGCCGAAGCCGGCGGCATCGCCAAGGACGGCGCGAAACTGGTCACCGCAGTGGCCTGCGCGGCGGTGCCCAAGCTCACCGTGGTCATCGGTGGCAGCTACGGCGCGGGCAACTACGCGATGTGCGGGCGCGCCTATGCGCCGCGCTTCCTGTTCCAGTGGCCGAATGCGCGCACCTCGGTGATGGGTGGGGAACAGGCGGCCTCGGTGCTCGCGACCATCCGCAAGGAGGCGCTGGAGCGTTCCGGCGGCACGCTCAGTCCCGAGGAGGAGGAGCGCATCAAGGCGCCGGTGCGCGAACAATACGAACGTCAGGGCAATCCGTTCTACGCCTCCGCGCGACTGTGGGACGATGGCGTCATCGATCCCCTCGACACGCGCCGGATCCTGAGCCTGGCGCTGTCGCTGGCCGCGGCGCAGCAACCGAAGGAAACACGCTTCGGCGTGTTCCGCATGTGAGGACGCCGTGATGATCGACCGACTGCTGATCGCAAACCGCGGGGAGATCGCCTGCCGCATCGCCCGCAGCGCGCGTCGCCTTGGCATCACCAGCATCGCGGTGTACTCCGATGCGGACCGCAACGCCCGCCACGTGCGCGAGTGCGACGAAGCCTGGCACCTGGGGCCCTCGCCGGCCGCGCAGAGCTACCTGGACATCGAGCGCCTGATCGCCACGGCACGGCGCGCGGGCGCCCAGGCCGTGCATCCGGGCTACGGCTTCCTGTCGGAGAATGCGCGCTTCGCACAGGCCTGCGAGCAGGCGGGCCTGGTGTTCGTCGGGCCGCCGGCGAGCGCCATCCTCGCCATGGGTTCCAAGAGCGCCGCGAAGGCGGCGATGGGTTCGGCGGGCGTGCCGGTGGCGCCCGGCTACCACGGCGAGGAGCAGGGACTGGACAGGTTGCTGGCCGAAGCAGGCCGCGTCGGCTTTCCGCTGATCGTCAAGGCGAGCGCGGGGGGCGGCGGCAAGGGCATGCAGGTGGTGGAGAGCCTGGACCAGGCGCGGGCTGCCATCGAGAGTGCGCAGCGGCTCGCGCGCACCGCCTTCGGCGATGACCGGTTGCTGCTGGAGCGCTATTTCCGCAACGCCCGGCACGTCGAGGTGCAGGTCTTCGCCGACGCGAGCGGCGAGGTGCTGACGCTGTTCGATCGTGACTGCTCGGTGCAGCGCCGTCACCAGAAGGTGGTGGAGGAGGCGCCGGCGCCCGGATTGCGGGAGGAAGTCCGCGCCGCGATGGCGGAGGCGGCGCGTACCGTTGCGCGCCGCATCGGCTACGTGGGAGCAGGCACCATCGAGTTCCTGCTCGACGAGGCGCAGGACTTCTACTTCATGGAAATGAATACCCGCCTGCAGGTCGAGCACCCGGTCACGGAGATGATCACGGGCATCGACCTGGTCGAGTGGCAACTGCGCGTGGCGCGCGGCGAGGCGATCTCGCAGTTCGGCACGACGCCGCAGCGGCGCGGCGCCGCGGTCGAGGTGCGTCTGTATGCGGAAGACCCGGCCCAGGGCTACCTGCCCAGCGTCGGCCGGCTTGAGCATCTTCGCTGGCCGGCCTCCACGAACGGGGTACGGGTGGACGCCGGCGTGGCGAGGGGAGACGAAGTCTCCTCCTACTACGATCCGATGCTCGGCAAGATCATCGCCTGGGCGCAGAGCCGGGAAGAGGCCATCGACCGGCTGCGCAAGGCCGTCGATGACTTCGAGGTCGTCGGCGTGCAGACCAACCGGGCCTTGCTGGCCAGCATCCTGGCGACGCAAGCCTTTCGTTCGGCCCGTCTGGGCACCCGGTTCCTCGAGGACAATGCCGCCGCGATCCAGGCGGCTGAGCCCGCGTGCACGGCGAGCGATCTTGCGTTGCTGGCGCTGTGGTGCGCCCGGTCTCCGGACGCATCGCGGATCGGCTCTCCCTGGGATGATCGCAGCGGCTGGCGGCCGGGCGGGCCCGGCATCAGCGAGTGGGCCTTCACCGAAGGGCTCGCTCGGGTGAACGCGGAGGGCGCCGACCGCTATCGCATCGAGGTGGGTGGGAACTCCTGCGAGGTGCTGCTGCTCGAGGCCGCTGATGGCGAGCTGCGCGTGGAGATGGACGGACGGCGCCGTACGCTGCACATCGTGAGGCAGGGCGCGGCGCTGCACCTGTTCGAACCCGGACGACACGTTGTGGCGCACCGCGTGCTGCCCGAGGACTCGCTGGAATCACACGCCGGCGAGGACGAGGGATCGCTGGTCACGCCGCTCCCGGGTACGGTGGTTGCCGTGCACGTGAAGGTGAACGATGAGGTCAAGCGGGGGACCGCGCTCGTGACCGTCGAAGCCATGAAGATGGAACATACCCTCACCGCGCCTCACGACGGCCGCATCGCGCGCATCGCGCAGTCCGTGGGCGATCGGGTCGCGGAAGGAACCGTGCTCGTGGAGATGGCCGCAGAGACCAGGCCGCCCGGATAGGCGGGGATCGGCCGGGAAAGTCGGGATCGGCCGGGACGGCCGGGCGAATCGCCCTCAGGCCACCTGCGGTTCCGCGGACTCCGCGGGCAGCGCCGGGAGCGAGATGCGAAAGCGCGTCTGGCGGCCGGGCACGCTGGCCAGGCCCACCTTGCCGCCCGCTTCCGCGACGTAGCGTCGCACCAGCGCCATGCCCATCCCTCGGCCCACCTCGGGGCTGGGATCCGCGACGGTGCTGAAGCCGCGCTTGAAGATGAGCTTGATGGCCTGGCGGTCGGGCATCTCCGCGGCCGCCTCGGGGGTGAGCATGCCCTTCGCGATGGCCGTCTCGCGCAGTTGCGCGGCATCCAGTCCGCGTCCATCGTCCTCGAAGGCCAGTTGGAACCCCTGGCCCGGGTTTTCGCGGAAATTCAGCGCGAGGTGTCCGAACGCCGGCTTGCCCGCGGCTTCGCGCTCGGCCGGGGGTTCGATGCCGTGCATGATGGCGTTGCGGATGAGCTGGATCACGATGTTCTTGACCAATCCCTGGTACGCGGCGGGTACCTCGGCCAGTCCCGCGCAATCCAGCGTGATGCTGCGATCGCGCGACTGGGCGACGTGCTCGGCCATCGATCGCAGCGCGCTCTCCAGGCTCCCGGCCGGGGCAGGCCGGGCGGCGGGGAGCGGGGGCGGCAGGCCGACGGCCGCCGCTGCCGCCGCGGCGCTCAATGCCGCGATCTGCGGGGCCTCCATGATCTCGGTGCCGCTGGTGGTATGACGCGTCCGCCCGGGCGCGGCGGCCGGCATGGCGGGAGCCGCCTGGGGTGGCGCGACGCTGCGCTGGGAGCCGGTGAGGCTGGTCATGCTGCGCATCAGGGCGAGCTGCGCGAACAGCTCGTCCAGGCGCACGGCCAGTGGCAGGAAGTCGGAGCCGGAGAGGTGTTCATTGCGCTGCAGGCCGGTGGCCGCATCGGCGAAGGCCTGCGCGAGCTGCTCGACGTTGTCGAGCTCGAGCAGGGCCGCCTGCTGCTTGATCTGGTCGATCTCGTGCAGCAGCTCATCGAGCTTGGCGCGGAAGGCCTCGCGGGTCCTGGCGGGCTTCTTCAGCACCGCGTTGATCATGTTGACCGACGCATCGCTCTGCCGAAGGAAGGCGGCGAACCGTTCGGAGCCGACGCGGACCAGGCACCCGAGGCAGGTGGCCTGCGCGCTGGAGTAGCCCTTCAGTTCCTCCAGCTCACGGGCAAGATCAGCCTGCCGGCTGATGTCCTCGATGCACACCACCCAGGTCTGGTGCTCGCTCAGGGTCACGACACGCCGGAAGGTGAAGCTGAGGATGCGGTTCTCGACCGCGCCCTCGGCTGCGGTGATGCGCACCGCCGTCTCCAGCAGCGGGTTGCCGGCGTTGATGTCGGCGGGGGCGTTCGGGGAGCGCAGGAGGGTGAGGAATTCCGCCGCCGCCACCAGGGGCTTTGCGGGCAGGATGTTCTCGAGCAGCTTCTCGAAGGCGGTGTTCAGCAAGTCGCGTCGACGAAACAGGCTCTCGGCCGAGCGCGAAATGGGCGGGCGAATGCGCAGATCATGGTCGAGCAGGAAGATCGCCTGCGGCAGTCCGCCGAGGATCTCCTCGTTCAGTCGAGTGGCCTTGGCGATGGCGTCGGCCTTTTCCCGCTCGTGGCGCGTTTTCGAGATCAGCATGCCACCGCAGCGTGGCAGAGAGCCGGTCCATGTGGTTGGACGGGCATCACAGGCCGACGGTCGGACATAACGCCCGCACCTTCGGGTGTGAAATGCGTCACGCGCGCTTGGCCTCGCGCTCAGGCCACGGCCGGCATTTCCTCGCTCAGGTCGGCGAGCAGTTCATCGATGCAGGAATAGCGGGCACGCGGCTCCTTGGCCATGAGCCGCTCGAGCAGCGGCTGCTGGGCGGCGAGTTCGGGCGGGAGCTTCGGCACCGGCGAATGGGTGTGCTGGGTCATGATGGCCATGGCGGTGCGGCCGAGGTAGGGCCGGGCGCCGGTGAGCATCTCGTAGAACATCACCCCGAGGCTGTAGATGTCGGTACGCGCATCGATGGGCTGCGCCTGTGCCTGCTCGGGACTCATGTAGAACGGTGAGCCGAGCACCTTGCCCACGCCGGTGGTGCTGCCATCGTCCTCGGCCCGGCGCGCGAGGCCGAAGTCGATCAGCACGGGGGAGTTGTCCTCGCGCAGCATCACGTTCGCCGGCTTCAGGTCGCGGTGGAAGATGCCGAACACGTGGATCACGCGCAGCGCCTCGGCGATGGCGCGCAGGTAATAGCGGCTTTCGTCCACCGAGAGGGGATTGCGCAGGCGATCGCGCAGGTCGCCGCAGGGAAAATATTCCATCGCCAGGTAAAGGTGCCTGGGCAGGGCGCCGAAGTCGTGGATTCGCACGATGGCCGGGTGGGAGATGCTCGAGATGATCTCGTACTCCCGCTGGAATCGCTCCGCGTCCTGTTGATCCCGGGCATCCTCGCCGGTCTTGATGACCTTGACCACGACATTGCGCGACAGGCGTTGCGAGCGGGCCAGGTACACCGAGGAGAAATTGCTGGTGGCGATCTCCTTGAGGATTTCGTACCCCGGCAGTTCGATGTCCGGCGCGACCGGGGCAGCGGCTTCCTGCACCGCCAGCACGGCCCGCACCGCCGCTTCACGGCGGCTGCAGGCTTCCTCGACCGTGGCGAGGAGCCGCTCCCGGCTGATGCTCGCCAGGGGCAGGTAGTCCTTCGCACCCGATTTCAGGGCGCGAACCGCCGCCAGTTCATTTCCCTCCCGGGCGAGAAAGGCGACGTACAGGTCGGGTCGCAGCCGGAGCACCTGCAGCATGGCCTCGAAGGCCTGCTCCACGTCGGATTCCGCCGCGAAATCCACGGCCAGGAAGATGGCGTCGGGGGCCGGATCCGCGACGTAGGCGCTCAGCGACCGTGCCTGGACGGTGGGGAGGGAGGCGACCACGGCCTCCGGCCAGCGGCTGGTGATGTGATGCGACATCCACTGCAACCGCTTCGTGTCGGCGCCGGCGACCAGGACGATGGGGGAAACGGTTCCTTCCATAATGCGCCGCAGGGTATCCTTGGCAGCCGGTGCGTTCCGATCGCAACGTCACACTTTCCGGGTACGCCGGCGCGGCGACTTTAACGGAATTTAATGACAGCCACGGTGTGCAAGGTGCAACCCCCGGGGCATTTGCTTGTCTCACACCGCATGTTTCCCGCCTGCTCCCCGACGGAAGGGCGGGACCAACCGTGCAAAGAATGGAGGCTCGAGTCGATGGGCAATGTGAGAACCTGGACGCTGGCGGCCGTGGCCGCGGCGATGATCGGACTGGTCCTGCACCAGGGCACCGCCGCGCAAGATGTCGCGGCGGGCCCGGAGAGCGCGCCGAGGCTGCTGGCCGCGGCGCCTGCCGCGCCGGCAAGTCCTGCGCCGGTGGCCGTGCAGGCCCCCGCGGGCACCCGCGTTACGGGGCTGCCGGATTTTTCCCAGCTCGTGGCCGAGAACGGCAACGCCGTGGTGAACATCAGCGTCGTGGAGAAGCAGCAGCGCGCGCAGGACGGCGGCGAGATGGACGAATCAGGGGATCCGTTGTCGCAGTTCTTCCACCGCTTCGGCGTGCCCAATCCGGGGCGCCAGGCGCCCGCGAAGGGCATCGGCTCCGGCTTCATCATCTCCTCCGACGGCTATGTGCTCACCAACGCGCACGTGGTGGCCGATGCCGCCACGGTGACGGTCAAGCTCACCGACCGGCGCGAGTTCTCCGCCAAGGTGGTCGGCGTGGACAAGCGCAGCGACGTGGCGCTCATCAAGATCGACGCCAAGGGCCTGCCCAAGGTGCATTTCGGCGATCCCACGAAACTGCGTCCCGGCCAATGGGTGGTGGCCATCGGTTCGCCGTTCGGCTTCGAGAACAGCGTGACGGCGGGCGTGGTCAGCGCGACTGCGCGTTCCCTGCCCGATGAGAACTACGTGCCGTTCATCCAGACCGACGCCGCGGTGAATCCCGGCAACTCCGGCGGTCCGCTGTTCAACCTCGACGGCGAGGTGATCGGCATCAACTCGCAGATCTACAGCCGCACCGGCGGATTCATGGGCATGTCCTTCGCCATCCCCATCGATCTCGTGCTGAACGTCAAGGACCAGCTGCTGGCCAAGGGCAAGGTCAGCCGCAGCCGGATCGGCGTGGGCGTGCAGGAGGTGAATCAGCAGTTCTCCAAGACCTTCGGGCTCGATACGCCGCACGGTGCGCTGGTCAGCTCGGTGGAGCCGAAGAGCCCCAGCGAGCGGGCGGGCCTGAAGCCGGGAGATGTCATCACCAGCGTCAATGGCCGCACCATCAACCGCTCATCCGACCTGCCCTCCATCATCGCCTCGCTTGCGCCCGGGAGCGATGCGCGGATCGGCATCTGGCGCGACCGTCACGCGATGGAAGTCAACGTTCGAACCGTCGCGCTGGATGATGAGCCGGCCGAGCGCAATGCCCGCAACGATCGTGACACCGACTCGGGCAAGCTGGGGCTGGCCCTGCGGTCGCTGACGCCCAACGAGCAGCAGCAGCTCGACACCCATGGCAAGCTGGTGGTGGAGGATGTCAGTGGTCCGGCCCTGGCGGCGGGCGTGCAGCCGGGCGATGTGATCCTCGGCATCAACGGCACGCCGGTCACCGGCATCGCCGAGCTCAAGCGCGAGGCCTCGAAGTCCAAGGGAAGCGTCGCGCTGCTCATTCAGCGCGAGGATGCGCAGATCTACGTGCCGCTCGACCTCGAGTGAACCAGCCGGCGCCGTTCCTGCCCATGAGCCGGGCCGAGATGCAGGCTCTCGGCTGGGAGGCGTGCGACATCATCATCCTCACCGGTGATGCCTATGTGGATCATCCGAGCTTCGGCATGGCCATCATGGGGCGCCTGCTCGAGTCACGCGGCTACCGGGTGGGCATCATCGCGCAGCCCGACTGGCGCAGCACCCGGGACTTCGAGCAGCTCGGCAGGCCGAGGCTGTTCTTCGGCGTCACCGCCGGCAACATGGATTCCATGGTCAACCGCTACACCGCGGACCGGCGCGTGCGCAGTGATGATGCCTATACGCCCGCCGGGGCAGGGGGGCGCCGGCCCGACCGGTCGGTGATCGTCTACTCGCAGCGGCTGCGCGAGGCGCATGCCGGCGTGCCGATCATCATCGGCGGCATCGAAGCAAGCCTGCGGCGCATCGCGCACTTCGACTACTGGTCCGGGCAGGTGCGGCGTTCCGTGCTGGTGGATTCGAAGGCGGATCTGCTGGTGTTCGGCAATGCCGAGCGGCAGATCGTGGAGATTGCGCGACGGCTGGATGCCGGTGAATCCGTGCACGCCATCGATGACCTGCGCGGCACGGCGCTGCTGCGCAAGCGCCTGCCGGACGGATGGCTCGAGATCGACTCCTCGGAGCTCGACACGCCGGGGCCCGTGGCGCCGCCGCCGGATCCGTACGCCGACGAGCAACAGCGGCGTGCCGCCGCCACCGCCACTCAGAATGACGCCGACGGCGTTCCCGGCGCCGTCGTCCGCTTCCATCGCCAGGTGCCCAACGCGCGACGTGCGCAGAGCGTCATCCGCCTTCCCTCGCACGAACAGGTCGCAGCCGATCCGGTCCTGTATGCGCACGCCTCGAGGATCCTGCACCTGGAATCCAACCCCGGCAATGCGCGCGCGCTGGTGCAGCGTCACGGTGACCAGGAGCTGTGGCTCAATCCGCCGCCGCAGCCGCTGTCGACGCAGGAGATGGACGCCGTCTACGAACTGCCGTACGCGCGCCGCCCGCACCCGCTCTACGAGGATGCGCACATCCCGGCGTATCACATGATCCGCTTCTCGGTGTCCATCCAGCGCGGCTGCTTCGGCGGCTGCACGTTCTGCTCGATCACCGAGCATGAGGGCCGCGTCATCCAGAGCCGCTCGGAAGGCTCCGTACTGCGGGAGATCGAGACCATCCGCGACACCGTGCCCGGGTTCACCGGCGTGATCTCGGACCTGGGCGGGCCCACCGCCAACATGTACCGGCTGCATTGCCGGTCACGCGACATCGAGTCGGCCTGCCGCCGGCCCTCCTGCGTCTATCCGGGCATCTGCCCGAACCTCCACACCGATCACGCGCCGCTGATCCGGCTCTACCAGCGCGCCCGCGAGCTGCCGGGCGTGCGCAAGATCCTGATCGCCTCCGGCGTGCGCTACGACCTGGCCATCGAGTCGCCGGAGTACGTGCGGGAACTGGCCACGCACCACACCGGCGGGTATCTCAAGATCGCGCCCGAGGCGATCGCGGAAGGACCGCTGTCGAAGATGATGAAGCCGGGGGTTGGCACCTACTACCGGTTCAAGGAACTGTTCGACCGCTTCTCGCGGGAGGCGGGCAAGGAACAGTACCTGATTCCCTACTTCATCGCCGCGCACCCGGGCACGCGCGATGAGGACATGCTCGAACTCGCGCTGTGGCTGAAGAAGAATGGCTTTCGTGCCGACCAGGTGCAGGCCTTCCTGCCTTCGCCGATGGCAACCGCCACGGCGATGTACCATTCGGGTCGCAACCCGCTGCGGCGCATCTCGCGCACCAGTGAATCAGTGGTCGTGCCGAAGGGGGAGCGCACGCGGCGTCTGCACAAGGCGTTCCTGCGCTACCACGACCCGGGGAACTGGCCCGTGCTGCGCGAGGCGCTCAAGCGCATGGGCCGGGCCAACCTGATCGGCAATGGGCGCCACCATCTCGTTCCTGCGTATCAGCCGGTCACCGCGAAGGGATCCCGCGCGGGCCGCACGGGCCATGAAGCGGCGCGTCCGATGCGCACCCAGCATACCGGCCTGCCGCACACGCCTGGGAACCCAGCGCGCCGCCGCCGCGCCACGCCGCGCTGATCAGCCGCGTCCATCGGGTTCCGCGCTTGCTAGAGTGGCGCCCCAACCATTAAAGTGCGCGATTGCCGAGGCGGTTTTCGCCTTCAGGATCAATCGACAAGACAACTCAAGCGGCATTTCGGCGACCCTCAAGCCGGTGCCGGTGCACAACATGCAAAAGTGGATCGTTCACAAGTTCGGTGGCTCGAGCGTAGCCGATGCCCAATGCTTCGCCCGCGTCGCCGACATCATCGAGTCTTCCCCGCGCGAACGCGAAGGCGTGGTGCTGTCGGCCTGCCGCGGCATCACCGATGCACTGCTCGGCCTGCTGGCAGCCGCGGTGGCGCCGGATGGTGATTTCCTCACGCCGCTGAAGGCCATCGAGGAGCGGCACACCCAGATCGCGACCGCGCTGCTGTCGAACGAATCCCGCAATCCCTATCTCGAATCCCTGCGCAGCGATTGCCGCGACATCGCCGGCATGCTGCAGACGGTGCGGCTGATCCGCTCGGCGCCGGATGCCGTGCGCGATGTGGTCAGCGGCTTCGGCGAGATCTGGTCCACGCGGCTGTTCACCCCCTATCTGCGCGAGCGCGGCAGGATCAAGGGCGAGGTGGTCTGGGTCGACGCGCGCAAGGTGGTGGTGGTGGAATGGGGGTCGCTCGGCCCTGCGGTCCATTGGCCCGAGAGCCAGGCGAACATCGATCGGCTCCTGCCGCCCGGATTCGAGGGACGCGCCATCATCACCGGCTTCATCGCCGCCACCCCGCGCGGCGTGCAGACCACCCTCGGCCGCAACGGGAGCGACTTCTCCGGGTCGATCTTCGGTGCGCTGCTGAGCGCCGAGCAGATCCACATCTGGACCGATGTGGATGGCGTGCTCTCGGCCGATCCGCGCCTGGTGCCCAATGCGCAGGTCATCGACCAGCTCTCCTACAACGAGGCGATGGAACTCGCGTACTTCGGCGCGAAGGTCATCCATCCGCAGACCATGGCGCCGGCCGTGGCCCGCGACATCCCCATCTACATCCGCAACACCTTCGCAGCAGAGAAACCCGGAACGCTGATCTGCGCCCACCCGACCTCGAAGCATGCGGTCAAGGGCATCACCAGCATCGACCGCGTGGCGCTGGTCAACCTCGAGGGCGCCGGCATGATCGGCGTGCCCGGCACCGCGCAGCGCCTGTTCGGTGCGCTGCGCGATTCGGGTATCTCGGTCATCCTCATCTCCCAGGGCAGTTCCGAGCACTCCATCTGCTTCGCCATCCCGGAGGCGCAGGCCGATGGGGCAGAGAGCGCCGTGCGCCGCGCCTTCGATGCCGAATTGCGCGATGGCCAGATCCAGAGCGTCGATGTGGACCGCGGTCAGTCGATCCTCGCGGTGGTCGGCGATGGCATGGCCGGTGCGCACGGCATCGCCGCCAAGGTATTCCAGGCGCTGGGCGGTTCGGGCATCAGCGCGCGTGCCATCGCGCAGGGGGCTTCGGAGCGCAACATCTCGGTGGTCGTGGACGGCAAGGGGGCGGCCCGGGCCCTGCGGGCCGTGCACGCCGGCTTCTACCTCTCGCCCAATACGCTCTCCATCGGCCTCATCGGCCCCGGCACCGTCGGGCGCGTGCTGCTCGAACAGATCGCCTCGCAGGTGGGGCGGCTGCGCGAGCAGGGGAACCTCGACCTGCGGGTCCGGGCGGTGGCCAGTTCGAAGAAGATGCTGCTGGAGGAGCAGGGCATCGACCCGGGCGCGCTGAAGCAACGCATGGCGGAGGCCACGGAGAACCTGGACCTGGCGAAGTTCGCGCAGTTCGTGCAGGCGGACCACATTCCGCATGCGGTCATCATCGATTGCACGGCCAGTGCCGAGGTCGCCGGCCACTACGCGCAGTGGCTGCGGCGGGGCATCCACATCGTCACGCCGAACAAGAAGGCGAACAGCGGCGACTACGCGTACTACCAGTCGCTCAAGGACGCGCGCCGGGATTCGAATTCCCACTACCTCTACGAGGCCACGGTCGGCGCCGGCCTGCCGGTGATCCACACGCTGCGCGACCTGCGCGAGACCGGCGATGACATCACCAGCATCGAGGGCATCTTCTCCGGCACGCTCGCCTACCTCTTCAACGTGTTCGACGGCAGCAAGCCGTTTTCCTCGATCGTCCTGGACGCCAAGTCCAAGGGTTACACCGAGCCGGACCCGCGCGATGACCTGTCGGGCCTGGATGTCGCCCGCAAGCTGATCATCCTGGGCCGCGAGATGGGCCTGAAGCTCGAGATGAGCGAGGTCAAGGTGCAGAGCCTCGTACCCAAGACGCTGGAATCCTCCAGCGTCGAGGATTTCCTGCGCCAGCTGCCGAAGTTCGACGCCGACATGAATGCGCTGCTGCAGTCCGCCCGCAAGGAGTCGCAGGTGCTGCGCTATGTCGGACGGGTCACCGCCGATGGCAAGGCGACCGTGGGACTGACGCGGCTCCCCGCGGACCATGCCTTTGCCCACATCGCGCTCACCGACAACGTGGTGCGTTATGCGACGCGCCGCTACTGCGACAACCCGCTGATCGTCCAGGGACCCGGCGCCGGTCCCGAGGTCACCGCCGGCGGGGTGTTCTCGGACCTGTTGCGACTGAGCGCCTACCTCGGCGCCCACCTGTAGGAGACCCACTTGCTCACCGATGTCACCGCCTTCGCTCCGGCCACGGTCGCCAACGTCGGCATCGGATTCGACATTCTCGGGCACACGGTCGAGGCCCTCGGCGACCGGGTTCGCATCCGGCGCATCGATGAGCCCACGGTGCGCATCAACACCATCACCGGCATCGCCGGCCAGCTCCCGGTGGTGCCGGAGCAGAACACCGCGGGCCGCGCCGTGCAGGCGATGCACCAGAAGCTGCAACTGCGCCATGGCTTCGAGATCGACATCGACAAGGGCATTCCGCTGGGTTCGGGCATGGGCGGATCCGCGGCCTCCGCGGTCGCCGCGGTGGTGGCCGCCAATGCATTGCTCGAGGAGCCCGTGCCGCGCATCCAGCTCCTGCGCTTCGCCATGGAAGGAGAGGTGGTGGCCAGCGGCTCGGTGCACGTCGACAATATCGCACCTTGCCTGTTCGGCGGGCTGACGCTCACCGTCGGCATCGACGATCCGCGCGTCAAGAACATTCCGGTGCCGTCCTCATTGCGTTGCGTGATCGTGCATCCGCACATGTACCTGGGCACGCGCGAGGCGCGCGCCGTGCTCAAATCCGACATCTCGCGCTCGGATTTCGTCTGGCAGTCCGCCAATCTCGCCGGCTTCATCAGCGGCTGCTATTCCAGCGACCTCGACATGATCCGTGATTCCTTCAACGATGTGATCATCGAGCCCCAGCGGCAGTCCCTCATTCCGGGCTTCAAGGACGTGAAGCGCGCCGCGATGTCCGCCGGTGCACTGGGCTGCTCCATCTCCGGCGCCGGCCCCACGGTGTTCGCCTGGGTGGAGTTCCAGTATGCCGAGGCCGTGCGCGGCGCCATGGTGGCCGCGTTCGCGCGCCATGACCTCAAGAGCGATCACTGGATCTCGCCCATCGAGAACTACGGCGCCCGCGTGGTGAGGGCCTGAATGCGGCTCGAGTTCCTCAGCACGCGCGGAGGCGGCCCGGCCGTCGCCCTGAGCGAGGCCATCGAGCAGGGCCTGGCCGCCGATGGCGGCCTGTTCATGCCGACCTCGCTCCCGCTCGTGGATCATGGGCGCCCCTGCGACCCGGCGCGCCTGCCAAGCGTGGCCAGGGTGGCCCTGGCGGGGTTCTTCGAGCAGGACCGGCTCGCCGCGCACCTGCCGGCGATCGCCGACGCCGCCCTCGACCTGCCGGCCCCGACGACGGCGGTGAAAGACGCCGGCGGCAAGCTGTTCGTCCTGGAACTGTTCCACGGACCCACGGCGGCCTTCAAGGATTTCGGCGCCCGCTTCCTCGCCGAGTGCCTGCAGCGGCTGCAGCCGGCAGGAGCACCGCCCACGACCATCCTGGTCGCCACTTCCGGTGACACTGGCGGCGCGGTGGCGGCGGCATTCCACCGCAGGTCCTGGGCGCGGGTGGTGGTGCTCTTCCCGCGCAACCTCGTGAGCGCCCGGCAGGAACAGCAACTCACCTGCTGGGGCGACAATGTCATCGCACTGCGCGTCGCGGGCAGCTTCGATGACTGCCAGCGCATGGTGAAGGAAGCCTTCGTGGATCCGGCGTTGAGGCGGCACCGCTTCAGCTCGGCCAACAGCATCAACGTGGGCCGGCTGCTGCCTCAGCTCGTCTATTACGCCGCCTCGAGTCTGCAGGTCTTCCGCCAATGCGGCGAGAAGCCGAACTACATCGTGCCCTCGGGCAATCTCGGCAATGTCTCCGCCGCCATCTGGGCCCGGCTGCTCGGCTACCCCGTGGGCCGGCTGGTGCTCGCCCACAATGCGAACCGCACCGTGCCGGACTACCTGGACAGCGGGCACTGGCAACCCAGGAAGAGCGTGCCCACGCTCGCCTCCGCGATGGACGTCGGCAATCCGAGCAACATGGAAAGGCTCCGCCACCAGTTCCCCACGGTCGCGGAGCTGCGTGCACAGGTGAGCGCCGACTGGGTGGACGATGCAACGATCCGCGCCCGCATCAGCACGGATTTTCGCAAGTTCAGGCGCATCTGGTGCCCGCACACCGCCACCGCGGCCGAGGTCTATCAGCGCCTGCCGGCGAGGGATCGCGCCCAGCCCTGGGTGCTGGCGGCCACCGCACATCCGGCGAAGTTCAACGATGTCGTGGAGCCCCTGATCGGCCAGCAGGTGCCCGTGCCGCCGAGCCTCGCACGGTTGCTGGACCTGCCGGCGCAATGCGTCGATGTCGATCCCACCCTCTCCTCACTGGCGGCGGCGCTCACATGAGCGGATACGAGATGCAGATCCGCTGGACGGCCGCCGCGCTGGTGCTGCTGGCGGTCGTGGCCGTCGTGTACTTCGGCCTCAAGCTCTGGCAGCGGCACACGCGAAGAAAGGCGCTGCTGCTGCGCCTGGAGCGGATCTCCTTCGATGCCGCCCACCAGGTGCTGGTGCCCGATGGCATGGGCGGGTTCTTCCACGTCGATCACCTGCTGCTGACGCAGAAGGGACTGATCGTGCTCGACACCCGCAACGTCGCCGGCGTCATCTTCGGCGGTGACCAGATGAGCGAGTGGACGGTGATGTCGCGCAAGGAGCGCTTCACCTTCGACAATCCGCAGCCCGCGCTGTACGACCGGGTGGCCGCGGTCAAGCAGCTCGCAGGCGATGCACCGGTGGAGGGCCGCCTGGTGTTCTCCAATCTCGGCAAGTTTACCAAGGGCATGCCGAAGTGGGTGCTGATGCTCGATGACCTCGAGGTCGAGTTCCCGCCGGTCATCCGCGGCGGCGCCGCGGCGGCGCAGCAGCCCGAGCGCGCGGGTGTGGCCTGGTCGCGCGTGAAGGGCCAGCTTCGTCCCAGTCCGCACGGCTTCACCAGCCTGTAGCGACCGGTGCGGTCCCCTAGGACGCCCCTGACAGCCCGAACATCGCGCGCGCATTGGCCGTGGCGGCCATCGCCACGGCTTCTACGCTCTCGCCCCGGAGCCGGGCGACGGTCCTGGCGATGTGCGGCAGAAAGCGGGGCTCGTTGCGCCGCGAATCCGGGCGCGGATCCAGGTCGCGTGGCAGCAGGTAGGGCGCGTCAGTCTCGAGCATCAGGCGGGAGGCGGGGATGCGCGGCACCGCCTCGCGAAGCTGCTGGCCACGCCGTTCGTCGCACACCCAGCCCGTGACGCCCACCGACAGTCCCAGCGACAGGTAGTCCTCGAGTTCCGCTGGTCCTTCCGTGAAGCAATGGGCGATGCCACCCACCAGCCGCGGCGCATGGTCGCGCAGCACCGCCATGAAATCCGCATGCGCGTCACGCTGGTGCAGGAACACGGGTTTCGCGCCTGCAACCGCCCACTCGAGCTGGATCGAGAAGGCCCTGAGCTGATCCCCACGCGGAGAAAGGTTGCGGAAGTAGTCCAGTCCGCATTCGCCCACCGCGGCCACCGCCGGATCGGCCAGCAGCTCGGAAAACGCGGGTGCATCTCCCGGGTGCAGATGCGCCGCATGGTGCGGATGAACCCCGGCCGTGCTCCACAGCACACCGGGGTGCGCATGGGCCAGCCGCAGCGCGGCGCGCGAGCTGGGCAGGTCCGCGCCGGTCACCATCAGTGCGACGACCCCGGCGGCGTGCGCGGAAGCCAGGACCGAATCAAGATCGGCGGCGAAGCTCGAGTGTGTCAGGTTCGCACCGATGTCGATGAGGGCGGGAGCATCCATCCCGCTATGCTATCGTCTATTCATGTTCCGATCGCTCCCGAAGATCGACGGCGCACGGCGATCCGGACCGCGGTGCCTGCGTCCCGCGCGCGCACCGCGCACGCTGGCCGGATTGCTCGCGCTGCTCGTCATGTCGTTGCCGGCGGCCGCCCAGGAGGGAGGCGACCTCGAGGCGCAGATCCTGTACGCCTGGCACGTCGCCGACCTGCGCCGGCTGCACGAGCTGCACGACAACCTCATCGCCACCGAGCAGGCAGGGCAGGCCGGCGCGACGGTGCGCTATCACCTCGCGCATACCGACTACCGCCTGGCGTTGCTTCGGCGCGAGGAGGACCCCCATGCCGCGGGCAACGCGCTCGGCGAATGCATCGATCAACTCGCCCCGCTGATCGACTCCGGCTCGCCGTCCTCCGACACGCTGGCGCTGCAAGCCATCTGTTATGTCGAATCGGCGTCGCTCCGCCGGCTGCAGGCGGCGGTGCTGCGCGCCCGTGCCCGCGAGCGTCTCGATCGAGCCGTCGGGCTCGATCCCGCGAATCCGCGCGTGCGGCTGGCGCAGGCGCTGTTGCGGCTGCGCACGGCGCCGCCGGGCGCGCCGACGCCCGCGGAGCTCGCCCAGGCGGCGGATCTCTTCGAGCGCGAACCCGCAACACGCGAGGATGCGCCGGGGTGGGGACATGCGGATGCCTTCCTGCTGCTCGGTCGCGAGCTGCGAGTGCACGGTGATGAGCTCGGCGCCCGCAACTGGATCGAGAAGGCGCTGATCGCGGCGCCGGATTTCCGGGCCGCACAGGCGGAACTTGCGCTGCTTCGCCGTTGAGCGCGAACGACGCGCGCGGGAAAATTGCTATCATCCCCTCATGTCGCAAGGCTCGCAGCTCTCGCTGTTCGACTCACGTGATTCCTCGCAGCCGTTCGCCGTCCGCGTCAGCCCCCGGGCGCGGCGGCTGACGGTCCGCGTGCACGTCGGCGGGCGCGTGGAGGTCATCGTCCCGCACGGCATTTCGGCCGGCATGGTGCGTTCCTTCGTCAACCGCAATACGGGCTGGATCGACCGCAAGGTCGCGGAGATGGCCGTCCGCCCCGCACCGGTCGCGGTCGTGCCGGACACGGTGCATTTCGCCGCCACCGGCGAGCGTTTCGAGGTGAACTGGGTGCGCGCCGAGCGGCGCCGGGTGACCCACGACTCGGCCCGCGTCCACCTGCAGTCGCGCGAGGTGTCCGGGGCGCTGGTCCTGCTGCGCGAATGGCTGATGCACTCGGCGCGGCGCCGGCTCGTTCCGCAGTTGTGGGACCTGGTCCGGGAGTTCGGTCTGGGCGCCACGGGGGTCACCGTGCGTCGCCAGCGCACCCGCTGGGGGAGTTGCTCGAGCCGGGGCCGCATCAGCCTCAACTGCTCGCTGCTGTTCATGCCTCCTGCCGTGGTGCGCTACCTCATGATCCACGAACTGGCCCACCTGAAGCACCTGAACCACTCGGGTGCCTTCTGGAGCGCGGTGGAGCAGTACGAACCGCGGTACCGGAGCCTGGATCGTGAACTCACCGCCGGCTGGCGCGCCGTTCCGGACTGGGTTTTCAAGGGGTGATGGTGGCCGACGAATCACTTCCCCGCCACGCTCCGGTCGACCTGTCGGACGAGGGCGTCCACTGGGACCTGTCGCGCTCGCTGAGCTACAGCCAGTATCTGCAGCTCGACCGCCTGTTGTCGGCACAGTCCCCGCGCACGAGCCATCACGACGAGATGCTGTTCATCACCATCCACCAGACCTCGGAACTGTGGATGAAGCTCTGCCTGCATGAACTCGCCGGGGTGCTGGACTGCGTGCGCCGCGACGACCTGGACCCCTCGTTCAAGATGCTGACCCGGGTCTCGCTGATCCAGCAGCAACTCCTGCAGTCATGGGAGGTGCTGGCGACGATCACGCCGTCGGACTACTCAGCGTTCCGCAATGCGCTGGGCACCGCCTCGGGCTTCCAGTCCTGGCAGTACCGCAAGCTCGAGTTCCTCGCCGGCAACAAGCATGCGCGCATGATCGAGGTGTTCCGCAGCGACCCGCCGGCGTACGAGACGCTGCAGCGCCTGCTGCAGTCTCCCAGCCTCTACGATGAGACCTTGCGGCTGCTCAGCCGCCGCGGCATCGACCTCCCGGAGACCATCCTCGACCGGGACTTCTCCCAGCCATACCAGCCGAGCAAGGCCGTGGCCGCCGCCTGGCTCGGCATCTACCACAACTCCGCCAAGGATTGGGACCTGTACGAGCTGGCGGAGCGGCTGATCGATTTCGACTACCGCTTCCAGCTCTGGCGGTTCAGTCACATGAAGACCGTCGAGCGCATCATCGGTTACAAGCCCGGCACGGGCGGCACCGGCGGCGTGTCGTACCTGCACAAGGCGCTGGACCTGAAATTCTTTCCCGAACTCTGGACCGTCCGAACCTCCATGTAGGCAACCTCGAAGTGAACAGCCACGATCTCTACAACGTCAACGTCATCGCCAGCGACCTGCTGGCGACCCCGGAGCAGGTCAAGCAGCGCCTGCCGCAAACCGAGCAGATCGCGCAGTTCGTCTACGAATCACGCGAAGTCGTGCGGGCCATCCTCGACCGGCGTGACCCGCGCCTGTTCGTGGTGGTCGGACCCTGCTCGATCCATGATCCGAAGGCTGCGCGCGAGTACGCGGCGCGGCTGCGCGATCTCGCGCGCCGGGTCGATACCACGCTGTTCCTGATCATGCGCGTGTACTTCGAGAAGCCGCGGACCACCGTGGGCTGGAAAGGCCTCATCAACGATCCGGACATGGACGACTCCTTCCACATCGAGAAGGGCATTCTCCTGGCGAGGGAACTGCTGCTGCACGTCAATGCGCTGGGCCTGCCGGCGGGCACCGAGGCGCTGGATCCCATCATGCCGCAGTACCTGTCCGAGCTGATCACCTGGACCGCCATCGGCGCGCGCACCACCGAATCGCAGACGCACCGCGAAATGGCCAGCGGCCTGTCCACGCCCGTGGGTTTCAAGAATGGCACGGACGGCTCGCTGGGCGCCTCGATCAATGCACTGCAGTCGGCGCGCCGGCCGCACCACTTCCTGGGCATCACGCAGCAGGGGCAGTCGGCGGTCTTCCGCACGCGCGGCAACCCGTACTCGCACATGGTGCTGCGCGGGGGCGGCGGACGCTCCAATTTCGACGCCGTCAGCATCGCGGTGGCGGAGCGCGAGCTGCGTTCAGCCGGGCTTGCCGCCAATATCGTGGTGGACTGCAGCCATGGCAACTCGAACAAGGATCCCAACCTGCAGCCGCTGGTGGCCGAGAACTGCGTGCACCAGATCCTCGAGGGCAACCAGTCCATCGTCGGGTTGATGCTCGAAAGCCACTTGAAGGCGGGCAGCCAGACCATCCCGAAGGATCTTTCCGCGCTGGAATACGGAGTCTCGGTCACCGACCCGTGCATGGACTGGGACGCCACGGAGCAGCTGATCCACAGGCTTCACGACCTGCTCAAGGGCTGCAATCGCCTGCAGCGCCCGGCGCCGCGCGCGGTGGGCACCTAGGGACTTTCAGGCTTTCCTCAACGCCAGTCGGCGCAGCCGAGGTGGCGGCGCGCCGCCTCGGCGCGCGCGCGCGAGTTGCCGTTCACCAGCAGCGCTTCGTCCGCGAGGACCAGGTGCGCGATGTCGGATGCCGCGTTGCCGTAGGCGCTGAAGCGCGCCTCGGGGAACTCGCTACGCAGCGCCGACAGGCAGCGCACCTTCTCCTCACCGCGCCGGTTGGGCGTCAGCAGCGCACCGTCGAGCCGGTCCCCCACGTAGCTCACCTCGGTGCAGATCACCCGGTCCATGCGCAAGCGCGCGCCGATGCGCGGCACGTAGAGATCGGGACTCGCCGACAGCAGCACGAGAAGATGCCCTGCCTCCCGATGCCGCTCGAGGACCTGCAGCGCCTGCGCACGCATGCCGCCCGCGAGGGTCGATGCGGCGAACTCACCGGCCCAGGCGTCCACCGGGGCCCGCGAATCGCCCCGCATGAACAGGCGGATCAGCCGCTGCTTGAGCAACCCGCGGTCGCGATGCAGTCCGAAGGCCAGCAGCGCAGGCGGCGAGAGCAGCACGCGCCAGCGCCGTCCCTGCCGCCGCGCATACCCGGCAAGGAACCCGATGAAGGTGTCATGCCAGGTGAGGGTGCCATCGAGATCGAAGACGGCGACGTGCGTGACCGGCGGCACCCATCAGCCCATGTGCAGGCCACCGTTGAGCGAGAAGTCGGCGCCGGTGGCGAAGGCCGCCTGGTCCGAGGCCAGCCACGCCACGATGGAGGCGATCTCATCCGGCTCTCCCAGCCGCTTCACCGGGATCGTCGCAACGATCTGCGCCAGCACCTCGGGCTTCACGGCCCGGACCATGTCGGTGCCGATGTAGCCCGGAGAGACGGTGTTGACCGTGACACCGCGCGAGGCTACTTCCTGGGCCAGCGCCATGGTGAAGCCATGGATGCCCGCCTTGGCGGTGGAATAGTTGGTCTGGCCAAACTGTCCCTTCTGGCCGTTGACCGAGGAGATGTTGATGATGCGGCCCCAGCGCCGGTCGAGCATGCCGTCGATGACCTGCTTCGTGACGTTGAACAGCGAGTTCAGGTTGGTGTTGACCACCGCGTCCCAGTCCTCCTTGCGCATCTTGCGGAAGGTGCCGTCCCGGGTGATGCCCGCATTGTTGACCAGGATGTCGACGTCGCCGACCTCCTTGCGCACCCTGGAAAAGGCCTCCGCCGTGGAGTCCCAGTCCGCGACGTTGCCTTCCGAGGAGTGTACCTCGCAGCCGGCCGCGCGCATGTCCGCGACCCACTTCTCGCGGCGGGCGGAGCCCGGCCCGCAGCCCGCCACGACGATGATCCCTTCACGGCACAGCCGTTTGCTGATCGCTGTGCCAATGCCACCCATGCCGCCCGTCACGTAGGCGATGCGCTTGTTTCCCTGCATCGGATCCCCCCGGTCAGTTGTTCAGTTCAACGCTGCAGCACGTATTGTCCCGGAGCATCGCCGACGATGCCATAGCCGGCCGGCGCATTTCCCATGCTGGGCAAGGCCGCGCGCTGGCCGCCCGAATGGTCGGCGAGCCATTGCTGCCACCAGGGCCACCAGGAGCCCGTGTGTGCGGTGGCGCGTTCCAGCCATTGCTCCGGTGATAGCTGAGCCTGCGCATCCGTGAAGCTCAAGTGCCGGAAGCGGCGCTTCGGGTGCACCGGACCGCTGACGATGCCCGCGTTGTGCCCGCCGCTGGTCAACAGGAAGGTATAGTCCGCCGAACGGGTGAGCTGCCTCACCTTGAACACGGACTTCCAGGGCGCCACGTGATCGGTTTCGGTGCCGACGACGAACATCGGCAGGTCGATCCGGCCCAAATCGACCCGTTCGCCCGCCAGGGTGAATTCCCCGCGGGCGAGATCGTTCTGCAGGTAGAGCTGGCGCAGGTAGTCGGAATGCATCCGGCAGGGCATGCGCGTGCCGTCCGCATTCCAGGCCATCAGGTCGTTCATGCCCTCGCGCCGACCCTTGATGTAGGTGTTGATCGCCGGTGCCCACAGCAAGTCGTTCGAGCGCAACAGCGCAAATGCGCCGGCCATCTTGTCACTGTCGAGTACGCCGGCCTTGCGCATCACGGACTCGAGCATGTCGAGCTGGCTAGGGCTGATGAACAGGGACAACTCCCCCGGCTCGCTGAAGTCCGTCTGCGCGGCGAGCAGCGTGATCGAGGCCAGGCGTGCATCCTGGCTGCGGGCCAGCGCGGCGGCGGCGATGGACAGCAGGGTGCCCCCGATGCAGTAGCCCACGGCCTGCACGCGCGCGCGAGGGACGATGCTGGTGACGGCATTCAGGGCGGCGATGAACCCGCGGTGCACGTAATCGTCCATTCCCAGGTCACGGTCGGTGGCGTTGGGATTCTTCCAGGAGATCATGAAGACCGTATGACCCTTCTCCACGAGATAGCGAACCAGCGAGTTCGCCGGGGAGAGGTCGAGGATGTAGTACTTCATGATCCAGGCCGGTGCGATCAGCACGGGCTCGGCGTACACCTCAGGGGTTTGCGGCTGGTACTGGATGAGCTCCATGAGTTCATTTCGCAGCACGACCTTTCCCGGCGTGACGGCGAGGTTCCCGCCGACGGTGAACTTGTCCGCGCCCGGGGGCGGCTGCTTCTTCAGCACGCGCTCCACGTCCTCGAGCCAATGGTTCACGCCGCGAACCAGGTTCTGGCCCGATTCGGCCCGGGTCATTTCCAGCAGTTCGGGGTTGGTGGCCAGGTGGTTGGCCGGGTTGAGCACATCCAGGTTCTGCTTGCCGATGAACTGCATGAGTTGTTCGGATCGCGGCGACACGCCGGGCACGCCGTTCACGGCCTCGTTCATCAACGCGGACCAGTTGAGGTAGTTGCGGGCGAACACGTTGAAGGGCCACTGGTTCCACCCCGGCGCCGCGAAACGCTTGTCCCCTTCGACGGGCGGCAGGATCTGTCCGCTGGCCGCCTGCAGCGCGAAGTTCCAGCTGTCGAGCATGGCGTGCGAGGCGCTCTGCAGGAGCGATGCCTGCTTGTCGGTGCCCGTGGACAGGTGAAGGTACCAATCCCAGAAGGCCTGCGCGTAATCGTCCGGGGCGAGGCCGCCCGTGACGGCGGCGAGCTGCGCTCGCAGCGCGTGCATCAGCGGTTCGCGGGCGGGCGCGGGGGAGGCGGGCATCGTTTCCTGTTGCATCGGCTCATGATCGCATGTGGATTGAAATCACCCAAAAAAAAGGGAGCAAGTGTGACCTTGCTCCCGATGGGTTCACTTGAGGTGAACCGGGGGATTCGTCAAATCAGCTTCAGGCGGCCTTGCGGGCGGCCTCGGTGACCTTCGAGGTGGTGGCGTCGAACCACTGGGTCACGGCACCCTGCGTCTCGGTGGCGATCTCGGACGCGATTTCGGAGGCGATCTTGCTGAATTCCTCGGCGCGCGTGCGGAGCTTGTCACCCAACCGGGTGTTCAGCTCGGTCTGCTGACCCACGAGGTCGGCGAAGGACTTCGTGTGCACGGCCGCACCGGCATGGGCCAGGGACCAGTCCAGGTAGTCACCGGCGACGGCGAACTGGTAGCGGGCGAGGCGCTCGAAGGTCTTGAAACCTTCCTGCTGCGCGCGCAGGACCGGGGCAAGGGCATCACGGTAGACGTCGAACATCGTGCTCAAGTCGAAACTACGGTTGGACATGGCGGCTCCTGGCGAGATGGGTTTTGCAACTGGCGCCATTATACACAAGAAAGTATGCAATGCAAAAGGTTTTTTCAAAGAAGAGATGTGAGCCAGGGATTTCCTAATTACTTGTTTAATAAATATTTATTACGGCATTATGTCAATCAATGGCGAAGGCGCACAATTTATTTTGCGCCTGATCCTGCACTGCATAAGCATCAGAGGCGCAATCCGCCGTCCAGGTCGATGCACCGGCCGGTGAAGAAATCGTTCTCCACGATGAACTGGGCGGCATGCGCGATCTCCTCCGGCTCGCCGAGCCGCTGCAGGGGCACCGGCGCGACGACCTTCTCGAGCACCTCGGGCTTCATGCTCGACAGGATGTCCGTCCGGGTGAAGCCGGGGGCGATGGAGCCCACGCGGATGCCATATCGCGCGAGTTCCTTCGCCCAGGTCACCGTCATCGCCGCAACGCCGGCCTTGGCGGCGGTGTAGTTGGTCTGCCCGACGTTGCCGTGTCGCGAGATGCTGGAGATGTTGATGATCACGCCACCGTGGTCGAGCTTCACCATGCGTTCGGCCGCCTCGCGCGCGCAGAGGAAGACGCCGGTGAGGTTCACGTTCAGCACGGCCTGCCATTGATCCAGGCCCATCTTGCCCACGACCGCACCGTCCTTGACCTTCAGCAGCATCGCATCCTTGACGATGCCGGCGTTGTTCACCAGCACGTCCAGCCGGCCGAAGTCCGCGACCACGCGGTCGAATACCTGCACGACCTGCGCCTCGGCCGAGACATCCAGCGTATAGCAGCGCGCAACCACACCATGCGATTCGCACAGGGCGCGCGTGGCCTCGAGGTCTGCGGCGTTCAGGTCGAGCAGCGCGAGGTTCGCACCGCCGCGGGAGAAGCGCTGCGCCAGCGCGCGGCCGATGCCGCGGCCTGCGCCCGTGATGACCACTGTCCTGGATTGCAATTGCATGCCGTAACCTTGAGGTTGAGCGGAAAGGAGATGGGGCGCGGATCGTCAGCGCGGATCGCGCGAGGGGCCGGGCGGGGATCCAGGCTCGCCGCTCCCGGAAGACTCCTGCCCGCCGGCTTCGGGCGCTGGGGCGGCCTCCGGCTTTCGCGGCGCGAACGCCGACAGCATGGAAGACTGCAGCTTCGCCCACTGGTCCATGTTCTGGCGTGCGAACTCGGCCAGGGGCGCCATGGGACCTTCCAGGGCCTTGGCCATCTCGGCGCGCATCACCTGCTGCTGGCGCACCAATGCGCCGACACTGTGTTCCATGTAGCGTGTGAGCATTTCCTGCACGGGGTTGCCGTAGAAGCGGATGATGGCCTCGAGCAGCTCGGTGCTCAGCACCGGGGTGCCGAACTGTTCCTGCTCGGCGATGACCTGCAGCAGCACCGCGCGGGTGAGGTCCTCGCCGGACTTGTCATCGACGATGCGTACCTTCTCGCCGGCGACGATCATCTTGCGGATGTCCTCCAGCGTGACGTGCCGGCTGCCGGTTGAATCGTACAAGCGGCGATTCGCGTATTTCTTGATGACCCGTTCTGACGCCATGGCAGTACACTTGTCCTGGAGATTCGTCCGGTTCCACCCTTGCCCACAGCCAGCATAGCGGCAGAAGTATGCGCCGCACAATAGGCTGCAAGCCCGGGGATGCCGATCAAGTCTCGTTTCTTACTGCGACGCAAACAGGCGGGAGCCGTTATGACCAATGGACCGGACGGGCGTTCGACCGATGTCGAGGGTGAGCTTCACCGACGCTATACCCAGGCCTTCGAGCAGTACGCGAACCTGACCCGCGCCTTCATGAACCAATGGCAGGCAGGGGCCGCGAGCCCAGCCACGCCTTCGGCCGGCGCAACTGCCGCGGGCAATGCCACCGACATCACCCGCACGCTCAGTGACTGGTTCCAGAAGTCCATCCTCGGCACGGCCGCAGACCCGGCGGCGGCCTGGGCCCGTTTCGCCGGCGCCATGGCGCCGGCCAGCGGTGCAGCGGCGGGAGCGAATCCCCTGGAACACCTGCTCCAGCAGCAGGAGGCCATCACGCGGCGCCTGTTCGAGCTGGGGGCGCAGTGCCAGCGCCTGCAGGGCCAGCTAGGGCAACACTGGGCGGCCGTGGGGCAGGATGCCGCACAGCGCTTTCTCGGGTCGATGCAGGGCGGCGCCGCACCCGCCGGCGACCCGGCGCAATGGACGCAGAAGCTCTATTCGGCGTGGATCGACAATGCCGAGAAGGCCTATCGGGAGGCCGCCCGCGGTGCCGACTACGTGAACCTGCTGGCATCGCTCACCAATGCGGCCAATGCCTTCAAATCCGAACAGAACGCACTGGTGGAGCTGTGGGCGAAGTTCTTCGACCATCCGACGCGCCGGGAACTCGACGAACTGCACCAGGAAGTCCGCGACCTGCGCGAGGAGCTTCGCAAGCTGAACCGCGCCGCGGGCCGCTGACGGAACCGCCAGACCCGCGCATCTCACATGCCGGCCCTGGACGAATGGAGCGAACGGCTGCGGGCAGCCACGGCGAGGCTGCAGGGCCGCGGCGAGGAGGGCGCGCCGCGCACCGTCCCCTGGCGCGACCGACACTGCGTGCTGTATCGATACGAGCGCCTCCGGCCTGCAACCTTCAGTCCGGCACCGCGCACTCCCTTGCTGATCTGCTATGCACTGGTGAACCGGCCGACGATGCTGGATCTTTCGCCCGCGTACTCCCTGGTGCGGCGGCTTCTGGAAGGCGGCGTGGATGTGTGGCTGCTCGACTGGGGTTATCCGTCCGCAGGGGATCGCGTCCTCGGACTGCGCGACTACATCGATGGCTGGCTCGGCGAAGCCGTGCTGCAGGTGTGGCAGAACAGCGGGAAGCCTCCGGCCGGCATCAACCTCCTGGGTGTGTGCCAGGGCGGCACCTTCAGCCTGTGCCAGGCCGCCCTGCATCCCGAGCGCATCCGCAACCTGATCACCATGGTGACGCCGGTGGATTTCCAGACACCGGATGACCTGCTGTCAGGGTGGGCCCGCGGTGTCGATGCTGGCTTGCTCGCAACCCTGGGCAACGTGCCCGGCAGCCTGCTGAACGCCGTCTACCGTTCCCTGCTGCCGTTCCGGCTGACGCAGCAGAAATATCTTTCGCTGCCGGAACTGTCGGCCGACCAGGAGGCCCTCGCGCAGTTCCTGCGCATGGAACAGTGGATCGAGGACAGCCCGGACCAGCCGGCCCGCGCCTTCGCCCAGTTCGTGCAATGGTTCTACCAGGAGAACCGGCTGATGCACGGCGGTCTGGACCTGGGCGCGGCGCGCGTCGACCTGAAGCGCATCCGTTGCCCCGTGCTCAATGTGTTCGGCAGCCGCGACCACCTGGTGCCGCCGGCGGCCAGCCGCGCATTGCGCGGCCTGACCGGCAGCGAGGATTACACCGAGATCGAGCTCGACCTGGGGCACATCGGCATGTACGTGAGCCGGCGCGCCCAGGAAGAGGTGGGTCCTGCGATCACGCGCTGGCTGCTGGCCCGGGACGCGTGATCACAGCGCAGGGCCGTCTCAGGCGGCCGCACGCGCCGCGGCGAGTTGCCTCAGGACGTACTGCAGGATGCCGCCGTGGCGGTAGTACTCCAGTTCCTTCGGAGTGTCGATGCGCAGGCGCACCTCGAAGCTCGTCGACTTGCCGTTCTCGCCGCGCGCCACCACCTTGACCTGGCGGGCCGCGCCGCGATCCAGCCCGACGAAGTCGAACACCTCGCGCCCCGTGAGCCCCAGGCTCTGCGCGTTCTGTCCGTTGATGAACTGGAAGGGGAGAACGCCCATGCCGATGAGGTTGGAGCGGTGGATGCGCTCGAAGCTCTCGGCGATGACGGCCTTCACGCCCAGCAGCATCGTGCCCTTGGCGGCCCAGTCACGCGAGCTGCCGGTGCCGTACTCCTTGCCGGCCAGGATGACCAGCGGTGTTCCGGCAGCCTTGTACTTCACGGAGGCGTCGTAGATGGACATCTGCTCGCCCGAAGGGATGTGCACGGTCACGCCGCCCTCGGTCCCCGGTGCGAGCAGGTTGCGCAGCCGGATGTTGGCGAAGGTGCCGCGCATCATCACCTCGTGATTGCCGCGGCGTGCGCCGTAGGAGTTGAAGTCGACGGGCTGCACGCCCTGTTCCATGAGGTAACGTGCCGCCGGGCTCGACTTCGAGATGTTGCCGGCCGGGGAGATGTGGTCGGTGGTGACCGAATCGCCGAGCACCGCCAGGGCACGCGCCCCCTGGATGTCGCCGACCGCCGCGGGCGTCATGGTCATGCCATCGAAGTAGGGCGGGTTCTTGACGTAGGTGGACTTCGCATCCCAGGTGTAGATCTTGCCGGCCGGCACCTTGATGCTGCTCCAGTTGGCATCGCCCGCGAACACGTTGGCGTAACCCTTCTTGAACATCTCCATGTCGACGGCGCCGCCCACTGCGGCCGCCACCTCATGGGCGCTGGGCCAGATGTCCTTGAGGAACACCGCCTTGCCGGACTTGTCCGTGCCGATGGCATCGGTGGTGATGTCCATGTCCAGCGTGCCGGCCAGTGCATAGGCCACCACCAGGGGCGGTGAGGCCAGGAAATTCATCTTGATCTCCGGATGCACGCGGCCTTCGAAATTGCGGTTGCCCGACAGCACCGAGCAGGCGATCAAATCACCCGACTTCACCGCCTCGGAGATCTCGGGCTTCAAGGGACCTGAGTTGCCGATGCAGGTGGTGCAGCCGTAGCCCACGGTGTAGAAGCCCAGGGCTTCCAGATCGCCCATGAGCCCCGCCTTGCTGAGGTAATCGGTGACCACCCGCGAGCCGGGCGCGAGCGAGGTCTTGACCCAGGGCTTGGACTTCAGGCCCAGGGCGTTGGCCTTTCGGGCCAGGAGCCCGGCGGCCACCAGCACGGCGGGGTTCGAGGTATTGGTGCAACTCGTGATTGCGGCGATCAACACGGCGCCGTCCTTCACGCTCACGGACTTGCCGTCGAGCACGGCGGTGCCGACGCCCTTGGCACCCGGATTCTTCTGCGCGCGCTCCTCCGCCATCTTCTTGTGCGCCGCCGTGTACACCTTCTGCGCATTGCGCAGCGGGACGCGGTCCTGCGGGCGCTTCGGTCCCGCGAGCGAAGGCTCGACCGTGCCGAGGTCCAGCTCCAGCACATCGGTGTAATTGGCCGCCGGCGCGCCGTCCACCCGCCACAGGCCCTGCGCCTTCGCGTAGGCCTCGACGAGGGCGATTTGCGTGTCGGGCCGGCCCGTCAGGCGCAGGTAGCGCAGCGTCTCCTCGTCGATCGGGAAGATGCCGCAGGTGGAGCCGAACTCCGGCGCCATGTTGGCGATGGTGGCGCGGTCCGCCAGCGGCAGGCCCTTCAGGCCATCGCCGAAGAATTCCACGAACTTGTCCACCACGCCCTTCTTGCGCAGCATCTCGGTGACCGTGAGCACGAGGTCCGTGGCGGTGGTGCCGGCCGGGAGCGATCCGGTGAGCTTGAACCCGATGACCTGCGGAATGAGCATGGTCACGGGCTGGCCGAGCATCGCCGCTTCGGCCTCGATGCCGCCCACGCCCCAGCCCAGCACGCCCAGGCCGTTGACCATGGTGGTGTGGGAGTCGGTGCCAACCAGCGTGTCGGGATAGGCGGTGAGCACGCCGCCCGCGTCGTTTTCGAACACCACACGCGCCAGGTGCTCGATGTTGACCTGGTGCACGATGCCGGTGTTGGGCGGCACGACCTTGAAATTGCTGAACGCGGTCTGGCCCCAGCGCAGGAAGCTGTAGCGCTCGCCGTTGCGGGAGAACTCGATGGCGTTGTTGTCCTTGAGGGCATTCGGCGTGCCGTATTCATCCACCTGCACGGAGTGGTCGATGACGAGTTCAGCGGGCGCCAGCGGATTGACCCGCTGTGCATCGCCGCCGAGGCGCACGATGGCCTCGCGCATGGCAGCGAGGTCCACGACGCAGGGCACGCCGGTGAAGTCCTGCATGATGACGCGCGCCGGCGTGAAGGAGATCTCGTGGCTCGGGGTGGCCTTCGGATCCCAGTTGAGCAGTGCGAGGATGTCATCGCGGGTGACATTGACACCATCTTCGAAGCGCAGCAGGTTCTCCAGCAGGATCTTCATGGAGAAGGGCAGGCGATCCACCTTGTGGCCTTTCAGGGCGGGAAGGCTGAAATACTGGTAATTGCGGCCGCCGGCTGCCAGGGTCGTGCGCGCTTTGAAGCTGTCTGTCATGAAACCTCCCGCAAAAGCTCTTGATTATAAGGGATCGGCCGCGATGCGGCGCGATCCTCGATGACCCCGCCGCCCAGGCAACGCTCGCCGTCGTAGAACACCGCGTACTGCCCCGGCGTCACCGCCCGCGCCGGGTGTTCGAGATGCACGAGCAACCCGCCGTCCCGATGTTCGATGCGGCAGGCGAGATCGCGCTGGCGATAACGGGTCTTCACGGCGCAGGCCGCGCCGTCCGCCGGTGGTTCCGCGAGCCAGGCCAGGGATCCCACGCGGAAGCGCTCACTCATGAGCAAGGGATGCAGGGGATCCTGCACGACGATCAGCGCATTGCGATGCAAATGCTTCTCGGCCACGTACCAGGGAGCCTCCTTTGCGTTTCGCCGCCCGCCCAGGCCGAGGCCGGAGCGCTGCCCCAGGGTGTAGAAGGCAAGCCCGGCGTGCTCGCCGAGCACCTCGCCCTCGGGCGTCTCGATGGGGCCGGGGCTGGCCTTCACGTAGCGCGCGAGGAACTCGCGGAAGGGCCGCTCGCCGATGAAGCAGATGCCTGTGCTGTCGGGCTTGTCGAAGACGGGAAGCCCCTGCTCGTGCGCGATGGCGCGGACCTGGGCCTTGAGGAGTCCGCCGATCGGGAACAGCGTGCGGGAGAGCGCCTCGCGGTGCACCGCATGCAGGAAGTAGCTCTGGTCCTTCGAGGCATCGAACGCCTTGAACAAGCCGATGCCGTCCCGGACGGGCGCGAGCCGCACGTAGTGACCCGTGGCGATGTGCGCCGCACCGAGCCGGCTCATGTACGCAAGGGCGATGCCGAACTTGATCTCGCGATTGCAGGCCACGTCCGGATTGGGCGTGCGGCCGGCGCGGTGCTCCCGCAGGAAGTCCTCGAACACACGCTCGCGGTACTCCCGCGCGAAGGAGACGCGATGCAGGACGATGCCGAGGCGTTCGGCGACGCGGCGCGCATCCTGGAAGTCCTGGGCGATGGTGCAGTGATCGTCCTGCTCGTCCCAGTTGGCCATGAACAGGCCCTGCACGTCGTGGCCCTGTTGCTGCAGGAGCCACGCGGCGACAGCGGAATCCACGCCGCCGGAGATGCCCACGATGACGGTCTCGGCCATCGCGGGATTATAACGAGCCTACATCTGCATCTGACGCAGTTGCGCGTCGGGCGCGCTGGCCTGCCAGACCTCATCGAAGAAGTTGAGATAACGGCGCGCAACCGGCGGATCGTTCATGTCGGAGATGCCGTCCCAGCGGGAAGCCTGCAGGCGATACACCGTGGCGCGATCATCGGCGATGATGAACGCACCGGCGCTGCCCGGGTTCTGCGAGTTTATGGAGCGCATGTCGATGCAACTCGTCAGCCGCCGCGCCAGGATCAGGAAGCGGTTGTTGTCCACCACGGCACGGGAGGGGTCGGCCAGCAGCACGCGAACCTTGGCGTAGGAGCGGGCCAGGACCAGGCGCTTGATCGCCTCGAGGAAGGGCTCCTCCCCATACACCAGCGGCTCGAGGTCCTGGGTGTAGATGGAGAGCTGGCGCTGAGCGGACCGGGCCACCGCAAGGCTGGCCTCGCGGACTTCGGCGAGTGTGGTCAGGATCTGCCGGGTGCTGGCGGCCGGCGCGCCCGGCGCGGGCTGTTGCCCCGCGGGATCCGACGTTGAATCCATGCTCGCCATGCTGCCTCGGTAAAGGGACTTTCTGCGACGGCGATCATAATCCGGTTGGCAGGGGATGCCTTGCCAACTCCGTCACGTTTCACCCGAGCGCAAGTCTGGCGGCGAGTCCCAAGTAGGTGGCGGGCGTCAGTTCCAGCAGACGGTCCTTCTCCGCCTGCGGCAATTCCAGGGTGCGGATGAAGGCATGCAGCGAGTCCCTGCCCACCGGCTGGCCACGGCTGAAGGCCTTGAGGCGGTCATAACCATCCGGGATGCCATTCGCGCGCATCACCGTCTGCACGGCCTCGGCGAGCACTTCCCATGCCTCGTCGAGGTCAGCCTGCAGCGTGCCAGCGTCGAGTTCCACCTTGCCCAGGCCCTTGCGCAGGCTCACCAGCGCCAGCAGGCAATGGCCCAGGGCCACTCCGAGATTGCGCAGCACCGTCGAGTCCGACAGGTCCCGCTGCCAGCGCGACACCGGGAGTTTGGCGGCCAGATGTGACAGCAATGCGTTCGCGAGACCGAGGTTGCCTTCCGCGTTCTCGAAGTCGATGGGATTGACCTTGTGCGGCATGGTTGAGGAACCCACCTCGCCGGCCACCGGCCGCTGCCGGAAATACCCGAGCGAGATGTATCCCCACATGTCCCGCGCGAAGTCGAGCAGCACGGTGTCGATGCGCTGCAGCGCGTGGCAATACTCGCCGATCCAGTCGTGCGGTTCGATCTGGGTCGTGTACCGGTTGGGCGCGAGGCCCAGTCCGGTGATGAAGTCCTCGCTGACCTGCTGCCAGGGAAGCGAGGGGAGCGCGGCCAGGTGTGCGTTGAAGTTGCCCACCGCGCCATTCATCTTGCCGAGGATCGTGACCTTGCCGAAGACCTGCATCTGCGAGGCCAGGCGCGCGGCGACGTTCGCGAACTCCTTGCCCACCGTGGTCGGGGTCGCGGTCTGGCCATGCGTCCTGGCCAGCATCGGAACCGCCGCCGTGGCGCGTGCCCGCTCCTGCAGGAGCTCGAGGATCCCCTGCAGCGCCGGCACGAGCACGGCGGTGCGCGCCTCGGCCATCATCAACGCATAGGCGAGGTTGTTGATGTCCTCCGAGGTGCAGCCGAAGTGCACCCACTCGAGCTGCGCCGGCGTCGCGCCGCGTTCGCGGAGCTGCTCGCGCATCCAGTATTCCACCGCCTTCACGTCATGGTTGGTGCGCTTCTCGATCTGCTTGATCGCCGCGATGTCGGCGGAGCCCGGATCGCGCGCCATCGCCTCCACCCATGAGCGCGCGCCGGGCGCGAGTTGCGCAAGCGTGCCGCAGGCGCCGGTGCGCGCCAGCGCAAGCAGCCAGCCACATTCGACACGGACACGCGCGCGCATCAGGCCAGCTTCGCTGAAGATGGCGCGCAAGGGCGCAACCTGCGTCGAATATCGTCCATCCAGCGGGGAGAGGGCGTCGATGGGATCCAGCGGCATCGTCAGGTGTCTGCGTCGAGGTGTTAGAATCCTTGGGATATTACCGGACTTTGCAATTAATTCTAATGGACCCCACCCAAGCCGATCAGCCGGGCTCGCGCATCGAGCGTGACAGCATGGGCGAGGTGGCCGTGCCTTCCGGCGCGTTGTGGGGAGCACAGACACAACGGGCGCTGCAGAACTTCCCGGCCAGCGGCCTGCGCATGCCATTGCGGATCATCCACGCCATGGCATCGATCAAGGCCGCCGCGGCGGCCGCCAACGCCGAGGCGGGCGATCTGCCGGGGGAACGCGCGGCCGCGATCCGCGCGGCGGCCGGGCGCATCGTGGATGGCTCGCTCGACGGACAGTTCCCGCTGGACCTGTTCCAGACCGGATCCGGCACTTCCACCAACATGAACCTCAACGAGGTCATCGCGACACTGGCCTCGCGGGAGTGCGGCGCGGCGGTGAGCGCCAACGACGATGTGAACATGAGCCAGAGCAGCAACGATGTGATGCCCACGGCCATCCATCTCGCCGCGGCGCTGTTGCTCGAGCGTGAACTTCTGCCCGCGGTCGCGCACCTGTCACAGGCCCTGGCGGTGCGCGAGCAGGAATTCGCAGCCACGCCCAAGACTGGTCGAACGCACCTGATGGACGCCGTGCCGATCACCCTCGGGCAGGAGATCTCTGGCTGGCGCGCGCAGGTGGATGCGGCCGCCGTGCGCTTCGCCGAGTGTGGCGTGCGGCTGCGCCGCCTCGCACAGGGAGGAACGGCGGTGGGCACGGGCCTGAACGCGCGTCCCGGGTTTGCGGAGCAGTTCGCCCGCCGGCTGGGCGAGCACACCGGACTTGCCTTCACCCCGGCGCCCAATGCCTTCGCGGCACTCGCGGCCCAGGACACCGCGGTCGAGCTGTCCGGACAGCTCAAGGTGCTCGCCGTGAGCCTGACGAAGATCTGCAACGACCTGCGCTGGATGAACAGCGGACCGCTGGCGGGCCTGGGCGAGATCCGCCTGCCCGAACTGCAGCCGGGCAGCAGCATCATGCCGGGAAAGGTGAACCCGGTGGTGCCGGAATCGGTGGCCATGATGGCCGCGCAGATCATCGGCAATGATGCCGCGCTCACGCTCGGGGGACTGTCCGGCAACTTCGAACTCAACGTCATGCTGCCGTTGATCGCGCACAACCTGCTCGAAAGCCTGGAACTCGCCACGCTCGGCTGCCGGACCCTCGCCGACCGCGCCATCGCGGGTTTCAGCGCCGATGCGGCCCGCATGGCCGGCCAGCTCGCGCGCAATCCCATCCTCGTGACGGCGCTCAATCCACTGATCGGCTACGAGCGCGGCGCCGCCATCGCCAAGCAGGCCTATCGCGAAGGACTGCCCATCCTGGAGGTGGCGGTGCGCATGACCACGATACCGCGCGAGCAACTCGCGGCCATCCTCGATCCGCTGCAGCTCACCGGCGGCGGAGTCCACGGCAAGGCGGGCCCCGGTTGAACGACTTGCCGACCTCCAGCTCGCGATACCCGCGCGATCTCATCCGCTCGGTCCTGATGCCGGCGCCATCCCCGCCGGACTTCGAGCCGCTGTGGCCGGCCAAGGTGCCCGCGCAGATGACCGCGGGCCTGAAGTCCTGGCTGCCATCGCGGCGAAAGCCCGCCGCGGTGCTCGTTCCCGTGATCCCGCGCGAAGGGAGCCTCAACATCCTGCTGACGCAACGCTCACCCCACCTGCGCGAGCACGCGGGGCAGGTGAGCTTTCCGGGCGGGCGGATCGAGTCCGCGGATGGCTCGCCCTGGCATGCCGCATTGCGTGAGACCCACGAGGAAGTGGGCATTGCGCCCGATCGGGTCGAGTTCGCCGGCTACCTGCCGGATCACCTGGTCGGCACGGGTTTCCGGGTCACGCCCGTCGTGGGCTTCGTGACCCCGCCCGTGCGGCTGACCCTGGCCTCCGATGAAGTGCAGGACGTGTTCGAGGTCCCGCTCGATTACCTGTTCGATGTGGCCAACCATTCACTGCGTCGCCGTCTTTTCGGCGAGACCGAAGTCCACTTCCACGACATCCGCTTCCAGCAGCGCAGCATCTGGGGCGCGACCGCCGGCATCCTGCTGACCTGGAAACGCCTGGCCGATGCCTTGCGTCAGGAACGGAGCTGATGTCCCGCCTGGAGCAGCTCCTGCAGATCATGCGCAGGCTCCGGGACCCGCAAGCGGGGTGTCCCTGGGACCGGCAGCAGAGCTTTGCGAGCATCGCGCCGAGCACGCTCGAGGAAGCCTACGAGGTGGTCGATGCGATCGAGCGGGGCGAGCACGGCGAGACCCTGCGCGATGAGCTGGGAGACCTGCTGTTCCAGGTGGTGTTCCACGCCCAGATGGCGGCCGAACTCGGCAGCTTCGACTTCGAGGCGGTGGCCGGCGCCATCTGCGACAAGCTCGTTCGCCGGCATCCCCACGTGTTCGGCGACGCATCGGCCCCAGATGCGGCCGGACAGTCGCTGCAGTGGGAGGCGCTCAAGTCCCAGGAGCGCGCGGCGGCTGCCGGAGGACGGGTTCCCAGCGAACTCGAAGGGGTGGCGCGGGCGTTGCCGGCGCTGACCCGGGCCGTGAAACTCTCACGCCGTGCCGCGCGGGTGGGGTTCGACTGGCAGGAGCCGCGGCAGACCGCCGACAAGGTGGCGGAGGAACTCGCCGAGGTCCTCGAGGCCAGTGCCGAACTCGATCCGCCGGGAAGGCAGGCAGGCTCGGGCCGGATCTCGGCGCACCTCTTCGAGGAGGTGGGCGACCTGCTGTTCGCCGTGGCGAACCTCGCGCGCAAGCTCGAAGTGGACCCCGAATGCGCGTTGCGGGCTGCCAACAGCAAGTTCGAGCGGCGTTTCCGGCACATCGAGCGATCCTTGCTGCGGGCGGGCGAGAACATCCACGCGACACCGCTGGCGCGGCTCGAGGCGCTGTGGGAAGAGGCGAAGCGGCAGGAAGGCCCCGCCCAAGGCGCGAGCCTGAACAGCGGCTGAACGCAGGACCCGCCGGGCATTCAGGTTCCATTCACGGCGCGGGTCGCATGCTGGCCTCGAGGCTCGGGATGTACCCGGGCGGTAGGGAGCAGCACATGTCCAGGAAATTCATCATCGGCAGCATCATGAGTGGCGCGGTCCTCATGGCCGCTGCGGCGCACGCGGACCCCGCGTACCGCGACGAGGATGACGGCGAGGGCCGGTACGACTATGCACGCGTGCTCGACGTGGACCCCATCTCGCACGAGGTGCGCATCGACACGCCGCGGCGCGAGTGCTACCAGGAAACCGCGTACCGCGAGGATGGCTACCCGGATGGGTATCGTGGCTACCCGCGCGGGCGCCGCGGCACGGCAGGCGCCAGCATCCTGGGCGCGTTGATCGGCGCCGGCATCGGCAACTCCATCGGCAGCGGTGATGGCCGGCGGGTCGCGACGGTGGCGGGTGCGATCATCGGCTCGGCCGTGGGCCGCGATGTCGGCGAGCGCAATCGCGAGCGCGAGGCGTATTACCGCAGCGAGCCGGCCACCTATACGCGGGAACGCTGCGAGGTGCGCTACGAGACCAGCTACCAGCAGCGCATCGAGGGCTACCGCGTGACCTACGAGTACAACGGCCAGCGCTATGTCACGCGCCTGCCGTACGACCCGGGGCGCCGCCTGCGGGTGCATCTCGACGTCACGCCCGCCGAAGGCTGAGCCGGATCCCGTCGGGGAAAGCCGGGCCCGCAAGGGCCCGCCGCCTTTTATGTAGAATGCGATCAATGGTGCGTCACTTCTCCCTGAAGGTCCTGTTGCCCGCCTGTCTCCTCGCGTGTCTGCCGGGTTGGCGCGTGGCCTTCGCCGCCGGCGCTCCGGCTCCGGCCGCGCAGCTCCTGCGCCTGGCCTACGGCGGCATCAGCCTGGATCAGGCCGTGAAGATGGCGCAGGCACGCTTCGGCGCCCGCGTGGTGCGCGCCGACACCGAGCGGGACGGGGATCGCGTCTATTACCGGCTGCGGCTGCTCTCGCCCGACGGCCGGGTCTTCTCCGTGCGCGTGGATGCGCAGACCGGCGCGATGCAATAGGCGGGCAGACCATGCGCATACTGATCGTCGAGGACGAGCCAGCGCTGCGTGAATCCCTCAGCGCTGCCTGCCAGAAGCAGGGATACACCGTGAGCGAGGCCGCCGATGGCGAGGAGGGCGTCTTCGCCGGAACCGAATACCCCATCGATGTCGCCATCATCGACCTCGGCCTGCCGAAGCTCCCGGGACTCGAGCTGATCCGCCGCCTGCGGGGCCAGGGCAAGCAGTTTCCGATCCTGATCCTCACCGCGCGTGATCGCTGGCAGGACAAGGTCGAGGGGCTGGGCGCCGGTGCCGACGACTACGTCGTGAAGCCGTTCCAGATCGAGGAGGTCATGGCCAGGGTCGCGGCACTGCTGCGCCGTTCGGGCGGATGGGCCCAGCCGGTCCTGCGTTGCGGAGACATCGCGCTGGACACCCGCACGCAATCGGTCACCGTCGCGGAGGCGCCGGTGGAGCTCACCGGCTTCGAATACCGCATCCTCGAACTGCTGATGCTCAAGGCGGGCGAGGTCATCTCGAAGACCGAGCTCACCGAGAAGCTCTACGAGCAGGACTTCGAGCGCGACAGCAACGTCATCGAGGTGTTCGTCGGCCGGCTGCGCCGCAAGCTCGACCCGGACAACCTGCGCCAGCCCATCGAGACGCTGCGCGGACGCGGCTACCGCATCGCCCTGCAGCGGCAATGACGGGCTCGCTGTCGGGCCGCCTGCTCGGCGGTCTGTTCCTGCTGTTGCTGCTGTTCTTCGGCGTGACGGTGGTCGCGCTGGACACCCTGTTCCATCGGCTGGCCGAGCAGGCCATGCACAACCGGCTGGAAGGCCAGCTCGTGGCGCTGATCGCGGCCTCCGATGCCGACGCCGGCGGCAACGTGCACCCGACGGCGCCGCTGGCCGAGCCACGCTTCGAAACCCCGGGATCCGGGCTCTACGGACTCATCCAGAACGATGCGGGGCAGGTGCTGTGGCGCTCGCGTTCCGCGGTTGCCGCCGCCGGCAGCGTGCCCGAGCAGGGCCATGCCATCCACCAGCCGACGGGCGTGCGGCGCTTCGAGCGGGTGCGCGACGATGCGGTGGAGTGGGAAAAGGTGCACTTGACGGTGGCATGGGAGCTGGCGCGCGATTCGCACAAGACCTTCACCTTCACCGTGGCGGAGAACCTGCAGCCCTACCGCACGCAGATGCGGCTGTTCCGGGTGCAGTTGCTGGGCTGGTTCGGCGCACTCACCCTGTTGCTGCTGATCGCCGTCTCCGTGCTGCTTCGAAGGACCCTGCAACCCCTGCACCAGCTCGAGGCCGAGATCGGCGACATCGAGCGCGGTGGCCGGGCGCGATTGTCGGCGCGCTATCCGCGCGAGCTGTCCGGCGTCTCGCGCAACCTGAACGCGCTGCTCGACAGCGAGCGCAATCGCGCCGAGCGCTATCGCCAGACCCTGGGCAATCTCGCCCACGAACTGAAGACCCCGCTGGCCGTCATGCGCACGCAGGCGGGCGTCGATGCGGCGCTCGTCCAGCGCATGGACCAGATCATCGCCCACCAGCTGCGCAGGGCGCGTCTCTCCGCCGGCTCCACGCTCGGACAGTCACCGCTTTCGCTGCGCGCGGCGGCGGCCGAACTGATCTCAACGCTCGACAAGGTGTACGCGGGCAAGAGGCTCAGCGTGAGTCTCGAGGGCGAGGCGAGCCTCGCGGGGGATCGTGGCGATGTGCTCGAGCTGCTGGGCAATCTCCTGGACAATGCGTACAAGTGGGCCCGCACCCGGGTGACCGTCAGACTGTCGATCGCCCACAACGCCGCTCTCGCAAAGCCCGAAGCCAGGATCCTCATCGATGACGATGGCCCGGGCTGGGGCACCACCGACCCCGGCGCATTGTTCGAGCGCGGCGTGCGCGCCGATGAGAGCCGTCCCGGACATGGCCTGGGGCTTTCCGTCGTGCGGGACCTGGTGGAGGCCTATGACGGCGAAGTCGCTGCCTCGGGGAACGATTGGGGCGGAGCGAGGATCGAACTGCGATTGCCCGCACCGCAGTCCCGCAGCCAGACGTGATCCAATCCCCCGCCGTTGCGCCGCCGGCATCCGGCATCGCCGGCGAGCTGCCCATCGCGCAGCATCGCGAGCGCATCGTGCAGGCCATCGAACGGCATCCGGTGCTGGTGCTGGCAGGGGAGACCGGATCCGGAAAGAGCACGCAGCTGCCCCGATACTGCCTCGACATGGGGCGCGGTGCCCTCCGGCGCATCGCACACACGCAGCCCCGGCGCCTCGCCGCGCGTGCGCTCGCAACCCGCATCGCAGCCGAGCGGGGCGAGGCGGTGGGCCACAGCGTCGGATACCGCGTGCGCTTCACCGACGAGGTATCGCGCCACACGCGCCTCGTGCTGTTGACCGATGGGCTGTTGCTCGCCGAGGTGGCGCGTGACCCGCTGCTCGAGAGCTACGACACCCTGATCATCGACGAGGCGCATGAGCGCACGCTGAACATCGACCTGCTGCTGGGCGTGGCGAAGCGGGTGCTGGCCTCACGCCCGGATTTCCGCCTGGTCGTGGCCTCGGCCACGCTCGACATCGATCGCGTCGCGCGCTTCTTCGGCGATGCGCCGGTCATCGACGTCGGTGGCCGGTTGCACCCGGTGGAAGTCCGCTACCGGCCTGCCTCGGATGCGCCGATGGGCGAGGAGCCGGACCTGCCGTCCCAGGTGCAGGCCGCCGTGCGCGAAATCCTCGAGCATCCCGGCGAGGGTGGTGGGGGGGATGTCCTCGTCTTCCTGCCCGGTGAACGGGAGATCCGCGATGTCGGTGACGCACTGGCCGCCGAACTGCCGCCGGGCATGGAGATCCTGCCGCTGTACTCGCGGCTCCCCTGGGAGCAGCAGCGCCGCATCTTCGATGCGGGGGGAACCCGGCGGTTGATCCTGTCCACCAATGTCGCCGAGACCTCGATCACCGTTCCTCGCGTGCGCTTCGTCATCGACTCGGGACTCGCGCGCATCAGCCGTTACAGTCCGAGCAGCCGCTTGCAACGGCTGCCCATCGAGCCCGTGGCGCGCGCGAGCTGCGAGCAGCGCAAGGGGCGCTGCGGGCGCGTCGGCCCCGGAGTCTGTATCCGCCTGTATGGCGAGGCAGACTTCGAGGCACGGCCCGCATTCACCGAAGCCGAGGTGCTGCGCACCAACCTGTCCGCGCTGCTGTTGCGTCTGGCGGCCGATGGCCTCGGCAATGCCGAGGAATTCCCCTTCATCGACCCGCCGGAGCGGCGCGCGTTGAACGATGGCTACCGCACGCTGGTCGAGCTGGGCGCCCTCGATGAGGCGAACCGCATCACCTCGCACGGCCGCGCGATGGCCCGGTTGCCGGTGGAACCGCGCCTGGCAAGGGCCCTGCTCGAGAGCAAGCGCTTCCGCGCGGCGGGCGAACTGCTCGCCATCGCATCGGGCCTGAGCGTTCCCGATCCATGGATCCGCATTCCCGGCAATTCGCCCATCGAGCCTCCCGCCTTCGAGGATGCCAGGTCCGAGTTCCTGTCGCTGGTGCGGTTGTGGCGCGCCTACCGCCTCATCCGGCGGCGTCCCCGGCGCGAGTTGCGGCAATGGTGCCGCGAGAAGCATCTGTCGCTGATCCGCCTGTCCGAGTGGGAGAACGTGCACGGACAGCTCGCCGACCGAGCCCGCGAGCTGGGCATCGTCGAGACGCCGGCGAGCGCGAGCTACACGGCCGTGCACCGCTCGCTGCTCGCGGGCTTCTGCTCGCATGTCGGCGTGCACGAGGAGCGGGGCCTGTATGCCGGCGTACGCAACACGAAGTTCGCGATCTTCCCGGGTTCACCGCTCAAGCGGCGCCAGCCCCGCTGGATCCTGGCCGCCAACATCATCGAGACCTCGCGAGTGTTCGCCCGCACCGTGGCGCAGATCGAGCCTTCGTGGATCGAGCCGGCGGCTCGCCACCTGGTGCGCCGCGAGCATTTCGAGGCCGACTGGAGCGAAGCGCGTGATGAGGTCGTGGCGCGCGAACGGGTGAGCCTGCTTGGCCTGACGCTCACCACTGGGCGCATCGTGAACTATGGACCGGTCGCGCCAGGTGAGGCGCAGCGAGTGTTCGCGCGGGAGGCCATCGTGCACCGGCGGATGACCCGAAGGCCTGGCTGGCTGGTCGCGCATGATGCGTCGATCGATGCCGCGAGACGAGTGGAGGACCGGGTCCGGTCCCGCGGGCTGCTGGCCTCAGCCGACACGCTGACCGAATTCTACGTGCAGTGCCTGCCGCGGCAGATCTCCTCCGCACCGGCACTGGAGGCCTGGACCCGGCGCTGCATCGAGACCCAACAGTCGCTGCCCGAACTGCCGGGCACGGTGATTTTCGCGCATCCACCGGATGCCACGGCCCTGGCCGCGGCACCGGAGTCGATCGGGCTCGAGGCAATGCAACTGCGGGTAAGCTACCGCTTCGAACCGGATCACCCGGAGGATGGCGCGACCCTCCATGTGCCGCTCCTGCTCGTACCCAGGCTCACGCGCCGGGCCATCGAGGCCTGCCTGCCGGGCATCGAGCTGCAGCGATACGAGGCCTGGATGCGGGCCCTGCCCAAGACGATGCGGCGTGACCTGATCCCCATCGCCGAGACGGCCCGTCATTTCCTGTCGGACCGGCGGCAGGAAGCACTGCCCGATTTCGGCGAGTGGCTGCACCGGCACCGAGGCCTTCCACGACCCGAGATCGACGCCGCCCGCGGCGCGCTCCCGCCGCATCTGCTGCCCCGCCTGCTGATCCACGACGGCAGCCGCGAGATCGCGCAGGGACGGGACTGGCCGGCGCTTCGCCGCAGTTCCGCGGCACAGGCCCAGGGCGCACTCGCCGCGCAGGCCCGTGCACGCTTCGGCGAGCCATGGCGGGACTTCGCGCCAGAGCCGCTGCCCCGAGTACAGATCGTGACGTTGCCGGAAGGGTCGCTGGAGGTGCACGTGGGCCTGGCCGATGCCCAGGGCAGCGTGCGGGTGGAGTTCCACTACACGCAAGGCGAGGCCGCGGCGGCCCATCGACGCGGCGTCCTGCGGCTGCTTGGCGGGGTGCTGGCGCCGATGTGCCGGGATCTCTCGCGCCGGTTGTCGCTGGACTCCGCCTTGCTGCTGGCCGCCAGCCCTTTCGCCCGCTCCGCCGAGCTCACCGACGCCATCCTCACCCAGTCGCTCCTGAAGGTGGGGGGCGACGTGCTGGAGGAGGTGCGCGATCGGCCGGCGTTCGCCACCCTGGTGCTCCGGTGTCGCGAGCAGCTGTACGATGCCTTCGATGCCGTGTGCGCGCACTGGCGTGGCTGGTACGCCGATGCGAACACGCTGCGGCAGCTCCTGCAACAGGCGCCGGTCCGAGAGGACCTGCGGGCCGAAGCCCAGTCCCATCTGTCCGAGCTCGCATCACCCACGCGCTGGGAGGCGCTGCCCGCCACGCGCATCACGCACCTGCGGCGATACCTGAAGGCCGCGACGCTGCGATGGCGGAAGCTGGCCGGCAGGCCAGCGGAGAATCCGGCGATCCTGCTCGACCTGTTGCGCTGGCGGGAGGAGCGGCATCGAATCCTCGGACGCTTCGCCGAGCAGCGCCGCTGGACTGCCGAGCTGGAAGCCTTCGACTGGGCGGTGGAGGAGTACCGCTCATCGCTCAGCGCGCAGGAACTGCGCACGGCGGAACCGGCCTCCGAGCCGCGCCTGCGCCAGCGGTTGGCCGGGCTGCAGGCGTGGCTGGAAGCCTGAATCGCCGGTTCGGCGCGATGCGGGCCCTCAGCCCACGTCGAACCGGATACCCTGGGCCAGCGGCAGCGCCGAGCCCCAGTTGATGGTGGTCGTCTGCCGGCGCATGTAGGCGCGCCAGGCATCCGAACCCGCCTCGCGGCCCCCGCCGGTTTCCTTCTCGCCGCCGAAGGCGCCGCCGATCTCCGCACCCGAGGTGCCCAGGTTGACGTTGGCGATGCCACAGTCGCTGCCGGCATCACCGAGGAATCGCTCGGCCGACTGCAGGCGATCGGTGAAGATCGCGGAGGACAGTCCCTGCGGAACGCCGTTCTGGATGGCGATGGCTTGCTCGATCGTGTCGTAGGGCAAGAGGTACAGGATGGGCGCGAAGGTCTCGGTCTTCACGATGGCCATGTCCGGCGTCGCGCGCACGATGGCCGGCTCGACGAAATGGCCGGGCCGGTCGAGCTTCTTTCCGCCGCACAGGAGTACGCCACCCTGCTTCTGCGCCGCTTCCACGGCATCGAGATAGCGCTGCACCGAGGAGGCATCGATCAGCGGCCCCATGAGGGTTCCCGCCTCGAGCGGGTCGCCGATGCGCACCTGGCCATAGGCCTTGACGAGCTGCTTCTCGAGATCAGCGAGCCGCGAGCGATGCACGATCACCCGGCGCGTGGTGGTGCAACGCTGGCCGGCCGTGCCCACCGCGCCGAACACGATGGCAGGCACCGCCAGCTTGAGGTTGGCCGTCTCATCGACGATGAGCGCGTTGTTGCCGCCCAGCTCGAGCAGGCACTTGCCCATGCGCTGCGCCACGCGAACGCCGACCTGGCGGCCGACGTGCGTGGAGCCGGTGAAGGACACCAGCGCGACGCGCGGGTCATCGACGAAGCGGGTGGCCAGTTCTATCCCTGAATCGATGAAGAGCTGGAAGATCGGCGGCAGCGACTCGCGCTGCATGACCCGGTTGCAGACATGCTGCACGGCGAGCGCACACAGGGCGGTCTTCGGTGAGGGCTTCCACACCGTCACGTTGCCGCAGATGGCGGCGAGGAAGGCATTCCAGGACCACACCGCCACGGGGAAGTTGAACGCGGAGATCACCCCGACCACGCCCAGCGGATGCCAGTGCTCGTACATGCGGTGCTGCGCGCGCTCGGACTGCATCGTGAGCCCGTACAGCATGCGCGACTGGCCAACGGCGAAGTCGGCGATGTCGATCATCTCCTGCACCTCGCCATCGCCCTCGGCCTTGATCTTGCCGTTCTCCAGCGCAACGAGGCTTCCCAGGCTCCCCTTGAATCGGCGCAACTCCTCGCCCATGAGCCGCACGGCTTCCCCGCGGCGCGGCGCCGGCACGTCCCGCCAGGCCAGGGCGGCCGCAGCGGCGCTGCCCATCACCTTGTCGTAGTCCTGCGCGGTGGCGGCGCGCACCTGCGCGATCCGCTTGCCGGTGGTGGGGCTCAGCGAATCGAACAATGCTCCCTGGCTGGTGCTCCAGCCCTCGCCGGACCAGGCGCCCGCGTTGATGTCGGACAATCCAAGGCTCGTCAGGATGTCGTTCATGTTCATGCCCTCGCGCGCGAGCGCTGCGAACCACCGCGGCCCTCGACCACCACCTGCCCCGAGACCTCCTTGCCGCCCCCACCGGCATACAGCCGGCCGAAGCGATTGGCGAGGATCTCCGGCAACCGGAAGTTCTCCTGGGCGACGAACCCGTGGTACTGGCCCGGCTTCGACAGCACGAGGTCGATCACCGAGGTGATGCCCGCCGCGGTGGTCACCTGGATGGCCGACCAGAGCCGGCCCGCGATGATCTGCGGATAGACCTTGTTGACGTAGTTCTCCTCGCGGAACTCGCCATCCTGCGTCCCGGTCACGGCGGCGTACACGATCACCACGTCCTGCAGGGTCTGCGGCACGGCGTTCTCGAGGATGCGCTTCAAGGTCGCGCGGTCGTGATTGAGCTTCAGGTCGTTCATCAGCAGGCGCATCTGCTCGCAGTGGCCGGGATAGCGCATGGTCTTGTAGTTCATGATCTGCGCGTTCGCCCCATAGGTCTCGGCGAGCGAACCCAGGCCGCCGGAGGTGTTGAACGCCTCGTAGAGCGTGCCGTCGATTTCGATCTCCTCCAGGCCCTCGAGCGGGGCGGCCTCGACGATGCGCCCATCGACGATGGACTGGCAGGGGTTGCCGTACTCGTTGATGAGACCTTCGGTGGACCAGGTCAGCGAGTACTTGAGCACGTTGTTCGGGTGCTGGGGCAGGGCGCCGACCCGCAGCTTGACGGTGCGGATGGAATCGAAGTGAGTGATGAGCTCGTTCGCGGCGATGCTGATGAAGCCGGGCGCGAGGCCGCATTGCGGCACGAAGGCGGTGGCCGCACCGGTGGCGATGCGCCGCACCTCGCGGGTCACCTCCACGTCCTCGGTGAGATCGAAGTAATGGGCATTCGCCGCGCGCGCCGCGCGCGCCACCGCCGGGTTGCAGTAGTAGGGCAGGCTCGAGATCACTGCATCGACCGGGTTCTGCGCCAGGTGCGCCGACAAGGCGGCCTCGTTGGCAGCATCCACGCCGAAGCCGCGGACGCCCGGCAGGCCATGCGCCTTGACCACCGCGTCGGCCGTGGCGGCGCTGACGTCCGCGACGTCGACCTTGTAGCTCTTCGACTCAGCCAACAGACCGGAGATCAGGGCGCCGATCTTGCCGGCCCCCAGTACGAGTACACGATGCATGATATGAACCTCGAATGATGGTGCGGCGCCGGCTCCCGCCGGGCCTGATGGCGCGGCATTGTGCCTTCGCACCTGATCCGGCGCCACTATCCTCCGCCCCGGTCCTCGGCCCCGGCGCGCCCGCCGGGCGTTTTGCCCCTGCCGATGCCCCTGTGTAGGATCTGCCCATGTCCACCTCGACCGTCCTGACCGCCTGGCACCCCGCAAGCTGGCGGTCCCGCCCGGCCACCCAGCAACCGGCCTATGCGGATCCTGCCGCCCTCGAAAAGGTGGTGGCAGCGCTGTCGCGCCTGCCGCCGCTGGTGGTCTCCTGGGAGATCGAGGCGCTGCGCCGGCAGCTCGCGCAGGCGCAGCGGGGCGAGCGTTTCCTGCTGCAGGGGGGCGACTGCGCCGAGAGTTTCGAGGACTGCGAATCCGACCGTATCGCCAAGAACCTCAAGGTACTGCTGCAGATGAGCCTGGTGCTGTTGCAGGGCCTTCGCCGTCCGGTGATCCGCATCGGCCGCTTCGCCGGTCAGTATGCCAAGCCCCGTTCCACCGATACCGAGACCCGCGGGGATGTCACGCTGCCGAGCTATCGCGGCGACAATGTCAATCACCCGGGCTTCACGGCGGCCGAGCGCGAGCCCGACCCGCAACTGCTGCTGCGAGGATATGAAAGGGCGGCACTGACGCTGAACTTCGTCCGGGCGCTGATCGACGGCGGCTTCACCGACCTGCACCACCCCGAGTACTGGGACCTTGCCTTCCTGCGGCATTCACCGCTCCAGGAGGCCTACCAGAAGATCGTCGACTCCATCGCCGAGTCGCTGGATTTCTTCGAATCCATGAGCGGCATGCGGGTCCACGACGCCAATCGCGTCGATTTCTACACCAGCCACGAGGCCCTTCACCTGCTCTCGGAGCAGGCCCAGACGCGATACATCGAGCGGCAGAAGGTCTGGTACAACCTGTCGACCCACATGCCCTGGATCGGCATGCGGACCGCGCAGCTCGACGGTGCGCATGTCGAGTATTTCCGCGGCATCGCCAATCCGATCGGCATCAAGGTCGGGGCGGGAATGGAAGCGGAATGGCTCCAGGGCCTGGTCCAGGCGCTGAATCCGCAGAACCAGCCGGGCCGCCTCACGCTCATCCACCGATTCGGGGCGCGCAACATCGAAGCGCGCCTGCCGGAACTCATCAAGGCCGTGCGTGCCACCGGGACGACGGTGCTGTGGGTGTGCGACCCCATGCACGGCAATACCGAGACCACCGCCGGCGGATTGAAAACGCGGCGCTTCGACAACATCCTGCAGGAGGTGGAAGCCGCGTTCCGCATCCACGAGGATTGCGGCACGCAGCTCGGCGGGGTGCACGTGGAATTGACGGGGGATGATGTCACCGAGTGCATCGGCGGGGCGCGGGGACTGGCCGAGGCCGACCTCGCCCGGGCCTACCGTTCGCAGGTGGACCCCCGGCTGAACGCCGAGCAGGGACTGGAGCTCGCCATGCTCATCGCGCGCCGTGCACGGGCCCGCGTGGTGAAGACAAGCGACTGATAATCAATCGCTTATAACACAATAGCTATCCAACTTCTAGTTATTCCCCGCGGCATTTTTTCGTAAAATCCCGGCTTGCCAGCGGGCTCGTCGGTGCTATCCTTTGTTCCATTCTCCCCGCCGCACCCGTTCGACTGGCTTTGGTCCTCGACGCATCGGCGCGAGGTCCGACTTGTGAACCATCAGCGAGGTGACCGCGATGCGCTCCTTCTGTGCAAACGTCCCCGTCCTCGGCTCCCGGGCCGGCGCGGATCAGGCGTGTGGTTCGAGACCTGTTCAGATCGTTAACCACCCAAGGAGACGTTGATGTTGAAGTCCGCTGCCGAACTGAAGAAGGAATGGGAATCGAGCCCTCGCTGGAAAGGGGTGACCCGTGCCTACAAGGCGGAGGACGTCGTACGGCTGCGCGGCACGGTGGATGTGGAGCATTCACTCGCGAAGCTGGGAGCAGAGAAGCTTTGGCGCTATGTCAACGAAAAGCCCTTCGTCAACGCGCTGGGCGCGCTGACCGGCAACCAGGCGATGCAGCAGGTCAAGGCCGGGCTGGACGCCATCTATCTCTCGGGCTGGCAGGTCGCGGGCGATGCCAATCTGGCCGGTGCGATGTACCCCGATCAGTCACTGTATCCCGCGAACTCGGTGCCGGAAGTGATCCGCCGCATCAACAACACGCTGCGGCGCGCCGACCAGTTGCATCACTCGGAAGGCAATGACTCGATCGACTGGCTCAAGCCCATCGTGGCGGACGCCGAGGCGGGCTTCGGCGGTGTGCTGAATGCCTTCGAACTCATGAAGGGCATGATCGAAGCGGGCGCCGCCGGCGTGCACTTCGAGGACCAGTTGTCCTCGGCCAAGAAGTGCGGCCACATGGGCGGCAAGGTGCTGGTGCCCACTTCCGAAGCGGTGAACAAGCTGGTGGCGGCGCGCCTGGCGGCCGACGTGAGCGGCACGCCCACGGTGCTGATCGCGCGCACCGACGCGGAATCCGCGAACCTGCTGACTTCCGACGTGGATGAGCGGGATGCGCCGTTCATCAAGTCGAAGGAGCGCACTTCCGAAGGGTTCTTCTATGTTAACGCGGGCCTCGAACAGGCCATCGCGCGTGGACTCGCTTACGCCCCGCACTGCGACATGATCTGGTGCGAGACCGGGGTGCCCGACATCGATGAAGCCAGGCACTTCGCCGAAGGCATCCACAAGAAGTTCCCGGGCAAGCTCCTGGCCTACAACTGCTCGCCCTCGTTCAACTGGAAAAAGAAACTCTCCGACGAGCAGATCGCGAAGTTCCAGCGCGAGCTCGGCGCCATGGGCTACAAGTTCCAGTTCGTGACTCTGGCCGGCTTCCACGCGTTGAACTATTCCATGTTCCAGCTTGCCAAAGGCTACAAGCAGACGCAGATGTCCGCCTACGTTGCCCTGCAACAGGCCGAGTTCGGCTCGGAAAAAGACGGCTATACGGCGACCAAGCACCAGCGCGAAGTGGGTGCCGGCTATTTCGACGAAGTCACCCAGGCCTGCACCGGCGGGACCTCCTCCATCACGGCGTTGAAGGGGTCCACCGAGGAAGGTCAGTTCCAGAAGGCGCACGGATAGGCGAACACTGGCCAAGGGTTCGGTTGCGCTCGGGTTAGTCCAAAGTCCAGCGCGATCAACGGCGGGCTACGCGAGGATTCGCGTAGCCCGTTTTTTTGCTAAAAACCTCCATGGACCCAAGCTTCGATCCTGACTGCAGCCGCTGCCCGCGGCTGGCGGATTTCCTGCGCACCGTGCGCGAGGCCAACCCCGGTTATCACTGCCGGCCGGTCGCCGCCTTCGGCGACCCCGACCCCAGGATCCTGATCGTGGGCCTCGCGCCCGGCATGCACGGTGCCAACCGGACGGGGCGGCCGTTCACCGGTGACTACGCCGGCATCCTGCTGTACGAAACGCTGCATCGTCATGGTCTTGCGACCGGGCCGGTGTCGATGGCTGCGGACGACGGATTGCGCCTCCTGGGAGCACGCATCACCAACGCCGTGAAATGCCTGCCGCCGGCCAACAAGCCGGAACCGCGCGAGATCGCCACCTGCAATGACTACCTTCGATCCGAACTCGGGGCCTCGAGGCGGGTCAGGGTCGTCCTCGCGCTGGGCACGGTGGCACACGGGGCGGTATTGCGATCGCTCGGGCTGAAGGCATCGGAGCGCCGGTTCGCCCACGCGGCCGAGCATGCGCTGCCGGAAGGCCGAACGCTGCTCGACTCCTATCATTGTAGCCGTTACAACACGCAGACCCGACGGCTCACCTCCGCCATGTTCGACCAGGTCATCGGCCGGGCCGTGGAGCTTGCCGCCGATCCATGAGCACCCCGGTCTTCGACCCCAGGAGCTACGTCGATTCACTTTCCGCCAAGCCGGGCGTGTATCGCATGCTCGATGCCGCCGGCACGGTGCTGTACGTGGGAAAGGCGCGAAACCTGAAGAGCCGGGTCGGCTCGTATTTCCAGGCCAGCAACGTGGCCCCCAAGGTGCAGGCGCTGGTCCGGGCCACCGCGGGGATGGAAGTGACGATCACGCGCTCGGACATCGAGGCGCTGCTGCTCGAGTACAACCTCATCAAGAAGCACCGGCCGCGCTTCAACGTGGTGCTGCGCGATGACAAGAGCTTCCCCTATCTTCGCCTCGACACCGCGCCGGAGTTCCCGCGCCTGATGCTCTACCGGGGTTCGCGCCGGGAACCGGGACGATACTTCGGCCCATACCCTTCCGCCGGCGCGGTCCGGGCGACGCTCCAGCAACTGCAGAAGCTGTTCCGGCTGCGAAACTGCGAGGACAGCTACTTCGCCAACCGATCACGACCTTGCCTGCAGTACCAGATCCAGCGCTGCACGGCGCCGTGCGTCGGGCTGATCACGCGCGAGGACTATGCGCGCGATGTCGAGACCGCGGTGAAGGTGCTCGAGGGCCGCAGCCAGGACGTCAACGACGAGCTGGTGCGGCGCATGGAGCAGGCGGCGGAACGGCTCGAATTCGAGCGGGCCGCACGGCTGCGCGATCAGCTCGCGAGCCTCAAGGCCATCCAGGCGCAGCAGGCCATCACCTCCGAGGACCGGCACGACGCCGATGTCATCGCGCTCGCGAGCGCCAACGGCGAACACGCCGTGGCCCTGCTGTTCGTGCGCGCCGGGCAGAGCCTGGGCAGCGCGACCTTTCACCCGACGGCCGCCTTCACCGACACGGAAGAGCTGCTGCACGGAATCCTCACCCAGTACTACCTGGAACGCGAGGCGCCTCCGGAAATCATCGTGGAGCAGCCGATCGAGGACGTCGGGCTGCTGGAAGCCACCTTCGCGGAGCGCTCCGGACACCGGGTGCGCATCGCGAGCAGCGTGCGTGGCATCCGGGCGCGCTGGCTGCAGATCGCGCAGACCAACGCGGCGGAGGCCCTCAAGATGCGCGCGCTGGCGCGCAACAACCTGGACGAGGCCTTCGAGGACCTGCGGGCGGCGCTCGACCTGCCGGAGGCGCCGCGGCGCATCGAGTGCTTCGACATCAGCCATACCGGCGGCACCGACACCGTGGCTTCCTGCGTCGTGTTCGGACCGGATGGCGCCATGAAGGGCGACTACCGCCGGTTCAACATCGCCGGCATCGAACCGGGCGATGACTACGCCGCCATGTTCCAGGCGCTGTCGCGGCGCTACCGGCGCATCAAGGACGGCGAGATCGAGCCACCCGACATCCTGCTGATCGACGGTGGCAAGGGCCAGCTCGCGCAGGCGCAGCAGGTGCTCGAAGGGCTCGGCGTGTCCGGACCGCTCCTCATCGGTGTGGCGAAGGGCGCGGACCGGCGCCCGGGGCAGGAGCGGCTATTCTTGTTGGAGAAAGACACGCCGATTATACTGTCCGGCGACTCCCGTGCCCTGCACCTGATCCAGCGCATCCGGGACGAGGCGCACCGATTTGCAATCTCCGGACATCGCCGCAAGCGCGCCAAGCGGCACAACCAGTCCATCCTGGAAAGCATTCCCGGCCTGGGCCCGGTGAAGCGACGCGAGTTGCTGAGAGCGTTCGGAGGGCTGCAGGGAATTCTGCGCGCCGGCACCCAGGATCTGTCCGGCGTTCGCGGGGTGGGACCGGAACTGGCGCAAGTGATCTATGAACATCTCCACCCGGGCCGCTGACCTGAAGTCACCCTTCAACCTGCCTAATGCCCTGACCTGGCTGCGCATCATCATGGTGCCCGCCATCATCGTGTTGTTCTACCTTCCTTACGGCTGGGCCGATCCGGCCGCCTGCGCGGGCTTCGCCCTGGCCGGCATCACGGACTCGCTCGATGGCTACTATGCGCGCAAGTGGCACCAGACCTCGCGGCTGGGCGCCTTCCTCGATCCGGTGGCAGACAAGCTCATCGTCGCTGCGGCCCTCGTGCTCATCGTCAGCAAGGACCCACGCTGGTTCGTGGTGCTCATGGCCACCGTGATCATCGGCCGGGAGATCGCCGTGTCGGCGCTGCGCGAATGGATGGCCGAGATCGGCGCACGCGGCAAGATCGCGGTGTCCGGCTGGGGCAAGATCAAGACCATCGTGCAGATCGTCGGGCTGTCGATGATGCTGTTCCGGCAGGACCTCTTGGGCCTGCCGATCTACCGCATGGGCCTGGCGCTGAGCATGGTTGCCATGCTCCTCACCCTCTGGTCGATGATCCTCTACCTGCGCGCAGCCTGGCCGGAATTGCGGGGCAGTTCAAGGCTTTAGGCCCGCTTCGCGACGCGTTTTCCTTGACTCCCGCCACGATCGCCCTACAATTGCGGCTCGCTTTGACGCGGGAATAGCTCAGTTGGTAGAGCGCAACCTTGCCAAGGTTGAGGTCGCGAGTTCGAGCCTCGTTTCCCGCTCCATCCCAACCAGGCCGCCCGCCTCGCCGCGGCAGGCCTGGGTCGAACAAAGCGGCTAGGTGGCAGAGTGGTCATGCAGCGGACTGCAAATCCGTGTACGCCGGTTCGATCCCGACCCTAGCCTCCACCTTGCTTGAGTCCTCCCCGGGGTACAGCGAAGCCGTACCCCATGCTCGGCGCACGGGACGCATGTGTCGCCGTGCACCGACACAGACTCGAGTTCACCTGCGCCGCGCCTGGGGTGCTGCTAGAGTTCCGCGCATAGGTTGACGGCAACGGAAGGCACGGCGATGCGAGGCTGGATGGTTGCGACGATGCCATGGATCGAATTTCCGCAAACGCCGGCCTCTTGTTTACAAACGGTCGGTACGCGGATCTCGATGCGATCATCAGCCGCTACGCGAAGCTCGACGATGTCATGATGGACGGTAAGTTCAAGCTGGCGGCGATCGACAGATTCATCGACCAACAGATCACATTACTTCCAAAGGAAGTCTTGTAGCAGCAGCTCGACTCCTGGCGCGAGTTCAATCCGAAATCGCCAGGAGCGGCACAGATGGAAGCGGCCTGGTGGCGATCCATGGCATGGAAGGCCAGAGGCGACGGGTTTTCAAACACGGTGACACCGGAAGGTTGGAAGTTGTTCGAGGAGCGGCTCGCCAAGGCGCGCAAGTTGATGGACGAGGCAGAATCCTTCGCAGCAACCAATCCTGGAGCAGGATGAAAGCCGGGTTCGAAGACTTGCCCAAGCGACATTCGAAGAGCGTCTGGACTCGTTCGAATTTTGCCCTGTTTGCTTGCCGGGCCAACGACATGACCACTTACCGGAAACTGCGATCAGAGCTTGGCGATCGCTTGTATACTTTTGCGTTCCCCGCCAATCTGTCAACCGATGTCTGTGACGAACGAGCGGCGCCGAAACATCTTTGACGCCAGTCTTGAGAGCAATCTGCACGAAGTCAGGGATACAAGTTCACACAGTCGACAGACGGTGACGTACCGACATGTATCGCGTCCCTCACTACGACGAGTCCCGCATCGAAGTTCTACATGAACTGATTCGGTCCAATCCGTTCGGAACCCTCGTAACGACGGCAAGTTCCGATTTGTCGGCAAACCACATTCCCATGCTTCTTCGTACGCATGAATCGTCTGCGGGATCAATAGTGGGTCACATCGCCAGAAACAATCCAGTCTGGAAATCGGCATCCAATGGCGGCTCCGTCTTAGCCATATTTCAGGGGCCAGATCACTACATTTCGCCACGTTGGTATTTCACGGGCCAAAGTGATGGCACCGCCGTGCCAACGTGGAACTACGCAGTCGTCCACGTCAAAGGCGCAATCGAATGGGTTGAGGACGCGGATTGGCTGCGGCAATTGCTGGACGACACGGGGCGAGCGTTCGAGTCTGGTGACCGCCCATGGCGTCTGTCGGAAGTGCCGATTGACTATCGTGACAGATTGGTGTCCGGCATTATCGGGTTTCGAATCCCAATCGATTCCCTGCAAGGAAAATTCAAGTTGCATCAGAAGGCATCGGTGGAAGATAGATCGCAACTGATAGCATCGCTCTTGTCAATCGGTCGAGATGCCAGCGTTGCCATGGCCAAGGCTATCGAGCTTGCGGCGAAGAAATGAGTCGACGGCTTCATCAGACCGTGATTGGAGGTTGCCATGTTTCGTTTCATTGCCGTGGTCGCCTGCACGATCTCCGCAACTTTATTGGCCGGCTGCCACGCCTTCCCCGATACACAAAGGGCGAGGAATGCGGTGGTACCACTCAATCATCTGCCCGCACTCGAAGGAGATTACTTCCGACTGGACTCGACGAATGTCGGGCGGCCCTTTCATATCTACGTGCGCTTTCCCCCCGAATATGCGCGCCACCCCGACACTCGATATCCCGTGGTCTATCTGCTCGACGGTGACTCTCTGTTCCCCATACTTGCCGCGAACCACCTCTTCCTGAATTACGATGAAGGGGTTCCGGAAGCGATCGTGGTGGGGATTGCCTACGGATCCTTCGATCCGGCCACTAACAAGCGGGGCTATGATTTTTCAGCGCCCGGTGCTGACGCGGAAGCCGGGCAGGGTGGTGCGCCCGCCTTTCTGGGCTTCTTGAAAAATGAGCTGATTCCCACCGTTGAGGCGCGATACCGAACGAATCCCGCACGCCGCATCCTGTTCGGACAGAGTCGAGGCGGGTATTTCGTACTCTATTCGGCCTTCACTGATCCCGATTTGTTTTGGGGCAGGATTGCCAGCAACCCGCCATTTGCGCCAGGACGTGCACGCTTCTACTCCGAACCCTCAGCTTCGGCCGATGCCAGTTCCGGATTGGTCGTGACAAGTGGGACTCGAGACCGGCCGGCTAATCGAGGGGAAGTGCTTACCTGGGCGAAGTCGTGGGCGGACAAACAGAAACCCTGGGCACTCAAGGTCGCCGATATCGAAGGAGGCACCCATGCGGCCAATAGCGTGGATAGCTATCGTTTGGGATTGATTTGGTTGTTCGATCGAGTTCACGAGCTGCATCGATCGCCTTCACCGTGAGTCCCATTAGGAATCGCGTGCGCTGGGTATTCGCGGCCATGGTGCTCTTACTGGCGGCGCTGCTGGGGGTACGGTGAGGGTAAGAGTCTCCTTTTATCTGTAGGGATACCGCGAGCAGTTCGCGTGCCAGAGGCCTGGCCCACGTGCATGCACCCGGATTTCGTTGCGGGGAATTCAAGATCGAGCCGGGCAATCGCCGCTTCACGGAACGCGGGCACCGCGGCTGCGCGCAACGCTCAACGGGGACCGATCATCCCCGGCTCCATTACGCCGATCGGTGACAGTAGCGTCTGCGCAGGGACTGCACCGCTGATGAGGGCAGAGCAGGGTAGTCGGCATCGCGCGCGCGATAATCCAAGGCAGTTCTCCTCGGCGGAGAGTGGACCTCGGTACTCTAGTCGCGCGCACGTACCGGCTGGCGTTCGGGCGTCTCAACCCGCCTCGTTCGAGTACAGCTTGATCACCTCGTAGAGAAAGCGCCGGCCTTCCATCAGCGATTTCACGCGGATGCGCTCGTTCAGACCATGCGCGTTCGAGCCCTGCGCATCGTGGAACATGCCGGACAGGCCGTAGGTGGGAATGCCCGTGGCATTCAGGAACCGCCCGTCGGTGGCGCCCGTGGCCATGGTGGGCACGATGGCGACACCCGGCCAGATCTTCTGCGCGACCTTGCGTACGGGTTCCATGATCTGGGGCGTGAGCGGCGGCGGCGGCGATTGCATGCCGGGCTCGCCGATCAGCGACACGCGAATCTTGTCATCCGCCAGCACCTTTTCAATTTGTTGCTTCACCTCGGCGATGGGCACGCCGGGCAGGATGCGGCAATTGACATTGGCGGCAACGTGTTGGGGCAGGGCATTGGGCGCATGCCCGCCGTTGATCTCGGTCACGACGCAAGTGGTGCGCAGCGAGCTGTTCCAGCCAGGATTCACCGCCCACAGGCGCTGCACCGCGGCCTCGTCATGCGGGTCGGCGAGCACCGCCCGCATGTCCGCGGCGATGACCGGCGGTCGCAGTCGTGCCTGGGCCTCGAAGTAACCGCGCGTCGCCTGGTTGAACGCGACAGGAAAGTCGTAGGCGCCCAGGCGCGCCAGCGCGGCGCTCAACCGTACGATGGGATTGTTGTGCGTCGGGCGGGAACTGTGGCCGCCCACGTCGCTCGCCTCCAGCGCGAAATCCTGGTAGACCTTCTCGCCCGCCTGGATTTGCAGCGAGACCGGTTTGCCGTTCGCATCCAGTTCACCGCCGGCGCCTTCATTCAGCGCAAACGCGGCATCCAGCACCTTGGGCTGGGTCTGCGTCAGCCACCGCACCGTGTTGAAGTCGTTGGCGGTCTCCTCGCCGCAGGTCAGCGCCAGCTTGACGTCGCGGCGCGGCTTGAAGCCTTCCTGCCGATAGCGGATCAGGCTGTCGGTGAACACCGCAGCCATGGCCTTGTCATCGCTCGCGCCGCGCGCATAGAACCAGCCGTCTTCCTCCACCAGCTTGAACGGGTCGCGCTGCCAGTCCTCGCTCTTGGCCTCGACGACGTCGATGTGCGCGAGCAGGAGAACGGGCTTTGCCTGCCGGTCACGGCCGCGCAGCACGGCGATCAACGCGCCGTCGCTGGCATGTTCCGGCGGCGCAACGATCTGCATGTCCTGCTCCGGGATGCCCGCCGCCAGGAGCCATGCGCGCATGGCATTCGCGGCCTTGGTGCAGCTGCCCCTGGACAGCGTAGTATTGATTTCGACCAGTTCGCGGTACAGCGAACGGAACGAGGCCTCATCCGCCCGTGCTTCATCTGCCCTGACCGCAGCCACTCCAGCGGTCAGGTATAAGCCAGTCAATGCGGCGGCGGCCGCCAACCCGGTCATGCGCATGCGAAATACCCCAATATCGACGTCTGCGACGAGAGGGCCATGATACTCTCAGGACAACGTATCCATGTTGTCACGGGCTGGTATCCCGACCGATGCACACCACCGATAGGAACGCCGATTTGTCGGACGAGATCCCCGCCGCCGGATCGGATACGATGCTTCCGGCGCTGCGGTTTTGCGTACCGGCCCGGCTCACGCAGCCGCCGGTGATCGGACCTGGCTCGTCGATCTTCGGTAGTGCCGCCAATATTCGGCGGATCGTCGCACCCGAAGCGGGACACGGGTACATCGATGAGGTTGCCTTCGCCACGCGGTTCGTCGGCGGCTACTGTCACTTCCGCTTCGATGACGATTGCGCCGCGCAGATTCCGGGCGAGGACCTGCTGAAGTTCCACTTCAAACTGAACGGCCGCAACACGCTGGAGTTTCGCAATGGTTCGGTGTCCACGACCATCGGCGGAGGCGAGATGGCGGTGCTCATCCACCCGCGTGGCCTCAGCAAGCGCGACTGTCATCCACGCCATGTCGAGGAGCATTCGCTGACTTTTGCCTGCCGGCCTGAATTTCTGACCTCGACGCTGAATGTTGATCCAGACACCCTGCCGGAGCCTTTGCGTTCCTATGCAGTGGGCCGCGATCCTGCGTTTTACCTGCGAAGCTTCCCGTTCACGGCCTCGGTCCGGCGCGATCTCAAGGCCTTGCTCAGTCGCCCGTCGAATGGCCGATTCAGCCAGGTCCGAGCGCAGGCGCGCTCGCTCGATCTGATCGCTACCATACTGGAGATCCTCTCCGGGGACATGAGCGAGAGCCCGCGTACCCGTATGACGCCGCGCGATATCCGGTCGCTGGAGGAGATCCGTGCTTTCCTGGACACGGCCTACGCCTCCGCGCCGACCATCGCCATGCTCGCCCGGCGTGCCGGAATGAACCGCACCAAGCTCACGCAGGGATTCCGGACGATTTTCGACGAGTCGATCCAGTCCTACTGCCAGCGCTTGTGCATGCAAGAGGCACGGCGACTGCTGGAGGCTGGTTCGCGGGTCGGCGAGGTTGCCGAGGCGGTCGGCTACGAGCATCAGAGCAGTTTCGCCCAGGCGTTCCGTGGCTATTTTGGTGTTTCGCCGAAGGCCATCCGGGGAACCGCGCCACGCTGATCAGCGGTTCCCTGTGAGTTGCCATGCGGATGCCGACCCACTAAATTTCCGTGTCAACTCCCTAAGCGCCCGTCCGTGGGGCGGTGCTAGCCTCGATGTAAGGTCACCATGAGGTGGCCCGCGCTTGATTCCAATAAAGAGGGAGACTCGATCGATGGCCATCAAAACGGCGCGCTGTCTCGCGCTTGCAACGAGTTCGATCCTGTTGGCGGCCGGCGGTAGCCGTGCTGCGCCCGCTACGGGGGCGTCGTCGGATGACGTGCTGGAAGGCATCGTCGTGACCGCGCAGAAACGCGCGCAGAAGCTCGAGGATGTTCCCATGTCGGTGAGCGCCGTATCGGGCGATGCCATCGACCAGGGGCCGCGCAACATCCAGGAAATACTGCGCAGCGTTCCCGGCGTGTCGTTCTCGGGGACCGAGCCCGGGCAGGGCCGGTACACGATCCGCGGCGTGAGCACCGGCGCCTCGAGCCCGACCACCGGCATCTATCTCGATGATGTATCGCTGGTGTCGATCAACACGGGTTTCGCCGGCGCGATCGATCCGCCTCTGTTCGACCTGGAACGCATCGAGGTTCTCAAGGGTCCACAGGGTACGCTGTATGGCGGCAGCGCCATGGGTGGCGCGATCAAGTATGTGAGCCGCGCGCCCGTGCTCGATGATCTTTCGGTAACCGCTGCAGCGGAACTCGCCTCCACGGCCAAGGGCGCGATATCGTACGAGGGCCAGTCGGTGCTCAACCTGCCGCTGGTGCGCGAGAAGTTCGGGGTACGCCTGGGTGTGATGTATCGCGACGACGGTGGCTACGTCGACTACGTGCCCAATGCCACCGGTGTGTTCGTCAATCAAAGCCTGAACAACCCGCCGGCGCCGTACCAGCCGGTGCCTTTCGCCTCCGCCGGCACGCTGTCCATCAAGGATGCCAATGAGCGCAAGAACTTCGCTGCGCGCCTGGCGGGAAAGTGGCTCGCCAGCGATTCCCTGACGGTCTCGCCGGTGGTTACGGTCCAGCGCAGCAACAAGCTCAATCCGGACGATTTCTGGGCCAATCTGCCGGAATTTCAGGCTTCCTACCGGTCCCGTCAGCCGACGCACGATGATGTGGACATCTACAGCCTGAATGTCAGCCAGGATTTTGCACGGCTGAATTTCACCTCGCTGACTGCGTACACCTCGCGCAAGATCCGCTGGGCGCGCGACTATACGTTCTTCGTTGCGGGCCTGGTACCGTTCCTGCTGTCCTCGGACTCACCGAACGAATCGGATACCAGCACGTACACGTTCTCGCAGGAGTTCCGCCTGTCGTCCGCCGATGCGGATGCCTCGACCAAGTGGACCCTGGGTGCCTTCTATTCGCGCCAGGCGGACGAGTTGTATCAGATCGTGAATACCTCCAACGCCGGGACCATTTTCGGTACCGGAACGGATGTGGTCTACGAGGGTGACCAGAAAACCAAGTCCACGCAGTATGCCGCGTTCGCGGACATCACCCAGACCATCGCCGAGCGCTGGGACCTGAATGCCGGTGTGCGCTGGTTCGACATCAAGCAGACCGTCAACGGCGTGTTCGACGGGGTGTTCAACGGAGGCCACAGCGAGATCGACGACAAGCGGGCCACCAATGTCGGCTTCAACCCGAAGGTGTCGGTATCCTTCCGTGTCCAGCCGGGTCATCTGCTGTATGCCTCGGCCAGCAAAGGCTTCCGGCCGGGCGGACCGAATCGTTTCGACACCTCGAGTCCGCTGTGCGCGCCGGATTTCGAGCGACTGGGGATCACCAAGGCGCCGAACAGCTATGGACCGGACAGCCTGTGGACCTATGAACTTGGCAGCAAGAACTCGGCGTTCGCAGGCCGGTTCGTCGCCAACGCAGCCCTGTTCTACACCGACTGGAAGAAGATCCAGCAACAGGTGGATCTGCCGACCTGCGGGTTCCAGTTCATCGCCAACGTGGGCGCGGCAACCGTCAAAGGCGCCGAGCTCGGCCTGGAAGCTGCGCTGCCGGCGGGTTTGAAGCTGGGCGGCAATGTGACCTATACCCAGGGCCGGATCACGGAGTCGGCGCCGGGTGTTTCGGCCTCGGTGGGTCAGCCCATGCTGGATACGCCGAAGTGGATGGGCAATGTCTTCGGCGAGTACCGCATCCCCGGTCTGGAACGTGTGGCGGGCACGTTGCGGGCGGAGTACAAGTACCGCGGCTCGAGCATCCGCGCCTTCGATACGGTGGCTACCGTGACCAATCCGGATGGCTCGCTGTCGCAGATCCCGGATCCGTCGCAGGTGCAGCAGGCTTATCGACTGCTCAACCTGGATTTCAGCGTGGCCTGGGAGAAGTGGCAGGCACGGCTCTACGTCAACAATGTCACCAATGCCTCGCCGATCCTGGACGATGGCTCACGCGTCAATCTTTTCCTGACGCAGACGACGCTGCGCCCTCGCACCGTCGGGATCGGTTTGCGGACCACGTTCTAGTTCTAAAGCCTGCCATGAATGTTCGAGCTTTTCGCCGCTTTCTGCTCACCGCTGTCCTCGCGACGGGCGCCTTCGCCACCGCCGCCGCGGCCTCTTCGGCCGATGCCGAAGGCTGGCGTACCGGCGGCCACGATGATTCGCAGACCTATCATTCGGCCCTGACCCAGATCAACGCCGGCAATGTCGGCCGTCTGGGTTTTGCCTGGGCCTACGATCTGCAGACCACACATGGGCAGGAGGGTACACCGGTCGTCATCGACGGCGTGTTGTACGCCAGCGGGCCCGGCGGCGTGGCGCATGCGCTCGATGCCGCCACAGGCCGGGGTCTGTGGACCTTCGACCCTAAAATCGACAACGACGTGCTGCGCAAGGTTTGCTGCGGCATCGTAAGCCGCGGACTCGCGGTTACCGGCGGCCGCGTGTTCATCGCCTCGCTCGATGGCCGGCTGTTTGCGTTGGATGCCAAGAGCGGCGCCAAGCGTTGGGAGGCCGATACCATCGTCGACAAGGAGCGTGGCTACACGGTTACCGGCGCGCCGTACGTGGCCGGCGACGTGGTGGTCATCGGCAATTCGGGCGCGGAACTCGATGCGCGGGGCTATGTTTCCGCCTATGACACGGTGAGCGGGCGTCTGCGCTGGCGCTTCTACACGGTGCCGGCGAGCGCCAAGGGTCCGGTTGAAAATCCGGAGCTGGCCGCGGCGGCGCGCACCTGGGATCCGGAGTCGCGTTGGGACGTTGGCTTGGGCGGCACGGTGTGGGACGGCATGGCCTACGATCCGAAGCTCGATCTGCTGTATGTCGGCGTCGGCAATTCCGCGCTGTATCCGCGCAAGCTGCGCAGTCCGCGCGGCGGTGACAACTTGTACGTGGCCTCGATTCTGGCGATACGTCCGAAGACCGGCCGGCTGGCGTGGTACTACCAGACCGTGCCCGGTGATCAATGGGATTACACCGCCACCCAGAAAATCATCTTGACGGAACTCACGCTGAATGGACGCCGGCGGCAGGTGTTGCTACAGGCGCCGAAGAATGGCTTTTTCTACGTCATCGACCGCGCCACCGGCAAACTGCTGTCCGCCGAACCGTATGTGACGGTGAACTGGGCGAAGCGGGTCGATCTGAAAACCGGCCGCGCGCTCGAATCAGGGCAGGCCGACTACTCGAATGGACCCAAGCTGGTGTTCCCTTCTCCCGCGGGCGGCCACAACTGGCAGCCGATGGCATTCAGTGCCGAGACGGGACTGGTCTACATTCCCGCGCTGGAAGCGAGCGCGGTTTTTTGGATTCCGAAAGATCCCTTCGTCTATCGCAAAGGGGCCGCCAACGTCGGCGCGCTGTACGGTTTTCCGGCCGCGAACGCCGGGAACTGGGGCCTGGAAACGGAGTGGGCCAAGGATCTGCCGCCGCTCGCCGAACTCGCCAAGGGCCAGCCGGATACCACCCTGCGCGGTTTCCTGCGCGCCTGGGATCCAGTCAAACAGAAGACGGTGTGGCAGGTCGAAACGTCGGGTCCCTGGGTGGGGCAGATGAATGCCATCTGGAACGGCGGCGGCGTGATGACCACGGCCGGTGGCCTGGTTTTCCAGGGCCGTTCCACCGGGTACCTGTACGCCTATGATGCGCGCGACGGGCGCGAGCTCGCTGCCATTCACGTGGGTACCAGCATCATGGCCGCGCCGATGACCTACGAGATTGGCGGCGTGCAGTATGTCGCGGTGATGGCAGGCTTCGGCGGTGCGCTAGGCGGCACGGCTCCGCCGGGAACGGCAGCCTATCGTTATGGAAACGCGGGGCGCATCGTCGCGTTCCGTCTGGATGGCGGCACGGTGCCGATCCCCGCCGAAATTTCCCACAGCGGCACGCCGTTCGCGCGGCCGCCGGTCGAGCGCTTTGGCACGCCGGAACAGCTGGCGCGGGGCGCGGAGCTGTTGAAGCGCCATTGCGCACGCTGTCACATCAACGATGCCGGCGGCATCATTCCCGATCTGCGACGCATGTCGGCCGATACGATGCGATCCTTCACCGACATCGTGCTCGGTGGCGCCCGCATGCAGAAAGGCATGGGCTCGTTCCAGGGCGTGCTTACGCCCAGCGAGGTCGAGGACATCAGGGCCGTGCTGGTCGATGAGGCGTGGAAGGCTTATGAAACGGTGCCGGCTCCATCGCAGGCAAAGCCGCATACCCCCGAAGCCGAAAATTCCGCCGGAGCCGGGAAATGACCCGTTTCGCTCGACGATTCGTCAAAATGTTCTTTCTAACCGCGGCGATTCCGACGGCCGCCATCCCGGCACCGACATCACCCACTTTGACCCTGGCCACCGCGCAACGCATGGTCTCGGTCTGCGCGGGACTTGCCGGGGCGCAGAAAATGCCGCCGCTGAGCATCGTGGTGCTCGATGTTTCCGGCACTCTCGTCGCCTTCGCACGTCAAGATGGCGCTTCGCCCGCCTCGGCGGAAGTGGCGCTGCGCAAGGCGCGAAGCGCGCTGCAGGCAAGGGCGCCGACCAGCGCGCTGGCCAAGGTGGCGGCGCAGGATGCGCCCACGCGTGACGGCCTCATCGCCCTGGGTCTGCTGAGCATACCGGGAGGAATTCCATTTCCGGCCGGCGCACCCATTCCGCTGGGAGCGGTCGGCGTCTCCGGCGCGGACCCGGCGACCGACGAGCGTTGCGCCGGCGCGGCGGTGGCGGCCTTCGAGGCCACGGAGCGCTGAAGTCAGCGCGCTTCAGCCGCTGGTCCGCTCCGCCGCGCCCTAGCGCGCCGCCAGTAGCGTCACGCTGCCGCAGGTGATGAGGCTGGCCAGCATCCCGAACATCAGCGCGCGATCATGCTGGAACCAGCCGTGCAGTGCGCCGGTGAATTGCAACACGTTGAAGCCGAGAAACGAGGGAACCGATATGCCGCGGGCGGTCTAGCCTTTCCCATGAGTTGATTCAATCAGTTACAAAAGCAGGGCGCCGTTCCTCTATACTGCGCCCGCGGCTGGGACGGGCCGGCGATGCTTTGTTCGTCGCTCGAGCCCTCGTGGCGAAACTGGTAGACGCAACGGACTTAAAATCCGTCGGCCTTCACCGGCCATGCCCGTTCGAGTCGGGCCGAGGGCACCAAGATACTTTGATGCCAGGAGGTTGCGGCGAAAGCGGCTACGCCAGGCAGTGGGACTCACAGGGGCTGTTTGCGATAACGATACAGAATTCTGTATCATGTTGTCGTGAAGACCACCCTCGACATCAACGATCAGTTGCTCGCCGACGCCAAGGCGCTGGCCGCTCAACAGCGCACCAGCCTGACCCGCATCATCGAAGAAGGGCTGCAATTGCGCCTGCGAAGCCAGGCTGCTCCCCCGCGCGGCAAGCTGCGCCTCCCGGTGTTCAAGGGTCGAGGGGGCCTGGCGGCCGGGGTGGATCCCCTGAGCAACCAGGCGATGCTGGCAGCCTTGGGCGATGACGCCTGACGTCAACGTTCTGGTTGCCGCTTCTCGCGGTGATCATCCTTACCATCGTGTCGCTCGCCGTTGGCTCGAGGACGCGGCCGCCGCTGCGGCCTCCGGCAGCATCCTGACCCTGATGCCGATGGTGATCACCAGCTTCCTGCGACTGGTGAGCAGCCCCAGGATCTTCAGGGAGCCCACCCCGGTGGAAGAGGCCGTCGCCTTTGTGGATGCACTGCTTGAGGCTCGAGGCGTCCACCTCGCAGCGCTCGGCCCTGAATGGCCGCGCCTGCGGCAGCTTTGCATAGAAGGGCGGCTCAGCGGTAACGCGGTGCCGGATGCCTGGCTTGCCGCGGCGACGATCCACCTGGGTGAGCACCTGGTGAGTTTTGACCGTGACTTCAGGAAGCTGATGGGCAGGGCCCAGTTCACCTTGCTCGAGGCGGATGCTGGTTGAGTTGCTGGCGGAACGGCAGGCGCCCCTTGCGAACTCACATTGATGATTGGCTTCAAGCTTTTGATTTGGTTAACATCCCCTCGTGAGCAATACTTCCACCGCACTGCAGGTCGATGGCATTCACGTGTGGCGCGGCGACCGGCATGTGCTGCAGGGCGTGAGCTTCGAGCTCCATCCTGGCGAACTGCTCCACGTGGTCGGCCCGAACGGCGCCGGCAAGACCACGCTGCTGCGCGTGGTCTGCGGGCTGCTCGCCCCCGAGGATGGCCGCGTACGCTGGTGCGGCGCGGACATCCGCCAGGATCGCAGCGGCTACCAGGCCAGCCTCGCCTTCGCGGCGCATGAGGCGGCCCTGAAGGCGGACCTGACGCCGCTCGAGAACCTGTACTACACCGTCGGCCTGCGGCGCCGGGTTGATCGCCAGGAACTGCTGGGTCACCTGCAGCGCACGGGCGCCGATGCCTATGCGGAGCTGCCGGCGCGTGTGCTCTCGGCGGGCCAGCGACGACGGGTCGCCATGGCCCGCGTGCTGGCCACGCGCGCACCGTTGTGGCTGCTGGATGAGCCATTCTCCAATCTCGATGATGCCGGCATGCAGGTCATCGCCGCGCTGATCGATGCGCACGTGAAGGAGGGCGGGTCTGCCCTGGTGGTGGCGCATCATGGTCTCGGAACCGCCGGCGCCCGGCAGTTGCGGCTGGCCGCATGAGCATCTCAGTCCCCGGCGCCGTACGGCTGATCCTCGCACGCGAGCTGCGCCTGAGCGTCCGGCGGCCGGACCAGTTCGTCCAGCCCCTGGTTTTCTTCGTGATCGTCACCACCTTGTTCCCGCTGGCCATGAGCCCGCAGCTTGCGGTGTTGCGGCAGATCGCGCCGGGCGTTCTGTGGGTGGGGGCGCTGTTGTCCTCGCTCCTGGCGCTGGAGGGTATGTTTCGTGCCGATGCCGAGGACGGTTCCCTCGAGCAGCTCGTGCTGTCGGGCCATCCGTTGGGCCTCATCGTCATCGCCAAGACGCTCTCGCACTGGTTGCTGTCGGGCGTTGCGCTGGTGCTGATGGCGCCACTCCTGGCCACCGCCATGAGCGTGCCGGCGACCGCACTGGGGCTCATCATGCTGAGCCTGGCTTTGGGCACGCTGACGCTGAGCTGGCTGGGCGCCATCGGCGCGGCGCTCACCGTCGGGCTGAAACGCGGCAGCGTGATGCTCTCGCTGATCGTGCTGCCGCTGGCGATGCCGCTGCTGATCTTCGGCGCGAACGCCACCGACCGCGCGATCCATGGCGACAGCACGGCGGGTCCCTTGTACCTGCTGGGCGCGCTGTGCGTGTTCACGAGCACCCTGGCGCCATTGGCGGCGAGTGCCGCGTTGCGCATCACGTTGGAATGAAGCGGTAGGCCCCGATGAACTGGACCTGGTTTCACAAGCTCGCATCACCGCCGCATGTCTACCGGCTGGCGCAATCGTTCTCGCCCTGGCTGTACGGGCTTGCCGCCGTGTTCATCGGCTATGGCGTGATCGCCGGTCTGTTCTTCGCACCGCCGGATTACCAGCAAGGCGATGCCTTCCGCATCATCTACGTGCATGCGCCCAGCGCGTGGATGTCGCTTTCCGCCTACACCACCATGGCGGTGGCAGGCTTCGTGGCGCTGGTCTGGCGCATCAAGATTGGCCACGCGGTGGCGGCCGCCTGCGCGCCCGTGGGCGCCTCGTTCACGCTGGCAGCGCTGGTCACGGGCTCCCTGTGGGGTCGCCCGATGTGGGGCACCTACTGGGCCTGGGACCCGCGCCTGACCTCCGAGCTGATCCTGTTGTTCCTGTATTTCGGGGTGATTTCGCTGCGCCAGGCCTTCGAGGACCCCTCCCGGGGTGATCGCGCCGCAGCGGTGCTCGCCATCGTCGGCGTGGTCAACGTGCCCATCATCCACTTCTCGGTGCAGTGGTGGAATTCGCTGCACCAGGGCGCTACCGTGGCGAAGTTCGGCAAATCCTCGATGCCACCGAGCATGCTGCTGCCGTTGCTGTCGGTGCTGCTGGGGTTCATGCTGTTTTTCGGCGCGGTGCTGTGCACCCGATTGCGCGCCGAGGTGCTGAGCCGCGAGCGCCAGTCGAACTGGATCAAAGAGGTGTCTTCCGCGTCATGAACATCGCAAGTCTTTCCATGGGGGGTTACGCCGCCTACGTCTGGCCCAGCGTGCTGCTCGTGCTGGGCGTGGTCGCCTGGAACGTCTGGAGCGCCCATCGCCAGCTCGAGCGGGCGTGGCGTATGGCCCGGCGGGCGCAGCAGATGAAGCAGGTGCGTCCGTGACGCCGCGTCGCAAGCGGCTGCTGGTCGTGACCGGCATCCTCGTGGGTGTGGGCGCCTCCGTGGCCCTGGCGGTGATGGCCTCGCGCGAGAACATCATGTTCTACTTCGACCCGACGCAGGTGGCCACGGGCAAGGCGCCGCACGACAAGCGCTTCCGCGTCGGCGGCATGGTGGTCAAGGGCAGCTTCGTGAAGGCGGCCTCGCAGACGCAGCCGGGCGAAATCGACGTGCGCTTCGTGCTCACCGACTTCAAGAACGAGGTGCCGGTTCGGTATTCGGGAGTCCTGCCCGACCTGTTCCGCGAAGGGCAGGGCATCATCGCCCATGGCCAGCTCGATGCGCGCGGCACCTTCGTGGCGGACGAGGTGCTGGCCAAGCACGATGAGAAGTACATGCCGCCGGAGGTGGCCGCCTCGCTGAAGAACCGACAAGCCGGCGCACCGACGGCACCGCCGGCCGGAGCACCTCGCTCATGATCCCTGAACTCGGCCAATTCGCCCTGATCCTCGCGCTGCTGCTCTCGCTCGCGCAGGCCTTCTTCGGCCTCATTGGCGCCTGGCGCCAGGATGCCGCGTGGATGGGCGTCGCGCGGCCCGCCGTCACCGGCCAGTTCGTGTTCGTGGTGCTGGCCTTCGGTTCCCTGGTGTATGCCTTCATCACCAACGACTTCTCGGTGAACTACGTCGCGACCAACTCCAACAGCCAGCTGCCACTGTTCTTCCGGATCGCGGCCGTGTGGGGCGCGCACGAAGGCTCGCTGCTGCTGTGGATCCTGATCCTCTCGATCTGGAGCCTGGCGGTCGCGGCCCTGAGCCGGCAGCTGCCGCTCAGCTTCTCGAGCCGCGTACTCGGGATCATGGGACTGGTCAGCACCGGGTTCATGCTCTTCACGCTGTGGACCTCGAGTCCCTTCACGCGGCTCATGCCGGCGGCTCGCGACGGCGCTGACCTGAACCCGATCCTGCAGGACTTCGCACTCGCCATCCATCCCCCCATGCTCTACACGGGCTACGTCGGGTTCTCCGTGGCCTTTGCCTTCGCCTGCGCCGCGATGCTCGAGGGGCGGCTGGACCAGACCTGGGCCAAGTGGACCCGGCCCTGGACCATCGCGGCCTGGCTGTTCCAGACCATCGGCATCGCATTGGGGAGCTGGTGGGCGTACTACGAACTGGGCTGGGGTGGCTGGTGGTTCTGGGACCCGGTGGAGAATGCCTCCTTCATGCCCTGGCTCGTGGGCACGGCGCTGATCCATTCCCTCGCCGTCACCGAGCGGCGTGGCATCTTCAAGAGCTGGACGCTGCTGCTCGCCATCTTCGCCTTCTCGCTGAGCCTGGTGGGCACCTTCCTCGTGCGCTCAGGCGTGCTCGTGTCCGTGCATTCCTTCGCCACCGATCCCACGCGCGGCTACTACATCCTGGGCTTCCCTGCTGCTGACCATCGGCGGGTCCTTGAGCCTGTATGCCTGGCGCGCACCGAAGCTGTATGCGCCCGGTGGCTTCGAGATGTGGTCGCGCGAGTTCTTCCTGCTGGTGAACAACGTGCTGCTCGTGGTGGTCGCGAGCCTGGTGCTGTGGGGCACGCTCTCGCCGCTGATCTACGAGATGCTGGGCATCGGCAAGATCTCCGTGGGACCGCCGGTGTTCAACCTGATGTTCCTCGTGCCGATGCTGCCACTGCTGTTCTTCCTCGGCGCCGGCATGCATGCCGCCTGGAAGCGCGGCCGGCTCACCACCGTCGCGAAGCCGCTGTGGTGGCTGCTGGGCGTAGCGGTGATCCTCGCGCTGGCGATCAGCCTAGGCGCGTATGGCCGGGTGAATTGGCTCGGACTGCTGGGAATCATCGCAGGATTGTGGATCCTGTTCTCATCGCTCCTGGATCCGCTGCAGCGGCTGCGCGGCGGACAGCGCCTCAGCGGCGGAATGCTGGGCATGGCCATCGCGCATTTCGGCGTGGGCCTGTTCGCGATCGGTGTGAGCGGGGTGCAGAGCTACAAGGTCGAGAAGGATGTGGCGCTGAAGCCCGGCGCGTCCTACACGATCTCCGGCTACACCTTCAAATACAAGGATGCGAAGCCCGTCCAGGGCCCGAACTACGATGCCACGCAGGCGCGGGTCGAGCTGTATCGCGGCGACAAGCTGATCGCCCGACTCGATCCGCAGAAGCGCCGCTACTGGGCGCGCGAGACCGACATGAGCGAGGCGGCCATCGATGTGGGCTGGGGACGCGATCTGTTCGTGGCCATGGGTGATGACCTGGGGCAGGGCGCCTGGAGCATGCGCATCCAGTACAAGCCGCTGATCCGGCTGATCTGGCTGGGAGCGCTGGTGATGGCCGTGGGCGGCGTGGTCGCCGCGTCCGACCGGCGCTACCGGCAGCGCGTCCGCGACGCGGCACCCGCGGCGGCAGGCGCCGAACCTGCGAGGTCGGGCTGATGTGGAAGTTCCTGCTGCCGGTGGGCGCATTCATCGTGCTGGTGGTGTTCTTCGCCCTGGGACTCGATCCCAAGCGCGACATCCGCGAGATCCCCTCGCCGCTGATCGGCAGGACGGCGCCGGTGTTCAGCCTGCCGGATGTGTTCGACCCGGCCAAGAGCGTTGGCAATGCCGGTCTCGCCGGCAAGGTGTACGTGCTCAACGTCTGGGCGACCTGGTGCGTGGCTTGCCGCGAGGAGCACGAGACCCTGGTCGCGCTGTCGAAGCAGAACGTGGTGCCCATCCTCGGCCTGGACTGGAAAGACGAGCGCGACAAGGCGCAGGCCTGGCTGTCACAGCTCGGCAATCCGTACTCCGCGGTGGCCTTCGATGACAAGGGCGGCGTGGCGATCGACTGGGGGGTGTACGGCGCGCCCGAGACCTACCTAGTCGACCGCAAGGGGCGCGTGCTCTACAAGCACATCGCGCCCATGACCTTCGATGTGTGGCAGAAGCAATTCCTGCCGCGCATCGCCCAGGCGCAGAAGGAGCCGACATGAGGCTCCTCGCATGGAGCGCGCTGCTGCTCCTGTTCGTCGCGCTGGCGGCACGGGCCGTGGATGAGCATGGGCAGCTCGAGGACCCGGCGCTGCAGGCCCGCTACGAGCGTCTGACCAGCGAGCTTCGTTGTCTCGTATGCCAGAACGAATCCGTGGCAGATTCCAATGCGTTCCTCGCGCGCGACCTGCGCGGACAGGTGCAGCAGATGCTCACCGCGGGCAAGAGCGATGAACAGATCCTGGATTTCATGACTGAACGTTATGGTGAGTTCGTGCGCTACAACCCGCCACTGGAACCCAAGACCGCCGTGCTGTGGGGTGCGCCGTTCGTGCTGCTCGCCGTCGGCATCCTCGTGGTGTGGCGCATCATGCGTCGACGTGCGGCAATGCCGCTGGACGATGAGCCCGGCACCCCGGCCTGATCGCCCGTGACCCTCTTCATCTTCATCGCCTCCGTGATGGCGCTGGCCGCGGCGCTCGTCATCGCCTGGCCGCTGTTGCGCAGCGGACATCGCCGCCGCCTGGCGCCGGCCATCGCAGCGATGCTCGTCCTGCTGATGTCAGGATTCCTGTACACCCGCTGGTCCACCTGGGACTGGAGCGGGCAGAAGCAGATGCCGCCCGAAGGGGCGCAGATCGCGGCCATGGTCAGCCGGCTGGAAACCAGGCTCCAGGCCAATCCCAACGACCTGCAGGGCTGGCTGATGCTCGGCAGGTCCTACCTCACGCTCGAGCGCTTCGATGATGCCATTGCCGCATACGATCACGCGGTGCGCCTGGGCGATGGCAAGGATGCGGAGAGCCTGCTCGGCATGGGAGAGGCGATCTCCATGCGCGCGGGCGGACGCATCATCCCGCCCGCCGCGCAGATGTTCGAATCCGCACTGAAGATCGCCCCGCAGAATCCCCGCGCCTTGCTGTTCGGCGGATTCGCCGCGGCCAGTCGTGGCGATGTCGAACAGGCCCGCAGCCGTTGGGTGGCGCTGAAGGCGCTGAACCCGCCGCCGCAGCTCGTGCAGATGCTGGATGCGCGCATCGCCGAACTGCAGGGCGGCGCGCCGGGAACCGCGCCCGCTGCGCAGCCCGCCGCCGCCGGCGAGGCGGCGAGCGCCACCGTGAACGTGAAGATCGCGGCCGCCCTCAGCGCGCGCGCGAAGCCGGATTCCGCGGTGTTCGTCTTTGCCAGCGAGCCTGATGTCCGCGGGCCTCCGCTGGCGGTGAAGCGGCTGCACGTGTCCGATCTGGCGACACCGGTTTCGCTGTCCGCGGAAGACTCCATGGTGCCGGGGCGGACACTTCGGTCCGGACACCCTGTGCGAATCGCCGCGCGCATCTCATTCAGCGGTCAACCGACTCCATCCCCGGGGGACCTGTACGGCGAACTCACGTACAATGTCGGCCAGGATGGCGCGCGCGAACTGATCATCGACCGCGTTGCCGAATGAACCCGGCGCGCCTCGCGCGTGTCGGATGAGCACAGGATCGGCCCACACGCCATGAGCATTTCCATCGACCAGGATCCCGACACGACCACCGGCTGGGTGACGCCGAAGAACATCCGCACGGCGTTGATCGTGGGCGGCATTCTGCTGGCCGGCATCCTCGGCTGGCGCATCCTCAGCATGACCGTGCTGCAGGGTTCGCAGCCCCAGCAGCCGAGCATCCCGCTGGTCTCGGTGACCTCGGTGGGCGTCAGCGCGGCGCCCACGCTGGTCTCCATCACCGGCACCATCAGCGCGCGCTACGACATCCCGATCGGTGTGGAAGGTGATGGTGGTCGCGTCGCGAAGGTGCTGGTGGAAGCCGGTGATCACGTCAAGCGAGGCCAGGTGCTCGCCAGGCTCGACACCTCCGTGGTGGCGCCGCAGGTGGCGAGCCTCGCCGCAGGGCTCGAACAGGCGCGGGCGGAAGCCGATCTTGCGCGGGCGGAGTATCGCCGCGCCGAGAGCGTGCGCGCCTCCGGGGCGCTGTCGGCGGAGGAAATCGAGCGACGCAAGTCCGCCGCCGTCACTGCGGATGCCAAGGTCAAGCTCGCTGCCGCCCAACTCGCCGAGTCCCAGGCCCGCCTGGGCCGGACGGAAGTGCGCGCACCGGCCGACGGCCTGCTCCTCACGCGTGCCGTGGAGATCGGCCAGACCGTGACGCCGGGAGGCGCGGCGCTGTTCCGGCTCTCCGAGGGCGGCGAAGTGGAATTGCGCGGCCAGGTATCGGAGCAGGATCTGCCCTTGCTCAAGGTGGGCCAGAAGGCCAGCGTGCGCCTGACCGGCTTCTCGCAGGAGTTCGAGGGCGTGATCCGCCTGCTCGGCGCGGTCATCGATCCGCAGACGCGCATGGGCAGCGTGCGAGTTGCGCTGAAATCCGACCCCAACCTGCGCCCCGGCGGGTTCGCCCGCGCCGATGTCACCGTGAGCCGGCAGGAGCGGGCCGTGCTGCCGCAGACGGCTGTGCTCACCGACGATCGCGGTCATTACGTCATGCTCGTCGACCATGAAGGCAAGGCCCGGCATCGCGACGTGCAGGTCGCCGGCACCATCTCGCAGGGCGTGCTCATCGCCTCGGGCCTCACCAGCGCCGACCGGGTCGTGACCACGGCGGGTGCGTTCCTGCAGGAGGGTGAGCCCGTGAACGTCGCCGGCAAGGGCGGCGGCTGATGCGCAACATTTCCGCCTGGGCGATCCGGCACCCGATCATCCCGATCGTGCTGTTCGTCGTGCTGTTCGTGGTCGGCGCCATCTCCTTCAAGCTGCTGCCGATCAACCTGCAGCCGGACATCTCCTTTCCGCTGGTGCAGGTGAACGTCACCCAGCCCGGTGCCGCGCCGGCGGAAATGGAGACGCAGATCGCGCAGAAGATCGAGGGACAGGTCGCCAGCATCGGCAACATCCACAACATCACCTCGCGGCTCACCGAAGGCGTGTCCGACACCATGATCGAGTTCCAGATCGGAACGCCCATCGATCGCGCGGTGAACGATGTCCGTGACGCCGTCGCCAAGGTGCGCAGCCAGCTACCGCAGGGCATCGATGAGCCGCGCGTGCAACGTGTGGATGTCGATGGCGGCCCGTTCTCGTACTACTCGGTGACGACCACCGGACTCACGCTCGAGCAATTGAGCTGGTTCGTCGACAACACCATCACCAAGCGGCTGCTCAGCATCAACGGCGTCGCGCAGGTGTTCCGGTTCGGCGGAGTCGACCGCGAGATCCGGGTCAATCTCGACCCGGCCCGCATGCAGGCGCTGGGTCTGACGGCAGTGGCGGTCAACCAGCAGTTGCGTGCCATCAACCTGGACGCGCCGGGCGGACGCGCGCAGATCGGCGGGGCGGAGCAGTCCATCCGCGTGCGGGGCGGCGCGAAGAGCGCCGCAGATCTGGGCAACGCCCACATCTACCTCTCCGGCGACCGCTACGTGCGCCTGAACGAGATCGCCGAGGTGAGTGATGGCGTGGCCGAGGTGCGCAGCATCGCCCGACTGAACGGACGTTCCGCAGTGACTTTCGGCGTGGCCAAGTCCAAGGGCACCTCCGATGTCACGGTTTCCGACCAGGTGGACCGCGAACTGCAGAAGATCGTCGATGAGAACCCGCAGGTGAAACTCCTCAAGAACTTCACCACCGTGGATCACACGCGCTCGACCTACCATTCGGCGATGAGCACGCTGATCGAGGGCTCGGTGCTGGCGGTAGTGGTCGTCTGGCTGTTCCTGCGCAACGGGCGCGCCACGGCGATCTCGGCACTCGCCATCCCGCTGTCGGCCGTCCCCACCTTTGCCTTCATGCAGCTCATGGGGTTCACGCTGAATGGCATCACGCTGCTGGCGCTGTCGCTGGTGGCCGGCGTGCTGGTGGACGATGCCATCGTGGAGATCGAGAACATCGTGCGCCACATGCGCATGGGCAAGAGCGCCTACCAGGCGGCGCTCGATGCCGCCGATGAGATCGGCCTCGCGGTGGTGGCCACCTCGTTCACCATCATCGCGGTGTTCCTGCCGGTCAGCTTCATGCCCGGCGTGTCGGGCCAGTTCTTCAGGCAGTTCGGCCTCACCGTCGCCATGGCGGTGTTCATTTCGCTGCTGGTGGCGCGGCTGATCACCCCGGTGGTCGCGGCCTTCACGCTGACCATGCGCGACGTGCACGCCGAGCGCGACGGGCCGTTCATGACGATGTACATGCGCATGCTCGACTGGAGCGTGACCAACCGCTGGAAGAGCATTGCCATCGGCGTCGGTTTCTTCATCGCCTCCCTGGGACTGAGCTCGCTGGTCCCGAGGGCCTTCGTGCCGCCGGATGATTTCTCCATGTCGCAGCTCAGCGTCGAGTTGCCACCGGGCGTGACGCTCGAGGACACCTCCCGCGTCGCGGCAACGGCCACCTCGCTCATTCGGCGCCAGCCCGAAGTGCTCACCGTCACCGAGTCCATCGGTGACGACGATGACGTGCGCCGCGGCTCGCTGTGGATCCAGCTGGTCAATCCGCAGGATCGCAAGCTGAGCCAGAAGCAATGGGAACAGAAGATGCAACCCCTGCTCAACCAGATCCCCGACGGGCGCATCAACTTCGCGAGCCAGGACGGTGGTGGCACGGGTCGCGACATCCTCATCTACCTCACGGGCGATGATTCAAAGCTGGTGCACGACACCTCGGTGAAGGTGCTCGAGCAGATGCGTGGGCTCAAGCAGCTGCGCGACCCGCGGATCAATGGCGACCTGCCGCGACCCGAGATCGTCGTACGTCCGCGGCTGGACATCGCGGCGCAGCTAGGCGTCACGGTCGAGAGCATCAGCGAGACCATCCGCATCGCGACGCTCGGAGATCTGCCGCAATACGGTGCGAAGTTCTCGCTTTCCGACCGCCAGATACCGATCCGCGTGAGCCTCGTCGAGGGGGCGCGCCGTGATCTGTCCACCCTGGAGAACCTTCCGTTGCCCACGGCCAGCAGGACCAGCGTGCGTTGAAGTCGAGGTGGCCGAAGTCACCTTTGGACAGGGACCCTCGACGGTCAGGCGCCACAACCAGACGCGACGTGTCGCGCTCGAGCGGACCTGTCGCCCGGGCGCAGCTCGGCGATGCCATGTCGAAGATCAATGCGCTGCCGGCGCTCAAGAACCTGCCGCAAGGCGTGCACCTGGTCCCGGTGGGCACGGCGGAGTTCATGGATGAGCTGTTCGCGAACTTCGCGCTGGCCATCGGCGCGGGCGTCCTGATGGTCTTTGCGGTGCTGGTGCTGCTGTTCGCCCGCGTGTTCCAGCCCATCACCATCCTGTCGGCCCTGCCGCTGTCGCTGGGTGGCGCGGCCCTGGCGCTGGTGCTGACCAACATCCCGTTTTCCCTGCCGGTGGTCATCGGCATCATCATGCTGATGGGCATCGTCGCCAAGAACTCCATCCTGCTGGTCGATTTCGCCATCGAGGAAATGCGCGCCGGCAAACCCCGCCTCGAGGCCATCCGCGAATCAGGCCACAAGCGGGCGAGGCCCATCGTCATGACCACCGTGGCGATGGTGGCGGGCATGCTGCCCGTGGCGCTGGGGCTGGGCGGGGACAGCTCGTTCCGGGCGCCCATGGCCATCGCCGTGATCGGCGGACTGATCACCTCGACCCTGCTGACGCGCTGGTCATCGTGCCGGCGGTGTTCACCGTCATCGACGATGTGGAACGATGGATCGCGCCCAAGACCCGCCGCGTACTCGCCGACTCCGAGACCCAGCTTCGCGCCCAGACGACGGGCTGAACTACCCCGCGGGGGCCGGCGCCACTTCCACGAGGCAGTCGTAGAAGGTCGCGCCGCGGCCGAGGTCGGTGAGTCCCTGATGCGTGAGCTGATTGGGGTTCGTTCCCGCGGGCCCCAGCTTGCGCCACCAGACGCCCAGCGACACGACGACTCCCCGGCGCGCCCGCTCGCTGACGCTGGCGCGGCAGCGGTACTCGCCGCGGTCGTTGAAGATCCGGACCATCGTCCCGTTCCGGACGTCGCGTGGCCTCGCATCGTCCGGATGGATCTCGAGCGTCGGCTCACCCTCGATATCGCGCAGGCTCATCACGTTGACGAAGGTGGAGTTCAGGAAGTTCCGGGCCGGCGGGGAGATCATCGCCAGCGGATAGCGCGCCGCAAGCGCGGGTGCCGATTGCGCGGACTCCCACGGCGGGACGAAATCCGCGGCACCCACCCCGGCCGGCGCGAACTGCGCCCGGCCATTGGCCGTCGGGAATCGGCCTTGCGCGAACGGCGCATCCGGCACCGGCAGGCGCACCCAGCCGTCCCGGCGAAGCTGGCTGAAGTCGATGTCCTCGAAGGCCTGCGCACCGATCTGCTCATCGGTCTCGGCGAAGCAGGGCTCGCGGAATCCGAGCCGTGAGGCCAGCGCCCGGAAGATGTCGCTGTTCGAGCGCGCGGCGCCGCGCGGTGCGACCGCCGGCTCGTTGACCAGCACGTAGGTGTGGCCATAGCTCGTATGCACGTCGAAGTGCTCGAGCTGCGTCGTGGCCGGCAGCAGGTAATCCGCAAGGTCGGCGGTGTCGGTCTGGAACTGCTCGATCACCACCGTGAACAGGTCCTCGCGCCGCAGCGCCTGCTCGACGCGGGCCGAGTCCGGCGCGACCGCCATCGGATTGCTGTTGTAGACGAACAGGCATTCCACGCGTGGACCGAACTGCGGCGAGGATTCGCGCAGCAGGTCATCGCCGATGGTGTTCATGTTGATGATGCGCGGCGCGGGCGATGGCAGGAGTTCCGGATGTTCGAGCATCGCGCGGCGGACACGGGGCCAGCCGGAGGATGACAGTAGCAGGCCGCCCGCGCGGTGACGCCAGGCGCCAGTGAGGCAGGGGAGGGCCGCGATCAGGCGCACGGCGTTGCCGCCACCGCGCACGCGCTGCATGCCGTAGTTCAGGCGGATCGCTGCCGGTCGCAGCGTGGCATAGTCCTGCGCCAGCGCCTCGACCTCGGCCGCCGTGATGCCGCAGGTGTGCGCGGTCCTTTCCGAGGTCCAGTTGCTGGCGCGCTCCCGCAATTCGTCGAAGCCATCGGTGAACTGCGCGATGTAGTCCTCATCGAGCAGGTTGCGGGCGATCAACTGATGGATCAGGCCCAGCGCCAGCGCGGCATCCGTGCCTGGCAGGAGCGCGATGTGCTGATGGCAGCGGTCGGCGGTCTCGGTGCGGCGCGGGTCGATGCAGATGAGCTTCGCGCCCGCTCGCCTGGCGCGCTGCGCGATGCCCCAGAAATGCAGGTTCGAGGTGATGCTGTTGCTGCCCCAGATCAGGATCAGCGCGCTCTCGGCGTAATGCTCCACGTGCATGCCGACGCGGCTGCCATAAGTGAGGTTCAGCGCCGTCGCACCGGCACTGGCACAGATGGTCCGCTCGAGGCGGGAGGCTCCCAGCCGATTGAAGAATCGCGACGCCATCGCCTCGCCCTGGATCAGGCCCAGCGTGCCGGAGTAGCTGTAGGGCAGGATGGCCTGCGCATCACGGCCGGCTATCTGCGCGAGGCGGGCGGCGATGTCATCCAGCGCCTCGTCCCAGCTCACCTCCACGAACCGGCCGCTGCCCTTGGGCCCCGCGCGGCGAAGCGGCGTGAGCAGTCGCTGCGCGTGATAGGTCCGCTCGGGATAGCGGGCCACTTTCGTGCACAGCACGCCATTGGTCGGCGGATGCTCAGGGTCACCCTGCACGCGAACGGCAACGCCGTCCTCAACAAGCACCTGCAGCGCGCAGGTATCCGGGCAATCGTGCGGGCAGGCCGCGCGTACCAGTCGGGAAACCATCGGGATAGAATAGCGCCGATCGCAGCGCATCGCAGTTGCGGCGCGTCGGGTCCTGGAGAACGGCAAAGGATGGGAATGATGACCACGTCGTGGCGAAACTGGATGGTAATGGCGGCGCTGGCCATGCTCCTGGCGTGCATGCCTCAGGGCCCCACCGGCAGGCTGTTGGCGGCCCCGGCGCCCGGAACCGCGGCATGTCCGGAAGGCAACGCCGGACTCACGCTGCCGCGGGGCTTTTGTGCCACGGTGTTCGCCGATGGTCTCGGCCATGCACGTCACCTGGCCGTGGCGCCCAACGGTGTCCTGTATGTGAATACCTGGTCCGGTGAATACTTTCCCAATTCGCCCTTGCATCCCGGTGGGTTCCTCGTGGCGCTGAAGTCCACCGCCTCACCCGACCGCGCCGATCAGATCGAGCGCTTCGGTGCGACCCCGCCGACAGGCGCCGGAGGAACCGGGATCGCCGTCTGGAAGGGCCGGCTGTATGCCGAGATCGACGATCGCATCGAGCGATATGATCTGCCGGCACAGGGCATCACGCCCAAGGACGAGCCCGTCACCGTGGTGTCCGGACTGCCGCTGGGCGGGGATCATCCGATGCATCCCTTCATCATCGACGCGAAGGGAAACCTGTTCGTCGATGTCGCCAGCGCGAGCAATGCCTGCCAGGCCCGCAACCGCCAGCGCGAGGTGCCGGGCACCGATCCCTGCCGCGAACTCGAGACGCGCGGTGGCATCTGGCGCTTCGAGGCGAACGCGACGAACCAGAAGTTCTCCGCTGCGAGCCGCTACGCAACGGGCATCCGCAACGCCGAGGGGCTCGCGCAGGATGCGCAAGGTCACCTCTACGTGACCCAGCATGGACGGGACCAGTTGCACTCGAGTTGGCCACGCCTGTACCAGCCGGAGGAGGAGGCCACGCTGCCGGCCGAGCAGGTGATGCAATTGCAGCCCGGGGCGGATTACGGCTGGCCGTACTGCTATTTCGATCCAACGCGGGGCCACCTCGTGCTCGCACCCGAGTACGGTGGCGATGGCGGCAAGGCCGTGGGGCGCTGCGCAGGAAAGGTCGCTCCGCTGGCTGTCTTCCCGGCCCACTGGGGGCCCGATGACATGGTGTACTACGGGCAGGAGCAGTTTCCCGCACGATACCGGGGAGGACTGTTCATCGCCTTCCATGGCTCGTGGAACCGCGCGCCCTATCCACAGGCAGGCTACAACCTCGTGTATCAGTCGGTGGGCGCAGGAGCAACGTCCCCCCGATGCGAGATCTTCGCGGACGGATTCGCGGGCGCCGATCGCTCGCCCGAGGGCGCGAGTCACCGGCCGGCCGGGCTTGCGATCGCGCCGGATGGTGCGCTGTTCGTGTCGGATGATGCGCGCGGCCGCATCTATCGCATCACCTATCGGGGTGGTGGTGACGGCAGCCTTGCCGATGCGGATGTGCCGTGTCCCGCCGCCTCGATGCCCGTGACGGCACACCCGGCAATGACGGTTGATCCGCGGACACTGAGCGTTCCGCAGGGCGCCACCCGCGAGACGGTGGAGCGGGGCGCGAGGCTCTATCGAGGAGAGGAGGGTGGCGCGGGCTGCGTGGGGTGCCACGGCGCCACGGGTGGCGGAAGCCCCCTGGGCCCCAATCTCACCGATCGCCAGTGGCTGTGGAGCGACGGGAGCGTCGCCGGCATTCGTCGAACCATCGAACAGGGCGTTGCCGCTCCCCGGCAATACCGCTCTCCCATGCCGGCCCTCGGCGGGGGCACGCTCGATGATGCGCAGCTCTCGGCGCTGTCTGCTTTCGTCTGGGGCTTGAGCCACCCTCGCTGACCGGCCGCCCGCGGCGCGGCTACCGGGACGATGACGGGGAATGGTAATATCCGCCCAATAAAGCGGCTGCAGCATGGCTTGCGTGCACGCGCACGATGAGCCCGCCGGTCAGCGGCAGGGGATTGGGGATAAATCGTCCATCACGCAAGAAGGCGCGCTCGAGCGCATGGACTGCGTTGCCGGAATGTACCCCGAATGCCTGTGCCGACCCGCAGCCGGTATTCGAACCGCAGAAGCAACGGAGAACCGCTCATGAACCAGACCCTGTCGCGCACCATTGCCGCCATCCTCGGCGGCGCATCGGTGGGACTGACGGCGGCCGCCATCGCGGCGCCCGCTGACACCGAGGGCGAGGCACTCGGCGAGATCGTCGTCACCGCGCAGCGGCGCTCGGAGAGCATGCAGAACGTGCCGATCTCGATGCAGGCGTTCACCGGCAGGACCATCGCCGATCTGCATGTGGCGACCTTCGACGACTACATCAAGTACCTGCCAAACGTCACTTCCGCGAACAACGGGCCGGGCCAGAACGAGATCTTCATGCGCGGCTTGTCTGCTGGCGCGCAACCGAGCCAGGGCAGCGGCACCACTGCGGCCTTTCCGAACGTCGCCATCTACCTGGACAACCAGTCCGGCCAACTGCCGGGACGCAACCTCGATGTGTACGCGGCCGACATCGAACGTATCGAGGTGCTCGAAGGCCCGCAGGGCACGCTGTTCGGCTCGGGCGCCGAGGCGGGCATGATCCGCTACATCACCAACCAGCCGAAGATCAACATCACGGAAGGCAGCGTCAAGGCCGGTTACGGCACCACCGCCCACGGCGATGCCAACTCGGACCTCACGGCGATGCTGAACCTGCCCCTGATCGCCGACAAGCTTGCGGTGCGCGGGGTGATCTACAGCGATCACCGCGGTGGCTACATCGACAATGTTCCTGCCACGTTCACCCGCCGCAACACCGACGTGGGCATCCATTACGCCAACTATCCCGCCGATGCCGGCGGCAACTGTCCGGATGGCAGGCCCAATGCCGGCTGGTGCGTGCCGCCGAATGCCATCAGCGTGAACAACAACGCCATCGCGGCGACGGCGATCAACCCGGTGACCTACAAGGGCTTCCGGGTGCAGGGGCTGTTCAAGTTCAACGATGACTGGGACTTCCTGCTGTCGCAGTCCTGGCAGAACATGCAGGCGGACGGGGTGTTCTACCAGCAGCCGAATGGCTCGAACGGCGAAGCCTTGCGGCCGCTGGAAGTCACGCTATTCAACTCCTCGTACAACAAGGACAAGTTCTCCAACACCGCCTGGACGCTCAACGGCAAGTTCGGTCCGCTGCGCGCCGTATACACGGGCGGCTATCTGACACGCCGCGTCGAGCAGATCGGTGACTACACCAATTACGCACGCGGCTTCTACGCCGACTATTACCAGTGCTATGGTGCCTCGGCCTTTCATCCCTCGACCTGTTTCTCGCCGCAGGTGATCTGGCGCGCCAAAGAGCAGAACCAGCATTGGCAGCATGAATTCCGCCTGTCCACGCCCGATGACTGGCGGGCGCGCGGCATCGCCGGTGTGTATCTCGAGAAGAACAAGCTCTACGACCAGAGCGACTGGCGCTACAAGACGGTGCCGCCGTGCACCACGAACGGCCCGGCGGGCGTGGACCCCGGCAATTCCGACTGCTTCACGCCCATCGGGCAGTATCCGGGAACGACCATCCAGGAGCCCGGAGTGCGCGATATCAACAGTTCGTTCTTCCAGGACGACGTGCGTGAGGTCAAGCAGACCGCGTTCTTTGTCTCATTCGACTTCGACATCGTTCCAAAGGTGTTGACGTTCACAGCCGGCACCCGCCATTTCAAGTTCAAGAACTCCCTGAAGGGCAATGTCGCGATCAGCTTCTACTGCTTCCAGCAGGGCGCCCCGGCGTTGGGCTGTCTCGACGGCCAGAACGGATATGACCTCGATGGCGCGAATCTCCAGGACACCGAATCGGGCTGGAAGAGCAGGGTGAACCTGTCCTGGCACGTCACGCCCGACATCATGCTGTACTACACCTTCTCCCAAGGGTTCAGGCCAGGCGGATTCAACCAGAACGGCGGCGCGCTGCACGCGTACGGCCCGGATGGCATTCCACAGTACGCGGTACCCAAGTCCTACCAATCGGACAAGCTGGACAATCAGGAGATCGGCTGGAAGGCAGAGTTCCTCGATCACCGCCTGCAGTGGAACGGCGCCATCTACCATGAGAAATGGGATAACGTGCAGGTGGCGTTCTTCAACCCCGGTCTGGTCGGCAACGTGTTCTACAACACGAATGGCCAGAACTTCGACTTGAAGGGCATCGAGACTTCGCTGATCGCAAAGGTCGTGCCGGGCCTGACGCTGCAGGCCGCCGCTTCGTGGAACCGCAGCAAGCAGACCAATTCGCCGACATTGATCGCCAACAACGACGGATCCTACGGCCAGCCGAAGAGCGGGAACTACGGCAATCCGATCACGAAGAACTGCGATGCCACCGGCGCGAATTGCGTGGACGTGACCAATCCATTCGGTCCGATCGGCTCCCCGACCGCAAACTCACCGCCGATGCAGTTCTCCCTCCGGGCCCGCTACGACTGGACGGCCGGCGACTACAACGCCTATGTGCAGGTGGGCGCCATGCACGTTGCCCATTCGTTCACCCAGGCCGGCTCCAACCCGGCGCTGGCGGCGGATGGCATCATCACCACCGGCAGGCTCCGGTTCGAGAACGAGGCATACTCGACCTACGATGCGGCGATCGGACTCTCCAAGGATTCGTGGAGCGCATCGGTGGTCGGCGAAAATCTGTCGAATTCGAACGCCGCGCTGTTCACCAGCACGCAGCAGTTCATCGTCGCGCAGACGCCGCTGCGGCCGCGGGTGATCAGTTTGAATCTGAGCTACAAGTTTTAACGGAACGCCGCCGCAAGGGATGCGGCGGCCGCCAGAGGACGATATCGTCGACATGGACGAGTCGCGGTTCAACACACTGGTCGCCCGGCTCGAGCGCGAGTGCCGGGACGCACCCGGTCGCTACAAGTTCCGCGTTGCACTCCTGGCCCTGTTGGGATTCCTGCTGCTGATGCTGATCCTGGGGATCTCGGGATCCGGAATCCTGCTGCTCGCCGGGATCGCGATCGTCGCACTCGTGTCAGGTGCGAAGGCGCTTCTGCTCACGTGGCGACGATAGCGACGTTTCCGCGGGAACGTTTCGTGCCCGACAGTTGGTCTCGGCAGGCAGGGTCAACCAAGTTCCCATCAACTGACATACCCTTCAGGTTCGCATTTGCGAGATTTCAACCCGAGGGGCTTCCATGTCGTACATCGATGGCTTCGTGGCTGCTGTGCCCGACGCGAATCGCGAGAAGTACCTGCAGTTTGCACGCACCACCGACCAGGTCTTCAAGGACTGCGGTGCGCTGCGCGTCGTGGATTGCTGGGCCGACGATGTGCCCGAAGGCAACCTCACGTCGTTCCCCCTGGCCGTCAAGCGAGAGCCAGGCGAATCGGTGGTCTTTGGCTGGATCGAATGGCAATCGAAGGCGGCACGGGATGTCGGATTCGCGAAGGCCATGGCCGACCCACGAATGCACCCGGCTTCGAATGCCATGCCGTTCGATGGCAAGCGGATGATCTTCGGCGGGTTCCAGAGCATCGTCGAACTCTCTTAGGCTCCGTCGAAACGACGGAAAATCTGGAGACGATGAGCCATAAGGCCACGTCCGCTACCAAGATTCCGGAAATAGTCGGGAGCAATTCGACCCAAATCCGTGCGCTACCGTGCAGCAGAACGAAATACAAAATCAGGAACGAGAATCCCGAAATCAACATTGGGACTCCGACATTCATCAATGTGGGATTACGAAGTTTGGAAATTCGATCACACCGAGGGCACTTGAATTCGACAGATAGTTTGTGTTGATGGCTGTTGAGATCCGCGCTTTTCTGGCGATCAGCGCGTTTCGGAAAATTCCTGGCATGTAACTTGCGTTGCTGACGTGTTTCTTCAATCCTCTCGCTAAACAATCTCTTGATTGAAAACGAAAAACTTCCGGATACGATTTGGATCGCAACGCGGTCAATGCCTGACGGTCGCTGATGTCGTCCGAAAAACCCGCACTTCGGCAGCCAAGATCGAGCGGTTTCCGACAGCCGTTAACAGTTTGGGTGATGTGCTCAAGAAAGCGATCCGAGATACGGAATTGAATGACGAAAGATTGCAGTAGGCACACCGAAACCAAGTCATTCGTGACCGCCTAAACGGTGAATTACCGATCATGAGCCTTTCACCAGGACTTCAGCTTCCTGACCCGGAGCCGACCCGCACCAGCGGCCGCTTTGCGGAAGCGGATTCGTCTTACTGCGCCGCCTGGATGGACCTTTCCGGGGATACTTACACACGGATACACGACTCTCGGACCTACGTCGCTGGATTTGCTCGGCCTGTTTCAGCGATTTTCAAGAGTTGTTTAATTGGACGGTCGTTGATTGAGGGTCTTCAATTGTTACCCAAACCGGAATTCAGTGGACGTCCGCTCTCGGGCCAGCCGACGGGCCCACTGTGCAACCGGTGCCGGCGAAAGCCGGATTGCGATTCTTAGGTCAAAGCCAGAATGTGGTACGGCACTCAATGAAATGACGTACGTTTCCTTTTCAACCATTCAAGCGCGAGTTCCGGAAAGGTTTGGCTTGCCCCAGACGTGCGGTGCATCGAAAAGCCGCACGAGTCGCCCCGTCCTATGGCGTCTCGACAAAGTTTCTCAGCTCGGACAAATTCTTCGAGCAGGAACAATGTGCAGACGACGGTGGCAATGTACGAGTTCGCACGAGGATGCGTTTGCATCCGATCCAAGAAGACAAGCACGGTCCAGGATTTGAACTGCTCCTGTTGAGTGCTTAGCCACAACAAAGCCTCATCAGCGATTTCGCGGGGATCTAAGTTTTTCTCGTCGAGTTCATGCTCGATCAACGGTGGCGTGCTACAGGTCCACGCGCCGTGGTACCGAAACGACAGCGGCATAGTCATATTTGATTCGGTTTCGACGACTTCCCAGAAAATGGGGTCGACGGACATAGGCTTACACTGCAGCTCGACTTGCGTCTTTCTGCGTAACGCCCAGATCGCGGCCGGCGCCGAGAGAAACCAGCCATCCAGTTCGCGGAACAAAACGCCATTCGACACGCGCCATGGTGTCCCCTTGACGCGTTTTTTGAGCTCCACAGCGAAAGCTTTGTTCAGCGCTTCACGTTGCTTTGCTTCTTCGCGACCAACTTCTACATTTGGAGCATCCATTCCAGCGCTCTGCAATGTCCTCCGATCGGCAATTATCGCAGTTTCAAATGGTCGCTTCGAGCCGGTTGGATTTACGTTGCCGAGAAGCTCGTCTGGCCGAAAGCCGGCCTCGAAGGCCCGACGGAGCCGGCAGCCCTCCTGGCTCAGACAACCCATGTCGAACTTGATCGGCCGGAAACGTCGCTGACAAAATGGCCGCTGCAGTCGCCCACGGCGGCCCCGTCGAACATCACCTGCCACGCTCAGAACAGCCCGACCACCTTGCCATCCGGCAGGATGTCGATGTTCGCCGCCGAGGGCACGCGCGGCAGTCCGGGCATGGTCATGATGTCCCCGCAGATCATCACGATGAACTGCGCACCGGCCGCCAGGCGTACCTCGCGTACGTTGACCATATGGCCCGTGGGCGCGCCCTTGAGCGCCGGATCCGTCGAGAACGAATACTGCGTCTTGGCCACGCAGATCGGATAGTGCCCGTAGCCCGCGTCCTGCAGCTTCTGGATCTGCCGGCGCACGCTCGTGTCCGCGCTGATGTCGGAGGCGTGATAGATGGTCCGCGCCACGGTGCGCATCTTCTGCCACAACGTGGCCTGGTCCTCGTATACGAACTTGAACGCACTCGGCTGCTCGCACAGCTTGACCACTTCCTGCGCAACCTCGGTGGCACCCTTGCCGCCTTCGGCGAAATGCCGTGCCAGAATCACCTTGACGCCCTTCTGTCCCATCGAGTCGATCAGCAGCTTCACCTCGGCGTCTGTGTCCTCAGCGCGATGGTTGATCGATACCACGCAGGGAATGCCGTAGTGGTTCTTGACGTTGTCGACGTGGCGCTCGAGATTCACCAGGCCCGCCTTCAATGCATCCAGGTTCTCCTTGCCGACTTCCGCCACCGGCACGCCGCCGTGGAACTTCAGCGCCCGGACCGTGGCGACGATCACCGCGGCCGAGGGCACGAGACCGGCCTTGCGGCATTTGATGTCGACGAACTTCTCCGCGCCGAGATCAGCGCCGAAGCCTGCTTCGGTGACGACGTAGTCGGCCAGCTTGAGCGCCGTCTTCGTGGCGATCACGGAATTGCAGCCATGGGCGATGTTGGCGAACGGGCCGCCATGGATGAACGCCGGGTTGTTCTCCAGCGTCTGCACCAGGTTCGGCGCCAGCGCGTTCTTCAGCAGCACCGTCATGGCGCCGTGTGCGTTCAGCTGGCGGGCGAGGATGGGCTCGCCGCTCATCGAGGTGCCGATGACGATATTCCCGATACGCTCCTTGAGGTCGTTGAGGCTGGTGGCGAGGCAGAAGATCGCCATGATCTCCGAGGCCACCACGATGTCGAAGCCGTCCTCGCGCGTGAAGCCGTTGGCGGGACCGCCGAGTCCCACGGTGATGCTGCGCAGCGCGCGATCATTCAGGTCCACCACGCGCCGCCAGGCGATGCGGCGCGAATCGAACTTCAGCTCGTTGCCGAAATGGATGTGGTTGTCGATGAGCGCGGAGAGCAGGTTGTGTGCGAGGGAGATCGCAGAGAAGTCCCCCGTGAAGTGCAGGTTGATGTCCTCCATCGGCACGACCTGCGAGTAGCCGCCACCGGCCGCACCGCCCTTCACGCCGAACACCGGCCCCAATGCCGGTTCACGCAGGCAGATGATGGCCTTCTTGCCGATGTAATTCAGCGCATCGCCCAGCCCGACGGTGGTCGTGGTCTTGCCCTCGCCCGCCGGAGTTGGCGACACTGCGGTCACCAGGATCAGCTTGCCGTCGGGACGTCCCTTGAGCTTGTCGATGCACTCGAGCGAGACCTTGGCCTTGAACCGGCCATAGGCCTCCAGATGCTCTTCCTCGATGCCGAGACGATCGCGCGCGATCTGCAGGATCGGCTTCATCTTCGCGCCCTGCGCGATTTCGATATTGCTCAGCATGCGCCACCCGTCGGGATCCAGCGGGCTTCGAGTATCATTTCGTGCATGAATCGTCCTATGTCGTTGATGTTGTCGTTCGCCACCGCGGCCCTGCTGCTCGCCTGTGGCCAGCGCGATCAGGTCGCGCCCACCCCCACCCCCTCGTCCTCCGCAAGCTCGCCGACGCCGCCCACGGGGCCCACATCGCCGGGAAGTTCGCAGGCGGCCCTGGTACCGGTCACCACGGCACCGCCCATTCTAGCAACCGGTACCACACCCGAGTGGCTCGTACGCGTCGATGCCGGTTCTGTATTGGTCAAGGATTTCGAGGGAACGAGTCACCTCTACCCGGCCGCGAAATCCAGAACTTCGGTGGGCTCAGCTGTTTTTTCGATGGGCCCGCCAGCCAGGAGCGTTCGGTTGACATTCACTGCCGGTCCCTGCGGTGATGAAGCGCATGCCATGAACGCGAGTGTCGAGATCGACGGGCGCACCGCGACCGGTTGCGCCCGCACTCCCGCCGAAACCAGCGTTGCCGCGTCGGACTGGTCCTCGAGGCTGTACGACAGTCTGCCGGCGCTTCGAGCCTGCCTCGCGCGCTCGCAGATGGACGGCGCCAGCGTCACGCACGTCTCAACCGCACCAGGCGGTGAACTCGCGCTGGAACTTCGTGATGCGGACGGCGCACGTTTCTACTGCAACGTGCCCCCCGGCAGCTCCCGGATCACGAGCTTCGAGCCGGCGCCCGCGGATTCCACGCCGGGCGCGGTGTCGCCGGCGTTCTCGCGTTCCATCGCCGCCTTCTCGCGGCTGGGCTGCGACGATGCACCCATCGAGGTCCTGTCGGGCAATGGCGAAGTGCTGGGATATTGGCAGACAGGCCACTGCGCCGAGTCGACACTGGATCAGCCGCCTTGACGACGGCAGGCCGCCGCATCGAGGAGAAGGAACGGCGACGCCGCGAGATCATCGATGCGGCCGAGGAGGTGTTCGCCGAGGTCGGGTTCGATGCCGCCACGATGCAGCAGATCGCGCGGCACGCGCGCCTGTCGCGGGCGCTCGTCTACCTCTACTTCAAGGACAAGGCCGAGCTGCAGTTCGCCATCGCCGAGCGCGCCGGGCAGCAACTCACGCAACGCTTCACCCAGGCGGCGGCCCGCCATCGCAAGGGACTGGAGCAGATCATCGCCATCGGTCGCGCCTTCCTGGCTTTCGCACAGGAATTCCCGGTCTACTTCAATGCCATCGCCATGGTCGAATCGCTGTTGAGCGCTGATGATCCGGGCAGCCGCCACCTCGAGGCGTGCAGGCAGGGCCAGGCGGAAAGGATGTCCATCATGGTCGCGGCACTGGAACGCGGCATGGAGGACGAGACCATCCGACCAGACATCGGCGACCCCCTGGTCACTGCCCTGGCGCTGTGGGGGTTCATGCACGGCATCATCCGGTTGAGCACCGCCAGGGCGGGAACCTTCGCCCGCGAGAGCATCAGCGCACAGCAACTCGGCAACCAGGCCCTGCAGATGGCGCGGCAATCCTTGCGAGGAGATAATCTTCCGATTTCACAATAAGTTGGGATGACTTTCCATAAATTGGTCGATAAACATCTTTCAAGCCTTTCATTGCTGTCTTCTGTGAATTGGCTTGGATAATTCCGCATTGAGTTTTGTAATTTCTCTTGTATATTCGCCTTGCAGTGCCTTGATTTAACAAGATAGATCCGGCCATAAAAACCTAACAAATTACATTAAGCATCCTCGCTATGAGCAACGTATGGGAATGCTTTCATTCGGCCACGCTTGAGCTGGTCCGCTCCACGCCGATCAAGAGCCGGCTGGCCGGGGCCTTTCGCCGCTACCTCGCCGATCTCAAGGAAGAGCAGATTCCCCGTGAAGCGCGCGCGAATTTCATCAAGGTCGTGCAGTCGCTGAGCAGCGTGAAGCCCCTGCCCGGAGAAGACCCGGTGGCTGCTTCCGTGCGGAAGATGTCGAACCACGAAGCCGACGAATGCGCCGCGATGATCGTGGAGATCTACGGTGCGATGAACGGGGCGGCGCAGGTTCCGGTGAAGCAGACGGCCTCGATCGTGCCGCTGCACCCTGACATCGACATCCCGGCCACCATCGCCAGCGTCAGTCGAGCTTGAACTCGATGGTGTCCCAGCGCGTCGTGTCTTCATGACGCGCCTGACGGCGTAACGCGTCCGTCAACTGGCGATCGTTCCAGCCCACCACCTCGTCGGCAAACTCGGTGATGCCCTTGGGCAAGACTTCCGTCGAACCGAAGTGCTCGAGCGCGACGACCGGCTTGTCCGCAGCTTTCGCGAACGTGAGCTGGAAGCCCACGATGTCCGGTTGCTCGCGGTAGACGGCGGGGGTGACGATGATCACCTCTGCCGCGGCGATCTGCCGGCGCAGATCCTCGCGCTGGGCCTCCTTGTCGATGGGGCGCTTGAGATGCGGCTCGCTGGTGTTGCGGTAGTAGAAATTGCCCGGCGCTTCCAGGTATTCGAACACGCGCGAGTAGTCATCGTTCTCCGCCCATGTGTGGCAGACGAAGACTCGAATGGGATCCCGGGGGCCAGCCATGAGGTTAGTTTAACCGGACGAAGACCATGCGCAACCGGTGTGGCGCCGATACAATCCTGCGGTGCGACTGCTAATCTATAACATCCGATACGCCACCGGCGTCGGCCCGGCGTTCCATCTGCCGGTTCCCGGTGCGGGCTACCTGCGATCGAACCCGATGGTGCTGCGCCAGATCACCGACTTCATCAAGCATGAGCAGCCTGACGTCGTGGGTCTCATCGAGGTGGACACCGGCTCGATCCGCTCGGGCATGGTCAACCAGGCCGACGTCATCGCCCGGTCGCTGGGTCACTACTCCACCTACGAGTGCAAGTACGGTATCGCCTCGCTCAACCAGCTCGTGCCCATCGTGCGCAAGCAGTCGAACGCCTTCCTGGCCGCACCCAGCGTGCGCGGGGAGCGCTTCCATTACTTCGACACCGGCATCAAGCGGCTGATCATCGAACTCGAGCTGGACGAGGTGGCCATCTTCCTCGTGCACCTGTCGCTGAAGTTCCGCCACCGTCAGTACCAGCTGCGCTACCTGCACGAGCTGGTGAGCCGTTCCGCGAAGCCGGTCATCGTCGCGGGTGACTTCAACACCTTCTGGGGCGAGCACGAGATCTACCTGTTCATGCGCGCCTCCGGTCTCACCAGCGCCAACGCCCAGCGCCTGCCGTCCTATCCGAGCCGCAATCCTCGCAAGGAGCTGGATTTCATCCTCCACAGCCAGCAGATCCGGATCGACAGATTCACCATCCCGGACATTCGCCTGTCCGATCACCTGCCCCTGCTGTGCGATTTCACCGTGAACGAGGCGGCCGCCTGAAGCCGCCGGAGACACTGCCATGCCCGATGCGCCCGCTTGCTGGAACCTGAAATTCGATGAAGCCGGGCTCGCCTGGCTCACCATGGACAAGCCCAACACCGGTGCGAACGTGCTGTCGCAGGGCGTTCTCGCCGAACTCGATCAACGGCTCGCGGAGGTCGAGGCCCGATCCCCCAGGGGGTTGGTCGTCACTTCGGCCAAGAAGAGCGGCTTCATCGCGGGCGCGGACATCAAGGAATTCACCGGCATGCGCACGCCGGCCGAGGCGGCAGGGGCGATGCGCACCGGCCATCGCGTCTTCGACCGTCTCGAAGCCCTGCCCTGCCCCAGCGTTGCCGTGATCCAGGGCTTCGCGCTGGGCGGCGGGCTGGAACTGGCGCTGGCCTGCACCTACCGCGTCGGCGTGGACGATGGGAAGCTCAGCCTGGGATTCCCGGAAGTCCAGCTCGGCATCCATCCGGGCTTCGGCGGCACGGTGCGCAGCGTCCGGCTCGTGGGCGTGCGCCCCGCCATGGACATGATGCTCACCGGCAAGCCGGTGAAGGCCGACCATGCGCTGGCCATCGGCCTCATCGACCGGCTGTCGACGCCGGCCGAGGCCCTGGATGCGGCGCGTGCCTTGCTGCGGGACAAGCCGGCGCGCGGCAGCGCCCCTTTCGTCGAGAAGCTGCTCAACCTGGGCTTCGTACGGCCGTTCATCGCCCGCCAGATCGAGGCCACGGTCCAGCGCAAGGCCCGGCGGGATCACTACCCCGCGCCCTACGCGATGATCGACCTGTGGCGCCGGCATGGGGCATCGGGCCAGGCGAGCATGGATGCGGAAGTTCGCTCGCTGGGCGAGTTGATGGTGTCTCCCACCGCCCGCAACCTCGTGCGCGTATTCCTGTTGCAGGACCGTCTCAAGGGCCTGGGCGGCAAGCCCTCCTTCGAGTGCCGGGCGCTGCATGTCGTCGGCGCCGGTGTGATGGGTGGCGACATCGCCGCCTGGGGTGCACTGCGGGGTTTGAACGTCACCCTGCAGGATCGCAGCGAGGAGCTGATCCGGCCCGCCATGGAGCGCGCGCGGGCGCTGTTCGAGAAGCGCTTGAAGGAGCCTGCGGCGGTGGGCGCGGCGCTGGCGAGGCTCAAGCCCGATGTCGCCGGTGCCGGTGTGCGCGAAGCCGACGTGGTCATCGAGGCCATCTTCGAAAATGCCGATGCCAAGCGCAGCCTGTACGCGCAGCTCGAGCCGCAGATGAAACCGGGCGCGCTGCTCGCGACCAACACCTCCAGCATCATGACCGAAACGCTGGCGGAAAAGCTCACCGATCCGAGCCGGCTGGCAGGCGTCCACTTCTTCAACCCCGTGGCGCAGATGCAGCTCATCGAAGTCGTGCGCGGCAGCGGCACGCGACCCGAGGTCGAGGCCGCGGCCCTGGCCTTCGTACGCAAGCTCGACAAGCTGCCGCTGCCCTGCCGCAGCGCCCCGGGGTTCGTCGTCAACCGCATCCTGATGCCCTACATCAACGAGGCGCTGGCGGCGCTGGAGTCGGGCATTCCGGCGCAGGTCATCGACCGTTGCAGCGTGGATTTCGGCATGCCCATGGGTCCCATCGAGCTGGCGGACGTGGTCGGTCTCGATGTGTGCCTGTCGGTGGGCCGCGTGCTGGCACAGGCCTTCGGGCGCACCGCGCCTGCGGTGCTCGAGCAGAAGGTGGCCGCGAAGGAGCTGGGCCGCAAGACCGGCCAGGGTTTCTACCGTTGGGAGAACGGCAAGCCGGTACGTCCCGACACCCCGGCCGCCGCGCCCCCCGAGGATCTGCAGGACCGCCTGATCCTGACCATGCTCAACGAGGCCGTGGCCATCCTGCGCGAAAAGGTTGCGCAAGATCACGATTTGCTGGATGCAGGCGTCATTTTTGCGACTGGGTTTGCGCCATTTCGCGGTGGTCCCCTGCAATATGCCAAGGACCGCGGGATAGCGGCCGTTCGACACCGCCTGACCGAACTGCAACAGCGTTACGGAGACCGCTTCCGGCCCGATGAGGGTTGGGACGCACTCGCCGAATGACCGGCGGGCCGAACGCCAGCCGCTGCCCTGTGTTAGCATCGCGCGCGACAATCTCAAGGTTGTGATGGAAGACAAGCCAGTAGAAGTCTCGATACTGAAGACGTTCTCGCCTCTGGACGGATTGAAGGCGGAGAACATACAGGCGCTCGCCCGCAAGACGCAGCTCAAGGAGATCAGCGCCGGCCGCATCCTGTTCAAGGAAGGCGACACCGACAAGCGCACGGTGTACATCGTCGCCGGTACCGTGGAACTGCGCGCCAACGACCGCACGGTCGGCACCATCAAGGGCGGCACGCCCGAGGCGCGTTCCGCGCTCACCCCGCAGCTGCCGCGCAAGTACACCGCGCGCGCCATGGACAACGTGCAGTACATCAGCATCGACAGCGACCTGCTCGATGTGCTGCTGACCTGGGACCAGACCGGGCAGTACGAGGTGGGCGAGCTGGGCCGGACCGGCGTGCACGAGAGCGCCGACTGGATGACCACGCTTCTGCAGACCAAGGCCTTCCACCGCATCCCGCCGGCCAACATCCAGGCCATCTTCATGCGCATGCAGCGCATCAACTACCGTGCCGGCGATGTGGTCATCAAGCAGGGCACGGAGGGCGACTTCTTCTACGTCGTCATGGCCGGCAAGTGCATCGTGACGCGCGAGACGCCGCTCAACAAGGAAGGCATCAAGCTCGCGGAACTGGGCCCGGGCGACAGTTTCGGCGAGGAAGCGCTCATCGCCGAGGCCAAGCGCAATGCCACCGTGGTGATGCAGACCGACGGGAGCCTCATGCGCCTGGGCAAGCAGGACTTCCAGACGCTGCTCAACGAGCCGCTCCTGCAGTGGGTGGACTACGAGGAGGCGAAGAAGCTCATCGCCCGCGGCGGCAAGTGGCTCGACGTACGGCTGCCGAGCGAGTTCCAGAACTTCCGCATCGACGATGCGATGAACATCCCGCTGTACTTCATCCGGCTGAAGATCAACATGCTGGACAAGAAGACGCCCTACGTCGTCTGCTGCGACACGGGACGGCGCAGCTCCGCCGGTGCCTACATCCTGAGTGAGCGCGGGTTCGAGGCCTATGTGCTCAAAGGCGGGCTCGCCGCCACCGAGGCCGCGCGAGGCAAGCGCTGAGGGCGCTGGCGGCCACACCGGCCGCCGGTCACATCGTATGCGTCGGCTTGTCCCCGCCGAGGGCGCCGGCAAGATAGTTCTCGATCTTCTTCTGGGTGTTGCCGCGATCCTGGTCGCTGAACTGCACGCCGATGCCGGCCGTGCGGCGCGAGGAAGCGCCCTTGGGCGTCATCCAGATGACCCGGCCGGCCACCGGCAGCTTCTCCTCCTCGCCCATGAGGTTCAGCAGCATGAACACCTCGTCACCGAGGCGATAGTTGCTGTTGGTCGGGATGAACAGGCCGCCATTCTTCACGAAGGGCATGTAGGCGAGGTACAGGGCGCTCTTGTCCTTGATGGTGAGCGTCAACAGGCCTGGTTTGTTGCTCGGACTGCGCAAATCTAAACACCTTGCGTGAAATGCCGGATCAGCAGCCCCTCGAGGGCGAGCTGCAGGTTGGCGCTGGTGCCAGCCAACCGCTTGAACTCCCGGGTGTCGTCCAGGAGCTCGAAAAGCCCGCGTATCTTGGCCTTAAGTAAAGAACGAGGCAAGACGACTGGTTCCGCAGTTTTGGCGATGGCCGGCGTCCCGGTGGACAGCGCGCGGATGCGATCTGTGATCCAGTTCTCAAGCCACGCGATCCGCAGCGCAGGCTCGGACCTGAGCCATCGCTCGGCGAGCAGGCTCGGGTCCACGCGGTTCGCATCGAGCTGCGCAAGCTCCTGTGACATCTCCTTCGCAACGGATTGCACCACTTGCGGGTCGAACGCGAGCGCCCCGAGCGGCGCTCCCTGCGCGAGCCGCAGGCGGGCCAGCGCCTCGCCGGATTCGACGCCTTGCGCGCCTAACCATGACAGCGCCTGGTCCTGCGAGGGCAGCGACAGCACGATCCGCCGGCAGCGGCTCGCGATGGTCGCCGGGAGCCGATGGTTGGGCGCGGCCAGCAGCAACAGCAGCGTTCGCGGCGGCGGCTCCTCCAGCGTCTTGAGGAAGGCGTTGGCACCGGCCGCGTTGAGCCGGTCCGCATCGTGCAGGATGCCCACCTTGTATCCGCCCCGGTAGGCGGTGAGGCCCAACGCGCCGATCAGGTCACGCACCTGTTCGATCTTGAGCTGCTGCGCGTTCTCTTCCAGCTCCACGCGATGCAGGTCCGGATGGTTGTCCCCCGCCAGCAGCACGCAGGAGGCGCAGGCACCGCAGGGCGCCGGCGAGGATTCGCACAGCACGGCTGCCGCGCTCCAGTTGGCCAGCGCATCGCTCCCCAGTCCTTCGCGCGCCAGCACGAGAATGGCATGCGGAAGCCGGTCGGCCGAACGCAGGCGGGTGATCTCCTCACGCACGGCATCCAGCCATGGAAACGAGTTGGCGCGCTGGAAGTCCATCGCCCTAGCCCCCGCTTCCTGGCCGCGCCAGCAGTTCCCCGAGCGCCGCCGCGATGTGTTCACTCACCGTCTCGATGGCGGGCCCTGCGTCGATCACCCGGAAGCGACGCGGCGCCGCAGCGGCGCGCTGCAGGTAGCCCGCGCGCACCCGCTCGAAGAACTCCACGCGTTCGGATTCGAAGCGGTCCTGTTGTCCGCCGCGGCTCGCGGCACGCGACAGTCCCTTCGTCACCGGCAAGTCCAGGAGCAGCGTCAGGTCGGGTTGCAGTCCCCGCTGCACCAGCGCCTCGAGCTGCCCGATGGCCTGCGCCTCGATGCCCCGGCCCGCGCCCTGGTAGGCGAAGGTCGCATCGGTGAACCGGTCGCACAGCACCCATCGGCCGGCCTGCAGCGCCGGCTCGATGAGGTTCGTCAGGTGCACCGCTCGCGCCGAGAACATCAGCAGCAGTTCGGCGATGGGCGGGAGCGATTCGGTGCGGGGCTGCAGCACGAGTTGCCGGATGGATTCGGCGAGCGGCGTGCCGCCGGGCTCCCGCGTGACGATGTGATCCACGCCCAGGCGGGTGAGCCATTCCGAAGCTCGCGCCACCTGCGTGCTTTTGCCCACGGCCTCGATCCCCTCGATGGTGATGAAGCGGCCACGCTCGCGACTCATGGGTTTGCGCTCCCGGCGCGCCGGCGCATCGCCTGCAGGTAGCGGGACACCGCCTGGCTGTGTTCGGTGTAGTTTTTGGAGAACACGTGGCTCCCATCACCCGCGCCCGAGGCCACGAAATACAGCGCTCCGTCGATGTCCGGATGCGCCGAGGCATGGATCGATGCTGCGCCCGGCAGCGCGATGGGTGTCGGTGGGAGGCCGGTTCGCGTGTAGCTGTTGTAGGGACCATCGGTGTGCAGGTCCGCCGTCCGGATGTCCCCGTCGTAGCGCTCTCCGATTCCGTAGATGACGGTCGGATCGGCCTGCAGGCGCATGCCGATGAGCAGGCGCTGCACGTAGACACCGGCGATGTGGGCCCGTTCCTCGGGCACGCCCGTCTCCTTCTCGACGATGGAGGCCAGTGTCAGCAGTTCCTGCGGACTCTTCAGCGGCAGGCGCGCATCCCGGTCCGCCCAGGCCGCCTGCAGTTCGCGCACCAGCGCCGTGTGCGCCATGGTCAGCAGGGCCACATCGGTGGTGCCGGCCGCGAACCGGTACGTCTCGGGCAGGAACTGCCCTTCCGGGTGGCCCGGGGAAAGTCCCAGCCTCGACATGAGGTCGGTCGGATGCGGGGGCAAGGTGAGGCGAAGACCCGAACCCCGGCGCATCGCCTCCAGCAGCTCGCGCACCTGCCAGCCGTCCACGATGGTGAACGAATGCAGCAGCACCTGGCCATCGATGAGCTGCCTGAGCAGCCGCCGCGGCGTCACGCCGGGTGCGATGGAATACTCCCCGGCCTTGATCTGCGCGGCGATTCCCTGCCAGCGCGCGTACCAGGACCACAGGTTCGGATGCACGATCACGCCCTGCGCCTGCAGATCCGAAGCCACTTTCGAGAATCGTGCATGAGCGGGCACCGTGTAGATCACGGGCGCCGGCAACGCCACCGGCTTGTCGAGATACGCTTCCCAGGAACGCAGGGCCCAGAACACCGCTGCGAGCACCAGCACCGCGGCGATCCCCGCCACTGCCAGGATCGGTCGTGATCTCATGCGCGGGCGCCCACCTGTGCATGCCGTTCGAGCAGGACCGCGAACCGCTGGCGCAGCTGCGCCGCCCGGGCGGTGCTGCCGAAGGTCAGCGCTTGCTCAGGCAGACGCAGTGTCGCCACCGACCAGATGCCGATGAGTGCATTGGTCAGGAACATCTCCTGCGCCCCGGCGATGTCCTTCATGGTGAGGCGTCCCTCCTGTACCCGGATGCCCTGGCGGCGTGCCGCAGCGATGACCCAGTGTCGCATCACCCCCGCGATGCCAGCGCGATCCAGACACGGCGTGATCAGCCTTCCCTGCCGGACGATGAACACGTTGCTCATGGTACCGCAAAGGATGTGCCCCTCGTGGTCGCGCATCAATCCTTCGGCGATGCGTGGGTCGCGCCATTCGCTGCGCGCCATCACCGAGTCGAGCCGGTTGAGCGTCTTCAACCCGGCGAACAGTGCATTCTCGCTCACCGGCGTGCGGCACAGACGTACGTGCACCACGGTGTCGGACACGGCCGGCTGTGATGGCCGCCGCTCGCAGATCAGCAACCGGTTCGGCTGGCAGGGCCGGGGCGCACGGTAACCCCGCTCGCCCTCACCGCGCGTCAGGATCAGCTTGAGGGTCGCATGCGGCCAGCGCCGCGCCGCGCGGGCGATCTCCGCCCGCAGTTGCGCAGGATCGGGCGGCGGCAGTCCCAGCCGCCGGCAGCCCTCCCCGAGGCGTCGCAGGTGCCCGGGCAGCAGCGCGATGCCGTGGCGGTAGACACGCAGGGTCTCGAACAGGCCATCGCCATAGGCCAGCCCGCGATCACGCCAGCCGATGGCGCGGGCCGGCCGGCCGTTGAGCCAGACCACGCTCATGTCGCGGCCACTGCCCGCCGCAGGCCTTCGGCCTTGGCGCGCGTCTCGGCCAGCTCGCGTTGCGGGTCCGAGTCGGCGACGATCCCCGCGCCGGCGCGAAAATCCAGCCGCGTGCCATTGACGCTCATGGTGCGGATCAGGATGTTGAAGTCCGCGCTGCCATCGGTGTTGATATAGCCCAGCGAGCCCGTGTACGCGCCCCGTCCGACACCCTCCAGCTCGGCGATGATCTGCATGCAGCGGAACTTCGGACAGCCGGTGATGGTGCCACCCGGGAACACGGCGCGCAGCACCTGCACCGGCGAGATGCCGGGACGCAGCGTGCCGGTCACATTCGAGACGATGTGATGCACGTGCGCGTAGCTCTCCACGCTCATGAACTCATCCACGCGCACGCTGCCACCGGCGCAGACGCGGCCGAGGTCATTGCGTTCCAGGTCGATGAGCATCACGTGCTCGGCCTTCTCCTTCTCGTTGTCGAGGAGCTGGCGGACCAGCGCCGCATCGGCTTCCGGGGTGGCGCCCCGGGGCCGCGTGCCCGCGATCGGCCGGGTGAAGACTTGATGGCCGTCGCTCATCATGAGCCGCTCGGGCGATGAGCTGACCACCGCGAAGTCGCCCGCGCGCAGCAGGGCACAGAAGGGTCCCGGGTTGGCCGCGCGCAGCCGGCGATACAGCTCCACGGGGTCGAGGTTGCGGTCCGCCGTGCCGGTCCAGCCGCGCGAGAGGTTGGCCTGGTAGATGTCACCCGCGGCAATGTACTCGAGCGCGCGCTCCACGCGCCGAATGAAGTCCCCTTCCGGCTCCTCCCGCAACATCAGGCCAGGGGACTCCGCGGCCGCGATTGCCGACGCCTGCGCCGGCGCCTGCGCGAGATGTGACTCGAACCGCTCCAGCAGGTGTTCCTGCCCGGGCTCGGCGATGAGCCAGCCCTGCCCGCTGTGCCGATCCCTCACCCACGCCGCCGGCGCACGGATCGCCAGTGCCTCCAGCGCATCGGTGCTGCGCGGCAAGCGCAACCCGGGTTCGACCTCGCCCGCCAGTTCGTAGCCCAGGTACACGATCCAGCCGCCCCGGAAAGGCAGGCGGGGAGCACCCGCCCGGTACGCCTCGTCTCCGTCACGCGAGGCATCCATGCGCACCTCGCGGCACCAGCCTTCCAGCGCGTCGAAGAAGCCCTGCCCCCGCGCGAAAGCCTCACCCAGCAACACGCCCTCTCGCGTCAGCCGGAGCGATGCGCCACTGGCCATGGGCAGGATGTCGAAACGGGAGTCCTCGGTCGCCGGGGCGGCGGCCGTCACCGTGGCCTGATGACGGGAACCGCTCTCGAGGAGGCCGGGATAGCAGTCCGGGTACCGCGCGATCAGCCGCAGCGGATCACACTCGGCGGAAAATGAGCGAACCGTTGGTTCCACCGAAACCGAAGGAGTTGGACAACACGTGCTGCAAGGCCATGCGCCTCGCGGTGTTGGGCACATAGTCCAGGTCGCAGCCCTCGCCCGGCTGATGCAGGTTGATGGTGGGCGGCGCCACCTGGTCGCGCAGCGCCAGCACGGAGAAGATGGCCTCGACCGCGCCGGCAGCACCGAGCAGGTGGCCGGTCATCGACTTGGTCGAACTGACCGCGAGCTTGCCCGCGGCCTCGCCGAAGGCACGCTTGATGGCCAGGGTCTCGGCGAGATCGCCGAGCTCGGTCGAGGTGGCATGCGCGTTGACGTACTGCACCTGGTCGGGGTTGAGGCCCGCATCGCGCAAGGCGCGCGCCATGGCCTTGCGCGCGCCCTCGCCGTTCTCCGGCGGGGCAGTGACGTGGAACGCATCGCCGCTCATGCCGAAGCCCACGAGCTCGGCGTAAATCTTCGCGCCGCGTGCCTTCGCGCTGTCGTATTCCTCGAGCATCATGGCGCCTGCGCCATCGCCCATGACGAAACCGTCGCGGTCCTTGTCCCAGGGCCGGCTCGCACCCTGCGGATCGTCATTGCGCAGGGACAGGGCCTTGGCCTGGCAGAAGCCGCTCACACCGGTGAAGCAGGTCGCCATCTCCGAGCCGCCCGCGAGCATCGCGTCCACCTCGCCGTACTGGATGAGTCGTGCCGCAAGGCCGAGAGCGTGGGTGGAGGTGGTGCAGGCGGTTGCAATGGCCAGGTTGGGGCCAGTGATGTTGAAAGCGATGGACAGGTGGCCGCTCACCAGGTTGATGATGCTGGCCGGGATGAAGAACGGGGACACCTTCTTCGGTGACTTGGTCTCGAGATACTTCTCGTAGGTCTGCTCGATGGACTCGAGGCCACCCATGCCTGAGCCCATCATGACGCCGATGCGTTCGGAGTTCGCCTCGTTCACGACGAACCCCGAGTCGCGCATGGCCTGCATGCCGGCAATGACGCCGTACTGCATGAAGGCGTCCATGCGACGCGCTTCCTTCGCACTGAGGTAGGGCTCGTAGTCGAGCTTGCGGATCTCGCCGCCGAAGTGGACCGGGAAGTTGGCGGAATCGAACCGCTCGATGGCGCCGATGCCGCTCTTGCCCGCGACGATCGACGCCCAGGCCGTGGAAATATCTTGTCCGACCGGCGACACGATACCGAGACCGGTGATGGCAACCCGCCGCTTGCTCAACGTCGACTCCTGCAACTACCGCACTGTAGAGCCGTCCGTGGCCCGCTGGAATCCTGAACTGCCAATGATCTGTGTGGAGACGGGCGGGACTACGCCTTCGCCTTGTGCGAGTTGATGTAGTCGATGGCCTGCTGAACGGTGGTGATCTTCTCGGCGTCCTCGTCCGGAATTTCGGTTTCGAATTCCTCCTCGAGTGCCATCACCAACTCCACCGTATCGAGCGAGTCTGCTCCCAGATCGTCGACGAACGAGGCGTCATTGGTGACTTCTTCTTCTTTTACCCCCAATTGTTCGGCCACGATCTTCTTAACCTGTTGTTCAACAGTGCTCATCGCTGGTGTCCTCTAGCCTGTGTGTCGTGCCCAGACGGCAGGGCCGGTATTTTATGTGAACGGTTCGTTCCCGGCTACCGGCGTGAAGCGCCGGTCGCAGGCCCACCCCCGGTCCGCCTTGACAAATGGACGGAAACGGGGGGCGATGGGGTCAGGCCATGTGCATGCCGCCGTTCACGTGCAGGGTCTCACCGGTGATGTAACCCCCCGCCGGCGAGGCCAGGAAGACCACCGCCGCGGCCACGTCCCGGGCCTCTCCCAGCCTTCCCAGGGGAATCTGGGCCTGCAGCGCCGACCGCTGCTCCTCCGACAGGCTCCGGGTCATGTCCGTGTCGATGAATCCTGGCGCGATGACATTGGCCGTGATGCCCCGGGACCCCACTTCGCGGGCGAGGGACTTGGTGAATCCGACGATGCCGGCCTTGGCGGCCGCGTAGTTGGCCTGCCCGGCATTGCCGATGGCGCCCACCACCGAGGCGATGCTGATGATGCGGCCCCGCCGCGCCTTCATCATGCCCCGCAACACGGCCTTGGACAGGCGGAACACCGAGCCCAGGTTCGTGTTGATGACCGCATCCCAGTCCTCGGGCTTCATGCGCAGGAGCAGGGTGTCACGCGTGATCCCGGCGTTGTTGCACAGGATGGTGATGGCCCCCTCCTTCGATTCGATGTCGGCCAGCAGCGCCTCGATGGAGGTGGGATCCGACACGTCCAGCACCGCGCCGCGGCCGCCCTGCCCCGCCAGCCGCGCGCTGATGCGCACTGCCCCTTCGGCCGTGGTCGCGGTGCCGATGACCTTCGCGCCGGCGGCGGCGAGCTGATCCGCGATCTCGGCGCCGATTCCGCGGGAGGCACCGGTGACCAGTGCGACATCGCCATTGAGTATCGTCATCATCTACCCCTTCACCGTTCGCAAGGCCTCTTCCAAACTCGCCGGATCCTCCAGCGCCATCATCTTCAGATCACGGTTCTTGTCGATGCGGCGGTTCAGTCCGGTGAGCACCTTGCCAGGACCGCATTCGATGAACTGCGTGAAGCCCGCCGCGATCATGGTACGCAGGGTCGCGCCCCAGTACACCGCGGTGGCGAGCTGCTTGACCAGCGCGGCGCGGATCTCCGCCGCGCTCTGGTGCACGCGAACATCGACGCCGTACACGGCGATGGCCCCGGCGGGCTTCACCGGTACCTGCTCGAGGCGCGTGCGCAGCAGCTCCGCCGCCCCGCGCATCAGCGAGGTGTGAAAGGGCGCGCTCACCGGCAGCAACAAGGCGCGCCTGGCGCCCTTGGCCTTCGCCACCTCCAGGGCACGTTGCACGGCGCCCAGGTGCCCCGCGATCACCACCTGGCCCGGCGAGTTGTAGTTGGCGGTCTCCACCACCTCATCCCCCGCCGCCTCGCGGCAGGCGGCCTCGACATCGGCATCCTCGAGCCCCAGCACCGCCGCCATGGCGCCCTGCCCCGCGGGCAGTGCTGCCTGCATGATCTCGCCACGATACTTCACGAGCGCGATGGCATCAGTGAACTCCATGCAGCCGGCAGCCACCAAGGCGGAGAACTCGCCGAGGCTGTGCCCGGCGACCGCCTTGGGCTGCGCACCGCCGCGCTCGCACCACAACCGCCAGGTCGCAACACTGGCCGCCACCATCGCCGGCTGCGTGCGCTCGGTGGCATTGAGCAGTTCTTCGGGCCCGTTCTGGCACAGGTCCCAGAGGTCATAACCCAGCACCGCGGAGGCCTCATCGAAGGTGGCGCGGATCAGCGGCGAGGCCTGCGCGAGACTGGCGAGCATGCCCACCGACTGCGAGCCCTGCCCGGGGAATACGAAAGCAAGCGTCATGCGCGGATCCTCATCGTTCTTGCTGGGAGCGGCGGATTATAGCCATCTGGACGCACAGCACGGCAGCGATCGCGGCGCCGCACAGCGCACCGTACAGATGCGCATCGATGACCACGGTTGCACCCTGGAGCACGCCCGGCCCTTCACGTTGTTCAACCAGGAGCTTGGTCGCGAGACCGAGCCACAGGATCCAGCGGTCCCACTCGCGCAGGTTCCAGTGGCGCACGCATCCTGCACCCATGATGGCATGCAGGAGCCCCGAGGCGCCGACGTACCAGGCCACCGTTGGGTCGAACCGGTACAGCCCCACGCTGATCCCCAGCGCCGCGCCCACGGTGATGATGAGCCACTGCCACGCACGGAAGTCGCGGGCGAACAACGCCCAGACCAGCACGAGACCCAGTGCGTTGAGCGCAAAGTGATGTGCATCCAGGTGCACGAGGTGCGCGGTGAGCAACCGCCACCATTCACCGCCGGCGATGCGCAGCCGGTCATACTCGAGCGCTGCGCGCGCACTGTCGCCAATGCCCAACAGCACGGCGCCGGCGAGCAACAGTGCTGTGAGCCAGATCCCGCGGCCACCGTCCCATTGCAACGAGTGGCTGAGATTCGCCGCGCGAATGGCGTATGATCGCCGGAGCATCGAGGGCTACTGTATGCGTTATCGGATTCCTGCACCAACTCCTGCGCCGGCGGCGCGGCCACTGCGCTCGCGGGGCTTCACGCTCATCGAGATCATGGTCGTGGTCGTGATCCTGGCGGTGCTCGGCGCCCTGGTGGTGCCCAAGATCCTCGAGAACGTCGACAAGGCCCGTGTCACCCGCGCGCAGAGCGACATCCGCGCCATCGAGACGGCGCTGGACCTCTACCGGCTGGACAACTTCAAGTACCCAACCACCGAACAGGGACTGGCCGCGCTGGTCAAGCAACCCTCTGACCCCTCCATCACCAACTACCGCCCGGGCGGTTATCTCAAGTCCGTGCCGAAGGATCCGTGGAACAACACCTACCAGTACCAGGCGCCCGGACGTGACGGCGCCGAGTACGAGATCCGCTCGCTGGGACGCGATGGCAAGGACGGCGGCGAAGGCTACGATGCCGACATCGGCACGGGCAATCTCGAGCAGAAGTAGCCGGCCCACCGGCGCATGCGACCCGCGAGGACGCACGGCGCGTGCGTTCATCGCCGCGCGCGGCTTCACGCTGGTCGAGATCCTGGTGGTGCTGGTCATCATCGCCATCGTCATCTCCTTCGCCGTGCTGAACATCGGCGTGACGGGGCGCGATGGGGCGCTGGATGAGGAGAGCCGGCGCATCGAGGGCCTCATGGGCCTGCTGCAGGAACGGGCCGTGCTCGAGGGCCGTGATTTCGGGCTGCTGGTGGAACCGGCGGCCTACCAGTTCGTGGTGTACCGGGCGCGCCGCCAGCGCTGGGAGAACTTCGACGAGGAGCGCGAGTTCCGCCGGCGCGAGCTGCCCGCGGGGCTCGCCTTCGAGCTGCAGCTCGACTCGCGCAAGGTGATCATCAAGCCTCGCGACCCGAAGGTGAAGGCCGACGCCGCCACCGCGGGCCCGCAGATCATCATCGCGGCCAGTGGCGAGGGCACGCCGTTCAAGCTGGTCCTGCAGCGCACGGGAACGCCCAATCGCGCCATCCTCAACGCCGATGCCACCGGCAAGCTCACGGTCGAGTCCTCGGACAATGCCTCCGACCGCCTGACCAACCGCTCATGAGGCCACGACACTCACGCGGCTTCACGCTGGTCGAGGTGCTGGTCGGCCTGATGGTCATTGCGCTTGCGCTCGCCGCGCTGATGTCCTCGGTCAGCAGCGCCGCGCGCGGCAGCGAATACCTGCGCGACAAGACCATCGCCCAGTGGATCGCGATGAACCGCATCGTCGAGGTGCGCCTGAACGTGCAGAAGTTCGGTGAGTCGGGCGACAAGGGCGAGGTGCAGTTCGCGAACCGCAAGTGGCGCTACGACACGCGCCGCTTCGAATCCGGCAATGCCACCATCCAGCAGGTCGTGGTGCGCGTCTGGCCTGCCGATGCCAAGGAGAAGGCTGGCCCGCTGGCGGAATCCGCGAGTTTCATCGGTTCGGCGCTCTCGCCGGCGGGCACGTCCAACCAGAAGGACTGGACCGATGTGAGTCCGGCAGCCCAGCAGAGCGGGCCGGAAGGCGGCACTGGAACCCCGGGCAGCAAGACGCCGGCACGCAGCGGGTCGACCCGATGAAGGCCCGGCGCCCGCCCGGCACCGGTCGCGGCTTCACGCTGGTGGAAGTACTGGTCGCGCTGCTCCTGCTCGGCATCATGACGGCGCTGGGGTATGGCACCTACCGGCAGGCGCGCGTCTCGGCCGAACGCACCATGGAATCGCAGCAGCGGACCCGCGAAATCGAATTCGGCATTCGTACCCTGGTGCAGGACCTGGCCCAGGCGGCGCCCAGGCCGATTCGCGAGCCCCTCGGCAGTGGCCGCATCCCGGCGATGCGCGGCGGCGGCACGGGGGCGCTGCTCGAGCTCACGCGCATGGGCTGGTCCAACACGGCGGGCGCTCCGCGCGGCACCCTGCAGCGCGTGCAATACACGCTCGACAAGGAAACCCTCAAGCGCAGCTACCTGCCGGTGCTCGATCCCACGTTGAACACGCCACCGCAGGTGCATGACCTGCTCACCCGGGTCAAGAGCTTCAAGCTGCGGTTCCTGGACTCCAACCGGACCTGGATCGATCAATGGCCTGATCCGAACACGACGATGCCCCAGGCACTGGTGCAGCGGCCGGTCGCGGTGGAGGTGGTGGTGGAGTTCGCAGACTGGGGAACGGTACGGCGGCTGGTCGAGGTGGCGGGATGATCACCCCCGCGAGCCGTCAACGAGGCGTGGCATTGATCATCGCGCTGGTGCTCATGGCGCTCGCCACCATCCTCGCGGTGAAGATCGGCTTCGGTGGATTCGTCGAGCGCAAGCGCACCTCCTCGATTCTCGCGGCCGAGCAGGCCTATCAGTTCGCCACGGGTGCCGAGGCGCTCGCGGCCGATGTGCTGAACCAGAGCAAGCAGAGTTCCCCGAACGAGGACAATCTCTCCCAGCCCTGGGCGCAGGCGCCGCAACCCATCCCGTTGCGTCCACCGAATGACCCCGAAGGCGAGCCTTTGGGCACGCTGGAAGGGTCGCTGGAGGACCAGCAGGGCCGCTTCAACCTGAACGACCTGCTGCTGCCCGACACCACGAACCCCTCGCAACCGGATGCCACCAAGCCCGATGCCAGGCGGCTCGAGGTCTTCAAGAGACTGCTCGAGAACCTGAAACTGGATCAGAACCTGGCGTACAAGATTCGCGACTGGATCGATGCCGATGCGAACGTGAGCTTTCCCGAGGGCGCGGAGGATGCCATCTACACCTCGCAGAATCCGCCCTATCTCACCGGCAACTGGCCGATGAGTTCCACGAGCGAACTGCTGAGCCTTCCCGGGTTTGACCTGGAGCAATATAAGCGCCTGGCCCCCTACGTCACCGCGTTGCCGCCGGGCACGCGGATCAACATCTGCACCGCGCCGGACCTCGTGCTCGACAGCCTGACCGGACTCAATGAATGGCAGCGCAGTCCTGGGGCGCTGGAAAAGGCCCGCAAGTCCGCCAACGGATGTTTTCCAACGGCGCAGAGCCTCAACACCGGATTATCGCCTGCGCAGGCGCAGGCGCTCGCGCCATTGATCACCACGAAGAGCGACTACTTCAGGCTCACGACGCTCGTCACGCTTGGCACCACGGAGTTCACCTTGTACAGTCTTTTGTACAGGAGCCCGAATACCAACCGGGTGACACCGTTGCTGCGCAGTTTTGGGACACCGTAAGGGATTGGCGACACCTGATTAAGGACTTTGTTACCGCGTAGCATTCGCCGCCGACATCCAATTCCCCCCGCTCACACCCATGGCCCACACCCTTCTGCTGCGACTGCCCGCCCCCGGTTCGGAAGACACCGAGTGGCTCATCGTCGATGATGAAGGTGTGCGCACGGGTCCCCGGCAACGCGGCCCCCTCTCCCTCGCCGCGGCCATCGCCCAGAACCACCGGCTGGTGGTGCTGGTACCGGCCACCGAAGTGATGCTGGTCGAGCCCGAGCTGCCGCCGGGGAGCGGCGCGAAGCTCGCCCGCGCCGTGCCCTTCGCGCTGGAGGAACTGGTCACCGACGACATCGACACGCTGCATTTCGCCATCGGGCGGCGGGGGCCGGACAACACCACTGCCGTCGCCGTGGTGGCCCGCAGCCTCATGGACGCCTGGCGCAGCACGCTGCAGTCGGCGGGCCTGCACCCTGCCGCGATGTACGCGGATGTCTCGCTCATGCCGCGCAATCCCGGGCAGACGGTGTTGTGGGCGGAAGAAGGCCGCGTGTCGGTGCGACGTGCGGCGGGTCCGCCGTTCACGGTCGAAGTCTCGCCCATCGAGGATGCGCTCGCCGCGGCGGGCGTCATCCATGACGAACCGGCAGCGGCCCCGGTCGCGGCGGAAGGCGAGGATGCCGGGCCGATCACGGCGCCGGTGCCGGAAGATGCGCTGCTGTTCGCCACGCCCGAGGACTGGGCCGGGATCCAGAACCGGTTCGACCGACTGCTCGACCGGTTCGCCTCGATGAAGGTTCAACTGCTGCCGGAGGGCCCCTTGGTCTGGCTCGCGCGCGAGCTGCCGCAGTCGGATGCCATCAACCTGCTGCAGGGCGACTACACCTCCACCGAGGTCCACAGCTCGCAATGGCGACGCTGGCGTCTCGCCGCGATGCTTGCCCTGGGCTTGCTCGTGGCACATCTCGCCGCGGAGTCCGTCTCCCTGTTTCGCGCGAAGCAGGCCGGCGCCCAACTTCAGGCCAGCATCCAGCAGGTGTTCAACCAGGCCATGCCGGGCGAGAACGCCGTGGAACCACGCCGGCAGATGCAGGCGCGGCTCGCGCAGATCCGCGGCAGCGCCTCCGGCCCGCAGCATTTCCTGCGCGCCCTGCAAAGCCTGGCCGGCGCCGTGGGCGGGCGGGCCGACACCCGCGTGGATGCGCTGAGTTATCGCGATGCGACCCTCGACCTCAAGGTCACCGCTCCCAGCGTGGATGATCTTGCGCGCCTGTCGCAGTCCATCTCCCACGATGGCCTGACGGCGGACCTGCAATCGAGCAACCCGGCGGCACATGGCGTCGAAGGTCGGCTGCAGATCCGTGCGCCGCGAGGCCGCCCGTGAACCGGCTCGCGGACTGGTACGCGGGACTCCAGGCGCGCGAGCGCCGCACGGTGCTCATCGGTGGCGTCCTGCTCGCCCTCGTGGTGCTGGTGGGGGGCGTGCTGCTTCCCCTGCACAACCGGGTGAGCAGCGAGCGGGAGAAGGTCGATACGCTGCGCGGGGACCTGGCCTGGATGCAGCAGAATGCGCCGGAGATCCAGGCCGCGGCGGGCACCTACCATGCGCCGGGCAACGAATCCCCTGTCGTGCTCATCGACCGGACGGGCCGCGAGGCGGGCCTTGCGCAGGCGCTGCGCGGCACGCAGCCCAGTGGTGATGCAGGCGTGCGGGTGCAGCTCGAGGCCGCTCCCTTCGATGCGCTCGTGGGCTGGCTGTCCGTGCTGGAGACCCAGCATGGCATCGCCATCGAGTCGATCACCATCGACCGCGCCGCACGGCCGGGTCTCGTGAATGCCAGCGTCTCGCTCGCCAAAGCGCACCCCTGAGCCGGCCCGGCGGCCCTACGGGCGGTTGATCGGCATCGCCGTCGTCGCGGCACTGGGCTTCGTCATCGCCTTCCTGCCGGCATCCCTCGCGCTGCGGTTCCTTCCCGCCGAGATGAGCGTGACCGAGGCCGGCGGGACGCTGTGGCATGGCTCCTTCACGGGCGTGGGACTCAAGGGCCGGCCGGTGGGCGATGTCGAGTGGCGGCTGCATCCGTTGCCGCTGCTCACCGGCAGGCTTTCCGCGACGGCACGGTGGGTGAAGCAGGAGATGACGCTGGATGCAGAGATCACCGCCTCGCGCTCACAGGTGGCGCTGCACGCGGTCCATGGCGAGGGCGCCGTGCAATCCTTCGCGGACCTCGGGCTGACCCGGGGATGGGAAGGCCGAGTGCAGGTGGCGCTGGAGGATTTCTCGATCAAGGATCGACGCATCACCGCGGCGGCCGGGCGCATCGGCTTCTCGCACCTGCAGTCGGCGCAGTTCGCCAGTGCCGACCTCGGCGGCGTGGAGGTGATCTTCGGGCCCGATGCCGTGCAGGCGGATGGGTCCGCCACCGCCTCGGTGAAGGACACGGGCAGCGGACCGCTCGAACTCGCAGGAACGGTCAGCGCACAACCTGCCCAGGGCACCGCCACGCTGTCGGGCACCGTCAAGGAGCGCGGCCCGTTGCCGCCGGCGCTCACCGGGCAGTTGCAGAACCTGGCGCAGATGCGCGGACGGGATGCCGCCGGCCGCATCCCGCTCGACATCGAGTTCTCGATCTAGCGATCTAACCCCGCCATTCGCGGAACGCGCGCAGCAGCGGGAAATACAGCGCCACCCGAACTGGCTCCGGACCCAGTCGCCGCGCCACCTGTGCATATCGCCGCAGTTGCGGGGCATAGCGCTGCAGCTCAGAGTCGAGGAAGGAGTCGAGCTGGCCGCCCACGTGAACGCTGGTCTTGTAGTCGATCACCCAGCGCTCGCCCTCGAGCACGAAGGTGCGATCCAGCACCACGTTGATGATCTGTCCCTCGATGCGTGCCGTCAATGCGAGCTCCCGGTCCTCTCCCGGCCGGCCATCCTGCAGGATCCAGCGGCCCCGATCATCGCCGAGCACGGCCAGCAGCGCCTCGATCACCCGATCCACGGCGCCCTCGATCTGCTGCACCGGCACCCCGCGCGCCTCGAACCAGCGCGCGTGCAGGGCGCGCGCGGCGCGCACGCCCGCCGCCGCCTGCGGATGCACCCGCAGCCGCTGCAGGCAGGCGTGCACGCGAACGCCCACCTGCCGCGCGGTCTCCCCGGCCCAGTCGAAAGGAGGAGCCGGTGCGGGAACCGGCACGGGCTCGGCTACCGACGGCGTCCACAGGACAGGCGGCACCCAGTTCGCCGGCAGCCGGTTCAGGGGCGGGCCCGTCTCGTCCGCGGCCGGCGCGAGCGCCTGGTCCGTCGGTTCGAATCGAGCTTCCATGATCGGCCAGAGCACCCGCATCAGGCTGGAGGATTCCGGCGTGAAAGGGGCATCCGCCGCCCGGTCGCGCCGCTCGGTGCAGCCCGACAGGTGCAGTTCGCGCCGGGCGCGCGTACAGGCCACGTACAGCAGGCGCTGCGCTTCGAGCCGCTGCGCCTCCTTCGTGCAATGTCGCAGGAACTCCACCAGCGGATCCGATTCCTCACCCACCTCGTCCCGGGCCGCGAGCACGAAGCCGGCGCGGTCCTCGCGCGAGAAGGCATGGGCGAGCAGGAACCCGCCCGCATCTGCCCGCGCCTTCGCCTCCAGCCGCGGAACGAACACCGCGTCGAACTCCAGACCCTTGGACTTGTGGATGGTCATGATCTCGATGGCCTGCTCGCCCGGATCCGCCGGAAACAGGTCGGCAAACGCCGCTTCCACCTGCGCCGGATCCACCATGCCCCGCTTCTCGAGCTCGGCGAGCCGCTCGAAGGCGCGGCGCGCGTTGGCCACATCCACCGTCTCGAGGTGGGTGCTCGCGCCACCGAGCGCCAGCCACACGCGCTCCACCCAGCGCGCGAACCCGCTCTGGTCCCGCGCCGCGAAGCCCTGCGTCATCGTGGCGACGAAACGCCGCGCCCGCGCGGCGCCATCGCTCCCCAGCCGCGACAGCGTCGACTCCGCCTGCAAGGCCTCCCAGGGGGGCGCACCGCCCTCGGCCAGCGTGGCGAGATCCGCAAGATCCAGCCCGACCCAGGGACCGCGCAGCAATGCGAACCAGGCGATCCGGTCATCGGCGTGCAGCAGCGCGCGGGTCAGCATGATGATGTCGCTCACCACCGCCGTGTCCTGCAGCCGTCCGATGTCCAGCGCCCGGAACGCAAGCCCCCTGGCGCCCAGCGCCTCGATGATGGGCAGGGCATGCGCCTTCTGGCGCACGAGGATGGCGGCGCGCAGCTTGCCACCTTCGCGCAGCATCCCGGCCAGCGTCGCGGCGATGAACGCGGCCTCGTGTGCCGGGGTGTCGAAGGACCGCGCATGGGCGCCGGCCGCGGCCTCATCCACCCGCGCCATCGACACCGCCGGCGTGAAGGCGATGGCGCCACGATGGCGGTCATCACGCCGCGGGAACACCCGGGCGAAGGTGGCATTGACCCAATCCACCAGCGGCGCCTGCGCGCGGAAATTGCTGGTCAGGCGCACGGGCTCGAGCTTCACGGCGCCCAGGCCCTCCTGCGCGAGGTCCAGGAACACCCGCACTTCGGCTTCCCGGAAGCCGTAGATGGACTGCATCGGATCGCCCACGCAGAAGAAGGTGCGGCCATCGCCCGACTCCCACCCGGCGGTGAGCAGGCGGAACAGGCCGAGCTGCGCGTCGGAGGTGTCCTGGAATTCATCGACCAGGATGTGCTCGATGCGATGGTCCAGCAGCAGCGCCAGATCAGTGGGCTCGGACTCCCGGCCGAGAGCCTGCAGTGCCGCGAGGAACACCGCCTGGAAATCGGCCACCGCGTGCTGCCGGAAGACGCGCTCGAGCTCGGCGGCGCCCAGGATGAGCACCCTCGAGAGCGCGCGGACCCGCTCCCACTGCGCATCGTCGTATCGATCTTCCGGCAGTTGCCTGACCGCGGCGAGCGCCTCGCGAGCCTCCGGAATGCGGGCCAGTTCCTCGATCAGCCCGGCCATGGGACGCTTGTCATCGCAGCCGGGAGGAAAGCCGAGCGTGACGTTGAGCGCCGTGGGCTTGCGGAACTCGTTCTTGCCGGTCAGCACGAGGTTGGCCAGCTCCCGCCATTGCAGGACCAGCGCGGCACGGGGTGCGAGCTGCGCCGGAGGGTCCCGCCAGGATCCGAGCACGGCGCTGCCAGCCGGCAGTCGCTGCCCAGCGCCCGCCAGCAGGCGGTGCAGTTCCGGCAACCGTTCCGCGCCGATGAGGGCCGCCGCGCGCTCGAGCTGCCGCTCGATGAGCAGCGCGAGGTCCTCATCCAGCGCCGCGCGGACCTCGCGTTCGTGCTGCTCGTCGAATTCCGCCGTCGCGTGCAGGCGCCCGGCCAGCCATTCCAGCCAGCGGCTGCGCGAGCCGAGCATGGAGGCGATGCCATCGCGCGCCACCCACCAACGCTCGTCATTGAGCTCGAGCGCACGATCGATGGCGCGGCGGAAGGGTGGGCCCGCCTCCCCGTCCAGCGCGCGCGCCGCAGCCTCCTGGTAGTACGGCAGGCAGTCCTCGGCGACATCGATGCGTCCACCGGCGCCCGCCGTCACCGGCAGCTGCGCGGCGAGCCAGGCACAGAATCCGTCGATGGTCTGGATGCGCAGCCGAGTCGGATTTTCCGACAGGTCGATGCGCCGCTCCATCAAATGACGGTGTGCGGCGCAGGCCAGCTCCCAGCTTCGCAGGTCCAGATCACCCCGATCGCCCCGGCTCGCCGCCCGCAGCGCATCCAGCGCCCGCGTGCGCATCTCGGCCGCGGCCTTGCGGGTGAAGGTCAGCGCCAGGATGCGCTCGGGCTGCTCCACGCGCGCCAGCAGCGCGAGCAGACGTTGTGTGAGCAGCGTGGTCTTGCCCGATCCTGCCGGCGCCTGCACGAGCACGGAGCGGGTGGGGTCGATGGCGATCGCCCGGGAGGCCGCATCCGCGGGCTCCGGTGTTGGCATCCCTTGGGGACCTCGCTGCATCTTCAGTCCTGCTCGCCCGTCCCGGTTGCCTCGATCAGCGAGGAGCCCCCCGCGCGCACGATCCGGCACAGACCGGCGAGCAGGCATTCATCGCAGGCGCCGCGCGAAGGCGCCACCCTGGCATCGCCGCGCCGCAGCTCAGCGGCGATGTGTTCGAGCCTATCGCGCCACAGCCCGAGCTCCTGCTCGAGGCTCGCGGATTCGAGGTTCCGGGATCGAGGCGTGGCGACACCGGGCAACACCCGCGCATCCTCGGCGACGCCACAGAAGCGCTGCTTCGCTGCATGGACCTGCGCATAGGCGACGCCGGCCAGGCGATCGGGAGAGGCGAGTGCGTACGCCGGCAATTGCGGATTCGACGGCCGATCTTCGTACCAGTCGGCGGCCACGCTCGAGGTCTTGTAGTCGAGCAGCACCCGCCGTCCATCCGCGAGCCGGTCGACGCGATCGATGCGCAGGTCCAGCTGCAGTCCTGCCAGCTCCAGCCGCCCGGGCGACTCCAGTGCCTCCACCTCGAAGGGCTCGCGCCTGGCCTCGAGCTCGAGCCAGCGCGGCAGCACCTTCTCGAGGCGCCGGCGTTCGCGATCACACCACTGCTCACCCGGATTGCGCTCGCGCGCGGCGGCTCCCACCGCCCGCTCGGCGGCCGCGGCCACCAGCGCTGCCCGATCGGCGGTCGAGGCGAGCGCCAGGGCATCGCGCGTCCTGAGGGAGCGCCAGAGGTGCTCCAGGCAACGGTGCAGGATGATGCCGCGCTCGCGCGGAGTGAATCCCGGCTGCGGTAATTCCAGCGGCTGCGCCGACAGACGCACGGCGGCGAATCCGCGAAACGGGCAGCGCGATTGCTCACGCAGGGTTCGCACCCCGCCGGCCATGGGGCCCGCCGGCATGGCAGGAGCCGGTTCATTCACCGCGCGTTCTTCGAGGAGCGGCGCGGCCTCGGCATACGCGCGCCAATGCGGCATCTCCTTCACCTCATCGGCGGGGCCCGGTTCGCCGAAAATGGTGGCGACCCTGCCCGTACCACCCTCCGACGCAGTGCTGCACACGAGGGTGGCGGCCCGCGACCGCCAGCGCTTCAGCAGCTCGTGCGCACGAGCGGACTGGCCCTCGGCGCTCGCGCTGTCGATGCCGTATGCCGCTGCAGCTGGACCGGCAGCAGTGGCAGGGGTTGGGGTGCGGGCGGCCACTGATCCGCGCCACAACCGCTCATCCACAGGGCATCCACATCCAGCCAGGGGTCCAGCGCCCGGCCACTGACCCAGACCGGCGCGGTGCCCGTCTGTGGCTGGAAGGCGGTGTCGCCGGCGGCACGGACGAGGATGCGGACGGCCTGCGCCAGGCTCAGCGACCCGAAGGATGCCCCCGGCGCGAGCCAGCTCGTGCAACAGTTCCCGCAACCGTTCCGCCGCCTGGAACGAACGGCTCGACCAGCCGGCACGGTCGGCCCAGGGCCCTGCGCTCCAGGCCACCTCCAGCCGATGCGACCACTGGCTCATGCCCGCGGCGCCCTGCGCCGGCAGGGCCTCCTGCAGCGCCGTGGAGACGCTGCAGCGCCGGCATATCGGGCGGACCGCCCGCCTGGGTGAGCGTGCGGGCGGTGCGCAACCAGTGAGACAGCGGGGCCTCCCCACCGGCATGCCGGCGAAGTTCACGGTCGAGCCGCGCACTCGCCAGCCGGTCCGGCTCACCTGCCTGCAGCGCAGGAGCGCGCAGGAGCGCCGAGAAGCGGATGAAATCCAGCGGCTCGACCAAGGCCTGGGTCGACTCCAGGACGAGCCATACCGGCTCGTACGTGGTCAGGGGCGTGCCGCCGGCGATGGCGTACAGCGGGGCATCGCGGCGTTCCTGCAGCCCGAACCGTCCCGGTGCCAGCTGCGCATCGAAGGCATCGGTGAGGGACTCCCGTCGTCCGGCCAGGTCCGTGAACACCACGAAGGCGCGAAAGGCCGGATCCTCGCGCAGCCGCTCGCCCAGCCACTGCGCGCAATGCGCAGCCTCGCTGGCCTCGCTGGCATGGACATGAACCTGCGAGACCCGTGGATCGCGAGCGGCGCGCAGTCCTGCCAGGGGTGCAAGGCCGTGCATCGCCAGCCAAGCCGCGGCGGCCGGCCGCCAGTCAGGGCCTTCGAGCGGAACCGGCGCCAGTTCCGTCGGGCCGACCCGCGCCGGCAGCGTGTGGGCAGGCACGGCCCGTAATTCGCGGCAACGGGCCTCGAAGCCGCGCATCCACAGGCCGAGGGCGCGGGTCTCGGCGCACGGAAATGCCTGCAGCGAGCCCGGCGGAATGCGGTAGTCGGCCAGGGCTCGCGCTGCTTCACGGGCGGCGCGGGCGGCCCCGGCGATGTCCATGAACCCACCGGCTTCCGCTGGCGCCGATGACCTCGCGCCAGATCTCGCGCTCCTCGACCGGCTCGAGCACCCGCGGGGCGGAAGGGTCCTCCGCCGCCTGCGATTCGTAGGTCTCGCGCAGCCAGCCATCGAATTCGCGGATCCTGGGGGTCGGCCAGACCGCACGCCCCGTGGCAGCGAAATGGCGTTCCAGCCGGTCGACCAGGAGCGAGCGCACCTGCGATCCGGGAGCGAGCACGGTGCGCCCTTCCGCGAGCGCGGCCAGCAGGGCATCGAGGCCTGCGGCGGGAGCGGTCAGCGTCGCGCCACCGGGGCCGTGGTGTCCACGACCTGCAGGTTGGGTTCCGCGGCGGCGATGCTCTCCAGGGTCTCCTCGATGCGCTCGAACACCACCTTCAGCACCGCCGGCTCCGGCAGGTTGGTGATGCGGAAGGCGTTGCGGTATGGCACGTTGAAGCTCACGCCCGGTGCGACCAGCACGTGCTTGTTCTCGAGCAGTTCCAGCGCGAAGGCCCGGTCATCGAAACCCGGCAGCACGTCCTCGCGCACCTCGACGAAGGAATACAGCGCGCCCATGGGCCGAGCGAGCCGCAGGAAGCGGCTGGCAGCAACCCCCTCGAGGATGGCCTGGCGGGACTCGTACAGGCGCCCCCCCGGCCGGGTGAGCTCGCGGATGCTCTGGTAGCCGCCCAGTGCCGTCTGCACGGCCCACTGGCCGGGGACGTTGCTGCACAAACGCAGCGAACCGAGCAGCTCGAGCGCCGCGAGGTACTCCTGTGCGTGCTCGACATCGCCCGAGAACGCCGCCCAGCCGACGCGGTAGCCACAGGCGCGGTAGACCTTGGACAGGCCGCTGAGCGTGCAGCACAGCGTCGCGTGCACCAGCGTCGCCATCGGCACGAACTGTGCGCCGTCGTAGAGGATCTGGTCGTAGATCTCATCGCTCAGCACCACCAGCCGATGCTCCTCGGCGAGCCGCGCAATGGCCTCCAGCACCTCGCGCGGATAGACCGCGCCGGTGGGATTGTTCGGGTTGATGATGACGATGGCGCGCGTCCGGCGGGTGATCAGCGAGGCGATTTCCTGCGGATCGGGCACGAAGCCGCGCTCGGGCCGGCAGGGATAGTGCACCGCCCGGCCATTGTTGAGGTTCACCGCGGCGGTCCACAGCGGATAGTCCGGGCTCGGAACGAGCACCTCATCGCCCGGATTGAGCAGCGCGCGCAAGGTGAGGTCGATGAGCTCCGACACGCCGTTGCCGATGAACACCTCCTCGGCGCTCACGCCCCGCACGCCCCGCTCCTGCTGCTGCATCACCACCGCCTCGCGGGCCGGGAAGATGCCCTTCTGGTGACCATAGCCCTCGCTGTGCCGCAGGTTCTCGATCATCGCCAGCCGCATGGTCTCGGGCGTGCGGAACCCGAAGGCATAGGGGTTGCCGATGTTCAGCGAGATGATGTCGTAGCCCCGACGCTCCAGCTCCTGCGCCCGATGGGCGAGCCGGCCACGGATCTCGTAGCGGACATTGGCGAGGCCCTCGCTGGCCTTGAATGGCTTGCGCTGTTTCATGAAGGCGAGGATAGCGGATTTGCGCCGCCGGAATCCGCGAGATGCGGCACGGCGGCGATCAACGACTGCGTATAGGGATGTCGCGGAGAATCGAGCACCTCCCGGGTGGTCCCCGACTCCACGATGCGACCCTGGTACAGCACATGGACGCGGGTCGCGATCAGCCGGACCAGCGCCAGGTGGTGGCTGATGAACAGCAGTGCCGTGCCCGCCTGCCGTTGCAGGTCGAGCAGCAGGTTCACGATCTGCCCCTGGATGGACACATCCAGCGAACTCACCGGCTCATCGCAGATGAGCAGCCGCGGCTCGCAGATCATCGCCCGCGCGATCCCGATGCGCTGGCATTGGCCGCCGCTGAAGCTGCGCGGGTAGCGCTGCGCATCGGCGGCCGTGAGGCCCACCCGCTCCAGCGCCGCCGACACCCGCTTTGCGCGCGTCGCCGGGTCCAGTTCCGGCCGCAGCGCCCGCAACGGCTCGGCCAGCGCCTCGCCGGCCGTCAGCCGCGGATTGAGGCTGCCGAAGGGGTCCTGGAACACCATCTGCACGAGTTGCCGGCGCCGGCGAAGCTCGCGCGGCGGCAGCCCCAGCCAGTCCTCACCCAGCAGCCGCACCCCACCCGAGGCGGGGGCACGAGCCGCAGCACGGCGCGCGCCAGCGTCGATTTCCCGGACCCGGACTCCCCGACCAGCGCCACGCTCTCGCCCGCCTGCACGTCGAGGCTCACGCCCTGCAGGGCCGGTCGCGGCGCGGTGCGCGCGCCAAGTCCCGAGCGCCGGTACCGCACGGTGAGATCGCGCACCTCGAGCACGGGGAGTCGGTCATGCGGGGAAATGGCAGGCGACGCGGCCACCCTCGCGCGTTGGCTGGAGCGCCGGACGTTGCTGCACGCAACGCTCCGTGGCGCGCGCGCAGCGCGGTGCGAACGCGCATCCCGCGCCACGCTCGGCAGGCCGTGGTGGGTGCCCTGCGATGGTGGGCAGGCGATCACCGGGCCGGGAGGACCAGCGCGGCGAGCAGGCCAGCAATCCCACGGTGTAGGGATGATGCGGATGTGCGAACAGCCCGGCCGCCGGCGCCTCCTCGACGATGCGCCCGGCGTACAGCACGAGCACCCGGTCGGCGAAACCTGAGAGCAGCGCGAGGTCATGGGTCACGAACAGCATCGCGGTACGCAGGTCCGCACGCAGCCCGCGCAGCACGTTGAGCACCTGCGCCTGCACCGTCACATCCAGTGCGGTGGTCGGCTCATCCGCCAGCAGCACGGCAGGCCGGCACTGGCAGGCCATGGCGATCATCACGCGCTGGCGCATGCCCCCCGACAGCTCGTGGGGGAAGCGGCGCAGGCAATCAGCGGGGTCCTCGATGCCCACCTGGCCGAGCATCGCGGCGGCCGCCTCGCGCGCACGAACATCATCGAGCCGCAGGTGCCATCGCAGCACCTCGCGCAGCTGGGTGCCGATGCGCAGGTGAGGCGTGAGCGAGCTCATCGGGTCCTGGAACACCATGGCGATGTCCCGGCCACGCACCGGTACGGCGCCACCTGTCGTGGCGCAGATCCCGGGCGTCCAGGGCTGGCCACGCAGGTGCACGCTGCCCTGCACGCGTGCCGCGCCCGGGAGCAAACCCATGAGCGCAAGGCAGGCCTGGCTCTTGCCCGAGCCGGATTCCCCGACCAGCCCGACGCATTCCCCCGCCTGCAGCTCGAAGCTCACATCCTCCAGCACCGCCAGCCAGCCGCCGGCGCCCGGGTAGGAGATGCCCAGCCCGTGCACCTCGAGGCAGGCGGAACTGCCGCCCTCAGCCGGCATGGGTGGGCTCATCCAGGGCGTCGCGCAGGCCATCGCCGACGAGGTTCAGGCACAGGAGCAGCAACGTGAGATAAGCGCCCGGGATCAGCAGCATCCAGGACGCGGATTCCATCTCGGCGGCCCCTTCCGCGATCAGTGTGCCGAGGCTCGCCTGCGGTTCCTGCACACCGAGGCCGAGGAAGCTCAGGAAGCTCTCGAACAGCACCACCTGCGGTACCGTGAGCGTGGCGTAGACGATGACCGGGCCCAGCAGGTTCGGCACCACGTGCACGAGGATGATGCGCAGCGGAGTCGATCCGCCGAGCCGCGCCGCATCGATGTACTCGCGCTGGCGGATGCTCATCGCCTGGCCGCGCACGATGCGTGCCATCGTCAGCCAGCCCACCGCACCGATGGCGGCGAACAGCAGCAGCACGCTGCGCCCCAGGATGACGGTGAGGAAGATCACGAAGAAGATCAGCGGCAGGCCGCTCAACACCTCGATCAGGCGCATCATCGCCTGATCGGTCCGTCCGCCGGCGTAGCCTGCGATGGCGCCATACAGCACCCCGACGATCACGCTCACCGCGGTGGCGATGAGGCCGATGCCGAGCGAGAGCCGCGCGCCCGCGAGCGTGCGCACGAACAGGTCGCGGCCCAGGCGGTCGGTGCCGAACCAGTGCGCATCGGCGAGCGCCGGCGGCGTCGCGATGTGCGTCCAGTCGAGCGCGGCCACCTCGTGCGGGCTGAACGCCGCGCCGAACAGCGACAGCAGGATGAGCACCGCGATCAGCGCCGCGGCCAGGAACGACAACCGGTCCTGCCGGAACCGCTGCAGCGCGGATGGGAACACCGCTCCACTCGTGGGAACATCGCCCCCGTTCACGAGTGCAGCCTCACGCGCGGATCGAGCCACACGTACAGCACGTCGACCAGCAGCCCCATGAGGATCAGCAGCGTCGAGTAGACGACGACCATGCCGAGCACCAGCGTGTAGTCGCGGTTCAACGCACCCTGCACGAGGTAACGCCCGATGCCGGGCAACCCCGAGACCGACTCGACCACGAGCGAGCCGGTCATGATGGCGGCCACCGCCGGCGCGAGGTACCCGGCCACGGGGATCAGCGCCGGCGGCAGCGCATGACGCCAGATCACGGCGGACTCCGGCAAGCCCTTGGCGCGTGCCGTCCGGATGTAGGGACTGGCGAGCACCTCGATGAGGCTCGCGCGCATCAGCCGCGAGATGACCGCCATCGGCGGCAACGCCAGCGCAATCACCGGCAGCACGTAGTAGCGCGGTTCACCCGGCTCCCAGCCCGCCACCGGCAGCCAGCGCAGGTGCACGCCGAACACCAGGGCGAGAAAGGGCAGCAGCACGAAGGTGGGCACCGTGATGCCGAGCACCGCGGCGGTCATCGCCAGGCGGTCCGCGGCGCGCCGGGGGCTCAGCGCGGCCCGCGTGCCCAGCCCTACGCCGGCGATCAGCGCCAGCGCCATGGCAGCCCCGCCCAGTGATGCGCTCACCGGCAATCCCTGGGCGATCAGCTCGGTGACGCTGAAATCCTTGTACTTGAAGGAGGGTCCGAAGTCCCCGTGCATCACCGATTTCAGGTAACGCCCGTATTGCACCCACAGCGGCTGGTCGAGTCCGTAGGCCGCATCGAGGTTGTGACGGATCTCCGGTGGCAGGGCCTGCTCTTCGTCGAAGGGCCCGCCGGGAGCGCTGCGGATCAGGAAGAACGCCAGGGTGAGGATCGCAAACAGCGTCGGCAACGCCCAGGCCAGCCGCGAGGCGACATACCGGATCATGGGCCCGCAGTGTGCCAGCAATCCGCTGCCGCGGGCTGTATAATGTTCGGATGGATTCGCACCGGCGGATCCGAAGCGCCAATCGAGGTCCCATGGAGTCCACCCGCCCCATCCGTGCGCTGACGCGCGGTCTAGATGCCCTTACGGTGCTGAACCTGCGCAATGGCGCCACCGTCTCGGAAGTCGCCCAGGAGATCCGCCTGCCGCGGACCACCGTGTACCGCATCCTCGAGACCCTGTGTGAATCCGGCTTCGCCTTCCGCGACGATGCGGATGACCGCTACCGGCTGTCGGAATCGGTTCGCGGCCTGTCCGACGGATTCGTCGATGAGGACTGGGTTCGGGAGGCCGCCGTGCCGCTCATGCAGGAGCTTTGCCGGGAGACCGTCTGGCCGGTGGCCCTGTCCACGCTGTCCGGCACCAACATGATGATCCGGGCCACGACCGACCACCTGAGCCCCCTCACCATGGAGCGCTACTCGCCGGGATACCGCTATCCCCTGCTCACCTCGGCCGGCGGCCGCCTGCACCTGGCCTACTGCCCGGATGCCGAACGCACCGAGTTGCTGGCGACACTGGCCGCCTCCAACAAGCCGGAAGCCAAGCTTGCCCGCAGTCCCGCAGACGTGGAGCGCATCCTCGCCGAGGTCCGCTCGCAAGGGTATTCCACGGCGGCCACCTCGCGCCGCATTTCCGATGACCTCAGCATCGCCGTGCCGGTGATGACGGAGGGCCACCTCATCGCGGCCCTGTCGGTGCGCGTGGCGGCCCTCGCCATGCCGGCCAAGCAGGCCGTGGACCGCTTCCTGCCCCGGCTGCGCGATTGCGCCGCGCGCATCAGCGCCCGCATGACCGAGCGCCGTCAGGCCGCGCCGCTCGGCGCGTAAGGTTTACAAGAGCAAAGTCGAAGCTGGAGCTGTTGATGAAGAAGATCATGGTGTGTGTCAAGCGCGTCGTGGACTACAACGTGCGCGTGCGCGTGAAGCCCGACGGATCGGGGGTGATGCTCGATGGCGTGAAGATGAGCATCAATCCCTTCGATGAGATCGCGCTGGAGGAAGCCCTGCGCATCAAGGAACGCGGCACCAATGCCGAGGTGCTGGCGGTCAGCATCGGCATCGCCGACACGCAGCAGCAGCTGCGCACGGCACTGGCCATGGGCGCCGACCGTGCCATCCTGGTGCAGACCGATACCGCGGTCGAGCCGCTGGCCGCAGCGCAGGCGTTCCTCGCGCTGGCGAAGAAGGAGAATCCGGATCTCGTCATCCTCGGCAAGCAGGCCATCGACGATGATGCCAACCAGTGCGGCCAGATGCTGGCGGCGCTGTGGGATCGCCCGCAGGCCACCTTCGCCTCGAAGGTCGAGCTGGATGGCGCCAAGGCGCGCGTGACGCGCGAGGTGGATGCGGGCCTCGAGACCATCGAGGTCGACCTGCCGGCGGTGCTCACCGCCGACCTGCGCCTGAACGAGCCGCGCTACGTGAAACTGCCGGACATCATGAAGGCGAAGAAGAAGCCTCTGGATGTCACCTCGCTCGCCGATCTCGGCGTCACCGCCGCACCGATGCTCAAGCTCGTCAAGACCGAGCCGCCGGCGCAGCGGCAGAAGGGCATCATCGTCAAAGACGTGGCCGAACTGGTCGACGTCCTCAAGAAGAAAGGGTTGGTCTAATGTCCAAGGTCCTCATCATCGGCGAACATGACGCCGGCAAGCTGAACCCCGCCGTGGCCAAGTGCGTCACCTGCGCCAGCGCCATTCCGGGCAGCGAGATCACCGTGGCCCTGCTCGGCGCGGATACCGCCGCGGCCGCCGCCCAGGCAGCCGCCATCCAGGGCGTGAAGCACGTGGTCCGCGTGGACCGGGCCGAGAATGCGCACGCACTCGCGGCCGTGTTCGCACCGCAAGTCGCCGCCCTGGCCGCCGATTACACCCACGTGTTCGGACCCTCGACGAGCTTCGGCAAGGATCTCACGCCGCGCGTCGCGGCCTTGCTGGGAGTGGCGCAGATCAGCGACCTCATGGCCGTGGAGTCCGCCAGCCGCTTCCGCCGGCCCATCTATGCCGGCAATGCCATCGTCACCGTGGAGACCGATCCGGCCCGCAAGGTCGTCGCCACCGTGCGCGTCGCCTCCTTCGAGGCCGCAGGGAGCGGCGGCAGCGCCGCCATCGAGTCGAAGAGCCTGTCGGTCACCCTGCCCTCGCACACGCGTTTCGTGGGCACCAAGACCGGCTCCACCGACCGGCCGGACCTGCAGACCGCGGCCAAGGTGGTCTCGGGCGGGCGGGCGCTGGCCAGCGCCGACAACTTCAAGATCCTCTACAGCCTCGCCGACAAGCTCGGAGCCGCCACCGGGGCCTCGCGCGCCGCGGTGGATGCGGGTTACGCGCCGAACGAGATGCAGGTGGGCCAGACTGGCAAGATCATCTCGCCGGAACTGTACATCGCGGTGGGCATCTCCGGGGCGATCCAGCACCTGACCGGCATCAAGGATGCACGCACCATCGTCGCCATCAACAAGGACCCGGAAGCGCCCATCTTCGAGGTGGCGGATGTGGGCCTGGTGGCGGATCTGTTCCAGGTGGTGCCGGAAATGGAGAAGCTGATCTCCGGCTAGGCGCCCCCGGCTGAAGGCCCCGTGGGCCGGCCTACGCGCGTCGGGTCGCCGCGCCCAGGTATTCGCAAGCCATCGTCCTACAGCTGGTTCAGGACGTAATCGGCGGCGGAGACCTTGAACTCCCCGGCCCCTCGATGTTGACGTTCTTCGCGACCCCGTCCTTCACGATGATCGCGAATCGCTGCCCCCGGGTACCCATGCCCCAGGCGCTGGCATCGAGCGAAAGACCCAGCGCCTTCGCATAATCGCCATTGCCGTCGGCCAGCATCAGCACCTTGTCGCCCACGTTGCTGTGCTTGCCCCAGGCGTTCATCACGAACACATCGTTCACCGCCATGCAGGCAATGGTGTCCACGCCCTTGGCCTTGATCTTCCCGGCCTGCTCGACGAAGCCCGGCAGGTGCTTCGCATCGCAGGTGGGCGTGAAGGCGCCGGGCACCGAGAACAGCACCACGGTCTTGCCCTTGAACAGATCGTCGGTGGAGAGCTTCTGAGGGCCGTCCTTGGTCATCTGCGTCAACGTCCCCGAGGGCATCTTGTCGCCGGCCTTGATGGTCATCGCAATCTCCAGTCAGGAATGAAACTCATTGGCATGCATTATACGGGACCTGGCGCCGCAGGTCCCATGGCCGAAGGGGTACCTAAAAAAAAGGCGGCCTGGAAAGGCCGCCTCGATGATCGATAGGATGAGACTGACGGTCAGACCTGCCGGTCGGCGTACAGCTCCCACAGCTTCAGCACACGCGGGGACATGTTCGGCACGCTCTTCAGCTTCTCGAATGCCTTCTTCGCCTCCGGGCCGTTCTTGAGCTGAGCCTGCGAGAGCCCCAGATACACATAGGCCTCGTCCAGGTGCTTGACCTGGCCCTTTTCGATGCCCGCCTGGATGAGCTTGACCGCGTTCTGGTAGTCGCCGACGCCGTAGTACACCTCGCCCGTCTTCACGCTGGCCTCGCCCGCCTTGTTCTTGGCGGCTTCCGCATCGAACTGCGGCAGGCCCTTGCGATCGGTATCCGCACGGCCCTTGGCCATGTTGAGCAGGCGGTTGGTGCGATCCTTCTGGTCATCCTTGATCATGTTGTTGGCGAAGGCCTTCTCGAGAACGGCCTGCGCCTCGCCCGGCAGCGCCTGGTCGAGCAGGAGCTGGGCCATCTCGACGTAGTAGTTGCCGGCGCTCATCGCATTCACGTTGTACATGACGCGATACATCATCAGCAGGTTGCGGTCCTCTTTCTCGTCCTGGATGAGCATGCGGATGAGGTTGTTCCAGTACTCGTTCTTGTTGGTGACGCGTACCAGGTCCTCGAGGGTGGCGACGACGGCGGCGTTGTCGTTGGCGTTGGAGGCGCAGCTCAGCTTGAACTGGTAGAACTGCTCCTTCGGCGCCTCACCGGCCTTGCGCGAGGCGGAGATGGCCTTGTCCGCCCAGGTCACCGCGTTCTTGCAGTCCTTGGTCACGTAGTAGAGCTGGGCGATGACGCCCAGATCATTGTTGGTGGCTGCACCCGCATCGACCAGCTTCTTGCCGTATTCCAGGGCCTTGCTGTACTGCTGGGCGCTGGCAGCCAGCGTGAATATGGTGCGCTCGGTCTTGAGGGTTTCCTCCGGACCATACACGCCCGTGCCCAGCGCATCCTCGTACGCACCGAGGGCGCCCTTGTAGTTGCCCTGCTTGATGTAGGCGAAGCCGCGGAATTCGGCGATCTTCGACTTGTCGAAGTTGTTGATGCCGGATTTGCCGGCGGCCGCATCGCAGTTCTTCAGCGCCTCACCCCACTGGCCGGCCTGCAGCGCCTTCTGCGCCGCCGCCATTTCCTTGCCGATGACCCGGCTGATCTGCTTCTCCTTCTCCGCTGCGGTGGCGGAACCGGAGAAGGATGCAAGGGCAACCACGGCGAATGCCGACAGGGCGATCGCTCGAATTGCAGTTTTGACCTGACTCATTCTGAAACCTCGCGTGACAAGAGCCTGAACGTATTTGAAACTCGCCGACCTGAACCATCCCTGAACCGGCCGGTTGGCGCAGCGGCCTGCGCCGGTCGCGAACGCAACGTGGGGGCGCCAGGCGCCCCCACGTGTTCTGCTTCGATCTTCGAACCCCTAGAACAAGTCGTTGTTGACGAAGCCGATCTTCTTCAGGCCGTGACTCTGCAGATCCGCCAGGGTCTGCGCGACCTTCTCGTACTTCGCGAACTTGTCCACGGTGATGTGCACTTCGGGCTGCGGATCCTTCCCGGCCTCCTGGATGATGTACCCGCGCATCGTGGCCCGGTCGACGGGATTGTGGTTCCACATCAACGTGCCGTCGAAGTCGATGCCCACGTTGATCACCTCGGGCTGCACCGCTGGCGGGTTGGGATTGGGCGGCGGGTTGTCGATCTTGACCGCGTGGGTCATCACGGGAATCGTGATGATGAAGATGATCAACAGCACCAGCATGATGTCGATCAGCGGCGTCATGTTGACGTCGCACATCGATTCGCCTTCGCCGGCCCCACCTACGTTCATTGCCATATCGAGAAATCTCCTGGATCAGCCGCCGCCTGGATCAGCCGCCCGTATAGCCGGGACGGTCGGGCTCGGTGATGAACCCGATCTTGCGGATGCCGATGCGCTGCGCATCCACCAGCACCATGCCCACGTGCATGTATCGGGCATTGATGTCGCCGCGGATGTGTACCTCCGGCTGCGGGTCCAGCCGCGCAACACTGCGCAGTTCGTTCAGCAGCGCGGTGTTGTCGGCCAGCATGCGGCCATTCCAGTAGACATTGCCTTCCCTGTCCACGGCAATGGTGATGTTCTCCGGCTTGGTCTGCGTGGGCACGTTGGTTGCCTTGGGCAACGTGACGTTCACCTGCTGGATGATGACCGGGACCGTGATGATGAAGATGATGAGCAACACCAACATCACGTCCACGAGGGGCGTGACGTTGATGTCGGCCATGGCCTGGCCTTCTTCCTTCCCACCAATGCTCATTGCCATGGGTCGCCGTCCTGTTTCGTTAGCGGCCGGCGGCGGGTTTGGCGGGGGCCGGACCGCCCTTGTCCATCCCCAGGCCCATCTTGGCGCCGGAGATCAGGTAGGCGTGCAGCTCATGGGCGAAATGCGTGACGCGCTCCTGCACCACCTTGTTACGGCGCAGCAGCACGTTGTAGCCCAGCACCGCCGGCACGGCGACCGCGAGGCCGATGGCGGTCATGATGAGCGCTTCACCGACGGGACCCGCCACCTTGTCGATGGAGGCCTGGCCCGCGAGGCTGATGGCGATCAGTGCGTGGTAAATGCCCCACACCGTGCCGAACAGTCCGACGAAGGGTGCGGTGGAACCCACCGACGCCAGCACCGGCAGACCCGACTGCATGCCACCGATGATGGAATCACCGGTGCGCTCCAGCGACTGGGTGATCCACTCGCTGGTGTCGATGGCCCCTGCCAGGCGGGCCTTGTTGGTCTCGTGGTGCTCGAAGGCGTGCTTGCCCGTCTCGGCCAGGGCGCGGAACGGGTTACCCTTTCCCTTCAGTTTGTTCAGGGCATCGGTCAGGCTACCCGAGGTCCAGAACTCCTTCTCGGCCTCGTTCGCCTGGCCACGCATTTTCTTCTGGTCGAAGAACTTGGTGATCATGATGAACCAGGTGAGCAACGACATGACCACGAGGATGACCAGCGTGCCCTTGGCCACGAAGTCACCCTGAGCCCAGAGGGCCTGAAGGCCATACGGGTTGTCTACTACGACGGGATTGTCTGCCATCATGAACCGACTTCCTCTGCTATTCGAATGATTAGGAAAATTAGACTGTTACGAATAAAACTGATACGAAAAGATCAATTCGACCTGAGCTTCCACGTGATGGGGAGCACGGCAACGGTCTCCACCGGCTTTCCATCATCGGTTGCTGGCAGCATGCGCTGGCCCTTCACCGCCTTGAGGCAGGCTTCATCCAGGCGCGGGAAACCCGACGTCTGCTGAATCGAGGCTTCCTCGATGATGCCGTTCGCAGCAACCTTGAGCTGCACGCGGCAGGTGCCCTCCTCGCCATTGCGCTTGGAGGCATCGGGGTAGTAATCCTCACCGATCTTCAGCGGGTGCTTCGGATCCATGCGGATGTTGGTATGTGCGATGGCCTTGGGAGCGGCCACCGGAGGTGGCGCGGCCTGCTTGACCGAGGTGGTCGAAGTGATGGCATTCGTCGGTGCGAGGTCGGCCTGGATGTCGACCACTTCGGGCGGCGGGACGAAGGGCTTGACCTCTTCGATCTTCGGCGGCGGCGGCGGTGGCTTGTCGTCCGTCTTGGGCTTGTCGATCTGGGCGATCTCGACGGGAGGGATGATCACCTGGACGATCTTGGCGCCGAGGCCGTTGACCAGCGCGTAGCCCAGACCGATGTGGAAGATAATGACCAGCAGGAACACGAGGCCGCGTTTGCCGGAAAATAATGATGGTTCTTCGTACCTGTACATAGACCGATGTGATCCCCTCAATGGCTGGGAAGCGTGCCACATGTGCCCGCATCACTGCAAGGGTGACGAGGACTTAAAAACACCGCAATGAGTCCAAAGTATGTGCCGAACAAATCTCAAGATGTTGGTGATCGGTTCTGACGTTTATCAGCGAAACCTCGCGTGGTTTACTTAAGGTCCGCATCGGTCACCGCACCCAGTGATGCACTGCTGACACAGTGCGCATACTTGGCTAACGCACCACGCCGCGCATAGGGTTTCCGGGGCTTCCAACGCTTTGCTCTAGTTTTCAGTTCTGTCGCACTGATATGCAAGGTTATTTTCCGCTGCCGTGCGTCGATGGATATGCGATCGCCGGAGCGGATCAGCGCGATCGGGCCACCGAGCGCGGCCTCGGGTGAGACATGACCCACGACGAAGCCATGGCTGCCTCCGGAGAAGCGGCCATCGGTGATCAGCGCCACATCGTTCCCCAGGCCCTTGCCCATGATCGCGCCGGTGGGGCTCAGCATCTCGCGCATGCCCGGTCCGCCGCGCGGTCCTTCGTAGCGGATCACCACCACATCGCCCGGCTTGACTTTGCCGCCGAGGATGCCCTGGAGCGAGGCTTCTTCCGAATCGAAGACCCGCGCCGTTCCCGTGAAGCTCAACCCCTCCTTGCCCGTGATCTTGGCCACCGCACCTTGCGGAGCGAGATTGCCGTACAGCACGACCAGGTGGCTGTCCGGCTTGATGGGATCATCGAACCCGTGGACGATGTCCTGGCCCTTCGGATACGCCGGCACGTCGGCAAGATTTTCCGACAGCGTCCGCCCGGTGACGGTCATGCAGTCCCCGTGCAGGAAGCCACGGTCGAGCAATGCCTTCATCAAGGGTTGGATGCCACCGATGGCCACGAGTTCCGACATGGAATAGCGGCCGCTCGGCCGCAGGTCGGCGAGCACCGGCACCTTGCGGCCGATGCGCGTGAAATCGTCGAGGTGGAGCTTCACCCCCATGGCGTGCGCGATGGCGAGCAGGTGCAGCACGGCGTTGGTCGAGCCGCCCAGCGCAATGACCACCACGATGGCGTTCTCGAAGGCCTTGCGGGTCATGATGTCCCCGGGACGGATGCCGCGCCGGATCAGTTCCACCACCGCCGCGCCCGCGCGGGCGCAGTCATCGCGCTTCTGCTGTGACACGGCTTCCTGCGCCGAGCTGTTCGGCAGGCTCATGCCCAGCGCCTCGATGGCCGAGGCCATGGTGTTGGCGGTGTACATGCCGCTGCAGGAGCCTGGCCCCGGGATCGCCGTACTCTCGACGAACTTGAGCTGCTGCTCGCTCACCGTGCCGCTGGCGAACCCGCCCACGGCCTCGAACACCGACACCACGTCGCGCTTGTCGGCGCCGGGCTTGATGGTGCCCCCGTAGACGAACACGGCCGGCCGGTTGAGCCGCGCGAGCGCGATGAGGCAACCCGGCATGTTCTTGTCGCAACCGCCGATGGCCACCACGCCATCGAAGCCCTGCGCCCCGACCACCGTCTCGATGGAATCGGCGATGACCTCGCGCGACACCAGCGAGTAGCGCATGCCGGGCGAGCCCATGGAGATGCCGTCCGCCACCGTGATGGTGTTGAAGGTGACGGGCTTGGCGCCCGCTTGTTCCACGCCCGCGGCGGCGCGCCGCGCCAGCTCGTCGATGTGCACGTTGCAAGGCGTGAGGTTGCTCCAGGTGGAGGCGATCCCCACCTGCGGACGGTTGAAGTCCTCGTCCGTGAAGCCGACGGCCCGCAGCATCGCGCGGCTCGGCGTCTGCTTCACCCCATCCACCACCAGTCGTGAATATCGCCGCGGATCCACCGCCGCACCCTTCTTCCTGCTGCTCATGCCTTTGCCCCTTCGTCTCAAAGTTTGCGGCGCCTGCACGCCCCCTTCAGCTTCCCGTGTCCATGATCTTGCGTTCGCGCAGCGCGATGATCACCACGCCGGCCAGCGTCACCCCGCCCCCGAGCAGCAGCCGCATCGTCAGCGGCGTGCCGAGCAGGGTGATGGAGAAGATCACCGAGAACAGCGGCGAGAGCACGGTGAGCGGCGCGACGCTGCTCACCGGATACCGCTGGATGAGATGATAATAACCCGTATGGGCCACGAGGCTCGACAGGAACGCCACGTACCCCACCGCGAACCATCCCACCGCCGAGGCGTGCCGCAGCGAGTCGGCCTGGCCGTGCTCCAGCCAGAGGGTCAGGATGAGCAGTGCCGGCCAGCTCGACATCGCGAACCAGGCCTGCAGCTCGATCGGCCGCACCCCCTGAACGCGCTTGATCGCGATCGTGCCCAGTGCGCCGATGAAGGCGGCGGCGATCACCAGCAGCAGCGCCACTCCCTGGCGGAACACGCGCGGATCGAATCCCATGATGAGCACGCCGGCGAACGACAGCGCGATGCCGAGCCAGCGCCGCCAGCGCACCACCTCCCCCAGCAGGGCGATCGACAGCAGCGTCGTGAACGGCAGGCCGAGCTGCGAGGCGATGGCCACCATCGCGACGTTGTCGGTGAGCGACATGCCGTAGAACAGCACGCCGAAATTCAGCGCGCCGCACAGCACGGCCGCGATCACCAGCGCCCCCATCTGCTCGCGGTGCAGGCGCAACACCGGAGCCAGCACGATGGCGAGCGAAGCGAACCGCAGGAAGGCGAAGAAGATCGGCGGGAATTCGCCCAGCCCCATCTTCACCGCGATCAGGTTGAATCCCCAGATGAGGCAGATGAAGAGGAGGAACCACAGATCCGCGGTCCGGATCGACCTCACGGGAGTGCGGCCCCGAAGCGGCGCAGCAGCCAGCGGTGGAAGGCCCTCACCCCCTGCAGCTCCGCGCCGACGGGACGCCCGGGCCGCTCCCGCGGATTCCAGCCATACAGGTCGACGTGCAACCAGCGCGGATGCGCGGTCACGAAGCGCCTGAGGAACAGCGCGCCGAAGATCGCGCCCGCGAACGGCGAGGCGGAGACGTTGTTGATGTCGGCGATCTTGGAGGCCAGTTCATCCTCGTAGCCACTCCACAGCGGCATCGGCCACAGCGGATCCGCCTCGTCATCGCCGCAGGCGCACAGCTCCTGCACGCTGACCGGGTCGGTGCCGAACAGGGCCGGCAGGTCGGGACCCAGCGCCACCCGCGCAGCGCCGGTCAGCGTCGCGAAGTCGATGAGCACATCACCCGGCTCCTCGTCGGCCGCGGCCAGCGCATCGCACAGCACCAGCCGGCCTTCCGCATCGGTGTTGCCCACCTCCACGGTGAGGCCCTTGCGGGTCGCGAGCACATCTCCCGGGCGGTAGGCATTGCCGCCGATGGCGTTCTCGACCGCGGGAACCAGTACCCGCAGCTCGGCGCGCAGGCCGGCGTCCATCGCCAGGTCCGCCAGCGCGAGCACCGCGGCCGCCCCTCCCATGTCCTTCTTCATGAGCAGCAGCCCCGCGGCCGGCTTGATGTCGAGGCCGCCGCTGTCGAAGCACACGCCCTTTCCGACCAGCGTGACCCTCGGCAATTCGCCCGGCTTGGCGCCGGGCGGTGACCAGCGGATCTCGCCCACGCCTGGCGGCTCCGCGGCCGCCCGGCCGACCGCGTGCACCGCCGGAAATCCCGCGCCCTGCAGTTCATCTCCCCGCCACTGCCGGAAGGCGGCGCCGCGTCGCCCGGCCAGTTCACGCATCTCCCCGAGCAGGCGACCCGGGCCGAAGTCCGCGGCCGGCGTGTTGATGAAGTCGCGCCCGAGCCGCAGCGCCTGCTCGAGCCGCCTGGCGTGAGCCTGGTCCGCATTCGCGGGCGGTTCGAGCGTTGCCAGGCGTGCCGGCGCGGGCTTGCGGTAGCGATCGAAGCGATAGCTGCCGTAGGCGAAACCGCTCAGGATCGCGGTGGCCTCGGCCGCGGTGAAGGACTGCGCCAGCCGGAAGCGCCGCGCCGGCAGCGAGCCGGGCAGGCCGGCCGCGTGCCACAGGTTGATCTCTCCCGCACGCTTGCCCAGACCGTAGGCCGCCGCACACAGCTCGCCCTGCGCATCCGGCAGCAGCAGCAGGCGGTGACGCTCGCCGCTCCAGCCCTGCGCGCGGACCCAGCGCTGCGCCGGCGCCGGCAGGTTCGCGCAAAATGCCTGCACCTGATCCTCGAAAACGAGGTGCAGCGGGATCACATCTTCCGGACTCATCGCGCCTTGCATGATAGTGCATTCTGTGGTGCTATGACCGGCTTCTCAAAGCCCGCTGATTTTTTTTCAGGAGTTTCGCTCATGCGTCTTTATTCGCAGAAGGATGTCGACAAGAAGGCCTTGCAGGGTGCGCGTATCGCGGTGCTCGGCTACGGCAGCCAGGGACGCGCACATGCGCTGAACCTGCGCGACAGCGGGTTCGATGTCGTGGTCGGCGTACGCAAGGGCGAGAGCTGGAACAAGGCGCGCAAGGACGGCCTCAAGGTCATGGAGCCCGCCAAGGCGGTCGAGGGCGCGAAGCTCATCGCCATGCTGGTGCCCGACCTCACCCAGAAGGCGCTGTACAAGGACGTCAGGTCGCTCATCCAGCCGGGCGCCACCTTGCTGTTCGCGCACGGCTTCAACATCCACTTCAAGCAGATCCGGCCCCGCAAGGATCTCGATGTGGTACTCATCGCCCCCAAGGGCCCTGGCGATCTGGTCCGGCGGCAGTACCAACAGGGACGCGGCGTGCCCTGCCTGCTGGCGGTGTGGCAGAACGCCTCCGGCAAGGCCAAGGCGAAGGCTCTGGCCTACTCCCACGGCATCGGCGGCACCCGCGGCGGTGTGCTGGAGACCACCTTCGCGGAAGAAACCGAGACCGATCTGTTCGGCGAGCAGGCCGTGCTGTGCGGCGGTGCAACCGAGCTGGTGGTCAAGGGCTATGAGACCCTGGTCGAGGCGGGCTACCAGCCGGCCGTGGCGTACTACGAGTGCCTGCACGAGCTCAAGCTCATCGTCGACCTGCTACACGAGGGCGGCATCACCAAGATGCACCGCTTCATCAGCGAAACGGCGAAGTACGGTGACCTCACCCGCGGCCCGCGTGTGGTGAACAAGGCCACCAAGAAGGAGATGCGCAAGATCTTGCGCGAAATCCAGGAGGGCAAGTTCGCCCGGCAGTGGATCTCGGAGAACAAGACCGGCCGTCGCAAGTACAACCGGCTGATGAAGGCGGACCTGAAGCATTCCATCGAAAAGGTGGGCGCGCAGCTTCGCGCCCGCATGCCCTGGCTCGAAGCCGGCCGAAGCTGACCCGAGGAGCGCAGACCCATGGCGGCGCGTACCCTGTTCGAGAAGGTCTGGGCGGCGCACGAGGTGGTGCCGGAAACTCCGGACACCCCGGCGGTGCTCTACATCGACCTGCACCTGACCCACGAGGTCACGACGCCTCAAGCCTTCTCGGTGCTGCGCTCGCTCAAGCTCCCCGTCCGCCGGCCCGACCGGACGCTGGCGACGCTCGATCACTCCACGCCCACCCGCACCGAACAGGTGTTCGGCAACGTGCCCGTCGTGCTGGACGATGCCGCCAAGCAGGTGCAGACCATGGAGCGCAACTGCGCCGAATTCGGCATCGAGCTGTTCGGCATGCGCGATGCGCGCCGCGGCATCGTGCACATCATCGGCCCGGAGCTCGGCGCCTCCCAACCCGGCACCACCATCGTCTGCGGCGACAGCCACACCAGCACCCACGGCGCCTTCGGCGCGCTGGCCTTCGGCATCGGTTCCACCGAAGTGGGCCATGTCTTCGCCACGCAGTGCCTGCTGCAGCGCAAGCCCCGTACCTTCGCCGTGAACGTCAGCGGGCGGCTGCAGCCCGGTGTGACGGCCAAGGATCTGGTGCTCGCCATCATCGGCCAGGTGGGCGTGGGCGGCGGCACCGGTCACGTCCTCGAGTTCCGCGGACCCTGCATCAGCGCGCTGTCCATGGACGAGCGGATGACCATCTGCAACATGTCCATCGAAGCCGGTGCGCGCGCCGGCATGGTCGCACCGGATGAGACCACCTTCGCCTACCTCGCGGGCCGCCCGCGGGCCCCGGCCGGTGCTGCCTGGGACGCCGCGCTCGCGCGCTGGCGCGGGCTCTCCACCGATCCGGGCGCACGCTTCGACAAGCAGGTGGACATCGACGCCGGCGCACTGGCGCCGATGATCACCTACGGCACGAACCCCGGCATGGTCCTGCCCATCAGCGGCAACATCCCGCGCCTCAGCGGCGATGCCGTATTCGACAAGGCGCTGGCGTACATGGGCTTTGCCGCCGGCGATGCCATGCTCGGCAAGCCCATCGACGTGGCCTTCATCGGCAGCTGCACCAACGGCCGGCTGGAAGACCTGCAAGCCGCCGCCCGCGTGCTCAAGGGACGCCGAGTGGCCTCGGGCGTGCGCCTGCTCATCGTCCCGGGCTCCCAGCAGATCAAGCGCGACGCGGAAGCCGCCGGCCTTGCGAAGATCTTCACTGACGCTGGCGCCGAGTGGCGCGAGTCGGGCTGCTCGATGTGCCTGGGGATGAACGGCGACACGGTGGAGAAAGGCAAGTACTCGGTGAGCACCAGCAACCGCAATTTCGAGGGCCGGCAGGGTGTCGGCGCCCGTACCCTGCTCGCCAGTCCCTACACCGCCGCCGCCAGCGCCGTTGCCGGCCGGCTGTGCGATCCCCGGGAGATGCTCTGATGCAGGCCGTGACTGCGATCCGCTCGCGCACCGTGGTGATGCCCTCGACCAACATCGACACGGACCAGATCATCCCGGCGCGTTTCCTCACCGTCACCACCCGCGAGGGCCTGGGCAAGCAGCTCTTCGCCGACTGGCGCTATGACGCCGCCGGCAGGCCGCGCGCGGAGTTCATCCTGAACCGTCCCGAGTCCGCCGGCTGCACGGTGCTGGTGGCGGGCCGCAACTTCGGCTGCGGCTCCTCGCGCGAACACGCGCCCTGGGCGCTGCTGGACTACGGCTTCCGCGCGGTCATCTCCTCCGAGATCGCCGACATCTTCCGCAACAACTCGCTCAAGAACGGCCTGCTCCCGGTGGTGGTCGACGAAGCAACGCACAGCTGGCTGATCGAGCACCCGGGCGCGGAAGTGACCATCGATCTTGCCGCGAACAGCTTGCAGTTGCCCGACGGTCGCACGATCGGCTTCCGCCTGGAGCCCTTCGCGCGTTATTGCCTGCTCAACGGCGTGGACGAGATGGGCTTTCTGCGCGGCAAGCTGCCCGAGATCGAACGCTACGAATCCGCGCGGGGCTGGTGATCATGCGCGCCCGCATCGCAGTACTTCCCGGAGATGGCATCGGGCCCGAGGTCACGGCCGAGGCCGTGCGTGCACTGTCAGCCGTAGCCCGCCGCTTCGGCCACGAATTCCGGTTCGAGGAGGCGCTGCTCGGCGGCGCCGCCATCGACGCCACCGGCGAAGCCCTGCCCGCCGCCACGCTCGAGCTGTGCCGCTCGGCCGATGCCATCCTCATGGGCGCCGTCGGCGGCCCGAAGTGGTCGGCCCCCGATACGAAGGTGCGACCCGAGCTGGGCCTGCTGACGCTGCGAAAGGAACTCGGGTTGTTCGCCAACCTGCGCCCCGTGGTGCCGCACCCGGCGGTGCTCGATGCCTCGCCCATCAAGTCCGAGCTGCTGCAGGGCGTGGACATCATGGTCGTGCGCGAACTGACCGGCGGCATCTACTTCGGCGACAAGCAGCGCACCGCCACCGAAGCCGTGGACGTGTGCCGCTACAGCGTGACGGAGATCGAGCGCGTCGTTCGGCTGGCGGCGCGCCTGGCCGGCGAACGTCGCGGCAAGCTGACCTCGGTGGACAAGGCCAACGTGCTCGAGACCTCGCGGCTGTGGCGCTCGGTGGTGGATCGGCTTCGCCGAGCGAGTTTCCGAAGCTGCGTTACGAGCACGTGCTGGTGGATGCCGCGGCCATGCACCTGATCCGCAAGCCCGCCGACTTCGACGTCATCGTCACCGAGAACATGTTCGGCGACATCCTCACCGACGAGGCCTCCATGCTCGCAGGTTCCTGGGCCTTCTGCTCTCGGCCTCGCTGGGCGAGCGTCCTCGCGGCGGGCTGTACGAGCCCATCCATGGCTCGGCGCCCGACATCGCCGGCAAGGGCATCGCGAATCCATACGCCACGATCCTCAGCGCGGCGATGCTGCTGAAGCTCTCGCTGGGCCTTCTGGCTGAGGCCGCCGCGCTGGAGAACGCCGTGTCCGCCGCGATCAACTCGGGCGTGCGCCCCGCGGACATCGCGCGGCGAGGCTCGCCCGCCGCGGGGGCACGCGCGCCGCCGGAGATGCAGTGATCGCCGCGCTGGAATCCGCCGCGCGCTGAGGTCGAGGCGGTCCTCCGGCCTCAGGCGCGGGCGGCGCGCTCGAGCGCGGCGCCGAGATCGGCCTGCAGGTCCTCCGCCGCTTCGATTCCCACGGACACCCTGAGCAGCCCCGGCTGGATGCCGGCCCGCGCCTGCGCCTCGGGCTCCATGGCCGCATGGGTCATGCTGCCGGGGTGCGCGACCAGGCTCTCCACCCCGCCCAGCGACTCGGCCAGCGTGAACAGCGACAGCCCATGCAGGAACGCCTGCACGGCCTTCTCGCCGCCGGCGAGCTCGAAGCTCAGCATGGCGCCGAAGCCGCTCTGCTGCGCCTTCGCGATGGCATGACCGGGATGGTCGGGCAGCCCCGGCCAGTACACCCGCCGGACTCCCCGGTGCGCGCTCAGCGTCCGCACCACCGCCGCGGCATTCTCGCCGTGCACGCGCATGCGCGCATGCAGGCTCCTCACGCCGCGCAGCGTGAGGAAACTGTCGAACGGCGAGCCCGTCACGCCCAGCGCATTGGCCCACCAGCTGTAGGACTTGAGCTGCTCGGCGTCCCGGCAGACCAGCGCCCCGCCCACCACGTCGCTGTGGCCATTGAGGTACTTGGTCGTCGAGTGCATGACGAGGTCGGCTCCCAGCGCCAGCGGCTGCTGCCACACCGGTGAGAGGAAGGTGTTGTCCGCCACCACCATCGCACCCACGGCGTGCGCTGCCTGTGACAGCGCGCGGATGTCGACGATGCGCAGCAGCGGATTGCTCGGCGTCTCGATCCACACGAGGTCTGGCTCCAGCGCAAGCGCAGTCGACAATGCCGCCGGATCGTTCTGGTCGACGAAGTCGACGGCGAGGTTGCCCTGGCGTGCATAGGCCGACAGCAGTCGGAACGTGCCGCCATAGCAGTCGTGCGGTGCCAGCACCCGCGCTCCGCTGGGCAGCGCTGCGAGCACCAGCGTGATGGCCGCAAGGCCCGTGCAGGTGATGACCGAGCCGACACCGCCCTCGAGCTCGGCGAGCGCGCCGCCGAGCTGGTCACGCGTGGGGTTTCCCGAGCGCGTGTAGTCGTACTGGCTGCGCGGCTTGCGGTAGCCGTCGAAGGCGAAATTGCTGCTGAGGTAGATGGGTGGGACGACCGCGCCGAACTGCTGGTCGGTTTCGAGCCCGGCACGCACCGCGCGGGTGGCGGCGGAAACCCGGGGTTTTCGGGGAGCGCTCACGGGGAGATGTCCTCCAGGACCTTGCCGATGATGGGATTGATGACCGCGCCCTCCTTCAGGAAGGCATCGTGGCCGTACAGCGAGCTCAGTTCCACCCACTGGGTCACGCCGGCCAGCCGCTGCGACAGCGCACGCATGTCCTCGATGGGCACGAGCTGGTCCTCGCGCACCGCGATCAGCGTGGCGGGGACGCGGATCCCGGCCGGATCCACCTCGTGCAGGTCGATGGACTCGCTCAGCGCGAGGAAGGACTCGGGCCGGTAGTTCTGCGCATAGTGATCACCACGCGCGAACAGGTAATCCTCCACCGGGAACCAGAATCGGCCGCCCTCGCGGCGCGGAGGCCCCGAGAAGCGCTGCGCGAACTCGGCGCGGCTGCGGTAGGTGGTCATGGCGAGCGCGCGCGCGATGCGAAGGCCCGCAGGGCCATCGCCCCGCGCCAGCGCCTCGCGAACCACCTGCCGCTGCACGCAGCGCCAGGCGGTGGACAGAGGGCTTGCGCAGTGCGCCGCGCTGAACACGACGATGCGGCGCACCTGGCGCGGATGGCGCTGGGCGAACACCAGCGCGACCATGCCCCCATAGGAGGAACCGACGATGGCGTGCAAGGGCTCGATGCCGAGATGGTCGACCACGCGCGCCAGGGCATCGGCCTGGTCGGCGGGGCTCACCGCCGGGAAGGGACGCCCCGGGGCCGGACTCGTGCTGTCGCCGCTGCCGCCGAGAAAGTCGATGCCCAGCACGGCGTAACGGCCGGTGTCCACGCCCGCCCCAGGCGCGACGATCTCCTTCCACCAGCCGCGCGGGGAGCAGGCCGACACGAAGCGATGCGAGGAGATGCCGCCGAGCACCGCGACCACCGGCGCCCCGGTGGGTCCGACCAGCCGGTACGCGAGCTTTGCACCGGGCAGCACATCGCCCAGGTTCAGGCGCAGGTCGCCGAGCGCGAGGACGCCCTCGCTCAGCGGCTGCTCGGGGGGAAGGGTTTCAGGCGTGGACAAGGGATCTGGCACCTTCTGCAAGCCCGGAGGTCACGTTCACCCCTGGGAGGCATGCGGTCTGCGAAGATGCGCCAGGGGATGCCCCCCTCAGACCTCACGTCCCATCTACCGGCAGGGTCGCTGCCGCAGGAGTTGGCACCGTGCCTCACCCCGGGTAGGAGGTCGGCGGTTGCCCCGGCGTCCAAGGGCCTTTCCCTCAGCCGGTCTAGATGGGCGCGGCGGATTCTAGAGTCGCCCCCCGGCCACGTCAAGCTCCGGGCCGCGCTTGCGCAGGCTCGCACAATGCATTAATGTACTAATGCGTTAATACACTGATCGAGCCGTGAAGACCAACCGCCCCATCACCCCCCGCCAGGAGCAGCTCCACGAGCGCGCGTTGTGCAACGCCGTGCTGTCGCTGCGCAGCGTCGAGGAATGCCGCAGCTTCTTCCGCGACCTGTGCACGCCGGCGGAACTGCAGGCCATGGCGGACCGCTGGGCGGTGGTCGAGCTGCTCGAGCGCGGCCTGCCCTATCGCGAGATCCACCGCCAGACCGGCGTCAGCGTGACCACCATCGGCCGGGTCGCGCGCTATCTCACCTCCGGGAGCGGTGGCTACCGCGTGGTGATGGCGCGGCTCACCGACACGCGCGGCACCTGAAGCGCGTCGATCCCCCTTCCAGGACCCGGGCCCATGAACGAACGACTCAAGATCGCCATCCAGAAGAGCGGCCGGCTCACCGAGCACTCGCTCGAACTGCTGAGCCAGTGCGGGCTGAAGTACAGCCGCGGCAAGGATCAGCTCATGTGCTACGGCGAGAACATGCCGCTCGACCTGCTGTTCGTGCGGGACGATGACATCCCCGACCTCGTGCAGGAGGACGTCTGCGACCTGGGGCTGGTCGGCCTCAACGTCATCGAAGAGAAGCGCCTGGCCTTCGGCGCGAGGGGCGTGTCGCCGCTGTTCGAGCAGGTGCAGCTGCTGGATTTCGGCCGCTGCCGGCTGGGCATCGCCGTCCCGGACGGCTTTGCCTGGCAGGGTCCTGGCTCGCTCGAGGGACGGCGCATCGCGACGACCTACCCCAACATCCTCAACCGCTGGCTCGCCGAACGCGGCGTGAAGGCCGAGGTGGTGGTGCTGTCCGGCGCGGTGGAGATCGCGCCACGGCTGGGCCGCGCCGATGTCATCTGCGACCTCATCTCCACGGGCTCGACGCTGGCCGCGAATCACCTGCGCGAGGTCGAAACCGTCATGCAGAGCCAGGCCGTGCTGATCCGCACTCCGGTGCCCATCCCTGCGGAGAAGCAGGAATGGGCCCGGCGACTGTTGATGCGCATCGACGGGGTCGAGCAGGTCAAGGGCAGCAAGTACATCATGCTGCACGTGCCACGCGCCGCGCTGCCGCAGGTGGCGCGGCTCCTGCCCGGGAGCGAGGCGCCCACGGTGATCCCGCTGGAAGGCCGCGGCGATCGTGTCGCCGTGCACGCGGTGTGCCGCGAGAACGTGTTCTGGGAAACGCTCGAGCAGCTCAAGGCCGTGGGCGCAAGCTCAGTGCTCGTGCTCCCCGTCGAGAAGATGCTGGCCTGATCCATGCGCATCATCGACTGGAACGCCGCGGACGATGCCGGGCGCCGCGAAGCCCTGGCCCGTCCGGCGCAGCAGGACGAGGAGGGCCTGTTCGCGAAGGTGCGGCAGGTGCTCGACGCCGTGCGCCAGCGGGGGGATGAGGCGGTACGCGAATTCACCCGCCGGTTCGATGGCATCGACCTCGAACGCTGCGAGGTGGACGAGGAAGAGATCGAGGCCGCGGGTCGCGCGCTCGGGGCCGGCCCGCAGGCCGCCATCGAACAGGCCATCGCCAATGTGCGCGCTTTCCACCAAGCCCAGGGCAGTGCGCCGATCCGCATCGAAACCCAGCCGGGCGTGGTGTGCGAACGCATCGTCAGGCCGCTCGAGGCGGTGGGGCTCTATGTCCCTGCCGGCAAGGCTCCCCTGCCCTCCACTGCCATCATGCTCACGGTGCCGGCCATGCTGGCCGGCTGCGGGCAGCGGGTGCTGTGCACCCCGCCCGATCGCAGCGGGCGCGCCGACCCCGCGGTGCTGGTCGCGGCGCGCAAGGCCGGCGCCACCCGGATCTTCAAGATCGGTGGCGCGCAGGCCGTGGCGGCTCTGGCCTTCGGCACCCGAAGCGTTCCTCGCTGCGACAAGATCTTCGGACCGGGCAATGCCTGGGTCACGGCGGCGAAGCTCCTCGCGGCGCAGCGCGCTGACGGCGCCGCCTTCGATCTGCCGGCCGGACCCTCGGAGGTGCTGGTCGTGGCCGACGCCGATGCGCGGCCCGCCTTCGTCGCCGCCGACCTGCTGGCGCAGGCGGAGCACAGCATCGATGCGCAGGCACTGCTGGTCACCGACAGCGGCGCCCTGGCCGCCGCCGTGGCGGACGAGGTGACCGCGCAGTGCGCGGCGCTGTCGCGCCGCGAGGTGCTCAGCGAATCGCTGCAGCACCTGCGCCTCATCGTCGCACCGGACCTCGCCACCGCCTTCGACATCGTCAACCGCCACGCTCCCGAGCACCTCATCCTGCAGGTGCGCGACGCACGGGCCTGGCTGCCGCGCGTGCAGCACGCCGGCGCCATCTTCCTGGGACCCTGGTCGCCCGAATCGGTGGGCGACTACTGCAGCGGCCCGAACCACACCTTGCCCACCCATGGCCAGGCCCGCGCCTACAGCGGCCTTGGCCTGGAGGATTTCCAGAAGCGCATCACCGTGCAGGAACTCACCGCGGCCGGACTGCGCGCGCTGGCGCCCACCACCACGACGCTCGCCGCGCTCGAAGGACTGGATGCCCATGCGCAGGCCGTCACGCGCCGGCTGCAGGCCCTTCCATGAGCGGGATTTCCGCGTTGATCCAGACGCTGGCGAGACCGGAGATCCTGGCGCTGGAGCCCTACTCTCACGCGGACTGGCAGCCGCACTTGGTGCGCCTGCATGCGAACGAAGCCCCCTGGCGTCCCGCAGGCGACACCACCGCCGCCGGCCTCAATCTCTATCCGGAGCCCATTGCGCACGAACTCGGGCGCAGGCTCGCCGCCCTGTACGAGATGGACCCCAGGCAGTTGCTCGTCACCCGGGGTAGCGATGAGGCCATCGACCTGCTGAGCCGCATCTTCCTCCGGGCCGGGCACGATGCGGTGCTGCAGACCCCGCCCACCTTCGGCATGTACAAGGTCGCGGCGCGCATCCAGGGGGCACAGGTCATCGACGCACCGCTCCTCAGGGAGCAGGACTGGCGCCTGGATCCGGCGCGGTTGCTCGCGGCATGGGTCCCCGAAGCGCGGCTGGTCTACCTGTGCTCGCCCAACAATCCCACCGGCAATCGGCTCGACGATGCTGCCCTGCTGCAGGTCTGCGAGGCGCTCGCCGGCAAGGCCATCGTGGCGATGGACGAGGCCTACATCGAGTGGTCCGGCGCGGCGAGCTTCACCCGCTTCCTCGCACGGCATCCGCACCTGGTCATCCTGCGCACCCTGTCCAAGGCCCACGCACTGGCCGGCGCGCGTTGCGGAGCGTTGATCGCGCACCCCGACATCATTTCACTCGCCGCCCGCGTGATCCCGCCTTACGCCATTTCGCAGGGAACGATCGAATCGGTGCTGCGGGCGCTCGAACCCGCCGCGCTCACGGTCTCGCGCGAACGCCTGGCATCACTGCTGGGCGAACGCCGGCGGCTCGCCGAAGGGCTGGCCGCGCTGCCCGAGGTCGAGAAGGTCTGGCCCAGCGATGCGAACTTCCTGATGATCGATTGCCACGACCCCGCGCTGCTGCTGCGGCGGGCCGCGGCGGGCGGGTTCATCCTGCGCGATCTCACGCGCCAGGCCAGCCTGGCGCGCTCGCTGCGCGTGTCGGTGGGCAGCCCCGAGCACAACCGGTCCTTGCTGAGGAGCCTTGCCACCCCATGAGCGGACAGCACATCCTGTTCATCGATCGCGACGGCACGCTGGTCGAGGAACCCCCCGACGAGCAGGTCGACCGGCTCGACAAGGTGCGGCTGCTTCCCGGTGTCGTGCCGGCGCTGCTGCAGTTGAAGGCCGCGGGTTTCCGCTTCGTGATGGTGACCAACCAGGACGGCCTGGGAACCCCGAGCTTCCCCAAGGAGGATTTCCAGCCGGTGCAGGACTTCATCCTGCACCTGTTCGGCTCACAGGGTATCGACTTCGACCCCGTGCTGGTCTGCCCGCACTTCCGGCACGAGGGCTGCACCTGCCGCAAGCCCGGCACGGCCCTGATCACCCCGCTCCTGGAGCTGGCGCCGCTCGACGCCTCGCGCAGCTTCGTCATCGGCGATCGCGACACCGACCTGGAACTCGCACGCAACCTGGGCATCGCCGGCCTGCGGGTGCGCATCGGCGCAGAACCGGGCGAAACCTGGCCCGAGGTCGCGAGGCGCATCCTGGAATCCGCCCGGCGCGCGAGCCACTCGCGCAAGACCCGCGAGACGCAGATCCGCGTCGCCATCGACCTGTCACATGCCGAGGGCACGCACATCGACACCGGCATCGGCTTCTTCGACCACATGCTCGAGCAGATCGCGCGGCACGGCGGCTTCTCGCTGGAGCTGCACTGCCGGGGAGACCTGCAGGTCGATGAACATCACACCGTGGAGGATTGCGCGCTGGCCCTGGGAAGCTGCCTGCGCGAGGCGTTGGGTGACAAGCGCGGCATCGGCCGGTACGGCTTCGTGCTCGCCATGGACGAGGCCGAGGCGCAGGTGGCGCTCGACCTGTCGGGGCGCCCCTGGTTCGTCTGGGCCGGCAGTTTCGGGCGCGAACGCGTCGGCGAACTGCCCACCGAGCTCGTGCCCCATTTCTTCCGTTCGTTCGCCGACAGCCTCGGCGCGGCCCTGCACCTGCGCGTGACCGGCGAGAACTCGCATCACATGGTCGAGGCCTGCTTCAAGGGCGTCGGCCGCGCACTGCGCCAGGCGATCCGGCTGGAAGGCAGTGAACTGCCCAGCACCAAGGGCACGCTGTGAGCGCGCGCCGCGCCGTGATCATCGACAACGGCGGCGCCAACATCGCCTCGCTTCGCTTCGCGCTGGACCGGCTGGGCACGCAGGCCGAGCTGTCGGCCGATGCCGGCCGGATACGCAACGCCAGCCACGTCCTGCTGCCCGGCGTCGGTGCGGCTGGCGATGCCATGCAGCGCCTGCGCGATCGCGGCCTGGACGCGCTGATACCGCGGCTGACCCAGCCGCTGCTGGGCATCTGCCTCGGCATGCAGCTGCTGTTCGACTCCTCGGCGGAAGGTGATACCGCTTGCCTGGGCATCCTGCCCGGCCGCGCGGGCCGCCTGCCCGCGGCGCGGGACCGGCCCGTGCCTCACATGGGCTGGAACACGCTGCAGCCCTGTTCCCCCTCGCCATTGCTCTCGGCACTCCCCGAACGCGCCTGGGCGTACTTCGTGCACAGCTTCGCGCTGCCGGTCTCCGGCTGCACCACGGCACGCTGCGACTATGGCGTCGGGTTCAGCGCCTGCGTGCAGCGTGACAACTTCTTCGGCACGCAGTTCCATCCGGAGCGGTCGGCCGCCGTGGGAGCGCGCGTGCTGCAGAACTTCCTCGCACTGGATTGACCATGAGACTGATACCGGCGATCGACCTTCGGCAAGGACGCTGCGTGCGGCTGTTTCAGGGAGATTTCGACGCGGAGACGCGCTACCCCGTGGAGCCGGTCGCGCTCGCCCGGCGCTACCGCTCGCTCGGGGCCGACTGGCTGCACGTGGTGGACCTCGATGGCGCCCGCGACGGCATCGCCGGCAACGCGTCGATCATCGGCCAGATCGCCGCCATCCCGGGCCTGAAGCTGCAGGTGGGCGGAGGCCTGCGCGAGGCGCGCGCGCTGCGCACGCTGCTCGACCAGGGCGTTTCCCGGGTGGTGGTGGGCAGCGCCGCGGTGACGCACCCGGCCGAGGTCGCGCAGTGGATCACCAGCCTGGGACCTGAGCACGTGACGCTGGCATTCGACGTGCGCTTCGATGCGAGCGGCGTGCCGCGGCTCGCCACTCACGGCTGGCGATCGCAATCGGAGGTCACGCTGTGGGACGCCGTGGCGGGATTCCTGCCCGCGGGACTCTGCCACGTGCTGTGCACCGACGTGAGCCGCGACGGCGCGCTGAACGGCCCCAACCTCGAGCTGTATGCGACGGCCGCGAAGCGCTTCGGCCAAGTGCAATGGCAGGCATCGGGCGGCATCCGCGACGTGGGCGACCTCGTTGCGCTGAGCGGGATCGGGCTCGCCGCGGCCATCAGCGGCAAGGCCTTGCTGGAGGATCGCATGACACACGCGGAGCTGCGGCCATTCTTGCCAAACGCCTGATTCCCTGCCTCGACGTGCGCGACGGTCGTGTCGTCAAGGGCGTGCGCTTCCGCGATCATCGCATCGTGGGCGACATCCTGGAACTGGCGCAGCGCTACCGTGACGAGGGAGCCGATGAACTGGTGTTCTACGACATCACGGCAAGTCCCGACGGCCGCAGCGTCGATCGCGGCTGGGTGAGCGAGGTCGCGCGCCTGCTCGACATCCCCTTCTGCGTGGCCGGCGGCATCCGTTCGGTGGCGGAGGCGGAAGCGGTGCTGGCGGCGGGCGCGGAGAAGATCTCGGTGAATTCACCGGCGCTGGCCAATCCGCCGCTGATCGGCGATCTCGCGCGGCGATTCGGTTCGCAATGCGTCGTGGTGGGCATCGACAGCCAGACCCGCGAGGGTGGCTGGTACGTGCAGCAGTACACGGGGAGCGAGGCCCATGCGCGCGATGCCGCGCGCGGC
>JAXMGQ010000030.1:0-63503 GCA_046347195.1 Steroidobacteraceae bacterium
GCTGCTGTTCCACGCGGTTCATACCGGACCCACCTACCTCATCTTTCCGCTGGTGGCGCTCTCACCGCTGGTCACCATCGCATTGTCGGTGGGTTGGCTGCATGAGCGCGTCACAAAGGTCGGTGCGCTGGGCATCGTGCTCGCGATGCTGGCGCTGCCGCTGTTCGATTATGTCCCGGGCGAGGGGTTCGGTGGGCACGGGGTGGCCTGGTTCCTCTATGCGCTGATCGTGCTCATCGCCTGGGGCGTGCAGGCCTTCTTCATCAAGCTGGCCAACCGGTCGATGTCGGCCGAGAGCATCTTCCTCTACATGACGCTGACCGGCCTTGCGCTCATCCCGCTCGCGTTGTACATGACGGACTTCGCGAGGCCCATCAACTTTGGCGCCTCGGGCCCCGGCCTGGCCGCGATCACGCAGATCCTGAATGCGGTGGGCGCGCTCACCCTGGTCTACGCCTTCCGCTACGGCAAGGCCATCGTCGTCTCGCCGTTGACCAATGCCGGTGCGCCGCTCATCACCTCGCTGATCTCCCTCGCACTGCTCGGCCTCGTGCCGCAGACCCTGAAGCTCGTCGGCGTGGGGCTTGCGTTCGCAGCCGCGGCCCTGCTCGCCATCGAACCGGAGGAACCGGCCGCTGGAGCCGGCGCATGAACGCCTTGCTCGAGGTGGTCGAACGGCACCGGGCCGGTGCCGTGGTGGGCATCACCTCGGTCTGCTCCGCGCATCCGCTGGTGATCCGTGCGGCCCTGGAGCATGCAAAGGCGCTGGAGCGATGCGCGCTCATCGAGGCCACCTCCAACCAGGTCAACCAGGAGGGTGGCTACACGGGGCTGGTGCCAACGCAGTTCCGCGACCTCGTGTGGAACCTCGCCGACGAGGTTGGCCTGCCTCGCGAGCGCGTCCTGCTGGGCGGAGACCATCTCGGGCCCAACCCCTGGCAATCGGCCTCCGCGAAGGATGCGATGCAGCGCGCCGAGGTAATGGTCATGGGGTATGTCAGCGCCGGGTTTCGCAAGATCCACCTGGATTGCTCGATGCCCTGCGGCGATGACACGCGGCCGCTGAGCGATGCGCTCATCGCGGAGCGCAATGCGAGGCTGTGCGCCCGCGCGGAAGGAGCCTGGCGCGCGGCCGGCGGCGAGGCGCCCATGTACATCGTCGGCTCCGAGGTGCCGACGCCGGGCGGTGCGCACGAGACCCTGCAGGAACTGACGGTGACGAGGCCGGAAGCCGCGCTGGCGACACTCGAGGCGCATCGCGCTGCATTCCTGCGACTGGGCCTCGACTCCGCCTGGCAGCGGGTGATCGGCCTGGTGGTCCAGCCGGGCGTGGAGTTCGACGACGTGCACGTGATCGGTTACGCGCCGGAAAAAGCCCGGCGGCTCAGCGAGTGCATCGCCTCACAGCCGCACCTGGTGTTCGAGGCGCACTCCACCGATTACCAGTCACCTGAGGCATTGGCCTGCCTGGTTCGAGACCATTTCGCGATCCTCAAGGTGGGGCCGGCATTGACCTTCGCGCTGCGCGAGGCGGTGTTCGCCCTCGACCAGATCGAACGGGAATGGCTGGGCGAGCAGCAGGGCTCGCAGGTGCGCGCCACGGTGCTCGCCGCCATGCGCAAGAATCCGCGGCACTGGGAGAAGCATTACCGGGGATCGGGGCACGCGCTGGAACTCGAGCTCGCCTACAGCCTCAGCGATCGCATCCGTTACTACTGGCCGGTCCCGGAAGTGGCGCAGGCGATGGCGCAGCTCGAGGCCTCGTTCAGCAAGCCAGGGCTGCCTTTGCCATTGCTCGGGCAGTACCTGCCTTCTGCCCAGGAAGCCGTGCGCCGCGGGGAGATCGCGACGAGCGCGCACGACCTCATCTCGCATCACATTCGCAAGGTGCTGGCCGGATATTCCGCGGCCTGCGATCAGATGACATGAAGGACAACAGGGGGACGCATCACATGAAACGCTCCATGAAACCGGTCTTCACATCGGCCCTGGCCTTGCTCGCCATGTTCATCGGCGGCAACGGCTCCCCGGCGCGAGCCGCCGATGCAGCGGCCGATGCGCCGAAGGACGCCCAGGGACCCAGCGCGGAGGAATCACTGAAGGAGATCGTGGTGGTGGGCCTGCGGGCCAGCCTGGAAAGTCCCTCGACATCAAGAAGGATGCGGCGGTGGTGCTCGACTCGATCAACTCGACCGAGCTGGGTCGTTTTCCGGATGCGGATGTCGCCGATTCGCTCAGCCACCTGCCCGGCATCACCATCCAGCGAACCACCGGCGGTGAGGGCCAGAAGATCACGGTGCGTGGCCTGCCCGCCGAGTACAACATCGTGACCTTCAACAACCGCATCATCGCCAGCGATGACGATGGGCGGGACCTGGCCTTCGATGTGCTGCCCTCCGAACTGATCGCCGGCGCCGACGTGCTCAAGTCCTCGCAGGCCTCGGCCACCGAGGGCAGCATCGGCGGCTCGGTCAACCTTCGTTCCGTGAGCGCCTTCGACAAGGCGGGCTTTCATGCCGGCGTGCACGCGGAAGGTGACTACAACAAGATGTCGCATCTCAAGGGCCAGAAGTACTCCGCGTTCATCTCGAATACCTTTGCCGATGACACCTGGGGCTTCGTGCTGGGGGGCGTGCATTCGGACGCCAAGATCCGGACCGATTCGCTGAACGCCTACAACCAGAACTTCTACGGTCCGGCCACCTATCCGTACGATGGTTCGGGCAATGCCGTGCCGCTGACCGCCACGCCCTGCTGCATCACCTTCGGCTCGATCTTCGATGACAAGAAGCGCGACGCGGTGTCAGGACGGCTCGAGTGGCGGCCGAGTTCGGCGTTCTCGATGTCCCTCGACGGGTTGTACACGCGCCTGCGCGATCCGCAGATCGGCTACAACGAGTCCTACTACTTCGCAGCCAACGACGATGGCACGCCCTGGGGCGATGCGGTGGTGAAGGACGGAGTGATCACCGCGGTGACGGTGAACAACTTCCAGCCGGAAATGGTGAACAACACCATGAACCGCAACGTGAAGACCTCGATGTTCGGCTTGAACGCCACCTGGAAACCGAATGACCAGCTTTCGTTCACCTTCGATGGCTACCACTCGACGGCCAACCGGCCCGAAGGCGGGCAGGACACCTTCGTGACCGCTGGTCTCGTCAACAACTCGCCTACGGCCGAGGACATCCTGTACTTCACGGACCTGCCCAACAGCCTGCCGGACATCAACGTGGTGCTGCCGCCCAGCCAGATCGGCCTGTCGGCCTGTCCCGCAGGCACGGCCAGCGCCACCAAGGCCGGCTACTGCTCCTACACCGCCCTGATGAACTCCGGGTTCCTCAACGACAACAAGTACTGGTCGACGCACTATGTCGGGATCAACGGCTACTCGGTGCACGACACGGTGTCGGGGTTCACGCTGGATGGCGCGTGGGATGCGCAGGGTTCGGTGTTCCAGAAGCTGAAGTTCGGCGTCGGTTATACCGACCGCAAGAAGACGCGCAGCGATTCCAGCAACGACTGGACCAACGGCTCCGGGCAGTATGGGAATCTGTACCAGACCGCCGGCTGTCCCGTTCAGTGCAACCCCTACTCGTTCGCCTCGCAGGGATTCAATGTCATCTCGATGATGAGCCTGCCCAACTTCATGCCGGGCGCCGGCGGGTCGTATCCGACGATACTTCCGCAGCTCGATGCGGCGCAGTTGTTCGCGTTCCTCAAGAGCCTGGATGGCAAGCCCAATCCCTTCTTCTGCACCAGCCTGCCGTGCACGGATCTGTTCAACTTTGCCTCGACCCTGCCGCAGGTGAACCCCTTCAATTCCTATGCGGTGACGGAGAAGACGGTTTCCGGCTACGTGCAGGCGGACTTTTCTTCCGAACGCTGGTCGGGCAACCTGGGCTTGCGCGTCGTGCACACCAAGACCTCCGCCGACACGGCCTCGGCCGTTCCCGTTGCCCTGTGGACGCCCGACCCCAACGCAAGCAGCGTGCAGACCTGGAACGTGATCTACGGCACCTCGCAGCCCATCGGCGCCAGGGGCAGCTACACCCTGTTCCTGCCCTCGCTGAACTTCGCCTACTGGGTGGTGCCGCGCCGCCTGCAGGCTCGCTTCGCGGTGGCCGAGACCATGTCGCGCCCGAACCTGAGCGCCATGGCGCCGACCTCCTCGAACAACGCGATCAATGGCACACCGGAGCTGTTCTACAACGGCACGGCCGGGCTGAAGCCGGTGAAGGCGCATCAGGCTGACTTGTCGGTCGAGTGGTACTACGCGCCGCATTCCGGCTTTGTCGTTCGCGGTGTTCGGCAAACAGATCCGGATGACATCTATACGCCCACGCTCGTCGATCAGGACCTGGGCACGATGCAGTACGTGGGCGGTCCGCCGGGGACGGTGCCTGGCACACCTTTCCACTGGACGGTGTATGCGCCCGTCAACGGCGCCAAGAGCACGGTGAGCGGCATCGAACTCGCCTGGCAGCACATCATGGAGAACGGCCTCGGCGCCCACATGCAGTACACGGCGACCAAGAGCGGCTCGGTCAACGCCGCACCGCCCACCACCTGGACCGTGGGCCTGCTGTACGAGAAGGGACCGATCGCGGCCGATGTCACCTGGGATCACCAGGCGGGCTACACCGTGGCTTGCGCGGGGTGCACGGAGATCCCGGACTGGCCGGCGGTGGCAAAACCCTTCAACTGGGTCACCGCCAGCCTGCATTATCATTTCGGTGAAGGATTCGAAGTGTATCTGGAGGGCAAGAACCTGACCAATGCCATCACGCGTGCCTACCTCAACGGCGATCCGCTGCTGCCCTGGGCGCCGGGCCAGAGCGTCGGCGCGAGCCAGAGCGGAAATGGCCTGGGCTACAGCGCCTATGGGCGCACCTATGTGCTGGGCGCCGCTTACCGGTTCTGAAGCCATGTCCTGCGCAACCCATACGGCGCGGGAGATCGCGCAGCAGCCGGCCTTGTGGTCACAGGTGGCGCAGCTGGTGTCGGGCGATCAACGTGCCTGGGCGTTCCTCGAGCCGCTGATCCACGACCCCTCGATGCGGGTGGTGCTGACCGGGGCGGGCACCTCGAGCTACATCGGCGAGTGCCTCGCGCCGACGCTGATGCGCCGGCTGCCGGGTCGCGTGCAGGCCATCGCCACCACCGACCTCGTGGCAAGTCCCGCGACCTGGTTCGAATCCGCGACCCGGACACTGCTCGTGTCCTTCGCCCGTTCGGGCAACAGCCCTGAAAGCGTGGCGGCCGTGGACCTGGCGGAACGGCTGGTGAGCCGGTGTGCGCACCTCATCGTGACGTGCAACGGCGAGGGCGAGTTGTATCGTCGCTCGGCGTCCCTGCGCTCCGCCTGCGCGCTGCTGCTGCCGCCCGCGGCGAACGATCAAAGCTTCGCCATGACCTCGAGCTTCAGCGGCATGCTGCTGGCCGCGGCGACCGCGCTGGGCGCCATGCCCGCGGCGCCCGAGCGCATGGACACACTGGGGGGCCTGGCCGCGCAGGTGCTGGACACCTGGGTGCCGCTGATGCAGGAGCTGGCAGGCACCGGCTTCGAGCGCGTGGTCTACCTCGGCAGCAATGAGCTCAAGGCGCTGGCGCGCGAGTCCTCGCTGAAGATGCTCGAACTCACGGACGGGCAGGTGGTCTCGGTGGCCGATTCACCCCTCGGCTTCCGCCACGGACCCAAGACCATCGTGAACGGGCGAACGCTGATCGTCATGTTCCTGAGCAACGATGCCCACACGCGCCGGTACGAGCTCGACCTGCTATGCGAGCTGCGCGGCGATGGCGTGGCGGGGCGCATCGTGGCGCTGAGCAACCGCGCCGACCTGCCGCAGCATCCCGACAACCGGCTGCTCGTGCCGCGGGAGGCAGGCGCTGCGGATCCCCTGGGCGACCTGGACCTGTGCCTGCCCTACGTGGTGTTCGCGCAGTCGCTGGCGATGCTGCGTTCGTTGTCTCTGGGGCTCTCGCCCGACCTGCCCAATGCCGCGGGCACGGTGAACCGCGTGGTGCAGGGCGTGACGATCCACGCCTTCGGATCCTCGCGGTGAGCACCTTCCTCGGCGTCGATGGCGGGGGCAGCAAGACGCGGTTTCTGCTCATCGATGACACCGGGCGAACGCTCGCGGTGCACGATGAGGGCTCAGCGTATCACCCTGAGATCGGCTTGCAGGCGCTGGCCGCGATGCTGGCGCGCGGCGTCGCGTTGGTGCTCGCGCGTGGCGGCGTGCGCGCGCAGGACTTGACCTATGCCTTCTTCGGACTGCCCTGCCATGGCGAGGACCGCGCACTGGAGCTCCAGCTCGATGCCTTGCCCGCCGCTGCGCTGCCATCTGGCCGCTTTCGCTGTGGCAACGACATGATCTGCGGATGGGCCGGTGCGCTGGCTGGCGAGTACGGGATCAACGTCGTCGCCGGGACCGGCTCCATCGCCTATGGCGAATACGCTGGCCAGAGCGCGCGCGCCGGCGGCTGGGGCGAGCTGTTCAGCGACGAGGGCTCCGCCTACTGGATCGCGCGGGAGGGCTTGCGGCTGTTTTCGCGCATGGCCGATGGCCGTGCGCCGCGGAGCGGGCTGTACGAACTCATCCGCAAGCGATTTGGTCTCACCGAGGACATCGAGCTGTGCGCCGCGGTCTACGGCAAGGAAACGATCCAGCGAAGCCAGTTCGCGCAGTTGTCGAAACTGGTGGCACAGGCCGCCCTGTCGGGAGATTCGCAGGCGCGCGCGGTGTTCAACGCCGCCGCAGGAGAGCTGGCCGACCTCGTGGATGCGGTGCGCCTGCGATTGCAGGTGCCCCCGGCGGTCGAGCTACCGGTGTCCTGCACCGGCGGGCTTTTCGAGTTGCGCGAGCTGCTGATGGCGCCCTTCGGCGCGGTACTTGCGAGCCGGAAGGGGCGTTACCGGCTGGCGCCTGCGCGGCTCACGCCCGAGGCGGGCGCCGCGCTGTACGCGGCGCGGCTCAGCGGAATGCCTCTCGCCGGGCGGGCCATCGAGGCGCTGAGCACGCACGGTTTCACGACGGCGTTCTCCACTTGAGACCTTCGAAGCGCGCGTAGTCCCGGTCGGTGGTGATCCACTCGGAACCGGATTCGATCGCCAGCGCGGCAAACCACGCGTCCTGCACGAGATTGCCGGTTGCGGCGCATTGTCGGCAAAGGACTTCGAAGATCGACCAGTGTCTTGCGCCGGGTACGAGGGCGGTCGCGTTCGGCTGGCTCAGCAGGGCGTTGCAAAACGCGAACGCATCGCTGCACGAACTCGGTCGCGCGAAGATCCGCGGATGCGTGCAGATGCGCACGACGCTGGCCAGAACCTGCGGCGACACACCGTAGGCGGCCGACCCGTTGACGGTGGATTCCAGCCAGGCCTTGTATCTTTGGTGGTCCTGCGCGTCGCTGCGAAAGGCATAGATGAGGACGTTGACGTCGGGAAGGATCAAGGGTTTTCGTCCATCCGGTCGAGCAGGGCGGCGCTGTCATTCAGGTCGACCCCGGGCAGCGTTCCCCCTCCCGCACGGCACTCCGGAAGCTCGAACGGCACCCGTTCCTCGCGTCGCATGGGGTTGCGCAGCACGAGTTCCAACCCTTGCTCGATCAGCGAAGTCAGGGTGGTCCTGCGGGCGACCGCCTCCTTGCGGGCGCGTCCCAGAAGGGCGTCATCCAGACGAACAGTAGTTCTCATATGTCAAAGCATATAGGAATGTATGTCTGTATGTCAATCGCTTACTGACAAGGGATCGCATCGCAAAGTTGACCTTCCTCGCACCTCACGTATACTGCGCGGCTCCATTTTTCAAGGCCGGAGCGCGTGGGTGCGCACGCCAGTCATCCGCTTTCAGGGTGCTGGGGTACGCGGTCCAGACCGCCGGCTCGTGCAACGGCAGCGGGTGCCAATCGCAGCACCCGCGGTGTGAGGATGAAGGACATGTCAATCGGACTGGTTGGCCGCAAGTGCGGCATGACCCGTATTTACAATGAGGCCGGCGCCGCCGTGGCGGTGACGGTCATCGAAGCCCTCCCCAACCGGGTCTCACAGGTCAAGACCGACGCCAACGACGGGTACTCCGCCGTGCAGGTCACCGTGGGTTCGCGCCGTGCCTCGCGTGTCACCAAGGCCCTGGCGGGTCATTACGCCAAGGCCAATGTCGCCGCGGGTTCCACCGCCGGCGAGTTCCGCATAGCCAAGGCCGACGGCGAGAAGTACGCGCCGGGCGCGGAGATCAAGGTCGACGTTTTCACCGTGGGCCAGGTGGTCGATGTCACCGGCACCACCGTCGGCAAGGGTTTTGCCGGCACCATGAAGCGGCACAACTTCAAGGGCGGCCGCAAGACCCACGGCAACTCGGTTTCGCACCGCGCGCCGGGCTCCATCGGCCAGCGCCAGACCCCGGGCCGCGTCTTCAAGGGCAAGCGCATGTCCGGCCACATGGGCGTGGTGGACCGAACCATCGAGAACCTGAAGGTCGTGCAGATCGATGCGGCCCGCAACCTGCTGCTGATCTCCGGCGCCGTGCCGGGTGCGGAAGGCGGCCGCGTGGTCGTTCGTCCGTCCGTGAAGGCCATCGGCCAGGCACGGCGCAACAAGCTCACGCCGAACAAGGCGACGCCAGCGGCGGCGGGCGGCGGCAAGCCCGCGGCCAAGCCGGCCAAGGCCGAGAAGAAGTAACCCGATTCATCCAGGTCACATGCCATGAAGCTCGAGCTAGTCAATTCGGCAGGCGCGGCGCCCATCCAGCTCTCGGATGAGGCCTTCGGCCGCGCCTACAACGAAGCCCTGGTGCACCAGGTCGTCACGGCCTACATGGCCGCTGGCCGCGCCGGCACCAAGGCACAGAAGACCCGCGCCGAAGTGCGCGGCGGCGGCAAGAAGCCCTGGAGCCAGAAGGGCACGGGCCAGGCCCGCGCCGGTTCCAATCGCAGCCCCATCTGGGTGGGCGGTGGCCGCGCCTTTGCCGCGCGCCCGCGCGATTTCGCGCAGAAGGTCAACCGCAAGATGTACCGCGCCGCCCTGCAGAGCATGGTGTCGGAACTGATCCGCCAGGGCCGGCTGCTGGCCGTGCAGTCACTCGAACTGGCCGCGCCCAAGACCAAGATGCTGGTGGGCAAGCTCGGCGAGCTGGGCCTGTCGCGCGGCCTCATCCTGGTGGAGGCCTACGAGGAGAAACTGTTCCTCGCGGCGCGCAACCTGCCGCACGTCGAGGTGCTGGCGGTGGCCTCGCTCGACCCCTTGAGCCTCATCAAGCACGACAAGGTGCTCGCCACCGTGGGCGCGCTGAAGCTGCTCGAACAACGCCTGGGTGCCGCATGAACAAGGAACGATTGATGAACGTGCTGATCCAGCCGCACGTCTCCGAGAAGAGCGCGACGGTGGCCGAGAAGGCCAACCAGTACGTGTTCCGCGTGGTCGACGATGCCACCAAGGGCGAGGTTCGCCAGGCCGTCGAGCTCATGTTCGAAGTCAAGGTGGCGGACGTGAACGTGCTCAACCGGCCCTCGAAGAAGCGCCGCTTCCGCAACGTTGCCGGCCGGCGCAGCGGCTTCAAGAAGGCCTATGTGCGCCTGGCCGATGGCCAGAGCATCGATTTCACGGGCGCGGCGAAGTAAGGAACGACGATGGCACTCATCAAGCTGAAGCCCACTTCGCCGGGCACCCGTTTCGTGGTGAAGGTCGACCGCTCGCACCTGCACAAGGGCGGGCCGCTGGCCTCGCTCACCGAGAAGAAGAACCGCTCCGGCGCCCGCAACAACGCCGGCCGCCAGACCACGCGCCACATCGGCGGTGGCCACAAGCAGCGCTACCGCATCATCGACTTCAAGCGTGACAAGGACGGCATCCCCGGCATCGTCGAGCGGCTGGAGTACGATCCGAACCGCACGGCGCACCTCGCGCTGGTGCTGTACAAGGACGGTGAGCGCCGCTACATCCTCGCGCCCAAGGGCGTCAAGGCGGGCGATGAGATCCGCTCGGGGTCCGATGCGCCGATCAAGCCGGGCAACTCCATGGCGCTGCGCCATATCCCGGTGGGCAGCACCATCCACAACATCGAGCTGAAAGTGGGTCACGGCGGGCAGCTCGCGCGCAGCGCAGGCGCCTCGGCCCAGTTCGCCGCGCGCGAAGGCATGTACGGCACCGTGCGCCTGAAGTCCGGCGAGATGCGGAAAGTCCACATCGACTGCCGCGCCACCATCGGTGAAATCGGCAACGATGAGCACAACCTGCGCGTCTTCGGCAAGGCCGGCGCGGTGCGCTGGCAGGGCGTGCGTCCCACGGTCCGTGGCGTCGTGATGAACCCGGTGGATCACCCCCACGGTGGCGGTGAGGGCAAGTCCGGCCAGGGCAACCCGCATCCGGTCAGCCCCTGGGGTCTGCAGACCAAGGGCAAGAAGACCCGCGCCAACAAGCGCACGGACGGCATGATCGTCCAGCGCCGCAAGAAGTAAGCAAGGAGTACCCTCGTGCCCCGTTCGTTGAAGAAAGGCCCGTTCGTCGACCTGCATCTCTCGAAGAAGGTGCAGACGGCTGTGCAGAAGAACGACCGCCGCCCGATCAAGACCTGGTCGCGCCGCTCCATGATCGTGCCCGACATGGTGGGCCTGACCATCGCCGTCCACAACGGCCGCCTGCACGTGCCCGTGCTGGTGTCGGAGAACATGGTGGGCCACAAGCTCGGCGAGTTCGCCCCCACGCGCACCTTCAAGTCGCACTCGGGCGACAAGAAAGTGGCCTCGGAGTAAGCCATGCAGACCAAGGCAATCCTGCGCCACGCGCGCATCTCCCCGCAGAAGTGCCGGCTGGTCGTGGACACCATCCGCGGCAAGTCGGCGACGCTCGCGGTCAACACGCTGAAGTTCATGCCGCAGAAGGGCGCGCGCATCGTGCTTAAAGTTCTCGACTCGGCCATCGCCAACGCCTACAACAACTTCAACGCCGACGTGGACGAACTCAAGGTCACGGGCATCGAGGTGGCCGCGGCGCCGACGTTCAAGCGCTTCCACGCCCGCGCCAAGGGCCGCGGCGTGCGCATCACCAAGCGCAACTCTCACATCACCGTTCAAGTCTCAGACGGCAAGGCGTAAGGTCCCATGGGTCAGAAAGTCAATCCAGTCGGCATCCGTCTCGGCATCACGCGCGAGTGGTCGTCCAAGTGGTACGCGAACTCGAAGACGTTCGCGCCCAACATCTACGCCGATCACCTGGTGCGCAAGCTCCTGAAGAAGAAGCTGGCGGATGCCTCGGTGAGCCGCATCCACATCGAGCGCGCCGCGCGCCGCGCCAACATCACCATCCACACGGCGCGTCCCGGCATCGTCATCGGCAAGAAGGGCGAGGACATCGAGAAGCTCCGCCAGCAGGTGGCGAAGATGCTGGGCATGACCATGCAGGACGTGCGCATCAACATCGCCGAAATCCGCAAGCCCGAGCTCGATGCACAGCTCGTGGCCGAGGGCATCGCGCAGCAGCTCGAGAAGCGCGTGATGTTCCGCCGCGCGATGAAGCGTTCGGTGACCAACACCATGCGCTCCGGCGCGCTCGGCGTGAAGGTGCGCATCTCCGGCCGCCTGAACGGCTCGGAGATTGCACGCACGGAGACCACGCGCGAGGGCCGCGTGCCGCTGCACACCTACCGCGCCGACATCGACTACGGCCTGGCCGAGGCGCAGACCACCTACGGCGTGATCGGCATCAAGGTGTGGATCTTCAAGGGTGAGGTGTTCGACCAGCCCGAGCAGGAGGCGCCGGAGGCGGAAAGTCCGGAAGGCCCGAAGGCCGCGGAGGGCACGGCGCCGGCCGTCGCCGCTCCCGCAGCCGCCACCCCGGCCGCCGGATGACCAGGTAAGCCAACATGATGCAACCGAAGCGGACCAAGTTCCGCAAGCAGTTCAAGGGCCGCATCGGCGGCAAGGCGCAGCGCGGCAACACCGTGGCGTTCGGCGAGTTCGGCCTGAAGGCCACCGACCGCGCGCGCATGACGGCCCGCGAGATCGAGGCGGCGCGGCGTGCCATCTCCCGCTACGTCAAGCGCGGTGGGCGCATCTGGATCCGCGTCTTCCCCGACGTGCCGATCACCCAGAAGCCCCTCGAGGTGCGCATGGGCAGCGGCAAGGGCAACGTCGAGTACTGGGTGGCCAAGGTGCTGCCGGGCAAGGTGCTGTTCGAGATGGAGGGCATCAGTGAGCAGAACGCGCGCGAGGCCTTCCGGCTCGCGGCGGCCAAGCTGTCGGTGTCAACGGCGTTCGTGAAGCGGCAGGTGCGGTGATGAAGGGCAAGGATTTGCGCGCCAAGAGCGCGAAGGACCTCAACGAGGAGCTGCTGCGGCTGCGTCGCGAGCAGTTCAACCTGCGCATGGCGCGGGCCACGGGTCAGGCGGCGAAGCCGGATCAGTTTTCGAAGGTGCGCCGCAATATCGCGCGCGTGAAGACGGTGCTGGCCGAGGGCCGGCGCACGGGAGGTAAGAAGTGATGGCCGCCGAGACCCCAGCGACCGAGGTCGCGACCACCGGGCAGCGTCTGCTCACCGGCAAGGTGGTCAGCGCGAAGATGAACAAGACCATCGCCGTGTCGGTCGAGCGGCTGGTGCGCCACGAGATGTACGGCAAGTTCATCCGCCGCACCACCAAGCTCCTGGCGCACGATGCCAACAGCGAGAGCAAGGAAGGCGACACCGTCACGATCAAGCCTTGCCGGCCGATGTCGCGTCGCAAGTCGTGGGTGCTGGTGCGCGTCGTCGAACGCGCCCGGGCCGATTGAGGAGCCGCCATGATCCAGTTGCAGAGTACGCTGAACGTGGCCGACAACAGCGGCGCCAAGAGCCTGATGTGCATCAAGGTGCTGGGCGGCTCCAAGCGCCGTTATGCCGGTGTCGGCGATGTCATCAAGGTGAGCGTCAAGGACGCCATCCCGCGCGGCAAGGTGAAGAAGGGCGAGGTCTACGACGCGGTGGTGGTGCGCACCAAGCGTGGCGTTCGCCGTCCGGACGGGTCGCTGATCCGCTTCGACAGCAACGCGGCGGTGCTGCTGACCAACAAGCTCGAGCCCATCGGCACCCGCATCTTCGGACCCGTGACGCGCGAGCTGCGCAACGTGCAGTTCATGAAGATCATTTCGCTCGCGCCGGAAGTGCTTTAAGAGAGTCGTTGCCATGAAGAAGATACGAAAAGGCGACCAGGTGGTCGTCATCGCCGGGCGCAACAAGGGCCGCCGCGGCGCCGTCATCGAGGTGCTGGGCGACAGCCATGTGAAGGTCGAGGGCCTGAACCTGGTCAAGAAGGCGCAGCGGCCCAACCCGCAGGCGGGTGTCGCCGGCGGGCTGATCGAGCGCGAGGCACCGCTGCACGTCTCCAACGTCATGCTGTTCAACCCGGCCACCCAGAAGGGCGACCGCGTGGGCTTCAAGACGCTGGCCAGCGGCAAGAAGGTGCGCGTGTTCAAGTCGAACAACGAAGTGGTGGATGCATAAGCCATGGCCAGGTTGCAGCAACAGTATCGCGAGAAGATCGTGCCGGAGCTCAAGAAGAGCCTGGCGCTGAACAACACCATGCAGGTGCCGCGCATCACCAAGATCACCATCAACATGGGCGTGGGCGAGGCGGTGGCCGACAAGAAGGTCATCGACGCGGCAGTCGCGGACCTCACCAAGATCAGCGGCCAGAAGCCGGCGGTCACCAAGGCCAAGAAGTCGGTGGCGACGTTCAAGGTGCGTGACGGCCAGGCCATCGGCTGCAAAGTCACGCTGCGCGGCGCGCGCATGTACGAGTTCCTGGACCGGCTGGTGAGCATCGCCATGCCGCGCATCCGCGACTTCCGCGGCATCAGCGGCCGCTCCTTCGACGGCCGCGGCAACTACAGCCTCGGCGTGAAGGAGCAGATCATCTTCCCCGAGATCCAGTACGACCAGATCGATCAGTTACGTGGCATGGACATCACCATTTCCACGACGGCGGTGGACGACAAGCACGGTCGCGCACTGCTGGAAGCGTTCAACTTCCCGTTCCGAAAGTAGGAATCGAGCGAATGGCAAAGACCAACATGATCATGCGCGAGAAGAAGCGCGTGAAGATCGCCAAGAAGCATGCCGCCACGCGCGCGGAGCTGAAGGAGTCGATCCGCGATCCGAAGACCGATCCGGAAGTGCGCCTCGACGCGCAGGCGAAGCTGCAGAAGCTGCCGCGCGATGCGAGCCCGACCCGGCAGCGGCGCCGTTGCGCGATCACCGGGCGCCCGCGCGGTGTGTACCGCAAGTTCGGCCTGGCCCGCACGAAGCTGCGCGAAGCGGCACATCGTGGCGAGATCCCCGGCCTGTCCAAGGCGAGCTGGTGAGGCGCGCATCATGAGCATGACCGATCCGATCGCCGATCTGCTGACCCGCATCCGCAATGCGCAGGCCGCCGGCAAGCCCAGCGTGGGCATGGGCGCCTCGCGGCTGAAGCTCGCCATCCTCTCCGTGCTCAAGCAGGAGGGATACATCGGCGACTTCTCCACCAGCAACGAGGGTGGCAAGTCTTCCGTGTCCGTGGACCTGAAGTACCACGACGGCCGTCCCGTCATCGACCGCATCCAGCGCGTCAGCCGCCCCGGGCTGCGCATCTATCGCGGCAAGGACGAACTGCCCAAGGTGCTGGGCGGGCTGGGTGTCGCCATCGTGTCCACGCCCAAGGGCGTGATGACCGACAAGCAGGCGCGCGCGGCGGGAACCGGCGGCGAAGTGCTGTTCGTCGTCCAGTAGTCGATCCAACGAAGGGCCATCCATGTCTCGAGTCGCAAAGAAGCCGGTCGACCTGCCCCAAGGGGTGACCGCCACCATCGCCGCCGAAGTGGTGACGATCAAGGGCGCCAAGGGAAGCCTCGCGCTGTCGCTGCAGCACGGCATCAAGGTGGTGCAGAAGGACAAGCACCTGGAGGTGCAGCCCGGTGGCACCGAGGGTGCGCAGGCGCTCGCAGGTGCTGCGCGCGCGCACCTCGCCAACATGGTGTTGGGCGTGAGCAAGGGCTACGAGAAGAAGCTCGAGCTCGTGGGCGTGGGCTATCGCGCCGCGGTGCAGGGCAAGGCCCTGAACCTCACGCTGGGTTACTCGCACGCCATCGTCTATCCCATCCCCGAGGGCATCAGCATCGAGACGCCCTCGCAGACCGAGATCCTGGTGAAGGGCACCGACCGCCAGCGGGTCGGCCAGACCGCCTCCGAGATCCGGGCGTTCCGCGCGCCGGAACCCTACAAGGGCAAGGGCGTGAAGTATTCCGATGAAAAGATTTCGCTGAAAGAAGCGAAGAAGAAGTAAGGCCATGAAACTGCACAAGAAGGACATCCGCCTGCGGCGCGCCACCCGTGGCCGCGCCAAGATCCGCGAGCTCGGTGCCGTGCGCCTGTCGGTGCACCGCACGCCGCAGCACATCTACGCGCAGATCTTCTCCGCCGCGGGCGATGCGGTGCTCGTCGCCGCCTCCACGGTGCAGAAGGACGTGCGCGGCGAGTTGAAGGCGACCGGCAACATCGATGCCGCGAAGGCCGTCGGACGGGCGATCGCGGAGCGGGCCAAGGCCTTGGGGCTAACCAAGGTGGCCTTCGACCGTTCAGGGTTCATGTATCACGGCCGTGTGAAGGCGCTGGCGGATGCCGCGCGCGAAGCCGGGCTTGAGTTCTAAGGGAGCATCGAGACGCTATGGCAAGAGTTGAGAAACCGATGTCCGGTGACGACCTGCTCGAAAAGCTCGTCGCGGTCAATCGCGTCGCAAAGGTCGTCAAGGGCGGCAAGCAGTTCGGCTTCACGGCGCTGACCGTGGTGGGCGATGGTGCGGGCCGGGTGGGCTTCGGCTACGGCAAGGCGCGCGAGGTGCCGGTGGCCATTTCCAAGGCGATGCAGCAGGCGCGCAAGAGCCTGGTGAACGTCTCGCTGAAGAACGACACCCTGTTCTATGCGGTCAAGGGCCGGCATGGAACCACGCGGGTGTACATGCAGCCGGCGGCCGACGGTACCGGTGTCATCGCCGGTGGCGGCATGCGCGCGGTATTCGAGTGCGCCGGGGTGCGCAACGTGCTGGCGAAGAGCTACGGCTCGCGCAATCCCATCAACGTGGTGCGAGCCACGATGGATGCGCTGACCAAGCTGCGCTCGCCCGAGGAATTCGCCGCCAAGCGCGGCAAGTCCGTCGATGAGATCACGGGCTGAAGGAACCAAAGGACGAGAGGTCATGGCGAACGACAGGATCAAGGTGACGCTCGTGAAGAGCCTTCACGGGCAGCTCTCGAACATCGTGGCATCCGCGCGCGGCCTGGGGCTGCGGCGCATCCGCCACTCGGTGGTGGTGGCCGACACTCCTGCCAACCGCGGGATGGTGAACAAGGCCGTCCATTTGTTGAAGATGGAGAAAGCCTGATGAGATTGAATGTGATCAAGCCCGCGGAAGGGGCCAAGCGGCCGCACCTGCGCGTCGGCCGTGGCGCATCCGCCGGCCAGGGCAAGACCTGCGGCCGCGGCGTCAAGGGACAGCGCGCGCGCAAGGGCGGCTACCACAAGGTGGGCTTCGAGGGCGGCCAGATGCCCCTCCAACGCCGCCTGCCGAAGATCGGCTTCCGGTCAGGCCTAAAGCGGACGCGCGCCGAGCTCACCTTGACCGACCTCATGCGCGTCGAAGGTGGCGAAGTGACCCTGCCGGGGCTGCTGAAGGCCAACCTGGTCCCCGCCGGCACCGAGAAGGTGAAGATCATCCTGTCGGGCAAACTCAGCAAGGCCTACGTGGTCAAAGACAAGTCCATCACCGCGACCCAGGGCGCCCGCAGCGCCATCGAGGCCGCTGGCGGACGTCTCGAAGGCTGATCCAGCAGGTATCCGCACGTGGCCACATCAACCGCCAGTCCGACGACCACCCTGGCCGACATCACCCGATTGTCGGATCTGCGCAAGCGGCTGTGGTTCCTGCTGGGCGCCCTGGTCGTGTACCGGGTGGGCACGTTCATTCCCGTGCCGGGCATCGATGCGGCGCGGTTCGCGGCCTTCTTCTCCACGCAGCAGGGCACGCTGCTGGGCATCTTCAACATGTTCTCGGGCGGTGCGCTGCAGCGCTTCTCCATCCTCGCCCTGAACGTCATGCCCTACATCACCTCCTCGATCATCGTGCAGATGATGTCCATGGTGGTGCCGTCCTGGGCGCAGATCAGGAAGGAGGGCGAGTCGGGCCGGCGCAAGCTCATGCAGTACACGCGCTACGGCACCGTGGGCCTGGCCGCGTTCCAGGGCTTCGGGGCGGCGGTGGCCATCCAGCACTCCGGCGGCAACCTCGTGACGAACCCGGGCCCGCAGTTCCTGTTCGTGGCGACCCTGTCCATCACCACCGGCACGCTGTTCCTCATGTGGCTGGGTGAGCAGATCACCGAGCGCGGCATCGGCAACGGCATCACCATGATCATCGTCGCCGGCATCGTGGCCGGGCTTCCCCGCGCCGTGGGCAGCACGCTGGAAATGGTGCGCTCCAGCGAGATGAACCCGCTGGTGGTGGTGCTGATCATCGCCGTGGTGATCCTCGTGACCCTGTTCTGCGTGTTCGTCGAGCGGGCGCAGCGCCGCATCCAGGTGAACTACGCCAAGCGCCAGGTCGGGCGGCGCATGATGCAGGGCCAGAGCACACATCTGCCGTTCAAGCTCAACATGGCGGGCGTCATCCCGCCGATCTTCGCCTCGAGCCTGCTGGTATTCCCGGCCACCGTGGCGCAGTTCTTCGGCAACAGCCCCAACCCCAACATCTGGCAGCGGGCCTTGCAGAAGCTGGCCGCCGCCCTCAACTATGGGCAGCCCCTGCACGTCATCCTGTACGCGGTACTGATCATCGGCTTCGCGTTCTTCTACGTCGCGCTGGTGTATGACGCGCGCGACACGGCGGAGAACCTCAAGAAGGCCAATGCCTTCATCCCGGGCATCCGCCCCGGCCAGCAGACCGGCGAGTACCTCGACCGCGTGCTGTCGCGGCTGACGCTGTGGGGTGGCCTGTACATCATGGCGGTGTGCCTGCTGCCCGAGATCATCCGCATGGTGAACCCGGGTATCCCCTTCCAGTTCGGGGGCACCTCGCTCCTGATCATCGTGGTGGGGGTCATGGATTTCGTGGCGCAGGCCTCATCGCACGCCATGTCGCATCAGTACGAAGGCCTCATGAAAAAGGCGAGCCTGCGCGGTATCGGGAGCAAGAAATGAAAGTCCGTCCTTCAGTGAAGAAAATCTGTAAGAACTGCAAGATCGTGCGCCGCCGCGGGGTGGTGTACGTCATCTGCGTCGATGCCCGGCACAAGCAGCGCCAAGGATGATGACCAGGGCTGATGGCCTGGAGCCGCCCGGGCAGCTTGTTCATTGATTGAACTCAGGTTTTTGGTTAAACTTCCGCGCTTTTTTGGCGCGAGCACGGTGGAGAGATAGATGGCGCGTATCGCCGGCATCAACATCCCGATGAACAAGCATGTGGTCATCGGCCTCACGCATATCTTCGGCGTCGGGCGCTCGCGCTCGCAGGACATCTGCCAGGCCGCTGGCGTGAAGCCCCACGTCAAGGTCAAGGACCTGACGGACGCGGAAGTGGCATCGCTGCGTTCGCAGGTGGCCAAGTTCGCGGTCGAAGGCGACCTGCGGCGCGAGGTGTCGATGAACATCAAGCGCCTGATGGACCTGGGCTGCTACCGCGGCATCCGCCATCGCAAGGGTCTGCCGCTTCGTGGCCAGCGCACGCGCACCAATGCGCGCACGCGCAAGGGTCCGCGCAAGCAGGCCGTCAAGATGAACGCGCCTCCGGGCAAAGTGTAATCCAGCTAAAGGAACATCGACTCCACCATGGCTGACAACAAGCAGTCTTCCGGCCAGGCCACCGACAAGGCCGGCAAGCCGGTACGCAAGAAGGTGCGCAAGAACGTGCTCGATGCCATTGCGCACGTGCACGCGTCCTTCAACAACACGATCATCACCATCACCGACCGACAGGGGAACACCCTGTCGTGGGCCACCTCCGGCGGCTGCGGTTTCCGCGGTTCGCGCAAGTCCACGCCCTTCGCCGCGCAGGTCGCGGCCGAGCGTGCGGGCACCGCGGCCCAGGAACACGGCGTGAAGAACGTCGAGGTGCGCGTCATGGGCCCCGGGCCCGGGCGCGAATCAGCGGTGCGCGCGCTGAACGGCTGCGGCTTGAAGATCACCAACATCGAGGACGTGACGCCCATCCCGCACAACGGTTGCCGTCCGCCCAAGAAGCGTCGCGTCTAAGGCGAAGGTTCCCCAAGATGGCCAAATACGTAGGTCCGAAGTGCAAGCTGTCCCGTCGCGAAGGAACAGACCTGTTCCTCAAGAGCGGCGTGAAGCCCCTGGAATCCAAGTGCAAGCTCGAGGTGCCGCCGGGCGGCGTCAAGAGCGAGCGCAAGCAGCGCCTGTCCGAGTACGGACTGCAGCTTCGCGAGAAGCAGAAGCTGCGCCGCATGTACGGCGTGCTCGAGCGCCAGTTCCGCAACTACTACCTGAAGGCCGCCGGCCGCCCGGGCGCCACGGGTGAAACGCTCCTGAAGATGCTCGAGTGCCGTCTCGACAACGTGGTGTACCGCATGGGCTTCGCCGCGACGCGCGCCGAGGCGCGCCAGCTCGTGGCGCACAAGGGCATCGAGGTGAACGCCAAGGTGGTCAACATCGCCTCCTTCCAGTGCAAGGCGGGAGACGTGGTGGGACTGCGCGAGAAGGCGAAGAAGCAGACCCGCGTGGCCGCTGCCCTCGCCATCGCCGCCCAGGTGGGCTTTCCGGACTGGGTCGAAGTCGATGACAAGAAGATGTCGGGCGTGCTCAAGTCGGTGCCGGACCGCCAGGAGATCCTGCCCGACGTGAACGAGAGCCTCGTCGTCGAGTTGTATTCGAAGTAATCAAGCGCGCACCCGCGCAACGGCGGGTGCCGAAAATCTCAGCAGCAGGTGGTATCCATGCAGGGTTCTGTCAACGAATTTCTGAAACCCCGGGTCGTCAAGGTGCAGCCGCAGTCCCCCCGGCATGCGCGCATCGTCATCGAGCCGTTCGAACGCGGTTTCGGCCACACGCTCGGCAATGCGCTGCGGCGCGTGCTGCTGTCCTCGCTTCCCGGCGCCGCCATCACCGAGGTGGAGATCGAGGGCGTGCTGCACGAGTACACCGCCATCGAGGGCGTGCAGGAAGACGTGGTCGACATCCTGCTGAACCTCAAGGCCGTGGCCATCCGCCTGCACACGCGCGACGTCGCCGAAGTGCGCCTGCACAAGAAGGGCCCGGGGCCCGTGACCGCGGGCGACATCGCCGGCGACCATGACCTCGAGATCTTGAACCCCGACCTGGTCATCGCCAACCTCACCAAGGCGGGCGAACTCGCCATGTCGCTGAAGGTGGAGCGTGGCCGCGGCTACCGCCCCGCCGTGCAGCGCGCGGCCTTCGAGGAACAGACCCGCCCCATTGGCCGGCTGCAGCTCGACGCCTCCTTCAGCCCGGTGCGCAAGGTGACCTACAACGTCGAGAGCGCGCGCGTCGAGCAGCGCACCGACCTCGACAAGCTGATCCTCGACATCGAGACCAACGGCACCATCGACCCCGAGGAGGCGATCCGCCGTGCCGGCGGCATCCTCAAGGACCAGCTCTCGGTGTTCGTGGACCTGCAGGGCCAGGACGAGTCGGTGTCGAAGGCCACCGAGACGCAGTTCGACCCCATCCTGCTGCGCCCCGTGGACGAGCTCGAGCTGACCGTGCGCAGCGCCAACTGCCTAAAGGCCGAGAACATCCATTACATCGGCGATCTCGTGCAGCGCACCGAGGTGGAGCTGCTGCGCACGCCCAACCTCGGCAAGAAGTCGCTCACCGAAATCAAGGAAGTGCTCGAGAGCCACGGCCTCACCCTCGGCATGCGCGTCGACAACTGGCCGCCCCCGGGGCTGAAGCGCGACGATGAGCGCGAAGCCATCTGACGGGACGTTGCTCACAGGAATCCAGGTTTGAATCACCATGCGTCATAGAAACATCGGGCGACAGCTCTCCCGCAATACCGCACATCGCCACGCGATGCTGCGCAACATGGCGGCCTCGCTCCTGAAGCACGAGACCATCCGCACCACCGTCCCGAAGGCGAAGGAACTTCGTCGCGTGGTCGAGCCGCTGATCACCCTCGCCAAGGCCGATTCCATGGCCAAGCGCCGCCTGGCCTATTCGCGCCTGCGCGATGAGGCGGTGGTGGTCAAGCTGTTCGAGGACCTTGGCCCGCGCTTCAAGGCGCGCGCCGGCGGCTACACGCGCATCCTCAAGATGGAACTGCGCCCGGGCGACAAGGCCGACATGGCCCTGATGCAGCTCGTCGACGGTCCGGCCAAGGCCGAGGCCCAGGACGACCCGCAGTCTGAAGGCAAGGCGAAGAAGAAGGCTGCACCGAAGGCGGAGAAGGCCGGCAAGGCGGCTTCGAAGAAGGCCGAGGCCGGCGGCGAGCCTGCCGCCAAGCCCAAGCGCAAGCGCGCCGCGGCCTGATCCCCGCCTGCGCCGCGCGTCCATCACGCGACGCAGGCCCATCCCTTCGTTCAGTCATCTCCCGTGGTCGGGTCGTACGGGCTCGACTGCATCGCGGCGCATCGTGTCCCGACGATTGTTTGCAATTGAGCCCGTGCCGGCGGCCATCGGGTTTTGCATCGGGAGGGCGGCTGACGTACGCTCCTGTCGTTTTCGAAGAAGAAAATCCAGAGGAGGAGAACGAAAATGAGCTTCGGTTCAGAGTTCAAGGAATTTGCGATGAAGGGCAACGTCGTTGATCTCGCCGTCGGCGTGATCATCGGCGGAGCGTTCGGCAAGATCGTCTCGTCGTTCGTGGGCGATGTGGTGATGCCGCCACTGGGCAAGGCCGTCGGTGGGGTCAATTTCACCGACATGGCGCTGGACCTGGGGCTGGGAGCCGATGGCAAGACGCCGGTGCTGCTGAAGTACGGTGCGTTCCTGCAGTCGGTGTTCGACTTTCTGATCATCGCCTTGGTGATCTTCATGGCGATCCGCGCGATCAACCGCCTGAAGAAGCCGGATCCGGCCGCGCCGCCGCCGCCGCCGCCGCGCTCGGAAGTGCTGCTGGAGGAAATCCGCAACCTCCTCGCGAAGAAGTAGGCTCGCGAAGCAAGTGGGCGTCAAGCGCCCTGGCACCCGGCTTGCGCCGGGTGCCAGGGCGCTCATGTGCGCGCGAAGAGGCGCGGGGTCCATGCCGCGACCGCGGCGAACGCGTCCCGGGTGAGGTTCTCCGGACCTGCGCCGGTCGCGACCACGTTATCCTCGATCCGGATGCCACCGAAAGGCTTCAGGGACTCGACCACGGGCCAGTGAATCAGCTCGCGGCGCTTGTCGGCGGTCGCGGCCTTGAGCAGCGAGTCGATCCAGTAGATCCCGGGTTCGATGGTCACCACCAGGCCGGGCTCCAGCATGCGCGTGAGCCGCAGGTAGGGATGGCCCGCGGGACGCGCCCGCTCGCGTCCCGCCGGATCGCCCATGACACCGCCCACATCGTGCACCTGCAGGCCGAGCAGGTGTCCGATGCCATGGGGAAAGAAGACCATGGTGAGGCCCGCTTCCAGCGCATCCTGCCCGGCCAGGGTGGTCAGGCCCGCCGCGGCGAGCACGTCCCCCACACGCCGGTGCGCGCTCAGGTGCACCTCGCGAAAATCCGTGCCCGCGCACACCTCCGAGCACATCGCCTGCTGCGCCCCATCCAGGGCGGTGACGAGGTCGGCGAAGATCCCGGGCCCTGCCGCGTGCGTGCGGGTGATGTCCGCGGCGTAACCGCGGTACTGTGCGCCGGCATCCAGCAGGAAGGATCGCCGCTCGGCCGGTGCGGAGCGGTCCAGGTGCTGGTAGTGCAGCACCGCGCCGTGCTCGTTGTAGGCCACGATGTTGTTGTAGGGCATCTCCTCCTCGCGCTGGCCGCAGGCCTCGAGATAGCGCATGTGCGCCTCGTACTCGGAGCCGCCGGAGCGAAAGGAGTCGAGTGCCGCGCGGTGCCCACGCGCCCCGAGCCGGCTCGCGCGGCGCATGCATTCCAGTTCGTAGGGCGTCTTGATGGCGCGGTCGTAGTGCAGGCGCGAGAGCAGTTGCGTCGGGTTCACCGCGGAAGGGTCCGCGCCCGCAAACGCGGCAGCCGGCCCGATGAGCGCCACGCGCTCCAGCGACTGCCAGTGCGCAGGGGCTTCCGCCGGGGTGGCGAAGGTCACGACGTCGAATTCCCGGGTCCAGCCCTCCGCCGGCACGGCGGGTGGCTGATGCCAGAAGTCCTCCGGCCGGTGGAACAGCAGCGTGGGTCGCCGGCCTGGCCGATGCACGATGGCACAGTGGGGATGCCCGACCAGGGGCACCCAGGCCTTGAAGTGGGGGCTGGGCTTGAAGGGGTAGTCCTGATCGTCCAGGAACAGGGTGAGCGGTGCGCCGGCGTGGATCACCGCCGCGTCGAACCCGCACGCCGCCAGCGCCCGGTCCATGCGTTGCATGATCATCGACAGATGCGCTGGGAACAGCGCGTCCAGGCTGTCATTCATCGGATGTTTCCTCGAGCAAGGTCAGGTCGTCCCGCGGGCAGCGGGGAAAAAACGGCCTGGGGAAGGTGAACAGGTTAACCCGGGCGGCGCGAAGTTGCGTTAAAGGCGTGTCCGCCAATGAACAATAATCTTCAAAAAACCCTTAAACATGTTTGAAATTATAGCAAAACCCTCTAAAATCGCTGCCCGCGATCTGGGTAAAAACCCAAAGACAAACTAGTTTGCCTTGGTTGTTTCTCCTCCTTAAATTTTTCTGGGGTATCGATAGATGAAGACCAAACTTGCTCTCAGCGCTTTCGTCGCCGCACTCGTGCTGGGTGGCTGCGCCAAGAACGAGCCTGCTCCGGCGCCTGCCGCTGAGCCTGCTCCGGCCCCCGCTGCCGAGTCCGCGCCCGCCGCGATGGCTCCGGCCGCGGAAGCTGCGTCCGCTGCCTCCGGGGCGGCTGATGCCGCTGCTTCGGCTGCTGATGCTGCTGCGTCGGCCGCTTCGGCTGCCTCGCCGAAGTAAGCTCACTTCGAAGCCGATTGCACAGGCCCGGCAGGCGCACCGTACGGTTCGCTTGTCCGGGCTGTGTTTTTTTGCAAGAGGACGCTCCCTTGCTGGTCAGCATCCGTGACTGCAAGCATCTGCCGAAGGACCGCCAGTGGATCGAGTCGATCTACGGTGAGTACCTGGATGACCTGTCCCAGCTGAACACCGGCATCTTCCCGGTGATGGTCGAGGACTCTCCCCGCGAGGAGGAGATCTTCGCCAACTGGTTCAACAACGATCACTCCCATCCGCTGCTCATCATGAAGGGCACGGAAAGCGTCGGTTTCGCGCTGGTCACCCGGCCCCGGGTGGCGGGGGGCGGGAGCCCGTCGGCGGAGTACCTGCTGTCGGAGTTCTTCATCCGCAAGCCGCACCGCCGCGTCGGCATCGGTCGCGAGGCGGCCACGCTCATCTTCAACCGCTTCGCCGGTGAGTGGGAGATCATCGAGTACAGCCGCAATCCCACGGCGGTCGCCTTCTGGCGCGGCGTGTTGTCCGGCTATACGCGGGGCCGTTTCCAGGAGCGCGTGCGCGATGGCGAGGTGCGCCAGCGGTTCCGCACTCCCGATGCGCCCAAGGGACCGCCGGCAGGCTCGAGATGAGATCCTCGGCGCCTGTGAGGCTCGTGGCGGGGACATGGCTGGGCGGGCTGCTGCTGCTATCCCTCCCGGCTCACGCCGCCACGGGAGCTCGCCTTGCTGCCTGTGCGCGCATCGGCGATGACACCGCGCGGCTCGCCTGCTACGACGCCCTGGCTGGACGGACTCTCACGGCCGCCCCGGCGTCCGCCTCACCGGCGGCGCCCGTCGCGGCGGGGACGGCGGCGGTCCCGACACCGGCTCCCGCACCGCGGGATCCCGTGGCCGCCTTCGGCGATCGTGGCCAGCTGCCCGCGGCCCAGGCCGCCCGGCTCCAGCAGCCCCGGCGTGTGAATTTCCACCTGAGCAAGGTCGAGCCGCTGCCGGGTGGCCTGTTCCGGCTGACCATGGACAACGGCCAGGTCTGGGCAACGCGCGAATCCGACTGGGCGCTCGATTTCAGCGTCGGCGATGAGGTCACCATCCAGCGCATGGTCGCCGGCGGTTTTCGCATCTCGCATCCCGGCCAGGGCCGCAACGTCTCCATCGCCCGCGTATTGTGACGCGGTTCCGGTTCTGCAGGCGCCGCTGAGGGCCTGCGGTACTCCTGCGCGGCTTGTCCACGGCCGATTCAAGTTGCCCGCCGGGTTGCCGAAAACCCTTGCAGTGACGTGGCCAATGAGTGGACCCCTTCTATGAGCGCGGAGGCAGCCAGCCCCCAAGGACAATCGGCGCAATCGGCCGCCTTCGAATTCGTCCGTTCCCTGTCGGTGGAACTGTCCGGTGGACGGGTGGAACTGCCGTCCTTCCCGGACGTCGCCGTGCGGGTCAGACGCGCCCTGGCCGACGAGAGCTCGACCGTGGACCAGGTGGTGCGCATCGTGGGCTCGGAGCCCGCGCTCGCGGCGCGCCTGCTGAAGATGGCGAACTCGGCGCTGCTGAACCGCTCGGGCAAGCAGGTCACCGACCTGCGCACCGCGGTGAATCGCATGGGCCACAACATGGTGCGCAGCGCGGCCATCTCCTTCGCGATGGCGCAGATCCGCGCCGCGAGCAAGCTCAAGGGCCTGGAGAAGTTCCTCGAGGACCTGTGGGAATCGAGCACGCAGGTGGCGGCGATGTCCTTCGTGCTGGCCTCGAGGCTCACCAAGCTCAATCCCGATGAAGCGATGCTGGCAGGGCTCCTGCACGGCATCGGCAAGCTCTATATCGTCACCCGCGCCGAGAAGCACCCGATCCTGTTCATGCAGCCCGAGGCCATGCACGACATGATCCGCGACTGGCATGCCGCGATCGGCAAGGCCATTCTCGAGAACTGGGAATTCTCCGAGAGCATGGCCGAGGCGATCGCCTCGCAGGATGATCTCGCGCGCGAGACGGAGGATCCGCCGAACCTGACGGACGTGATCGCCGCGGCGCTGCTGATCAGCTCCTTCGCCACGGACCCGAAGGGGCTCGAGGCGGCGATGCAGGGCTCCCCGGTGATCGACCGGCTCCGCCTGAACGGCGAGAAGGCCACGGAGATCATGCGCGAATCGGCGAACGAGATCGCGAGCCTGCGCTCGGCCCTCAAGGGATAGGCGCGCGGTTGCTGCCTGCAGCACCGCGAGAACCGAGTCGGCGAGATAGCCCACGTTGCGCGGCGTGATGCCGGCGATGTTCACGCGGCTGTCGGGCACCATGTAGATGTGGTGCTGCTCGCGAAGCTGAACCACCTGCTGCTGCGGCAGCCCAGCAGCGAGAACATGCCCCGCTGGGATTCGATGAAGTCGAAACGCGCGCTGCCGGACTTCTGGCGCAGCGTGGCCGACAGCAACCGGCGCATCGACTGGATTCGGCCGCGCATCGCGTCCAGTTCCACTTCCCAGGCGCGGCGCTGGCCGGCGTCGGTGAGGATCGCGGCGACCACAGCGGCGCCGTGATCCGGCGGCATGGAGTAGATGCTGCGCGCGATCTGCAGCACGTTGCTCAGCATCGAGTCCGAGCGTTCCGCCCGGTCGCCCATCAGCAGGAGCGCGCCGACCCGCTCGCGATACAGGCCGAAGTTCTTCGAGAACGACACGGCCGCCAGCACCTCGGGCAGGCGGGCGGCCAGCAGCCGCAACCCATGCGCATCCGCCTCGAGCCCGTTGCCGAAGCCCTGGTAGGCGAGGTCGACGAAGGGGACCAGCGAGCGCTCCTCGAGCACGGCCAGTACGTCGTTCCATTGCGTCTCGGACAGGTCGGCGCCCGAGGGGTTGTGGCAGCAGGCGTGCAGCAGCACCACATCACCCGGATTGCAGCGACGGAGCGACTCGAGCATGTCCGCGAAGCGCAGCCGGCCCGCCGCCGCATCGTAGTAGGGGTAGCGGGCGAGGGTGAGTCCGGCCCCGCCGAGCAGCGGCATGTGGTTGCCCCAGGTCGGGTCACTGACGTGGACCACCGCCTTCTGCCCCGAGGCGCGGATGAGCTCGGCGCCCAGCCGCAGCGCGCCGCAGCCTCCTGGCGCCTGCACGGTGCGCACCCTGCCTTGCACGAGGGCCGGATGTGAACTTCCCAGCACCAGGTCGGCGACCAGCGTGTTGAACTCGGCCCGGCCGGCGGGCGCGACATAGGTCTTGGTCACCTGCGCCGAGAGCACCTGGCCTTCGGCGCGCTGCACGCACGCCAGCACCGGTGTCTGGCCGGCCTCGTCGCGGAACACGCCGACGCCGAGGTCGACCTTGTCGGGGGAATTGTCCGCCCGGAAGCGGGCCATGAGCCCTAGAATCGTATCTTCGGGCAGCGCTTTGAGATCCTGGAACAATGCGGTACTCCCTTGACTGCGGCGATTATGCAGCGCGGCGGCATTCGATGCCACGCTTCCTGCGCCGCGCACCGCTCCTGCTCTGGCTGCTGGCCTGCGCGATACCCGCCGCCGCGGCCGCACCAGCGCGCATCGTCTCCCTCAGCCCGCACATCACCGAGCTGTTCTTCGCCGTGGGCGCCGGCGGGCGCCTCGTGGGAGTGGATGCGTGGAGTGACTACCCGGCCGAGGCGCGCAGCATCCAGCGCGTGGGCGATGTGTTCGCCATCGACATCGAGCGCCTGCTCGCACTGCGCCCCGATCTCATCGTCTACTGGAAGAGCGGCACGCCGCAGCGCCAGCAGCAGCAGTTGCAGGGGCTGCACCTGAACCTGCTGGGCACCGAGCAGCGCCACCTCGCCGACATCGAGTCTGCGCTGCGGGAGTTCGGCCGCATCACCGACAACGCCGCGAACGGCGATCGCGCCGCCACGCGATTCCGCGAGCAGCGGCAGGCGCTGGCCGCACGCTACGCGGATCGGGCGCGCCTGACGGTGTTCTACCAGGTGTGGGACCGGCCGCTGTATACGCTCAACGGCGAACACGTGGTGAACGAGGTGCTGGATGTCTGCGGAGGACGCAATGTCTTCGGCGATCTCACCGGGCTCGCGCCGGTGGTGGACGTCGAGTCGGTGCTGGCGCGCAATCCGGATGTCATCATCATCGCCGCGACCGGCGCGGAAGGCGCACGGCAGGCGGGCGCCTGGAGCCGCTACCCGGACATCCGGGCGGTGCGCGAGCGGCACGTGTACATGCTCGATCCCGACCTGCTGAACCGCATGTCGCCGCGCATCCTCGGGGGAGTGGAGGCGTTGTGCGGGGTGCTCGATCAGGCGCGCGCCAGCACCGGCGCGAGATAGCGCCCGGTGTGCGAGGCCGGGTGCGCGGCAATCTGCTCCGGCGTGCCCGTCGCGACGATGCGGCCGCCGCCATCACCCCCTTCGGGTCCGAGGTCGATCACCCAGTCGGCGGTCTTGATCACATCCAGGTTGTGCTCGATGACGATCAGCGTGTTGCCTTCATCGCGCAATCGCATCAGCACCCGCAGCAGCTGCTCGATGTCCGCGAAATGCAGCCCCGTGGTCGGTTCGTCCAGGATGTAGAGCGTGCGGCCGGTGGCGCGCTTGGACAGTTCCCGCGCCAGCTTGACCCGCTGCGCCTCGCCTCCCGACAGGGTGGTGGCACTCTGCCCGAGCTTGACGTAGGACAGCCCCACATCGAGCAGCGTCTGCAGTTTCGAGGCAACCGCCGGAATGGCGGCGAACACGGGGCTCGCATCCTCGATGGTCATGTCCAGGACCTCGAAGATGTTGTGGCCCTTGAAGCGGATCTCCAGGGTCTCGCGGTTGTAGCGTCGTCCCTTGCAGACATCGCAGGCGACGTAGACATCGGGCAGGAAGTGCATCTCGACCTTGATGAGTCCGTCGCCCTGGCAGGCCTCGCAGCGGCCGCCCTTCACGTTGAAGCTGAAGCGTCCCGCTTCGTAGCCGCGGGCGCGCGCCTCGGGGACCGCCGCGAAGATCTCGCGGATCGGCGCGAACAGCCCCGTGTAGGTGGCGGGATTCGAGCGCGGCGTGCGTCCGATGGGGCTCTGGTCGATGTCGATGACCCGGTCCAGCGCATCGAGCCCGGTGATGCGTTCGAAGCCCGCCGTGCCGGGCGCGGCGCGGTTCAGTTGCGTCGCCACCGCCCTGAGCAGGGTGTCGTTCACCAGGGTCGACTTGCCCGAGCCGGACACGCCGGTGACGCAGGTCAGCGCGCCCAGCGGGAATTCCGCGGTCAGCCCCTTGAGGTTGTTGGCGGTGGCGCCGACCACCGCGAGCATCCGCGAGCGATCGAAGGGCAGGCGATGGGACGGCACGGCGATGCTGCGCGTGCCGGCGAGGAACTGCCCGGTGACGGAGTCCGCGGCCGCGGCGATCTGGGCAGGGGTCCCCTGCGCCACGATCGCGCCGCCGTGCACGCCCGCGCCCGGACCCAGGTCCACGATGTGGTCGGCCTGGCGGATGGCCTCCTCGTCGTGCTCCACCACGATCACGGTGTTGCCGAGGTCGCGCAGCCGCAGCAGGGTGTCGAGCAGCCGCTGGTTGTCGCGCTGGTGCAGGCCGATGGAGGGTTCATCGAGGATGTACATCACCCCCACGAGCCCCGAGCCGATCTGGCTGGCGAGACGGATGCGCTGCGCCTCGCCGCCCGACAGCGTGTCGGCGCTGCGTTCGAGGGTGAGGTAGGACAGGCCCACGTCGGCGAGGAAGCCGAGCCGGCTGGTGATCTCCGTGACGATCCTGGCGGCGATCTCGCCGCGCCAGCCGGGCAGGGTGAGCGCGCGGAAGAACTCGAGCGCGCGCTCCACCGACAGCGCCGACAGCGCGGGCACGTTGCGTCCCTCGATGAACACATGCCGTGCCGCGGCGTTCAGGCGCGCTCCCTTGCAGTCGGGGCAGGGCCCGGTGGAGCGGTATCGCGCCAGTTCCTCGCGCACGGCGCCCGACTCGGTCTCCCGGTAGCGCCGGTCGAGGTTGTTGACGATGCCCTCGAAGGCATGGCGGCGACGCAGCGTGCCGCCCTTGCCGTCCAGGTAGCGGAATTCGATCTGTTCCTCACCGCTCCCGTACAGCACGAGTTGGCGGATGCGCTCGTCCAGCGACTCGAACGGCGCCTCGATGTCGAACTTGAAGTGCCGTGAGAGCGACTGGATGAGCTGGAAGTAGTAGGCGTTGCGGCGGTCCCAGCCGCGCACGGCCCCGCCGGCCAGCGAGAGCTGCGCATTGCCGACGATCTTCTCCGGATCGAAGAACTCCTGCGTGCCCAGCCCGTCGCAGGCGGGGCATGCGCCCACGGGGCTGTTGAAGGAAAACAGCCGCGGCTCGAGCTCGCCCAGGCTGTAGTCGCAGATCGGACAGGCGAACTTGTCGGAGAAGATGCGCTCCCCGCCATCCCCGGCGGACAGCGGCGCCAGCCGGGCCACGCCGTTGCCGAGCTTGAGCGCCGTCTCGAACGACTCGGCCAGCCGTGGCGCGAGGTCGGCGCGCACCTTGAAGCGGTCGATGATGGCCTCGATGCTGTGCTTGCGGCGCGCATCCAGCGACGGCGCGGCGTCCAGGTCGACCACCTTGCCGTCGATGCGGGCGCGCACGAAGCCTCGCGCCTGCAGGTCCTCGAGCACCTCGGCATGCTCGCCCTTGCGCTCGGCGATCACCGGCGCGAGCAGCATCAGCGCGGTGCCTTCCGGCGAGGCCAGCGCGGCATCCACCATCTCGCTCACCGTCTGTGCGGTGAGCTCGATGCCATGCTGCGGACAGCGCGGCGTGCCCGCGCGCGCGAACAGCAGGCGCAGGTAGTCGTGGATCTCGGTGACCGTGCCCACGGTGGAGCGCGGATTGTGCGAGGTGGACTTCTGCTCGATGGCGATCGCCGGCGAGAGCCCTTCGATGGTGTCGATGTCCGGCTTGTCCATCATCGACAGGAACTGTCGCGCGTAGGCGGACAGCGACTCGACGTAACGGCGCTGTCCCTCGGCGTAGATGGTGTCGAAGGCGAGCGAGGACTTGCCGGATCCTGACGGGCCGGTGAAGACGATGAGCCGGTCACGCGGCAGGTCGAGATCCAGAGCCTTGAGGTTGTGGGTCCTGGCGCCCCGGATGCGGATGTTCTGCATTGAACCGGTTACTATACCCGCCGCGTCAAGGGCCGGGCAAAGTGCCGGCCGCCGGCGTTGCGATGGCGAACAGGCGATGAAAGCGATGGAATCAGGACAAGCCTCCTTGAGCATGCTGCCGGCGGAGCGACGCGCAACGGCGGCGCTCACCGGCATCTACGCGACGCGCATCCTCGGCCTGTTCCTGCTGCTGCCGGTGCTCGACCTGTACGTGCGTTCGCTGCCGGGCGGGTCGCAGCGGGCGGCCGGCTTCGCGGTGGGTGCGTATGCGCTCGCCCAGGGTCTGCTGCAGATTCCGGCGGGCCGGCTGTCGGATCGCATCGGGCGCGAACCGGTGATCGCCGGCGGCCTCGTGCTGTTCATCCTCGGTTCATTGGTCGGCGCCTTCGCGTCGTCGGTGACCGGCGTGATCCTCGCGCGCCTGCTGCAGGGCGCGGGCGCCATCTCCTCGGCGGTCACCGCGCTCGTGGCCGACGTGACGCGCGCGGAGGTGCGGACCCGCGCGATGGCGGTCATCGGCATCAGCATCGGCATCAGCTTCATCATCTCGCTGATCGCCGGACCCGCCCTCGATGGTGCCTTCGGCGTGCGGGGCATCTTCGCCTGCATGGCGGTGCTCGGTGTCGCGGCGGGCGGGGCGCTGCTGCTGGTGCCGCGGCCGCCGGCGGGACCCCGCCAGCTGCGCGATTCCGCCCTGACGCCTTCCCTGTGGCGCGCGCCGCTCCTGCTCACCTATATCGGCATCTTCAGCGTGCATTTCGCGCTCACCTCGACGTTCGTCGCCGTGCCGCAGATCCTCAACGACACCCTGCACATGGATGTCTCGACCCACTGGCGCGTGTATTCAGCCGTGTTCGGCGCATCGCTCCTCATCACCGTGCCGCTGCTGCGGTTGTTCGAGAAGTCGGCGCAGCCGCGCCGCGTGACGCAAGGGGGCGTTGCGCTGCTGGCGGTCGCGCTGGCCTGGATGTTCGTCGGCGGGAACAGTGCGTGGGGGTGCTACGTGGGCATGGCGCTGTTCTTCGGCGCGTTCAATTTCCTGGAGGCGCAATTGCCGGCGCGGCTGTCACTGGTCGCCGACGCCGAGTCCCGGGGCGCGGCCATGGGCATCTTCGCCACCGGCCAGTTCATCGGTGCGGGCGTGGGCGGAACGCTGGCGGGACTCCTGCTGAACGCGGGCCTGCCATTGGGGAATGTCTTCGGCGCGGCGGCCGTGGTGGTGGTGGCCTGGCTGGCGAGCCTCCTGATTCTGCACGATCGCAACGCCTGAAGGCGGCGGCCGGCCTGCCCGCAGGGTGTACAATCCTCCCCCTCGAAACCACGGTCCTGTAGGAGTCCACGATGTCGCGCGGCGTCAACAAGGTCATTCTGGTCGGCAACCTGGGGGCGGATCCCGAGACGCGCTCCATGCCCAGCGGCACGAGCGTCACCAACATCCGCATCGCCACCAGCGAGTCCTGGAAGGACAAGGCCTCCGGCGCCCAGCAGGAGCGTACCGAGTGGCACAACGTCGTGCTGTTCGCCCGCCTGGGGGAAGTCGCCGCCGAGTACCTGCGCAAGGGCTCGCAGGTGTTCATCGAAGGCAAGCTGCGCACCCGCAAGTGGCAGGACAAGCAGGGCAACGACCGCTACTCCACGGAGATCGTCGCCGACAACATGCAGATGCTCGGCGCCCGGGGTGGCGGTGGCGGCGGCGGCAGCGGTGGCGAACGGGGCGGCGGCATGAGCGCTCCGCCGCGCGATGACTACGACCAGTCGCCGGCGCCGGCGGGCGGCAAGGAAGACTTCGACGACGACATCCCGTTCTGACGCTGCGGAACCCGGCGCGCCCGATGGCGCTCACGGCCGGCTCCCACGGGAGCTAGTCCTCGGCCAGGTCCTGGCCCGGGAACAGCACCTCGTTGAAGCCGAAGAAGCGCAGGTCGCGGATGCGTCGCGGGTAGAGGATGCCGTCCAGGTGGTCCACCTCGTGCTGCACGACACGGGCGTGGAATCCGTCCACCTCCCGCTCGAAGCGCTGGCCGGAAGGCTCGAAACCGGCATAACGCAGCCGCCGCCATCGCGGCACGAGGCCGCGCATGCCGGGTACCGACAGGCAGCCCTCCCAGCCATCCTCGGTTTCCTCGCTCAAGGGTGTGAGCGTCGGGTTGATCAGCACCGTGTCGGGCACGCTTTGCGCATCCGGGTACCGGGGGTTGGCCTGGACGCCGAAGATGACCACGCGTAACCCGACGCCGATTTGCGGCGCCGCGAGGCCCGCCCCGTTCAGGTGCCGCATCGTGTCGCGCATGTCCGCCAGCAGTGCGGCCAGGTCGGCCGTGGCGAATTCGCGCACCGGCTCGCTGAGGGCGAGCAGGCGTGCATCGCCCATTTTGAGAACCTCGCGAACGGCCATATAGAATGCAACATCGCATATGAAAGCCCGCCTGTACATCAAGACCTACGGCTGCCAGATGAACGAGTACGACTCGGACCGGATGCGGGACGTGCTCGCGCGGGACGCAGGCCTCGTGCAGACCGAGGATCCCGCGGAGGCGGACGTGCTGCTCGTCAACACCTGCTCGGTGCGCGAGAAGGCGCAGGAGAAGGTCTTCTCGCTGCTCGGTGAATGGCGGCAGCTCAAGCAGCTTCGACCCCACCTCATCATCGGCGTGGGCGGCTGCGTGGCATCGCAGGAAGGCGAGGCGATCACGGCGCGCGCGCCATACGTGGACCTCGTGTTCGGCCCCCAGACCCTGCACCGTGTGCCGGCGATGATCGATGCGCTGCGTCGCGAGGGGCGCTCCCAGGTCGATGTGAGCTTTCCCGAGATCGAGAAGTTCGATTCGCTGCCGCCCGCCCGCGCGGCGGGCGCCACCGCCTTCGTCTCGATCATGGAAGGCTGCAGCAAGTACTGCAGCTTCTGCGTGGTGCCCTACACCCGCGGCGAGGAGATCAGCCGCGACTTCGAGCAGGCGCTCGCCGAGGTGCGGGCGCTGGCTGCGCAGGGGGTGCGCGAGGTGACGCTGCTGGGCCAGAACGTGAATGCCTATGCGGGACGCATGGCCGACGGCGCTCTCGCTGACCTTTCGCTGCTGATCCACGCCATCGCAGGGCTCGAGGGCATCGAGCGCATCCGCTTCACGACCTCGCACCCGCTGGAGTTCAGCGGCAGCCTCATCGAGGCCTATGCCAATGTCGGCAAGCTGGCGAACTTCCTGCACCTGCCGGTGCAGAGCGGCTCGGACCGGATCCTGGCCGCGATGAAGCGCGGCCACACCGTACTCGAATACAAGCAGAAGCTGCGCCGGCTGCGCGCGGTGCGGCCCGACATCAGCATCTCCACCGACCTCATCGTCGGCTTCCCCGGCGAGACGGAGGCGGATTTCGAGGCAACGCTCCGTCTGGTGGCGGAAGCCGGCTTCGACCAGTCCTTCAGCTTCATCTACAGCCGCCGGCCGGGCACGCCGGCCGCATCGCTCCCGGACGAGGTGCCCGCCGATGTCGGACATCGCCGTCTTGCCCGCCTGCAGGCGCAGCTCAACTCGCAGGCCCGGGACATCTCCCGGCGCATGGTCGGGAGCGTGCAGCGCGTGCTGGTCGAACGCCCTTCGCGCCGCAATGCCGTGCAGCTCGCCGGGCGCACCGAGAACAACCGCTGGGTCAACTTCGACGGACCCGCCTCGCTCATCAACCGCTTCGCCGAGATCCGTATCACCGAGGCGCTGCCCAATTCCCTGCGTGGCCGGCTGCTCGAGGCCGGCGCGGACTGCGCATGAGCGAGCCGGAACCTGTCACGCGCGAACTGGCGCTGCCGGCGGGGGAGAACGCGCGCCTGCTGGAGTTGTGCGGCCCGCTGGATGAGCACCTGCGGCTCATCGAGTCCCGCCTGGGCGTGGACATCCGCCGCCGCGGCAGCCGCTTCCAGCTCGTGGGGCCGGAGGCGGCGACCGAACGGGCGGCGGCCGTGCTGACGGGACTGTATGAGCGTTCCGGACGCGAACCCATCGACGCCGAAGGCGTGCACCTGGCGCTGTCCGAGGCCGGCATGGACGAGACGGCGCCGGCCGCTGATGGTGCTCCCGACGAACTGAAGGTGCGAACCGCCCGTGGCGCCCTGCGTGCACGCGGACCCAACCAGGCTGGTTACCTCGCCAACATCCGCAGCCACGATCTCACCTTCGGCATCGGTCCCGCCGGCACCGGCAAGACCTACCTCGCGGTGGCCTGTGCCGTGGAGGCGCTGCAGTCCGATCGGGTGCGCCGCATCGTGCTGGTGCGCCCCGCGGTGGAGGCGGGTGAACGGCTGGGCTTCCTGCCGGGCGACCTGTCGCAGAAGGTCGATCCCTACCTGCGGCCGATGTACGACGCCCTCTACGAGATGATGGGCTTCGAGCGCGTGGCGCGGCTGATCGAACGCAACGTCATCGAGGTGGCGCCGCTGGCGTTCATGCGCGGACGGAGCCTGAACGACTCCTTCGTGATCCTCGATGAGGCGCAGAACACCACCAACGAGCAGATGAAGATGTTCCTGACGCGCATCGGCTTTGGTTCCAGGGCCGTGGTCACGGGCGACATCACCCAGGTGGACCTGCCGAACTCGCGCCAGTCGGGCCTGCGCACGGTCATCGACATCCTGCACGGTGTGGCGGGCATCGCCTTCACCTTCTTCAGTTCGCGCGATGTGGTGCGCCATCCGCTGGTACAGCGCATCGTGCAGGCCTACGAAGCGCAGGACCCGGAAAATCACGGGGATCCGGAGCCGCGTGCCCCGCGCTGAGTCGCTGCCGGGAGCGGTGGGCCTCATCGACGTGCGGCTGGCCGCGCGCCGGCCCTGGGTTCCCGCCGCTTCGCGCCTGCGTGCCTGGGTGAGCGCGGCCATCGAGGGCGCCGCCCCTCGCGCCCGGCCCGCGCGCCGCGGCACACCGGTCACCGCCCTGAGCCTGTGCATCCAGGTGGTGGGGACACGGGCGGGCCGGCGCCTCAACGCACGCTGGCGTGGCAAGGACCGCGCCACCAATGTCCTGTCCTTCCTGGCCCCGGCCGGCTGTCCTCGGGAGAGTGGCTGCTCGGCGACATCGTCATCTGCGCGCCGGTGCTCGCGCGCGAGGCCCGGCAGCAGGGCAAGACGCTCGAGGCGCACTGGGCGCACATCGCCATCCACGGCGTGCTGCACCTTCTCGGGTTCGACCACGAGCGTCCCCGGCAGGCGCGCCAGATGGAGGACCTGGAGGTGCAAATCCTTGAAGGAATTGGGTTTTCAGACCCCTATGGGCCTTTCTAGTATCCTTCCCTCCTATGCCTGAACAGCCTAATGCCGGGAGCACCGGCCGCTGGTTGAAGCGAATCACGCAGTCGATGTCGGGTGAGGCGCGCGATGTCGGCGAGCTCATCGAGGACCTGCGTGCGGCCAGCGAGCGCGGCCTGTTCGATGGCGATGCCCTGGTGATGCTCGAGGGGGTGCTGGCGGTGGCGGACATGCAGGTCCGCGACATCATGGTGCCGCGCTCGCAGATGGTGGTGGTCGAGCGGGACGAGTCCCCGGAGAAGCTCCTGAAGCTGGTGGTCGAGTCCGGTCACTCGCGTTTTCCCGTGATCGGCGAGGACCGCGACCAGGTGGTGGGCGTGCTGCTGGCCAAGGACCTGTTGCGCCTGCATCAGGAGGGCGAGGACTCCTTCGAGCTGCGCGAGTACATGCGGCCCGCCGTGTTCGTGCCCGAGAGCAAGCGCCTGAACGTGCTGCTGAAGGATTTCCGCCGCAGTCGCAACCACATCGCCATCGTGGTGGATGAGTACGGCGGTGTCGCCGGCCTCGTCACCATCGAGGATGTGATCGAGCAGATCGTCGGGGAGATCGACGATGAGCACGATGTCGATGATGACCTGTCGATCCGCCGCGAAGGCGAACGCCAGTTCACCGTCCGCGCGCTCACCCCGATCGGTGAATTCAACGAATACTTCGGCACGGCCTTCTCCGATGAGGAGTTCGACACCATCGGGGGACTGATCATGCAGGAATTCGGCCGGCTGCCCCGGCGCGGGGAAGCGATCCTGATCGGACAGCTCGAGTTTCGCGTGCTGCGCGCCGACCGGCGCCGCATCGACACGTTGCGCGTGCTCACGCCCACCGACATCCAGCCGCCGCCAGACGAGCCCTCCGCTTGACCATGACCGCCGGCGTTCCCGGCGACCCGGAATTTGCGCGGGGATGGCAGCCGGGCGCCCGGCCCAGGCTCCTGGCCGGATTCGCCGCCGGTGCGGTGCTCAACCTCGCCTTTGCACCCTTCGGCCTGTGGCCGCTGGCCGTGCTGTGCCCGTCATTGCTGTTCGCGCTGATCCGCTCGCGCGGGCCCTTCGAGGCCGGCGGGGTGGGCGCCTGCTTCGCCGCCGGGCTGTTCGCCTTCGGAACCTACTGGCTCTACACCAGCATCCACAAGTTCGGCCAGGCACCGGTGTGGCTGACGCTGTTCCTGCAGGCCGGGCTCATCGCGATCATGGCGGTGTACAGTGCCGCGCTGTGCTGGACGGCGAACCGCTTCTGGCCGCACGCGGGAGCCGTGCGGCAATGGCTGGTGCTGCCCTCGTTGTGGGTGCTGCTCGAGTGGGTGCGGGGCTGGGCGCTGTCGGGCTTTCCGTGGCTTGCGCTGGGATACGCGTTCACCGACTCACCGCTGGCGCCCTGGGCGCCCATCCTCGGGGTCTATGGCCTGACCTGGTGCGCCGTGCTGCTGGCGGCCAGCGTCGAGGGCCTCTGGCGTCCCGGCATCGGTGCGCGGGCACGCCTGCTCGCGGGAGCCGCGATGCTGCTGCTGGTGCTGGCGCCCTTCGGCCTTGCGCGCCTGTCGTTCACGACGCCCGCGGGCGCGCCGATTCCGGTGGCGGTGGTGCAGGGCGCGGTTCCGCAGGATGAGAAGTGGATCGAGGGCAATCGCGAGGCGACGCTCGAGAGGTACGCGAACCTCACCGCGACGCAAGCCTGGGGCGCGCGCCTCATCGTCTGGCCGGAGGCGGCCATTCCGATGCTCTCAACCGAACTCACCGATTTCTTCCGCGCACTGCGCGAAGCGGGCCAGCGTCACTCGGCCGATTTCGCGATCGGGCAGTTGCGCTATGACCCTCAGACCGACCAGTATCACAACGGCCTGCTGGTGATGAACGCGCAGGGCGAAGGCTGGTACTACAAGCGGCGGCTGGTGCCCTTCGGTGAATTCTTCCCCGTGCCACCCTTCGTGCGATCCTGGATGCGGCTGATGAGCCTGCCGTACTCGGACATGACGCCGGGCAGCGAGGACCAGCCCATCCTGCACGCCGCCGGCCAGCCGCTGGGGCTCACGATCTGCTACGAGGATGCCTACGGCAGCGAGCAGCGCGCGGTGCTGGCCGAGGCCACGCTCCTCGTCAACGTCATCCGCAACAACGCCTGGTACGGCGGCCTCCACCGCGCCGCATCAGCGCCTGCAGATCTCGCGTGCATGCGCGCGATGAGCTGCTTCCACCTGATCCGGGCGGCCAGCAGTGGCGTGCCGCGGTCCTCGGCCCGCGGCGAGGTCATCGCCCGGCTGCCGCAGTTCGCCCGGCGTGTTGCGGGCCGAGGTCGTGCCGCGGACCCGGCCTGCGCCTATGCAGGCGGGCAACTATCCGGTGCTCGGCGCCACGATGTCGCTGCTCGCGATCGCGTGGCTGCGCCGGCAGCACCGGCATACGACGAGGTGTGGTTCCGGGCGGCGCATCGCGCGAGACGTGAAGTCGCCCCGGGTTTTTCGCGCACAATGGGCTCATGCAAGAACAGTCTACGAACCGGCGGCCATCGAGGCCGAAGCCGCCTGCTGGGATGAACACCACTCGCCTTCGAGCCGAAGGAGGATTCCACCCGGCCGAAGTACTACTGCCTGTCGATGTTCCCCTATCCCAGCGGCCGGCTGCACATGGGCCATGTGCGCAACTACACCATCGGCGATGTGCTGTCGCGCTTCATGCGCATGCAGGGGCGCAACGTGCTGCAGCCCATGGGCTGGGATGCCTTCGGCCTGCCGGCCGAGAACGCGGCCATGGCCAACGGCGTGCCGCCGGCGAAGTGGACGATGGAGAACATCGCCACCATGCGCGCGCAGTTGAAGTCACTCGGCTTCGCGCTGGACTGGAGCCGGGAACTGGCCACCTGCGAGCGGTACTACCGCTGGAACCAGTGGTTCTTCCTGCGCATGCTCGAGGCCGGCATCGCCTATCTCAAGACCGGCGTGGTCAACTGGGACCCGGTGGATCAGACCGTGCTCGCCAACGAGCAGGTCATCGACGGCCGCGGCTGGCGCACCGGCGCGCTGGTGGAGAAGCGCGAGATCCCCATGTATTACCTGCGCATCACTTCGTATGCGCAGGATCTGCTGGATGCACTGTCGCACATGCCCGGCTGGCCGGAGCGCGTGCGCACCATGCAGGCCAACTGGATCGGGCGCAGCGAGGGCGTGACCATCGGCTTTCCGTACACGCTGGCCGGCGAATCGAAGGTGATGCGCGTGTTCACCACCCGCGCTGATACGCTCATGGGCGTGACCTTCTGCGCCGTGGCCGCCGAGCATCCGCTGGCGTTGCATGCCGCGAAATCCAATCCTGCGCTGGCCGCGTTCCTGGAAGAATGCCGGCGCGGCGCGGCAACGAGCTGAGCTGGCCACGCAGGAGAAGAAGGGCATGCCCACCGGGCTGTCAGTGCGGCATCCCGTCACCGGTGCCGAGGTGCCGGTGTGGGTGGGCAACTACGTGCTCGCCGGCCTACGGCGAGGGCGCGGTCATGGGCGTGCCGGCGCACGATGAGCGCGATTTCGAGTTTGCGCGCAAGTACCACCTGCCCATCGCGCCGGTGATCGACGTCGGCCGCACCTACGATGTCTCGCAATGGCAGCCCTGAGCGCCACGCCAGGAGGGCCAGTGCGCAACTCAAGGGCCGCTTCATGATGGACTGCCTTCCGCCGCCGCCATCGAGCGCATCGCGGCGGACCTCGCCGCCAAGGGCCTGGGCGAGAAGCAGGTCACCTGGCGGCTGCCGAACTGGGCATTCGCGCCAGCGCTGCAGAGCTGTCCCATCCCCATCATCCATTGCAAGGACTGTGGCGCGGTGCCGTGCCCGACGAGCAGTTGCCCGTGGTGCTGCCGCCGAGGACCTCGTGCCCGATGGCGGCGGCAATCCGCTCAACAAGCACGCGGCCTTCCTGGAATGCCAGTGCCCGAAATGCGGCCAACCGGCGCGGCGCGAAGCCGACGCCATGGACACCTTCAGCAAGGATTCGAGCTGGTATTTCCTGCGCTTTGCCAGCAGCAGGAACCTCAAGGCGATGGTGGATGAGCGCGCCGCCTACTGGATGCCGAGTGGATCAGTACATCGGCGGCATCGAGCACGCCATCCTGCACCCTTAATATTCGCGCTTCTGGGTGCGCGCCATGAACGATTTGAAAGTGGTGAAGCTGCGCGAGGCCATCGCCAACCTGTTCACGCAGGGCATGGTGCTGAACGAGGTGTTCTTCAGGAAGCCGGCCAGCGGGCGCATCAATGCTACAATCCGGCAGACGTGGAGCTGAAGTTCGACGCCGCCGGCGCTCGTGCCGGAAGCGCGGTCCGCTGCGCGCCGACGGCGCGCCGGTGGAATCGGTGGCATCATCACCATGTGAAGTCGAAGAACAACGGCGTGGATCCGCAGGCGCTGGTGGAGCAGTACGGCGCCGGACACCGCGCGGCTGTTCACCATGTTCGCAGCCCCTCCCGAGCAGACGCGCAGGTGGTCGGATGAGGGTGTGCAGGGCGCGTTCCGGTTCATGAAGCGTTTGTGGAAGGCGGTCACGCCGCGTCGGTGCCGGGCTCCGCCCGCGCTGCAGGCTGCAAGGCTGCTGACCTGGCGATCCGCCGCCAGGCGCACCAGACCTCTCCAAGGTCACCGATGACATCGGCCGGCGGCGCGCCTTCAACACTGCCATCGCATCGGTGATGGAGCTGCTCAACGCGCTGTCACGATTCGAGGATTCCAGTGCGAATGGGCGGGCCGTGACGCAGGAGGCGCTGGAGATCGCGGTGATGTGCCTCTCGCCCATCGTGCCGCATGCGCGCATGCGCTGTGGAAGGCGCTGGGACACGACGCGCCATCATCGATGAACCCTGGCGCGGCCAGATGAGTCCGCTTCCTGCAGCAGGCGGTGGTGGAGATGGTGGTGCAGGTCAATGGCAAGCTCCGCGGCGCATCTCGGTACCGCGATGGGAGCCCGCCGAGTCCCTGGTGCGCGAGGCCGCGCTCGCCGATGCCGGCGTGCGGGGTCGCATCGCGGGCCTGACCGTGCGCAAGGTGATCGTGGTGCCAAGGGCAAGCTGGTCAACGTGGTGGCGGGATGATCCCGGTTGGCGCCACCCGCCCTGCCTTCGTGGGCGTCGCGGCGGCCATCGCGCGCTGCTGGCTTGCGGGTGCGGGTTCCGGCTGGCAGGCAGCGAGCCATTGCCGGCCGTGGTCATGCGCCCTACCTGTCATTCGAGGACTCCTGCACCGATTTCGCGCGTGCCTTCGAGCGTCACCTGCAGGGTGCCGGGTGCGCGGATCGCGACCAGCGCGCGAGGGCAACGCCACGGTGCAGTCACCCACGATGAAGTCCGGCAGCGCGTGTTGTCGGTGTCCGCCACCATCCCCACCGGGCTTCGAGCTGACCTATTCGGTGACCGTGGCCGTTCAGGCCGACGGCCGCGAGCGATGGCGCCCCAGGTGCTGAGCCTCACCCGCGGCTACGACTTCGATGAACCGGCTGCTCGCCAAGGAGCATGAACAGGACGTGCTGCCAGCGAGTGGCGCGGATCTCGCGGTGATCGCCGCCCATCGGCGGCGAGCCTCAGGAGTGGCGCCGCGACCACGACGGCGGAACCCGCCGCTCACTGAAAGTACAACTTGCTCCTGCTCCGGCACATCGACCGGCTCGCCCTGCACCTGCTGCTCGACGCTTCGGGATGGGCTGTGCCTGGTGGCGCCGCAGGGGTGATCCCGGCTCCTACTGGGGCGAGCGCAGCCGGCTTGATCGGCAATCGCCTGTACGCGCGCGCCTCGATACTGCACGCACGCACGCCGTTGCATTCGGTCACACCGCACGAATCGGCGCTTCATCTGCGTAACTCGCCGGAGCGGCGTGCGCGGCGCACGGATGCGCAGGGAGACCATGCCGAGGAGTGCGCCGTGTGTTGCCTGCAGGTGCTCATGTCCGATGCGCTGGGCACGCGCAGGCACCTACCGGGACATGGACGACTGGGGCTACGGCTTCCGCCGGGCAGCACGGCGCAGTGGTTCAACCACGATGCCGAGGATGCGCGGCTGTGGCTGCTGGACCGGCGACTGACCGATTCGGCAGGGCGGCTGACCTACCAGTGCCGTTCCTGACTCGCGGGGACGAGCATCCGCGCGCCGAGCACTGGCGCCGGCGAATCCTGCTGCAGGTTCCCACCAGCGCGAACTTGAGCGCATCAGCGTGCCGCCGTCGGGGCGATGATGGCGGCGACTCGGCGGCGGCCGAGCGCGGCCGATCACCGACGGTAGTACCCGCGATGCTCCGGAGGACGATCACCGCCTCGCGCGAGCTCCACCACCAGGGCCGCATCGCATAGCCGCAGGTCGCGCCCGAGCGCGCGCACAATGGATGCGGCGCCGGCGGCCTGAAAGTGCGCAGATCTCCGCCGGCGTTGACGAGGCCGGCGGCGCAGCCCACCGGCCTGCATCGCCTGGATATGGCGAGATCCAGGCTTGCCCCTTGGCGATGCCGCCCAGGTCGAGCTGCAGGGATCGTCGCTTGCGCACCCGATGTCCGGCCAGCAGCTCGAGGTCGATGAGTCGGCCCTGGCCTTGCGGCAGGCAGGGGTCGAACGCCTTGCGTGGCGGTATGCACCTGCCGGGCAAGCTCCAGGACCCGCCAGGTGTCCGGGTCCCACCTTTACCGCGAGCCGGCAGGTGCCGAGCCGATGCGCGCTCCCAGGTCGCTCCCCGTCCGCGAAGTGCATCAGCCACTCGACCCGTTGCACGGCCAGCTTCAGGCGCTCTCCAGCGCTGCCCGGGCCTCCTGGGCTTTCGGCCTCGGCCTCGAGCGCCACGAAGGTACCCATTCCCACTCTTGAGCAGCGCGCTTCAACGCAATCCGTAATTGTGCGCCGCTTGCTCATCCGGCGGTCAGTCAGTACACTTGTTAAGAATGATTCGCATTAGCGATTGTATCATGCACTGCGAGAAGCATGACGCCGCGTGGGGATAGGTTGGTTTGCGTTCCAGACGATGGAGCTTTGTCCATCCCATCATGTTCGCCCTTCTGGCCTCGTGCACCGGCGGCATCCAGGTGACGCCGAGCGGATCCGGGGAGGGGGCGATGGCCGAGCCGCTGGGCGGCGCCGACGGTCGCAGCCAGGGCCTTCGCAATGCACCCTCACTGCGCTACGTCCTCTACACGCCGTCATTCCATTTCGAGTCCGATGGCACGCCCGTGCAGGCGCTTCGACCAGGACGGTCGCGCCGCCTCGCTGCGCGACCAGGCGCGCGGGCCGTTCCTCGCGGCCTTCGAGGCCGCGGCCAATGCCGATGCGCCAGCGGTATCGCGGCGGCTGGCCGCGGCCGGCTACGCGGATGAATTCCGGGCGCAGTTCGGTGAGAACTCTTCGAGGATCCGGCGGCGGCGCTCAGCGAGGCCGAGGCGCGGGGCCTTTCGTTGTTCAGTCGAACAAGGGCAACTGTGCGGCCTGTCATCCGAGCGCGGTCGGCGCGGACAGCTCGCCGCCGATGTTCACGGATTTCACCTACGACAGCCTCGGCGTGCCGCGCAACGCGGCCGCCATCGCCGCCAATGCAGATCCGGCTACTACGGCCTGCAGGAGCTGCGGGCCGCTGCGCACCGACATCGCGGGCCACACCGAACTGTGTGGCGCGTTCAAGGTGCCCACCTTGCGCAACATCGCGCTGACCACGCCAAGGAGCGCCATGCAACCGGCTGCCCGGCGACATGCCGGCGCTCGATGCCGCCGAGATAGCCGACATCGATCAGTTTCCTGGACACCCTGACCGATGGATTCCACCCCTGGGCGTTGCCGCACATGAATGCTCGACGACTGCTGATGATCGCCACGCTCCTGCTGATGGCTCCACGCGTGCCGTGCGGCCACGACAGAAGAACTGGAGGCACGGGTGGGTGCGCTCGCCGAACAGCTGCACGGCAAGTTCAGGCCGAGCTTGCACAGTTGCGGCAGGCACCAGGCGGGCCGGCTCAGGAGCGCTGGCGCAAGCAGGGCAGCCACAGGGAGGGCAGGCGGAGCGGCGGGCCGTCGGCGATGGCCGCAGCCTCGGCCAGAGCAACGGTTGCGCCGGCGAGATCCTCCGCGCCGCTGAGCTTCACGGGGGTACGGCGAGTTGAATTACTACCACCCCACGCGGGATTCCGCGCAGACGACCGCCGATGTGGCCAGTTCCGTGCTCGGCGCGTCTTACCTTCGACGAGAACCGCGCGCTTCTTCAGCGAGGCTCGAGGTCGAGCATGGCGTCCTTCGGCCGCGGACCCTGGCGAAGGTGGAGGTGGAGCAGGCGTTCATCGAGCGCCTTCACCGGCGCGCTGTTCCTGCGGGCGGGCCTCGTGCTGATCCCCAACGGCATGCTCAACGAATTCCCCGAGCCGACGCGCTACTACGGGGTGGCGCGCAACTTCATCGAGACGGGCATCATCCCCACCACCTGGCGCGAGGAGCGGGATACAGCTTCCTCGGCAGCACCGAAGTCGGGCCTGAGCTGGAGCGTGGGCGTGACCACGGGCTTCAACTCAACAAGTGGGATGCGGCTTCCGGGGAAGGCCAGGAATCCCCGCTGGGGGCCATCCACCAGGAGTTGGCGCAGGCCTCCGCCGCGACCTGTCAGGATTCCTGTCCGATGAGCTACAGCGGGGTTCCCGGCCTGCGGCAGGGCCTCAGCCTTCACCGGCGGTGCCACGCAGGGCCAGTCCGCGCTCGGCAGCGCGCGCGTCAGCCTCTGGGAAGCGCATGCGCGCTGGACGCCGGCGCAGTGGGAGTTTTCGGCGCTCTATGCGCGCGGCCACATCAACAATACGGCGGTGTTCAACCTGCGCACGCTGGGGTCTCCCACGCCGATTCCGCAAAGCTTCTTCGGCTGGTACGGCGAGGCGGCCTGGCACGCGATCGAGCAGGGCAACTGGTCGATCACGCCCTTCATCCGCTACGAGCGGTTCAATCCGGCCTGTTACGCTGACCTGGGCCGGGGCCTGACGCCCGACACGTTGCAGGATCGGGGTGTTCACGGGAGGCATCAACTGGATGTTGATCGCACCGAGCGCGTGGTGGTGAAGGCGGACTATCTCGGCTTCCGCCACGGCAGCGGTGACAACCGCTACGATCTGGGCTTAGGGTATCAATTCTACGTCCCGACATGCGCAGAAAAGTAATCTGGCGTGGCCTGCTCGCAGGCGCACTGCCGCTGAGCCTCGCGCCCGCCACGGCCATCATCGCCGCGGACTACCTGTCGGTGGAGGACGCGCAGCGCGCGGCATTCGCGCAGGCCAGGCGATTCGTGCCCGTGGCCCTCGCGTTGACGGCGGAGCAGCGCCGCGCATCGATGGGCTGGCGGACCACCGGCATCACCGCGGCAATCTGCGGATCTGGAAGGTGGAGCAGGACGGCGCCGCGCCGGCCTGGTCTTCGTCGATGAGGTCATCGGGCGCCAGGACCTCATCACCTACGCGGTCGGGATCGGTGCCGACGGGAATCTCACACCCCCATCGAGGTGCTTTCCTATCGCGAAAGTCACGGCGGGGAGATCCGCAATCGCGCGTGGCGTTCACCCAGTTCGCGCCGCGCCACGACCTCGGCACGCTGCGGTTCCGGGCCGACATCAAGAACATCGCCGGCGCGACGCTATCCTCGAGCACGTGACGGAAGGGGTGCGCTGGATCGTCGCCCTGTGGCAGTCCGTGCTGAACGTGCCGGCGCTTGCGCGCGCGTGGCTGCGCTGCGCAGGCACCATGATCGGATCCAGCGTCCGCGCAGCGGCGACGCCGAGCGCGGCTGGCTGTACGTGCTGGTCGGCGGCCTGTGGGCAAGTGGCATCGCCTGGCTGGTGCTCGACCTGTGGTTCGCGCGCGCCGGCGAGAGGTTCGAGCGCAACCGCATCCGCTCTGCGCGCCGCTGCTGCTGATGCACGGCGCCGCCTCGCTGCCGGTGCTGTATCTCGCCGGATGGGTCTCCTCGCGCCACGCCACCCTGCAATGGAAGCTGCGCAAGCGTCGCGCCAGCGGCAGCCTCTTCCTGTTGCTGCTCGTGCTCGCTGCTTCCGGCTTCGCGCTGTTCTTCCTCCACCGGCGATGCCGCGCAACGCTGTCCTCTGCCGTCGCTCATGAAGGTGATCGGCGTGCTCGCTCCCTTGTCCATCCTCGAACATTGGTTCACCGGTCGCCGGCGCGGGTCACGCGAGACAGACGAATCGGCGTGACGCGACCGCAGCCGCTGTCGACGCGCGACGGCATGCGCTGACGACATTTGAGCGGCAGGCTCGCCGCTCGTAGAGAAGGTCTGCACCCATCAACGCAAATCGGGGAGACCATGGATCACCAGAATCGCGCGGCGCATCGCGCAGCGGCACCTGTCCGTTCTCTTCGTCCTGACCGCATCCCCGGCCGGCAGCGCGCCGGCCGCCCTCGCCAACGGATCACCGCGGCCCATCAGCAGGCATCGATTCACGCATGGCACATCGCTCGATCCGGAGAAGTCCGCCGGGCGTCACCCACGCGCCGGCGCGAGGCGCTTGCCGGATTCGATGCACTCACCAACGGCTTCGGCCGCAGAGCCGGATTACGCGACGCTCGATGAGGTTCGGTGGTGGCCGGCCGCTCGTTCAACGACAACCGCTTCGTCTTCGAGGAGGTGGAGAACGCTTCACCGGAAGAGCTGAATTCCGACCTACAATGCGCAGAGTTGCCGGGAATGCCATCAGAACGTGGTCACCGGCGGCACCGTAGGTGACCGAACAGCGCACCGGCCACCTGCTCAACGGCACGTTCTTCGAATCACAAGGCAGCTCGCTCATCGCCTCGCGCGCGGCCGCCAGGCGCGCGTCGAACTGGTCGCGCCTGAGGACGATATCCGCACCTTCCATCTCCACCAACACGCTGAGGCGGGCTATGTCGAGGCGGTGTCCAATGCGACGTTGCTGGCGCTGCGCGACGGGTAGCCGCCGGCCATGCGCGGCACCGCGGTGCTCTGCGTCGGCGCCGAGGCGAACGGCCAGGCCCGGGTGGGCCAGTTCGGCACAAGGCCAGCATGCGAGCCTCGAGTCCTTCTCCGCGGATGCCTATCTCAACGAGATGGGGGTGACCTCGCCCCTGCTGCCCACCGAAAACAGCGCCAGCGGGCGATGTCGAAGCCTACGATCCGGTGCCGGATCCGGAGGACAAGGGCGGAACGTCAAGGCGTTCGCGAATTTCATGCGCTCGACGAAGGCGCCTTCGCGAGGGCCGGTCAGTGCCGATGTGCAGCAGGGCGAGCGCTTGTTCACCCAGGTGGGCTGTGCGGTCTGCCATGCGCCGGCGATGCGCACGGCGCCGTCTGGCACATCGATCAATGGCGGGACGCTGGTGGCCGCGGCATAGGTGATCGCACCACACCGCTCCATCCCTACAGCGACTTCCTGCTGCACGACGTGGACTCGGGCGATGGCATTCCCATCAGCCACCGCCGAGTACGCAGGCGCGGCGCGCCAGATACGGACGGCTCCACTGTGGGGACTGCGCACCCGCAACCGGTTGATGCACGATGGCCTGTCGTTCACGCGCAACGGTACTCTGCCGTCGCTCATGAAGTGATCGGCGTGCTCGCTCCCTTGTCCGTCCTCGAACATTGGTTCACCGGTCGCCGGCGCGGGTCACGCGAGACAGACGAATCGGCGTGACCCGCGCCCGCGCAGGCGCTGTCGACGCGCGAGATGGCGCGGGTCAGCCGCCGCCGCTGGCGTACAGCTCGCGCGACATGGTCAGCGCCGAGAGCGTGCCCTCGTAGTAGCGCTGGCGCTCGCCGGTGACCTTGAAGTCCATCGACTCGTAGAACGTGCGCGCCTCGTCGTTGTCGGCGCGCAGCTCGAGATCGAGGCGGCGGACCCCGGCCGCATCGGCGGTGGCCAGCAGCCAGTCGATGAGGCGGCGCCCGCAGCCCTGCCGGCGCCATTGCGGCAACACCGCCAGCAGGTTCAGGTGGGCAGTATCATCGGCGAATCGGGCGATGGCGAAGCCGACCAGGCGGCGATCGCTGCGGGCCACCACCACCGAGCAATGCCGATCGAGGATGTGGCGCGCGACCCGGGAGGGCGTCCAGGACCAGCGAAGGCCGCGCTCTATCAGGTCGCGCGACAGCCGCGCGATGCGGTCCGCCTCGTGCGGTTGCGCCAGCCCCAGCGTGACGATCTCACTCAAGCATCACCTGCTTCGGTACCGGTCGGTGGCGCTGACCAGTTCATGGGTGTTGGCGGGGTCGAAGGCTGAGTGCCCAGCCTCGGTGACGATGCGCAGGTCCGCCTCCGGCCAGGCGCGGTGGAGTTCCCACGCGCTCATCGGCGGACAGACCACATCGTAGCGCCCCTGCACGATGGTGGCCGGGATGTGGCGGATCTTCGGCACATCGTCGATGAGCTGGTTCTCGTGCCGCAGGAAACCGCGATTGACGAAGTAGTGGCACTCGATCCTCGCCATGGCCAGCGCGAAATGATCCTCGCCGGAGTGCTTGATGCTGTCCGGGTTCGGACGCAGGAAGCTCGTCGAGCCCTCCCACACCGACCACGCGCGCGCCGCCGCCAGTGCGGTTCGCTGGTCGGGACCCGTCAGGCGCTTGTGGTAGGCGGAGAGGAAATCATCGCGCTCTCCCGGTGGGATCAGGTCACGATAGGGCTCCCAGAATTCCGGGTACATCGCGGAGGCGCCGTACTGGTAGAACCAGCGGATCTCCTGGTAGCGCAGCAGGAAGATGCCGCGGAGCACGAGTTCGGTGACCCGTTCGGGATGGGCCTGGGAGTAAGCCAGGGCGAGGGTGCTGCCCCAGGATCCGCCGAACACCAGCCAGCGCTCGAGCCCTAAATGCTTTCGCAGGCGTTCGATGTCGGCCACCAGGTGCCAGGTGGTGTTCTCCACGAGGCTCGCGTGTGGACGGCTGCGGCCGCAGCCGCGCTGGTCGAACACGATGATGCGGTAGTGCTGGGGGTCGAAGAACCGGCGTGCGCGCGCATCCGCGCCACCGCCCGGCCCGCCATGCAGGAAGATCGCGGGCTTGCCCTGCCGGTTGCCGCTCTCCTCGTAATAGATCTCGTGCAGTTCGGAAACCCGCAGGTGGTCCTTGTGGTAGGGCTCGAGGGGCGGGTACAGGGTCCGCAACGCCGGGGATGCGGCGTCCGACGCCGTTGCGCGGGCCGCCGTCCTGCCGTGGCCGGCGTGCCGCGCGGGCGCGGGAGGTTTCACGGCGGCGACGCGGGCGCCGGCGGCGCGCTTGCCCGTGCCCGGCTTCATCTTCGTGCGCGTCACGCTGCCGGCACGACCGGCGTTCCTTGCCGTCCGGCGGCTGCGCTCAGCCACGCTGCACCATGGGTCCCAGCGCGCGACCTCCGATCAGGTGCAGGTGCAGGTGATAGACCTCCTGTCCGCCATGGCTGCGGCAATTGAACAGGAGGCGATAACCGTCCTGGGAAATTCCCTGCCGGCGTGCGAGGTCGCGAGCGACGATGACCATGTGGCCGATGAGCGCCTCATCCTGGTCGGGAATGTCATCGACGGTCTCGATGACCTTCAGAGGCACGATCAGGATATGTGTCGGCGCGACCGGCCGGATGTCGGTGAATGCGATCACCCGGTCATCGCGATGCAGCACGTTGGCCGGCAGCTCGCCGGCGATGATTTTCTCGAACACCGTCGCCATGTCGACTCCCACCCTCTTGTTCTTCGTTTCCGCATCTTAACGCGGGCGCGCCAGGCCCGCCTGCGGCCTGAGAGCCTGGCCGGGAGGCCTCCGCGGTTCTACCCGTTACGGACTTCTCCGTATCCAGCTTGCCCTTGCAGGTGCGTTACCTTGCGAATGAATGTTATGCGCGAGGGAGGAACCCAGGGCTTGGGCAACGATTCAAGGCCACGATGTGGTAACGAAAGGGGAAGCGATTCCCTTTCAGGCTTCCTGTTAACCTTGATGCTGCGTGACGACCATCACATGAACGTCCTCTGCCCCACCGGACGCGTGGAAATAGGAACGATTCTCATGTACAGTTCCTGAATGGTCGCTGTGTTGAAATCCTGGGTGGATCCTGCGACGCAATATGGCGTCCCGCTGACGGAACTTCGGTCCGGGGTGGAGGCGCGGGTGGTCTGCATTCAGGGCGCTGACGATGCAGCCGGCCACGAGTTGGCCCTGCGGCTCTCCGAACTGGGGTTCCTCCCGGGCGAGCGGGTCCGGATCGTGGCGCGTGGATTCCTCACCGGCGAACCGCTGGCCGTGCGCGTGGGGACCGGTACCTTCGCGCTGCGCCGCTTCGAGGCGGCCGTGATCCGCGTTGAACCCGAAGGCCCCCTTCGAGGTTGATCCGCATGGACGGGTCCATCGCCGCCGCCTTCTCGCCGCTGGTCGCACTGGTGGGCAACCCCAATTGCGGCAAGACCGCCCTGTTCAATGTGCTGACCGGCAGCCGCCAGAAGGTGGCCAACTACGCCGGGGTCACGGTCGAGCGGAAGGAAGGCACCTACCTCACCGGCAACGGCAGGCGCATCCGCATCCTCGACCTGCCGGGTGCGTACAGCCTCGATGCGCTCACGCCCGATGAACAGGTCACCGCCGATGTCCTCACCGGGCGCACGGCGGGCGAGGGACGTCCCGACTTCATCGTCTGCGTCACCGACGCCACCAATCTGCGCCAGAACCTGAGACTGGTGCTCAGCCTGAAGCGCCTCGGGTTGCCCATGGTGGTGGCGCTCAACATGAGCGACATCGCGCGCCGCAAGGGCATCCGGATCGACACGGCCCGCCTGTCGGCTGAACTGCGCGTACCGGTGGTGGAGACCGTGGGCATACGCCCCTCGGGTGTCCAGGAACTGGTGAAGGTGCTCGATGCCCTGCCGCCGTCGGCAACCCGCTCATCCATTCCCGTTCCCGCCGACCTGGGACGGGCGCGCACCGAAATGGAAGTCGAGCGCGACCAGGCCGAGGTCCGGCGCATCCTCGCGCTCGTCGGGGCCGACCGCATCGAGGGCCTCACCCGGAGCGACGCCATCGATGCGATCGTGCTTCATCCCTTCGTTGGCCCCATCATCCTCGGCATCACCCTGTTCCTCGTGTTCCAGGCGGTCTTTTCCTGGGCGCAGTGGCCGATGGATGCGATCAAGGACGCGGTGGCCGCGATCGGTGCGGCCGCCGCTTCGCTGTTGCCCGACAGCCTGTTCAAGAGCCTGCTGGTGGATGGCGTGCTGGCAGGGGTGGGCAGCGTGCTCGTGTTCCTGCCGCAGATCATCATCCTGTTCTTCTTCATCCTCGTGCTCGAGGAGTCGGGTTACCTGCCGCGGGCTGCCTTCCTGCTCGATCGGATCATGGGCAGCGTCGGGTTGTCGGGGCGTTCCTTCATCCCGCTGCTCTCGAGTTTCGCCTGCGCCATCCCGGGCATCATGGCCACGCGTACCATCCAGAATCCGCGCGACCGGCTCACCACCATCATGATCGCACCGCTCATGACCTGCTCGGCGCGGCTTCCCGTGTATGCACTGATCATCGGTGCCTTCGTTCCGCGCCGTCCGGTCTGGGGCGTCTTCGAACTGCAGGGGCTGGTGCTCTTCGGGCTGTACGTGGCGGGCGTGCTGTCGGCGATGGCGGTGGCTTTCGTGCTCAAGCGCCTGCAGGGTCGCAGGCTGCCGCAACCGTTGCTGCTGGAGTTGCCGGCCTATCACCTGCCGAACGTGAGGAGCCTCGCCATCGGCCTGTGGCAGCGAGTGGAGATCTTCATGTCGCGGGTCGGTACCATCATTCTCTCCTTGATGGTCATCCTGTGGGCGCTGTCGAATTTTCCGGCGCCTCCCCCGGGCGCCACGGGACCCGCGATCCAGTACAGCATCGCCGGTCACATCGGCCGGGGCCTCGCCGTCCTGCTCGGACCCATCGGCTTCAACTGGCAGATCTCGGTCGCGCTCGTGCCCGGGCTCGCGGCGCGCGAGGTGGCGATCGCTGCGCTCGGCACGGTGTATGCGCTGTCGGCGTCGGGCAATGATGTGGCCGGCGCACTCACGCCCTTGATCTCCCATTCCTGGGGGCTTCCCACGGCGTTGTCGCTCCTGGCCTGGTACGTGTTCGCGCCGCAATGCCTGTCGACGCTGGTGACGGTGCGTCGCGAGACCCGCTCGTGGCGCTATCCGCTCCTCATGGCCGGCTACCTGTTCGCGCTCGCCTATCTTGCGTCCTTCCTCACGTACCGCCTGACGCTGTGGGCGGGGGGATGAGCATGTTTCGGAGCCTGGATTTCATCCTCGTTGCCTCGATCTTCCTGATCGCGGCCCTGTACGCGTTCGCGAGCCTCGCGCCGCGCGAGTGGCGACGGCGCTTGCTGGCGGCGCTGGGATCGCTGGTGGCGCGGCTGCCGGGCGGTGCTCGCATCGGCTCCCGCCTGCTGATGGCGGCTGCCGCGGGCAAGGCGGGCTGCGGCGGCTGTCAGGGCTGCGGCCCGGCCCGGGCGGTGAAGCGATCGCCGGAGGCGCGGGTGCCGTTGACGGACCTGCGCTCCCGCCGTTGATCGCAACGCGCGGTGAATGCGCGCGCCTCCATGCGCGCGACTTCGGTCCCATGGTCGCCCTGACTAGCGCATCCGTGCTGCCGGGCGACGGAGATCATGGTAGGTGCATGGCACTTCGCGCGCGTTGCGGCGTCGCGCGAATCGATGGGCGTTATGTCATTTTCCGGTGGTGGCCGCATGGAGACCTGGCATGAACGGCACGGAAATGCTGGAAAGCAAGCTCGCATTCCTCGAGCAGGCGATCAACCAGCTCAGTGACGAAGTGCTGCATCAACGCACGCTCATCGAAAAACTGCAGGCGCGGCTCGAGCGCCTGGCGATGCGCCAGGACGCGGCGGGCGCCGCGCAGCCGCTGGCGCCGGAGGATGAGAGGCCGCCGCACTACTAAGAAGCTCTACTGAGCCTGCGAGCGTCTCGCCGGCACGGGCTCATCGCGCGATCGAGTGCAGTCCGATGCGAGGGGGGAACGCCTTCAGCGGCCGCTGAAGCGTGGCGCGCGCTTCTGCCGGAACGCCAGCACGCCTTCGGCGAAATCCGCGGTATCACCCAGCTCCGACTGGAGCCTGGCCTCACGGACGAGCTGTTCAGCGAGGGTTGCGGGCGGCTCTTCGTTGAACAGATGCTTGATGCGTGCGTAAGCCTGCGTGGGCCCCTCTGCGAGACGCTGCGTCAGTGCCGCGGCCGTCCCGTGCAGGTCGGCATCCTCGACGCAGTTCCAGATCAGTCCCCAGTCCGCGGCCTGCTGGCCGGTGAGCGCCTCGCCCAGCAAGGCCAGGCCCTTGGCGCGCGCGGAACCGACGAGGCGTGGCAGGTGATAGGTGCTGCCGAGATCCGGTATCAGCCCGAGCCGGGGCGCGAAGAGTTGCATGAAGCTTGCGGAGCGCCCCGCCAGCACGATGTCGCCCGCCAGCGCGAGGCTCACGCCGGCCCCTGCCGCCACTCCCTGCACCGCCACCACGACCGGCACCGGCAGGCCGTACCAGGCCTGGATCATGGGATTGAAATGCGACTCGAGCCGCGCGCCGATGTTGCCGCCGACGCTGAGCGCCGGATCCTCAAGCAAGCCACCCTGCACCACGTCGGCTCCTGCGCAGAAGCCGCGGCCGGCGGCGGTCAGCAGAACGGCTCGTACCTGGGTGTCCGCCTCGATGGCGCGTGCCGCCCCGAGCAGGTCCTCGAGGAGCTGGCGATTGAAGGCGTTGAGCTTGTCCGGGCGATTCAGCGTGACCTGTGCCATCGCATCGTGCCGCTCGAACAACAGGGTCTCGAATTGCATGGGCGGTCCTTGCAGCAGTGGATGGGCGCACGCTATCACAGGATGCATCGCTGGACAGGTGCGCACCGGCGATTGCACGTCGCTGCCAATTGCACGGCGCTGCCGGCACGGGATAGGCTGGGGCCGTGCCCCCGACTCCTTCATCCGCTTGAGCACCGCCGGCCTGATCACTCCCACGGACGCGAGCGGATTGCGGGTGGAGACCCACCTCGATCCTCAGCCGGTGCGCGAGGCATTCGAGCGGGAATCCTCGTATTTCGAATCGATGCCGGAGCAGGGCCAGTGGCTGCACCTGTGGCAGCCCCGCCAGGGACTCGCCGTCACCCTGCTGGAAGCCGGGCACGCGCACTTCGCCGTGGCTGCCGCGCAGGCAACGGCGGCCGGATTCCCCGTGGAGGTGCGTCGCAGCGGCGGCGGATGCGTGGCGCTGGGCCCGGGAATGCTGGTCATCAGCCACCTGTACTGCACGCCGTACAACGACATCGACCGCGGCTACCGGCGGTTCGCCGCCAAGCTGGTGGCGGCCGCCTCGCGTCTGAAGATCAGGATCGGGGTCGGCCAGGTGCAGCGCTCGTACTGTGATGGCCGCTTCGACCTGCGGTGGCGGAGCTTCAAGGTCGGCGGCATCGCGCAGCGCCGGCGGGTGGGAAGCCGCCGGACGCGCGCCTGGGTGCAGGGCGTCCTGTCGGTGGAAGCGGGCAGCTCCGGCTATCCGGTGCAGGTGCAATCGTTCTACCGCGCCCTCGGATCTGAACGGGACGCGGATCCAGGCGTCTGCGCGACGCTGGCCCAGGCCATCGCGGAGGATGCCGCGCTCCTGCCACGCTTCGCCCAGGCCGTGCAATCCGTGTTCTGCGTGTCCGCCGCCCGTGGCATGTGCGAGTAGGCGGGCCGGGTTACACTGGAGGGATGGCAATTCCCAATGCGCTGGCGGGCCGCTTGTCCCTGCCCGTCATCGGTTCACCGATGTTCATCGTCTCCACTCCCGCGCTGGTGCTCGCGCAGTGCAAGGCCGGAATCGTGGGGTCCTTTCCGGCGCTGAATGCGCGGCCCGAGTCGCAGCTCGATGAGTGGCTGGACCAGATCACGCGCGAACTCGCCGATCATGCGCGCAGCAACCCGGGGGCGAGGATCGCGCCATTTGCGGTCAACCAGATCGTGCACTCGAGCAACACGCGGCTCGAGCACGACGTGCGGATGTGCGTGAAGTACAAGGTGCCCATCGTGATCACCAGCCTGCGCCCGCCGGCGGAGGTCGTCGCGGCGGTGCACGGCTACGGCGGGCTCGTCTTCCATGACGTGATCAACCAGCGGCATGCGCGCAAGGCGGCCGAGCAGGGAGTGGATGGCCTCATCGCGGTCTGTACCGGCGCGGGCGGGCACGCGGGACTGCTCTCGCCCTTCGCACTGCTGAAGGAGATCCGCAGCTTCTTCGACGGGACGCTGATCCTCTCCGGCGCGATGAGCAGCGGCGCGGACGTGCTCGCGGCGCAGGCCATGGGGGCGGACCTCGCCTATCTCGGCACGCGGTTCATCGCCACCGACGAGGCCAATGCATCTCAAGCGTACAAGCAGATGCTCGTCGACTCGGATGCCGAGGACATCATCTACACGCCGGTGTTCAGCGGTGTGTCGGGCAACTACCTGCGCGGCAGCATCGAGCGCATGGGGCTGGATCCCGCCAACCTGCCGCCCGCCGAGAAGGGCAAGATGAACTTCGAGGCCCGCGACGGCCATGAGATCAAGGCGTGGAAGGACATCTGGAGCGCAGGCCAGGGCGTCGCCGGCATCCACGACATCCTGCCGGTGGCGACGCTCGTCGAGCGCATGCGCCGCGAGTACGACACCGCGCTCGCCGCGCTCAACGCCGGGCGTCCGGCTCCTTGAGTCCGGTTCCCCTGTGCGGGGGCGGCGTGCTGCCGATGCCCAGGTGCGTCGCGGTGCGCCGATGAGGATCACACCCGATCGCCTGCCCGGGCAGCTTCGCGCCGAACCCGGCGGTGCCATCCTCGTGTCCGGAGACGAGGCCCTGCTCACGGGCGAGGCCGCCGATGCGATCCGCGCGCGTGCGCGCGAGGCGGGCTTCACCGACCGCCAGTGCTTCAACGTGGAACGCGGGTTCGACTGGGACCAGCTGCGCAGCGCCGCGCGTTCCCTGTCGCTGTTCGCCGAGCGGCGCCTGCTGGAATTGCGCATGCCCGGCGGCAAGCCCGATCGTGGCGCGACCCTGCTGGCCGAGATGGCGCGCAATCCCGTGCCCGACACGCTGCTCCTGATCCTGACGGAGCGGCTAGACCGCAAGTCCACCGACGCCGAGTGGGTCCGGGCCGTGGAGAAGCATGGCCTGTGGGTGAATGTGTCCCCGGTCAGCGCCGAGGCGCTGCCGGACTGGCTGATGCGCCGCGCCGCGGCGCGCCAGGTGGAGCTGGACACCGAGTCGGCGCGATTCCTCGCGGCGCGGGCGGAGGGCAATCTGCTGGCCGCGGCGCAGGAGATCGACAAGCTCGCGCTGATCAAGCCCGGTGCGCGCGTCGACCTCGAGACCGTGCGCGCGTCGGTGGGCCACAGTGCGCGCTACGATGTCTACGCGCTCGCCGATGCCGCCTCGCGCGGCCTCGCGGCGCGCGCCCTGCAGGTGCTCGCCGGCCTTCGGGCCGAAGGCACCGAACCCACGCTGATCCTGTGGGCATTGGGGCGCGAGATCCGCGGCCTGTGGCAGGCGCGCGAGCGCGACCGGCTGCGAAGCGGCGGCACGGGCAGCAACTGGAATATGGCAAACCCGCCGAATGCGGCATCGATGGCGCGCGCGCGCCAGCTTCCGCTGGCCGACCTGCTGCGCGAGGCGGGGCATGTCGATCGCATCATCAAGGGCCAGCAACGCGGCGATCCCTGGACCGCGCTCACCGCACTGACCGCGGCCCTGGCCGGTGTTTTGCATCAGCGCCTGCTTTCAGGCAGGGTAGCCCCATGAATCCCATCGGAATTTTCGGCGGCACCTTCGATCCGATCCACTACGGTCACCTGCGCACGGCGTTCGAGCTGCAGCAGGCGCTGCGGCTTGCCGAGGTGCGTTTCCTGCCCGCGGGCAACCCGCCTCACCGCCAGCAGCCGCTGGCGGATGCGTCCTTGCGCCTGCGCATGGTGCAGGCGGCCACCGAGGGCCATCGAGGCTTCGTGGTCGACGATCGCGAGGTGCGAAAGTCGGGCCCTTCATATTCGGTCGAGACGCTGGCCGAGCTGCGGCGCGAGCATCCCGACCGGAGCCTGTGCCTGATCGTCGGCATGGACGCCTTTCTCAGCCTGCCGAAGTGGCATCAATGGCAGGAACTGCTGCAACTCTCCCACCTCGTGGTCGCGCATCGTCCCGGCTGGCGGGCGCCGGCCAGCGGCCCACTGGGCGAGTTGCTCGTGGACCATGGCACCGGTCGCATCGCCGACCTGCACGACCGGCTCGCGGGCCACATCTTCATCCATGCCGTCACCCAGCTCGAGATTTCCTCCACCGAGCTGCGGCTGCTGATCGCATCGCAACGTGATCCGCGCTTCCTCATGCCGGATGCGGTGCGTAAAATCATCATGGATACTGGGTGTTACCTGGATCCTCCCCAGCACAAGTGAGCCAAGCAGACGCATGACATCCTCTCCCCGGCGCCCGGCCCGGAAGCGCCCCGCCGCAGCAAAGCCCGCCGCGCGACGCCCGGCCAAGGCCAAGGCTCCCCGCCGTGCCGCCGCGCCACACCTGAAGGACATCATCACCGCCGCCCTCGATGACATGAAGGCGCTCGATGTCAAGGTGATGGACGTTCGAGGGCTCACCGATGTCGCCGACTACATGATCATCGCGAGCGGCACTTCGGATCGCCACGTGCGCTCCGTGGCCGAGCGGGTGGTCGAGAAGGCGAAGGCAGCGGGCTTCCGCACGCATGGTGTGGAGGGCAGGAACGACTCGGAGTGGGTGCTGATCGACCTCACCGACGTCATCGTGCACGTGATGCTGCCGCGTACCCGCGAATTCTACGGACTGGAGAAGCTGTGGGACCTGTCGGCGGCGCGGCGTTCGGCCGCACGCGCCTGAACCGGCGCAATGCCATGAGATGCCGGGTCATCGCCGCAGGCACCCGCCTGCCGGCGTGGGTGGATGCGGGATTCCAGGAATACCAGAAGCGGCTGCGCCAGCCGGTCACGCTGGAGCTGCGCGAAATTCCGCTCGGAGCGCGAAGCGCGGGTGCCGCCCGGGCGAAGCAGCGCGAGGGCGAGGCGATGCTCGCCGCACTGGGCCGCGACGATCATGTGGTGGCGCTCGATGTCGCGGGCCGGTCCCTGTCCAGTGAGCAGCTCGCGGCGTGGCTGCGCCAGCGGCTGGGCGAGGGCAGACACCTGGCTTTCCTGATCGGCGGTCCCGACGGACTGTCCGGCGACTGCCAGTCGCGCGCCGAGCTGGCGTGGTCGCTGTCCCCGCTCACCTTTCCCCACGGACTGGTGCGCATCATGCTGGCCGAGCAGATCTATCGCGCCACGACCCTCATCGCCGGCCATCCCTACCATCGTGCCTGAGTCATCCGCGATTCCCGCAGCCGACGTGTACCTGGCCTCGGGGTCGCCCCGCCGCCAGGAATTGCTGCGCCAGATCGGCGTGAGGTTCGAACTGCTGGTGGCGCCGGTGGATGAATCCCGGCGCGAGGGGGAGGCACCGGCGGAGTACGTGCAGCGGCTGGCACTGGACAAGGCGCGCGCCGGGCGGCAACGGCTGGCCCGGCGGGACGACCGGCCGGTGCTCGGCGCGGACACGACCGTGGTGCTGCAGGGAAGGCTGCTGGGCAAGCCTGGGAGCGGCGCAGAGCCGGTGGAGATGCTCCTGGCGCTGGCCGGCCGCACGCACGAGGTCCTCACCGGCATCGCCCTGTGTGGTCCGGCGGGCGAGTGGCAGTCGCTTTCGCGCAGCGAGGTGAGCTTCGGCGACATCGATGCGACACAGGCGCAGGCGTACTGGGACACGGGCGAGCCGGCGGACAAGGCTGGCGGCTATGCCATTCAAGGGTACGGGGCGCGCTTCGTCCGCCACCTCTCGGGCAGCTATTCGGGAGTGATGGGCCTGCCCCTGTACGAGACCGCGCAGCTGCTGGTCAGGGCGGGGGTCGCCCTCTGGCGGTGCGCATGAGCATCGAGATCCTGGTCAATGCGAGTTCGCAGGAGGCGCGCGCGGCGGTGGTCGAGAACGGGGTGCTGCAGGAGGTGTTCCTCGAGCGCGCCAGCCGGCGCGGACTGACCGGCAACATCTACAAGGGCAAGGTCTCGCGCGTGCTGCCGGGAATGCAGGCGGCCTTCATCGAGATCGGCCTGGAACGCACGGCCTTCCTGCACGCCTCGGATATCTTCGACCCGCGGCATGCCGATACCGGCATCGAGCCGCCGCGCAACGACAACATCCGCGAGCTGGTGGCCGAGGGGAGCGAAATCCTCGTGCAGGTCGTGAAGGATCCGCTGGGTACCAAGGGCGCGCGGCTGACGACCTACATCACGCTGCCGTCGCGCTACCTCGTCTACATGCCCCACGGCCGCGGCATCGGCATCTCGGCGCGCATCGAGGTCGAGACGGAGCGGGCCCGGCTGCGCGAGGCACTGGCGGGTCATGGTTCGGACGGAGATGGATTCATCGTGCGCACGGCCGCCGAGGATGCCCCCGCCGAGGCGCTGCGCGCGGACATGCTGTACCTGCGCAAGCTCTGGGAAGTGGTGCGCATCGACGGCCTGAAGGCCCGCGCCGGCGTCCTGGTGCATGCCGACCTGCCGCTGCGGTTGCGCGCGCTGCGCGACCTCATGACTGCGGAAGTCGACCGGGTGCTGGTGGACCATCCGGCGGCCTTCAGCGAGATGCAGGAATTCGCCCGGACGTTCATGCCGGAGGCCCTGTCCCGCATCGAGCTCTACGAGGAGGTGCGGCCGGTCTTCGACCTGCATCACGTGGAGGAGGAGATCCAGCGTTCGCTCGACCGCAAGGTGGCGCTCAAGTCCGGAGGTTACCTGATCATCGACCAGACGGAGGCGATGACGACCATCGACGTCAACACCGGCGCCTTCGTCGGCCACCGCAACCTCGAGGAGACCATCTTCCGCACCAATCTCGAGGCCTCCGTGGCCATCGCCCGCCAGCTCAGGCTCCGCAACCTCGGCGGCATCATCATCATCGACTTCATCGACATGTCGGAGGCCGAGCATCGCAAGCAGGTGCTGCAATCACTGGAAAAGGCGCTGGCGGGGGACCATGCCAAGACCAGCATCTCCTCGGTCTCGCCGCTGGGCCTCGTGGAGATGACCCGCAAGCGCACGCGCGAGAGCCTGGAACATCTGCTCTGCCAGCCTTGTCCAAGCTGCGAGGGCCGGGGCTTCGTCAAGACGGCCGAGACGGTTTGCCACGAGGTGTTTCGTGAGATCCTGCGACAGTCCCGCCAGTTCGACTTCGAGCAGTTGATGGTGCTCGCGCACCAGGACGTGATCGAACGGCTGCTCGACGAGGAGTCGGCGCAGCTCGCCGAACTCGAGCTGCTGACGGGCAAGCCCATCCGCCTGCAGACCGAGGCGCTGTACGGGGTCGACCAGTACGACGTCGTCGTCATGTAACTGCATGGCGCCGACGGCTTTCCCCTGGCTCAGGAAGTGGATGCTGTACACGGCGGCCGGACTCGTCCTGCTGCTGCTGGCGGCGATCACCGCCACCAAGATCGCGCTCGACCGGGTACCAGCCTACCGTGCGCAGATCCAGGACTGGGTCCGGACGCAGACGGGGTTGCACCTCCGGTTCTCCTCCGTGAGCCCATCGCTACGCTGGTACGGACCGGAGCTGCATTTCGAGGATCTCGAGCTGCGCTCGGCCGATGACCAGCGCCGCATCGCCCGCGCGCGCGCCGGGAGCGTCGCCCTCGATGTCTGGCGGCTGATCGCCAATGCCAGGCTCCTCGCTGGCCGCGTGCGGCTCGACTCCCCGGAACTCGTGGTCACCCGGCTGGGACCTGCGCTTTTTTCCATCGGCGAGGGTCTCGAGTTCGGACAGGGGCATGGCGACCTGCGTGCCTCGCTGCGAAGCCTTCCCGCCGGCCACCTGGAAATCCGTGACGCTCACCTGGTGCTGCTGGACTGGAACGACGCCTCGCCGCGGCTGGAATTCAGCGGCCTGGACCTGGAGGTGGGCCGGGCCGGCGATCGCATCGCCACCGAGGCGGCGCTGCGCATGCCCCGGCAACTCTCGGGAGTCTTGCGGCTCAAGTTCACCGTGGCCGATTTCGGCGGCGTGGATCCGGTGCGCTGGAGTGCATCGCTCCGGGCGCGCGATGTCTCGCTTCCGGGATGGCACGACCTGCTGCCCGGGTTCTCCAACGCCGTGCAATCGGGCACGGCCCGCATCGACCTGTCGGCCGCCGGCCGGGGAGAGGAGGAGTTCCAGGCCGGCCTGGAGCTGAGCGCGCGCGATTTCCGCGCTGCCGGCGCCACCCGGACACTGCCGGAGGTCGGCGGCACGTTCAATCTCGCGCGCAGCGGTGAGCGTTGGGGTTTCGATGGCGATCGCGTGCGCTCGGGTGATCCGAATGCCGGCGGACAGACGCGCTTCTCGGCCAACTGGCGCCTGCGCGCGGGCTCGCTCCTCGCACTGGAGGCGACGCTCGACCATCTCGACCTGGAAGCGCTCGCACCGCTGGTCGCGGTGCTGCCGCAGAAGGATCTGCGCGATGCCATCAACTCGAAGGATGCTTCCGGCACCTGGTCCGATGCGCGCTTCAGCTTCGACGCCGCGGAAGGCGGCAAGCCCGCCCGCTGGCAGGTGCGCGGCCGTTTCAGCGGCGCCGGCATCGCGCCGATCGGTCGCGCGCCGGGCGTCAAAGGGGTGTCGGGCACTCTCGAGGGTGATGAGCGTGGTGGCCGGCTCGCGATCGACGCTCCCGGTGCGATCGTGTCGTGGCCCGAGCAGTGGCCCGGCCCGGTCATCTTCCAGCGCTTCGGCGCCACGCTGTTCTGGCAGCGCGATGCGCAGGGCCTGCTGGTTGCGAGCCGCAACATCGAGCTCACCAACCAGGACCTGTCCGCGCAGGCCCAGCTCGCCGTGCGCAGGTTCGAGGATGGCCGGGCACCGGAGATCACCCTCGCCAGCGTCGTGCGCAATGTCGTGGCGAGTTCGGCGCCCCGTTATCTCCCCCGGCGCAACATTTCGCCCAAGGCCATGGAATGGCTCGAACACGCCTTCGTCGGCGGTCACGTGCCCGAGGCCCGGTTCGTGTTGCGGGGACCGGTGCGCAACTTTCCCTTCCGCGATGGCAGTGGTCTGTTCCTGGTGCGTTTCGCGGCCGACGACCTGGCCCTCAATTACCGCGACGACTGGCCGCGCATCGAGAACCTGGGCCTGCAGGCGGAATTCCGCAACCAGGGGCTCTCGGTGGTGCTGCGCCACGCGCGCGCGGGCGATGTCGAGGTGCAGGCGGGTGATGCGCGTTTCCCCGACTTCCGCACCGGTGAGCTGAGCGTCCATGCGCAGTCCCACACCGATGCCGTCTCGAGCCTGAAGTTCCTGAGCGCCACGCCACTCGATGCGCTGGCCGGCAATGCCTTCTCGCGGGTCGATGCCTCGGGGCCCCTCGATGCCACGGTGGACCTGTTCCTGCCGTTCAAGCAGTTCGACCAGCGCCGCGCCCAGGTGCGCGCCGTGCTGCTCGGGGTCAGCCTCGCGTACAAGGGATCCCGCGCCGTGGCGAGCCAGCTCCGCGGCAACGTGCGCATCGACAATGCCCAGGTGCCGGAAGCGCAGCTGCGGGGCGAAGCCCTCGGCGGACCCCTGTACGTTCGCGCGCGCGCGCCGCGCGGACGCGAGGACCTGGCCACCCAGCTCGAGCTGCGAGGCACTTTCAGTGCGGAGGCTCTGAGGTCGGCCTTCGACATCCCGGCCGAGGTGCTGCCCGATGGCCATGCGGAATGGCGCGGAACCGTGCGCCTGGCACCGCTTCCCTCACGGGAACGCTGGGTGCGGGTGAGCAGCAACCTCGCCGGACTCGAGATTCGCCTGCCGGCGCCGCTCGACAAGCCGGCGGGAGAGTCCTGGCCGGCCACTGCGCAGGTCGAGTGGCTGAAGGGGCCGGGTGCCCTGCTGCACGCATCGGTGCCGGGCATCGGTCACGGCGTGTTGCAGTGGGATGCGGAACGGCGCGTGGAGCGCAGCGCATTGCAGTTTGGCGAAGCGCCGGCCACCACCAGCTCGCAGAACCGGCTCGCGGTGGGCGGAGAGGTGAAGATCCTGGACCTGTCCGGATGGCTCGCCCTGCGCGATTCCCTGCGCGGCTCCCCGGCAT
>JAXMGQ010000031.1:0-63430 GCA_046347195.1 Steroidobacteraceae bacterium
GCAACATGTCTGGTGCCTGAATCCCCAATGGTTTAAGCTCAAAATAATCAATCTGGAGAGCAATTCGTGAACCTGAGAGACCTGCCCGCCAATCCCGCCTTGCTGGTTCCCACCCGCCCGATGCCGCGCTGTGTCGGCATCGTCGGTGCCGGCACCATCGGTCCTGACATCGGCTATTACCTGGCGAGCGAGATTCCCGGTCTCAAGCTGGTGCTCATCGACGTGGCGCCCGCCGCGCTGACGCGTGCCACCGAGCGGCTCCATGGGTATGCGGAGAAGGGCGTGCAGCGCCGCAAGATCACCGCGGAGCAGGCGGCTTCGGTCCGCGCCGGCTTAAGCGCAAGCACCGACTACGCGCAACTGGCCGGCTGCGACTGGGTCATCGAGGCCGCCACCGAGGACCTCGCGCTGAAGCGCAAGATCTTCTCGCAGGTCGAGTCAGTGGTCCGGCCGGATGCCATCATCACCTCCAACACGAGTTCCCTGCCTGCGCAGCGGATCTTCTCGCACCTGGCGCACCCCGGTCGCACGACGGTCACGCACTTCTTCGCGCCGGCCTATCAGAACCCGATCGTCGAGGTGATCGACTGGGAGCGCAGCGATCGTGCGGTGCTGGAGTGGCTGCGCTCGGTGTTCGCGGCCACGGGCAAGGTGCCGCTGGTGACGCGCGATGCCGTGTGCTTCATGCTCGATCGCATCTTCGACAACTGGTGCAACGAGGCGGGCTACATGCTCGAGCATGCCACCGCCGCGCAGGTCGACCAGGTGGCCACCGAGTTCGCGAACGTCGGTCCGTTCTGGGTGCTCAACTTCTCGAACGGCAATGCCATCATCCACGAGACCAACACCTTGCAGGCTGAAGAGGAGGGCTCGCATTACACGCCGGCGCGAGTCTTCACCTCGGTGGACCGATGGAAACTGCCGGTACGTTCAAGCGAGGCGGACGCGCCGCCCGAGCCGCTGCGCCAGCACATCCGTGACCGCATGCTCGGCATTCTCTACGCGCAGGCCATCGATATCCTCGACCGGCAGATCGGTTCGGCGGCGGACCTGGAGTTGGGTGCGCGGCTCGCCTTCGGCTTGAAGTCCGGGCCTCTCGCGCTCATGCAGCGAGACGGTCAAAAGGAAGTGGACCGGCTGTTGCGGCGGCTTGGAAAAGAGCGCAAAGGCATGCCGCGGCGGACCCGCCCCTTGCCGGCCTACACGAAATTCCGTCGCTACATCATTACCGACCACGTCGATGGCGTGTGCATCATCACCATCCGGCGTCCCGATGCCCTCAACGCACTGCATGATGACCTCAACGAGGAGATCCGCGCTGTTCTCGTGGAGCACATGAAGGACGAAGCCACGACGGGTTTCGTGATCACAGGGTATGGCCGCAAGGCGTTCTCGGCAGGTGCCGACATCGGCCGGTTCCCCAGCATGCTCGGTGATGCCGCGGCCTCGCAGGAATATGCGCGAGCCTCGTCCCGGCTGCTGCTCGCCATCGACGGCGCTGCCAAGCCAGTGGTGGCTGCACTGAACGGGATGGCGCTGGGCGGCGGGCTGGAGCTCGCAATCCGCTGCCACGGGATCATTTCCGTGCCCTCGGCGCGGCTGCAGTTTCCGGAAGTGGGACTGGGGATTGCGCCCGGCATCGGCGGACTGGTGGTGCCGTATCGCAAGTGGCCCAAGGCCGCGACGCTGTTCCACCGCATGTTGCGGGCCGCGGAAAGCATCGATGCGGCGACCGCCGCAGGTCATGGCGTACTCGAACTCTGCCAGGGCGCCGAGGACTTGCTGCCGCGGGCGATCGACAAGGTGCGTTCGCTGGCGGGCAGGTGCGGCCGCCGTCGAAGGGCAGGGTCGACATCGGCGCCCTGCCGCCCGAGCCGGCGACGGCGGCCGACGGACGCGTGCTCAGCGTCGCGGTGCGCGGCATCATCGACGAGGCGATCGTCGCCGGCGCTGCGGCTTCCACCTGGAAAGCGGCGCTCGAGATCGGCTATGTGGCGTTCGGCAGGGCCGCGACCACTGCGGCCGCGCGCGAGGGCATCAGTGCGTTCGGTGAACGGCGGGCGCCCGACTTCTCGAAGACCGGCTGATCGTATCGCGCGGTGCGGATGAGGGCGCTCAGACGGCGATGACGCCGGCGGACGCCCAGCCCGCGATCTCCTCGCGACTGCATCCGGCTTCTCCCAGGATGCGGCGCGTGTCCGCGCCATACTTGGGCGGGAAGGGCATCTCCAGCCTGATGTCCTCGCGGTCGACGGCGGGTGGCTGCATGGAAATCTTCCGGCCGTCCGGGAGTTGCGTGTGCGTGAGTCGGCCCTGGAGCTGCTCGAGCCTTCGCACCGCCGGCACGTCGCGGATCTGCGTCGCCGGTATGGAAGCCGATGTCAACTGTGTGATCAGCGCCTCCACGGTTTGCGTGGCCGTGACGGCGGCCAGATCGCGGTTGAGAGCGTCGCGGTCGCGGCGCCTTCCTTCACTGGTATTGCGGACTTCGCTGGCGAGCGAGGTGAAGGGAGTCAAGGTGGTGAGCTTGCGCCACTGCGCGTCGGACCCCACCGCCACGTAGATCATGCCGTCGCTGGCAGGATAGACGCCCGTCGGTGTGAACTTGCGGTGTATGTTGCCGGATCGGGTCATGTCGGCGCGCGCCGCACCAAAGTCCACCAGTGGCAGCACGGTGAGCAGCCAGGCGGCGGCGGCTTGCAGCATCGATACGTGGATCTCGCGGCCACGGCCCGTCGACGTGCGTTCGAGCAGCGCCAGCAGCACGTTGGCGTAGACCTCATCGCCCGCCTTGAGGTCCGCAATCGGCACACCCATCAAGGTGGGCTGCCCGTCGGGATCACCGGTGAGGTCCATGCATCCGGCCATGGCCTGGATGACAGGGTCATAGCCCGGCGTCTCTGGCCACTGCGGTCCCAACGCCGAGATGCCCGCCCAGATGAGGCCCGCCTGTTCGGCGCTCAGCGTGGCGTAGTCGATGCCGAGCGACTTGTAGCGCGAGGGAACGGTGTTGCAGCAGAACACGTCCACATCGAGCGCGCGGATCAGTCGCTTGAGCAGGTCCCGGCCGCTCTGATCCTTGAGATTGAGGGCGATGGCTTCCTTGCCGACATTCGGGGCGATGAAGTAGCTGCGCCGGTCCTCATCGGCGACGACCTCGCCCACATAGCGATTCGGATCGCCCGGCAGGCCAGAGCCTAAGGGCGTGGATTCGACGCGGATCACGCGCCAGCCGAGCTGCGCGAATCGCAGCGTCGCGGAGGGCAGCGAGAGGGCCTGTTCCATGCTGAGGATCGTCGGTCGCTTGATCATGACGCGCTCTCGCCGTGCCAGGTCGGCGTCGTGCCGGTATCACGCATGCCGCTCATCCGCCCGCGATGGGTGGCATCAACGTGACTTCGTCCGCATCACCCACGGGGTAGTCGCGATCTGCATACTGACGGTTGACGGAGATCATCACGGTATCGATATACTTGAACGCGCCTTTGAACCGCTCATCCTGGCTCGGTAGCCAATCGAGCAGCATGCCCACGTTCTTGACCGTGCCTGGCAGGGCGATGCGCTCCGTGGCACATCCCATCTTGTCCCGCAACCAGGCGTGGTACCGCAGGATCATCGGCACGCTGATTTCGACGCCGTCGTGGAGGAAGCGCTCGACCGCTGATCGTGGATCGCGCGGGCAACGACTTCCGGTGACATCGGCGGTTTGAAGACGCGGACTCCGGTCGCGTTGTAGAGCGCATTGGCAATCGCCGGGGCAATGACGATCGTGGGCAGTTCGGAAATGCCCTTGGCGCCATACGGTCCTTCGGCGCAATTGCTTTCGATGAAATGCATGTCGAGGGATGGCATTTCCGGGGCCGTGATGAGCTTGTAATCACGGAAGCATGCATTCTTGAGCTTGCCTTCCTTGATGCGCATGTCCTCGCTCAGGGCATAGCCGAGGCCGATGGCGATGCCACCTTCGATCTGGCCTTCGAGTCCCATCCGGTTGATGACACGGCCGACATCCTGCGCCACGGTGATCTTGTCGACCTTGATCTCACCCGTCAGCGTGTCGACGGTGATTTCGGCGATGTGCACGGCATGGGCATAGGCGGCCGAGTGGTCGGAGGAATGCTTGGCACCTTCCGGTTCGCTGGGCGGCTCGTAGTAGTCCGTGACCATCACCAGTTCTGGCTTGGTCTGGAAGTGCATGCGTCGCAACAGGCGCTCGAGCTCGATCAACGGCGTTCCACACTTGGCTCGCACGACCGAGCGGTCGCGCAGGTCGAGGGTGTCGGCCGGTTCGCCCAGTGCCTTGGCGGCAGCTTCCAGGATCTGCGCCTTGGCTTTTCGGGCAGCGCGGCGGGTGCCGTTGCCGGCGATGAAGGTCGTGCGCGAGGCGTGCACGCCCACGTCCCAGGGTGCAATGTCCGAATCGTTGTTGACGAGGGTCACATGTTCGGTCGGAATGCCCAGTTCTTCCGCGACGATCAGGGTGATGACCGCATCGATCCCCTGGCCGATCTCCGAGGCGCCCGAGATCACCGTGACGCGGGCGTAATCGTCCACCTTGAGAATGGTGCCGATGCCGTCCGACTTGTGGATCTTGGCGCCGCCGGCATTGTGGATGGAGGAGGCAAGACCGATGCCCTTCTTGTAGCGCCCGGGTTTGTCCCACAGCGCCGCATTTTCCTTGCGCTTCTTGCTATAGCCGCTGGACTTGGCCGCCGTCTCCAGGCACTCGGCTAAAGCGCACTCGCGCAGGATGGACTTCTGCGGAGTGACTTCGCCAGACTTCTGCGAATTCTTGAGGTGGAATTCGAGGGGGTCCATGTCGACCATGTCCGCCAGCATGTCCATTTGCTGGGCGGTAGCCCAGGTGGTCTGAACGTTGCCGTAACCGCGGAATGACCCGGCATACGGATTGTTGGTGTAGATCGCCTGGGCCTTGTAGTCGACGACCGGCACGCGATAGTGGCCCGAGACCGTGCGCATCATGACCACGGGGATGGTCGGTCCCCACGAGGTGTAGGCGCCGTTGTCCATCAGCACATCGGCTGTGCGGAAGGTGAGCACGCCATCGCGGGTGCACCCGGTACGCATATGAATGATCGCCGATTGGCGGGTAGGGGAGGCCTTGAACTCCTCTTCACGCGAATAGATGACCTTGACCGGCCGGCCGGTCTTTTTGGCCAGCAGCGCGGCTATCGGCTCGTACGGGTAGACGTCGAGCTTGGATCCGAAGGCGCCACCGACGGGCGGCTGGATGACACGGATGTCGCCCGGGTCGAGGCCCAGCGCCGGCGCAAGATCCATCTTGTAGTTGTACGGATACTGGGTCTGGGTCCAGATCGTCAGCTTGCCGTTGTGATCGAAGTCGGCGATGGCGCAGGAGGTGCCCATGCAGCAGTGGGTCACGTGGTGCGGACGGAACACGTTGTCGGCGATGAAGGCGGAGTCCGCTTCGGCCTTGGCGAGATCACCGTGCTTGAATTCGAAATGCAGGCTCCGGTTGCCTGGGAAGTTCTCGTGGATCTGCGGTGCGTCTTCCTTTTCACCTTGCTCAGGTGTGAACACCCCGGGCAGATCCTCGAATTCCACCTCGATGAGCTCGAGCGCGCGGGCTGCAATCTCCTCAGTGGTCGCTGCGACGGCGGCGATTTCGTCGTGCTCGCAGAGCACCCTTTCCTTGAGCGGGACATTGTCGCGCACGAAGCCGAACTTGAAGCTGCTGCAGTCCTTTCCGGTGAGTACTGCGTGCACGCCCGGCAGCTTCTCTGCCGCCGACGTGTCGAGGCGGACGATCTTGGCATGCGGCCGCCCGGCGAACAGCACCTTGCCGTACAGCATCTGCGGCAACACCATGTCGTTGATGTAGCGCGTCTTGCCCGTCGACTTGTCGGGGGCATCAGGCTTCTTGACGCGCGTGCCGATCAAGGTTTTCTTGGCGATGGATGCGTTCTTTACTGGTTGGTCCATGGCATCGTGCTCCTTAAGCGAATGCCCTCGAAAAAATGCGAAGATGCCTAGCCGTTGACAGCCTGGCTGTCAACGGCCGCGGCACTTCTTCTGCTCCACGACCGACGCCACCGCATCCAGCACCTTGGTGTAGCCGGTGCAGCGGCAGAGATTGCCCTCGAGGCCCCGCTGTGCCTCTTCCCGCGTCAGGTTGGCATTGCCTTCGACCAGGTAATCGGCCTGCATGATCATGCCGGGCATGCAGAAGCCGCACTGGATGGCGCCGTGATCGACGAAGGCCTGTTGCATCGGGTTGAGACCCTCCGGAGAGCGCAGCCCTTCGATGGTGAGGATCTCGCGCCCGTCACAGTCGACGGCATACATCAGGCAGCTGTTGATGGTCTTGCCATCCACCTTGATGGTGCAGGCGCCGCACTCACCTTCGCCGCAGGCATACTTGGTGCCCGTCATGCCGAGCTTGTCGCGCAGCATGTTCAGGACCTTCATGGTGACCGGCACCTTCAGGTGCGTATCGCTCCCATTGAGCTTGAAGCGGATTTCAGTTTCCACGGACACTGTTGAGCACCTCCTCCACGAACACCCGGGCGAGATGGCCGCGGTACCACGCGCTTGCGCGCACATCATCGATCGGTTTGGCATCCTCCGTCGTCGCGGCGACAGCGGCAGCGATGGTCGCGGCGTCGAGCCGCTTGCCTTCGAGCGCCGATTCGACATGCCGGGCGCGCAAGGGAGTGGGCGCGACCGATCCCATCGCCACGCGGACCTGGGTGAGTTTTCCAGCGGCGAATCGGGCGCCGAGAGCCACCGAAACGGTGGAGATCTCGAGCGCAGGGCGCGGGCCGGACTTGCGGAAGCGGCTGACGAAGTCGGCCGCGGGCCGGTCGAACACCACGGCCGTCAGCAATTCTTGCGGCTGCTTGACGGTCTTGCCGGGGCCGACGAAGAACTGCTCCAAGGGTATACGCCGCGTCTGCACGGCACCGTCGCGCCAGCTCGCGAGTTCGACGGAAGCTCCGAGTATCAGCAACGGCGGAATCATGTCGCCGGCCGGTGAGGCGTTGCAGATGTTGCCGCCCACTGATGCTGCATTGCGAAGCTGGTCACTGGCAAAGTGTTCCGCAGCGTCTACCAGCACCGGCGCGATCGTGGCGAGTGCGGCATTGCGGCGGATCTCGCTCACGGTCGTCAGGGCGCCGATGCGAACCGCGTCCGCCGTGGCTTCGATGCCGCCCAGGCCTTCGAGGCGGCGAATGTTCAGCAGCAGCGCCTTGTATGGGCGCACGCCGGACTCGGTCTGCGGTGCAAGATCGGTGCCGCCGCAAAGCACGGTGGCATTGCCATCCGCCATTGCGCGCAAGGCCTCGTCCATGCGCCTGGGTGCCAGATAAGAAGTTACATTCTGCATGGTCAAAATCTCACGGGTTCCTTGTAGCGCCCGAACACCTGAACCATCTCGCGGGTCATCTCACCGACCGTAGCATACGCCTTGACGGCGTCCATCATGGCCGGCATCACGTTCTTGCCGCTGGCTGCTGCATCGCGCAGCGCCGCCAGGGACTTCTTCACGGCCGCCTCGTCGCGGCTCTTGCGGACCTCGTTGAGACTGGTGATCTGCGCCCGCGCGTCGTTCTCATTGTACGGGTGCATTTCGACCTCCGAGTACTGATCGCCTTCCTGGCGATAGCAGTTGACGCCGACCTTGGCGAACTGACCGGACTCGATGGAGCGGAGCATCTTGTAAGCCTGCGCGGACACCTTGGACTGGATCTCCCCGGAGGCGATCTGCCCGACGATGCCGCCATTCGCGTCGGTTTCCGCAATGATCTGCTTCATCCGGTCGCGGAGCTGATTGGTCATGGTCTCCACGTACCACGAACCGCCCAGGGGATCGACGGTTTCGTTGAGGCCCATCTCCTTGATCAGCAACTGCATGGTCCGAAGCGAGATGCGCTGCGCATACTCGGAAGGAATGGTGTAAGCCTCATCGTAGCAGCACAGCGCCATGGTTTGCGCGCCCGACAGGGCGCTGATCAACGCGTAGTAGGCGCCCCGGACGATGTTGACTTCCGGCTGTTCGAGCGTGAGTCCCCCACCGCCGCCGCCGGCGATCATGCGCATCCACATGGATCCCGGCTTCGAGGCGTGATACTCGTCGCGCATGATCTGCGCCCAGAGTCCGCGGCCAGCGCGGAATTTCGCCACTTGCTCGAAGATGTTGCCGAAGATGTTGAAGTTGAACGACAGCCGGCCCGCGAATTCGTCGATGGACAGCCCCCGCTTGACGACTTCGTCGGCGTAGGCGCGTGCGATGCAGAAGGCGTAGGCCATCTCCTGCGCCGGGTCGGCGCCGGATTCACGGATGTGATAACCGCACACCGAGACCGGGCTGTACTTGGGCGCCTCGTGGGCGCAGTACTCGATGGTGTCGCCGACAAGGCGAAGCGAGGGTTCGACGGGATAAATCCACGTCCCGCGGCCGATGAATTCCTTGAGGATGTCGTTCTGCGCCGTGCCGCGCAGCTTTTTCACATCGAAGCCGCGTTTCTCGGCCATCGCCAGATACATGGCGATGAGCTGCGGCGCTGAGCCGTTGATGGTCAGCGACACCGTGATCTTGTCCAGATCGATGCCATCGAAGGCAACCTCGAAGTCGTGCAGCGTGTCGACCGCCATGCCGACGCGGCCGATCTCGCCTTCGGCCTGCGGTTCGTCGGAATCGATGCCGCACTGGGTGGGCAGGTCGAAGGCGACGTTGAGACCCGTCTGGCCGTTGGCGATGAGATAGCGGAAGCGCTCGTTGGTATCCTTGGCGTTCGCAAAGCCCGTGTACTGCCGCATGGTGAACGGCTGCTTGCGGTACATGAGCGGATGGATGCCGCGGGTAAAGGGGTACTCGCCCGGCGCGCCGACCATGGAGATGCCGCCGGTGCGTTCGACATCGGCCGGGCCGTACAGCGGCTGGATCTCGATGCCCGACTCGTTGATCAACGGACGGGAGCTTGGAATCAGTCATGGAGATTCGCCTTCACGTAAGCAACGATGTCATCGAGCCGGAACTCGATGGAAAGACGCCCTTGAAGCCGAGCGCGCGCAGGGCGTCGTGGTCGGGCTTCGGCAGATTTCCACCGATCATCCATAGCCGATCCCCGAGGCCGGATTGCTCGAGCATGGGCTTGAGCTTGCGGCAGAAGTCGATGTGCGAGCCCGCCATCGAGGACAGGGCGATCACATCGGCATTGTTCTCGCGAGCGATTGCCGTAATGGACGCTGGCGTCTGGCGAAGCCCCGTGTAGATGACCTCGTACCCGGCATCGATCAATGCCCGTGCCACGACCTTGGCACCGTGGTCGTGGCCGTCGAGGCCCAGCTTGCCCAGTACGATCACTTTCTTGCGCGGTTCGCTCACTTCGTCAACTCCCGGGCGATCATCAGCTTGAGGATCTCGCTGGTGCCACCGCCGATCAATGTAAAACGGATGTCCCGCAGGTAGCGCTGCACCGGATATTCCATGGCGTAACCATAGGACGCGAAGACACGCGCAGCCTGGTCGCACACCATGGCCGCGGTCTCACTGGCGAAAAGCTTCGCCATCGAGGCCTCGCGATGATGGGGAATACCCGCATCGCAGCGCCGGGCTGCCTCGTAGACCAGGAGCTTCGCGGCGACGAGCGGGGTGCCCATTTCCGCGAGCTTCAACTGGATAGCCTGGTTGGCGCCGATGGGCTTGCCGAATTGCTTGCGCTCGGCGGCATAGCCGATCGATGCCGCAAGCGCAGCGCGCCCGGCGCCCACGGCCATCGCGCCGGTGATGATGCGGATCTCGGCCAGGGTCTTGCGCAAGTGCTCCTCGCCATCGCCCTCGACGCGCGAAAGCCGGTGCGTGTCGGGCACGAAGCAGCGGTCGAAGCTCAGTTCCGAGGTCGGCAGCGCCCAGACGCCCATCTTGTGGATGGCGCGCCCGATGTGAAGGCCCGGCGAGTTCCGCTCGACCAGGAAGATGGTCAGCTTCTGTTCCTCGCCGGCGCGTGCGAACACCGTGAAGAAATCCGCGACCGGGGCCGAGGTGATCCAGGTCTTCTGACCGGTCAGTGCGTAGCCGCCCGAGACACGTTCGGCCCGCGTCGCGATGCCGTGGAGGTCGCTCCCGGCATTGGGCTCGGTCATGCAGATCGCGCCGATCTTCTGCCCGGCCAGGGCAGGGCGGAACAGCCGCTGCTTGATGTCATCGTTGCCGAGCAACTGCAGGAACTTGGTCCCCATCAGCGACTGCATCGCGGCCGCCCCGGCCACGGACATCGAACCGCGCGCCACTTCCTCCAGCGCGAGGCAAAAGTCCGTCAGTTTCATGCCGGAGCCGCCATCGGCTTCCGGATAGCGCATGCCGAACAGGCCGATGTCGGCCAGCGTGTTGAACGCCTCGCGCGGAAAGACGCCGGCTTCATCGATGGCGGCGGCGGCCGGTGCGAGGGTCTCATCGCAGAGCCGCGCGAAGGTGTCGCGCACCTGTTCCTGTTCGGGGGTCAGCGGAAGATCGATCACGGGTTCGCTCCGGGGGCATTGCCGACGATGCTTTGGCGGACTTCGCTGCGGATGATCTTGCCGAGCGAGGTCCGGGGCAGGCAAGTCACGAAGTGCACGGCACGGGGGTGCTTGTACCGGGCGAGGCGGTCTGTCAGGAACAGCGACACTGAGGCCGCGGTCAGGGCCGCGCCTTCGCGCAGCACGATGGCAGCAGTGACCAGTTCGCCGAGTCGGTGGTCCGGTTTGCTGAAGATGCAGACCTCCTTGATTTCCGCCATCTCGAGCAGCGCCGATTCGACTTCTTCGGGATAGACGTTCTCACCGCCGGAGATGATCATGTCGCGCTTGCGCGTGACCACATAGAGAAAGCCGTCCTGGTCCAGGTGGCCGACGTCTCCGGTGTGATACCAGCCATTGCGCAAGGCACTCGCGGTGAGTTCCGGGCGGTTCCAGTAGCCACGCATCACGTTGCCGCCGCGCACGAGGATCTCGCCGTCCTCGCCCGCCCCAACCGGGGCTTCGGCCGCGTCGACGATGCGGATCTCGGAATGCAGGGCAGTCGCTCCGGCCGAGCCGGGACGCAGCATGGCATCGCCGGAACGCTGGTAGGCGGCCGCCGGTCCGGTCTCCGTGGAGCCGTACACCTGGGCCAGCGGTATGCCGAAGGCGTTGATCTTTCGCGCGAACTGCTCGGTGATGATGGTCGACCCGGTCGTGATCATGCGCAGTGAGCGCAACTGGGCAGGATTCCAGGTCGGCAGGTCGAGCATCGCCGTGAGCTGCGCGGGTACCAGCACGGCGAGGGTGACCTGCTCGCGCTCGATGGTGTCGAGGGTGGCCTGCGGGTCGAAGCGCGGGTGGATGGTGACGCTGGCGCCGGCGTGCAGGGCGGGCAGGGTCAGGATGTTGAATCCGCCGACATGGAACATCGGCGTGGTGGTCAGGATGTGGTCGCGGCTGGTCAGGTCATGCATGTGCGCCGAGTTGAGCGCGTTGGTCAGCAGGGCGTCCTGATGCAGCACCACACCCTTGGGCACTCCCGCGGTGCCGGAGGTGTAACACAGAACGAGCGGTGAATCCGGGTTGCCTCGGCGGGTGCAAGCTGCGCCGGCCGGAACCTCCGCCGTGAAGGCGTCCCAGCAGGAACGGCCCGGATGGTTCGACGGTTCGACCCCTACGCAACGGGTATCGGCGGGCACCTCGACCGCGTCGGGACCCTCGATGAAGGCTGATTGGGCGATGAGTATCCGGGGCCGGCAATCATCCAGCGTTCGCCGGATCTCGGGACGCGCCAGGCGCCAGTTCAAGGGTGCGACGAGCGCGCCGAGGCGCGCGCAGGCGAACAGCAGCTCGATGATCAGGGGATGGTTGTGGCCCAGGTAGGCGACGACCTCTCCCTCTCGCAGGCCGGCCTTCTCCAAGGCGGCGGCGGCCCGGTCGATGCGGCTGACCAGCGCCGCGTAGCTGATGTCCTGCGATGCAAACCGGATGGCGGTCCGTGTCGGCGCGAACCGAGCGTTGCGCTCAATCCAGTGTGACAGGTCCACGAAATCCCCCCGTTTCTGATCAGTCGCGCATCGTGAGTGGTTGTACGCCTGCGGCCACGCGGTCGTGGTCAGGGCTGAGACCGTGCATCACGAGTGAGCTGTTCGATGAGCACGCCGCGCGCCGCATGCAGGTGTTCGCGCATGGCTTCACCGGCCGCGGCGCAATCGCCGGATTCAATGGCCCCCAGCAAGGCGCGCAAGCGCTCGAGCACGCCCTGGCGGATCGCCGGATCATCCAGGGTCGACTCGCGCAGATAGCGCACGTGATCGGCATACAGTTCGATGGTGCGGACGAGGCGCCGGTTCGTCACGAGACCGAGCCAGGCCGCGCGAAAGCGATCGTTGGCTTCCATGAAGCGCGTCCCGTCACCCTCTACTTGGGTGGTGGCCATGTCCGCCAAGGCAGCCCGCAAGGGTGCGAGCTCTTCATCCGTGCGTGCCTTGCCGGCGACGAGCCGCAGCGCCTCCACTTCGAGGAGCGCGCGCAGGCCGTAGATTTCCTCCACATCCTCGATGGTGAGGGCGGCGCTGGTCAGTCCCTGGCCATAGGCGACCACGAACCCTTCGGCGGTGAGACGGGCCAGCGCCTCGCGGACCGGCGTTCTCGAAACCCCGAGCCGGGCGGCCAGCGCGCCTTCCTGCAGCGGCTCGCCGCGGGGAATGCGGCCACTGCTCAAGTACTCGCGCAGCGTCGTGTAGACCCTGGCGCTCAAGGGCTCGGCTTTCTTCAGTGTGTCGAACGGGATGCTCGCGTTCATGGGTGGGTCAGAATTTCGCACGCGCTACCTATAGCGCTGGTATACGGTATACGGTACACTTCAGCGCACTCACTGTCAATGCGGGCAACCCATGCGTGTAGGAATCGACGTCGGCGGAACGTTCACGGACTTCGTCCTGCTGGACGAAATCTCGGGCAGAACGCTGACACATAAGTGTCTCACCACGCCGGGTGACCCGGCCGCCGCGATCCTGCAGGGGCTCGCGGCCCTCGAGGCCGATCATCCCGGCACCCTGGGAAGCCTCGAGGAGGTCATCCACGGCACCACGCTGGTGATCAACGCCATCATCGAGCGCAAGGGCGCGCGGACCGGACTCATCACGACAGCGGGCTTTCGCGACGTATTGGAGCTTGCGCGCGAGATCCGCTATGCCTCCTACGACCCGCTGGCGCCGATGCCCGAGCCGCTGGTCGCCCGCGAAAGCCGGCTCGAGGTCCTCGAGCGGGTGCGGGCGGACGGCACGGTGAAAACAGCGTTGGACATCGAGTCGGTGCGATCCGCGATCGCGACGCTCCGCGGGCAGCAGGTGGAGTCGGTGGCGATCTGCCTGCTCAATTCCTTCGAAAATCCCGCCCACGAGTTCGAGATCAAGCGTCTCGTGCAGCAAGAACTGCCGGGCGTATCGGTGTCGGTCTCTTATGAGGTGTTGCCGCAGATCCGCGAGTACGAACGAACCAGCACCACGGTGGCGAACGCCTACGTCAAGCCGCTCACCGAGCGCTATCTGCGCTCGCTGCGCGAGAAACTTGCGAAGCTGGGTTTCTCGCGACGCCTGTTCATCATGCTCTCCTCCGGCGGTGTGACCTCGGCCGAGGTCGCTGCTGCCTTCCCTGTGCGCATCATCGAATCCGGCCCGAGCGCCGCGGTGATCGCCGGCCAGTACTTCAGCAAGCGATTCAACCTGCCCGACATGTTCTGCTTCGACATGGGCGGAACGACGGCAAAGTCCTGCCTGATCCAGGACGGACAGGCCGACGTGGTCCCGACCTTCGAAGTCGGCCGCGTGCAGCGCTTCCAGCGCGGCAGCGGCATCACCATCCAGGTGCCGGTGGTCGACCTGATGGAGATCGGCGCGGGCGGCGGATCGATCGCGCGCCGCAGCCGGATGGGCACCCTGCAGGTCGGGCCACAGAGCGCGGGTGCCGAGCCCGGGCCGATCTGCTATGGCCGTGGCGGCACTCAACCGACGGTGACGGATGCCGACCTGCTGCTCGGTTATCTCGACGCGAATTATTTCCTCGGCGGCAAGATGAAGCTGGATCTCGAGGCCGCGCGCCGTGGCATCGAGCGCGAGATCGCAGGCCCGCTTGGCATCTCCTACCTGCAGGCCGTGTGGGGCATCCACGACTTGATCAACGAGACCATGGCCGCCGGTGCCAAGACGCACATCGCCGAACGGGGCGGCAACGCGCGGCGGGTCACGGTGGCGGGGTTTGGCGGTGCCGGTCCCGTCCACATGTTCGGACTCGCGCGACGGCTCGGCGCGCCGCGCCTGCTCGTGCCGCCGAATGCCGGCGTCGGCTCGGCGCTGGGCTTCTTCACCGCGCCGCGGGCCTTCGACATCGTGCGCAGCCACAAGGTGTCCTTGTCGGCCGCCGACTTCGGCGCCATCGAAGAACTGTTCCGCAGCCTCGAGAAGGAAAGCGAGCGGGCGCTGCGGTCGGCCGGCGCGGAAGGCGGCGTGCAGTTCGAGCGCAGCATCGATGCCCGCTTCGTCGGGCAGGGTTCGGAGACGCCCCTGGCCGTGCCTGCCACCCGCTTCGACGAATTGTCGGCCTCCGACCTTCGCAATCGGTTCGATTCGGTCTTCTCCAGGCTGTACGGCCGTACGTATCCCGATTGCGAAGTCGAATTCGTGACCTTCCGCGTTCGTGCCTCGCTCCCCGTGAAGCTGCTGGAGCTGCCGAAGCTCGAATCCGTGCCGGGCGCCACGGCCGCACGCGCCATCAAGGGGGAGCGGCCGGCCTACTGCCCGGTGGCGGGCGCCATGATCCCCTACACCGTGTACGATCGATACAAGCTGGCTCCAGAGGTGCGTTTCTCCGGGCCCGCCATCGTCGAGGAACGCGAGTCGACCGTGGTCGTCGGCGCAGGCGGGGAAGTCCGGGTCGATGAATATGGTTTCCTTTGGATCGACCTTTCCCAGGAGCGATGAGCCATGAAACAGCACTTCGACCCCGTGACCCTGGAAATCCTCTGGCGACGGCTGGTGTCCATCGTCGATGAGGCCGACGCCGTCGTCGCGCGCACCGCGTTCTCGAGCGTGTTGCGCGACTCGCACGACTACACCTGCATGTTCACCGATCGCAAGGGGCGCGAACTCGCCCAGGGGACCCTCGCGAGCCCGGGCCAGTCCGGCGCCATGGCGCTCGGCATCCAGAAACTGGTCGCCGATCGGGGGCCGGAGTCCTTCTCGCCCGGCGATGTGTTCATCACCAACGATCCGTGGGCGCTGGCCGGTCACCTCAACGATGTGTGCGTGATGGCGCCGATCTTCCAGGGCTCCAAGCTCCTGGCGTTCACGGCCTGCATCCTGCATCACGCCGATATCGGCGGGCGCGTGGCCTCCGACAATCACGAGGTCTTCGAGGAAGGGCTGTTCATCCCCTTCGTGCATCTCTACCACGCGGGTCAGCCGAATCACGACGTGTTTGCGATGATCCGGGCCAATGTGCGCACGCCGGATCAGGTGCATGGCGACATCCGCTCGCAGATCGCGGCCAACCACGTCTGCAGCGAGCAGATCTGCCGGCTGGTCGAGGACTACAAGCTCGAGAGTCTCGATGACCTGGCGGAGGAGATCATCAGCCGCAGTGAGCGCAGCCTGCGAGAGTCCATCGCCAAGGTGCCCGCGGGGCACTACGCTTCCGAAGGGGTCATCGAGCAGATGGAAGGCCATGCGCCGGTGACCATCAAGTGCGACGTGACCATCGAGGGGAGCGACATCATCATCGATCTCACCGGTTCCTCGCCGCAGGTGGAATGGGGCGGCAACGTGGTCTACAACTTCACCTACGCCTACGTGCACATGGCGGTGAAGAGCATCTTCGACCCCGAGCTCCCCAACACCCATGGAACCGCCGCGCCGATCAAGTTGATCGCACCGGAAGGTTCCGTGGTCAACTGCAAGTTCCCGGCTGCGGTGGTCGCGCGCATGCAGATCGGGCACTTCCTGACCGAGATCATCTACCGTGCGCTGGCGCCGGTCCTGGCGGACCGCGTGGTCGCGGGCTGCGGCGGAACGCCGGCCACGATGCAGGTGTTCTATGGCTCCCGCGCGAACGGTGAGACCTTTCACACCGCACTGATCCGCGGCGGTGGGATGGGGGCCGGCGCCACCACCGATGGCGTGGGCAGTTTCGTATTCCCGGCCAACGGCGCCAACACACCGGTGGAGATCTTCGAAAGCGACACGCCGCTGATGATCCGTTGCCGCGAGCTGATTCCCGACTCCGGTGGGGCCGGCAAGCATCGCGGCGGCCTCGGCCGGCGTGAGATCATCGAAATCCCCAACGGTGCGGATGCACCCCGGGGTGCCGTGTCCCTGGCGATCCAGTCAGGACGCTTTCAGCTCGCCCCGGAGGGCTTGTTTGGCGGCGGCAACGGCAAGCTGGCAACCTTCCAGGTCAATGGCCAGACCGGAAATCCCTACGGATTGACCCGTCTGCGGGCGGGAGACGTGGTCGAGCTGAGCGGTGGTGGTGGTGGTGGTTTCGGGCCGCCGGCTGAACGGGACCCGGAGGCACTGGCGCGGGACGTGGCCGGCGGACGGGTGACCGCGGAGCATGCGCGCAGTGAATATGGTGTGAGGATCGAGGGCACGAGCGCGTCCTGAGCGGGCATCTTCATGGCAGACCAGTGGACCCCGCCGAGGATTCGCCTCGATACGAGCATCGAAGAGATCCTGGATCGCCTCGCGAGCATCGATGGGCTGGCGGCGGTGGCGACGATCGTCGGGACCGATGGATCGACGTATCGCAAGGCCGGGGCCCGGATGCTCATCGAATCCGATGGCCAACTCACCGGCCTGCTGAGCGGCGGGTGCTTCGAGGCGGACCTGAGAGAGCACGCGCGACGCGTGCTCGAGACCGGTCAGCCGGTGACCGTCGCGTACGACATGCGAGGCGGAGACGATCCGGTGTTCGGGCTCGGATCGGGCTGCGAGGGCGCCATGCGCATCCTGATCGAGGCTGCATCGCGCGAGCGTGCCGTGTTCGGTGCCCTGCGGCGCGCCCATGAAACTTCGCTCCAGGGCGGACGCGCGATTCTCAACGTCACCTTTCAGGGAGCTGCGGGCAATCTCGGCACGAGCTGCTGGAATGCCGGAGAGGAGATCGGCCTGCAGGGAGAACCGCCCGCAGCGTGGCAGGACGCCATCGCGAGCGGCGAGTCGGGAACCTTCCGCTGGACGGTTGCCGGCGTGCAGCACGCGGCCTGGATCCAGGTGGTCGATCCGCTTCCGCGCGTGCTGATCTGCGGCGGCGGGAACGATGCGCAGCCGGTGGTCGCCCAACTGCGGGCACTGCGATTGCCCGTCACGGTCGTGGATCACCGTCCGGCCCTGGCGGTCCCGGCTCGTTTCCCGGGAGCATCGGTGCTCTGCGCGCCGGTCACCGAGCTGTGTCGCGAAGTCGGGCTCGACGGCCATTCGGCCGCGATCGTGATGAGCCATCACCTCGCCTCCGACGCGGCCTACCTGACCGCACTCGCGCAGTCCGCCATCCCCTACGTCGGGTTGCTCGGACCGCGTCAGCGGCGCGAACATCTGTTGCGTGACATCGGCCCTTGCGCAGCCGCGCTGCAGCCGCGGTTGCGCGGACCGGTGGGCCTGGACATCGGCGCGGTCACTCCCGAGGGCATTGCGCTGGCGATCGTGGCCGAACTGCACGCATTCTTCGCGCACCGCCAGGGTGGTCCGTGGACCTCGAGCAGTGACCGGGGTCTTTGACAGTCCGTGGATAAAACAGGTACTCTGGTACCAGAATACACGGTTTTCCAAACCTTGCAGGATGACACCCCATGAAAGTCAACAAGCTCGATCACATCTGCATCGCGGTTCGCGACCTCGAGGCCGCCCGCAAGGTCTGGGAACCGGTGCTGGGCAAGAGCGCGCCGGATGATGCCTATGTCGATGAGCCGGAGAAGATCCGCGTCGCCCGCTACTGGCTGGGCGGGGTCGGCTTCGAGCTCATGGAGTCCACGACGCCGGACGGTGACGTCGCCAAGTTCATCGAACGCCGGGGCGAGGGCGTGATGCTGATCAGCTTCAACGTCGACAGCACGCGCGAGGCGGTCACCGAGCTCGAGCAGAAGGGCTATCCCTTGATCGGCGGGCTGCGGCCGTTCCGGGACTGCGAGTTCGCCTTCGTCCATCCGAAGAAGATGAACGGCGTGCTGCTGGAGGTCATCGACTACAAGTGGCGCGAGCTCAAAGGCTAGGCGCCCCGGTCAGGATTTCGTCGCGCCGAAGTCCCGTTAGAAGCAGTAGCCCGCAGGAGCCCATACCAGTACCCCGGCGTCCAGGGATATCCTGCGTCGCACGGTCGGTTAGTCCACGTGGACGATGATCCGAGGGCCGCGAAAAGCCGAGAATCGATCGGAGTTCGCGGGCCCGGGCCCGTGGCAATTCGCCGGGAAAGAGCGGCGGGAGTCATCAAATGAAATTGCTGAAGGCCGGTACGCGCGCCAAGTGCGCGGTCTGCGACACGGAGGTCATGGTCGTTCGTGTCGTTCCGAACGAGGTGCAGCTCACCTGCGGCGGGGTCGAACTGATCGCGATGGATGGAGCGAAGGTGTCGGGACCGCACGTCGAGGCTGCCGCAACGCAAAATGCGCTGGTCGGCAAGCGTTACGTGAACGCGGCTGACGCCATCGAGTTGCTCTGCACGAAGGGTGGCAAAGGGCAGCTCGCAATCAACGATGAGCCGCTGTCGGTCAAGCAGACCAAGCCGCTGCCTTCCTCGGACTAGACCATGAATCTCGCCATGACGCTCGAGATGGCGGCGGAGAGCCATCCAGCGCGCATTGCAGTCAGCTCGGGCGGTGAGCACCTGTCGTACGCCGAGCTGCTGTCCGCAGCGCGGGGCGCGGCGCAGGTGATTCGCGAAGCCGACGTCAAGTACGTCGGATTGCTCGATACCAACAGCCTCGCTGTGCCGGTCGCGTTGTTCGGTGCCGCCTACGCGGGCATGCCCTATGTGCCGATGAACTACCGGCTCACCGGGGCCGAGCTCGAGGCGTTGGTGGGCCGCATCGTGCCGGCGCTGCTGATCTCCGAGCAAGCCATCCTGGCGTCCCTGAAGATTCCCCCGAGCATCAAGGTGATGACCCGGAAGGATTTCCAGCGGCTCGCGTCCTCGGCCGCGCCGGCCGTCATGTCCGCTCCCGGGGCGCCGGACGACACCGCCATTCAGCTGTTCACCAGCGGCACCACCGGCCGGCCGAAGGCAGCGGTGCTGCGCCACCAGAACCTCATGTCCTATGTGCTCGGCACGGTGGACTTTGCCTCGGCGGGCGAGGAGGAAGCGGGTCTGATTGCGGTTCCGCCCTACCATATCGCCGGCATCTCGGCGGTCCTCAGTTCGACCTACGCGGGCCGGCGCATGGTGCAGCTGCCGAACTTCGACGCGGCAACCTGGATGCAGCTGTGCCGGGACGAGCGAATCACCCATGCGTTCGTGGTCCCGACGATGCTGTCGCGGATCGTGGATCACCTGCAGCACGAGGGCAGGCCTGCGGCCGTGCCCTCGCTCCGGGCGATCGCCTACGGCGGCGGCAAGATGCCGCTGCCGGTGATCGAGCAGGCGATGCGGCTGTTCCCAGGTGTGGAGTTCACCAACGCGTATGGGCTGACCGAGACCAGTTCGACCATCTGCCTGCTCGGGCCCGACGACCATCGCAGCGGCTTCGAGAGCAAGGACCCGCGCGTGAGGCGACGCATGGCATCGGTCGGCAAGCCCGTGCCGACGATCGAGCTGCAAGTCCGCGGCGAAGGTGGCGAGGTGCTCGGTCCTGGCCAAACCGGCGAGATTTTCGTGCGGGGGGAACAGGTCGCCGGCGAGTATCTCGAGCAGGGGAGCCTGCTCGACGCCGGCGGTTGGTTCCCGACCCGCGACCGCGGGCAGATGGACGAGTTTGGTTATGTCTATCTCGAGGGCCGTGCCGACGATGTGATCGTTCGCGGCGGCGAGAACATCTCCCCGGGCGAGATCGAGGATGTTCTGATGGAGCACCCGGCCGTATCGGACGTGGCCGTGGTCGCAGTACCCGATGTGCAGTGGGGGGAGACCGCGGGCGCGGTCGTCGTCCTGCGGGCCAACGCCAGAATCACGGATGCCGAGCTGAAGGATTGGGTGAAGCAGCGCCTGCGTTCATCCAGGGTGCCCACCGTATTCCGCTACGTGGACCAACTACCGTTCAACGAAATGGGCAAGGTGCTGCGGCGTGTCCTGAAGCAGCAATTCGCCGGCCCGTCGTAGGACGGCCGGCCGCCCGACCAACCACCGACGGGGGTTCGTGATGAAATTTGCGTTGTTGCTCGGATTCAGCGATTTCCGCGATTTCCCCGCGTTGGCTCAGGCCGCGGAGGAGGCAGGCTTCAACTCCGTATGCATGCCCGACAGCCTCTTTTTTCCGAAGACCACCGAGTCCACGTACCTGTACAACGATACCGCGGTGATCCGCGGGTACATCGAGTCCACCGCGTTCATCGAGCCATTCATCTCCATGTCGACGATGGCAGCGGTTACTTCGAGGATTCGCTTCTATCCGAGCGTACTCAAGTTGCCGGTTCGCCAGCCGCTCGTGCTGGCGAAATTGCTGACCTCGCTGGCGGTGGTGAGCAACGGCCGGGTTGCGCTCGGCGCGGGCTTGAGTCCGTGGAAGGAGGACTTCACCTACAACGGCGTGCGATACGAGGGCCGTGGAGCGCTGATGGATGAATGCATCGCGATCATCCGCGGCGTCATGACCGGCGAGTACTTCGAGTACCACAGCGAGAATTTCGATTTCGGCCCGCTCAAGATGAACCCCGTGCCGGACAAGCCGGTGCCCATCCTGATCGGCGGGCATGCAGTCCCCGCGCTGAAACGTGCTGCGCGACTCGGTGATGGCTGGATTTCCGCGAACAGCGACTACGAATCGCTGGCGAAGATGATCGCGCAGCTCGACGGATACCGCAGGGAGTTCGGGACGGCGCAGCGCAAGGACTTCGAAGTGCACGTGATCGACTGGAGCGCATGCACGCCGGCCGATTTCCAGCGCCTGGAAGGCCTGGGGGCCACCGAGGCGGCGCTGATCCCGTGGGAGTCGCAGGAGCGCAACGGTCCACGGCAGATCGACGCCGTCAGGCGCTTTGGCGATGAGGTGATCGCGAAGTTCCGATAGGCCGGGTGGGTTGCTCCGAAGCCGGCCGCGGAGCGAGCGGTCAGCCGGTGACGCCGGCTCGCCGCAGCAATTCCCAGACGCGTTGCGGAGTGGCCGGTGTCTCGGTCGCCTCGACCCCGAGAGGGGCGAGCGCATCATTGATCGCGCAGATCAGCGCGGCCGGCGTGGTGTGCATCGCTCCTTCGCCGCAACCTTTGGCGCCGAGCGGAGTGAAGGGCGAAGGCGTGACGATGAAGTCGCGTTTCGTGATCGGTACTTCCTGGATGGAAGGCAGCAGGTAGTCGACGTAGGTCGTCACGCGGGGATTGGCCTGGTCGTCGTAGACGTATTCTTCGAGCAGTGCGGCACCGACGCCCTGCGCGACTGCGCCCTGGAGTTGCCCGTCCACGTTGGCCGGGTTCAGCCGCGTGCCGCAATCATCGACGATGAAGTACTTGAGGATGGTGGTTTGTCCGGTGTCACGGTCGATCTCGACCATGACCACATGCGTGGCGGTGGCCGCGGTCAGATAACTGCGACAGCGCCCCTGTTCATCGGGCATGTTGCGATTCGCCGCCGTCCAGACCGAAGTCGCAGTGGGGTTGGGTTCCATGCCGGGAGGCAGCAGATCGCTCCGTCCGAGCATCGTTCCGGCAACCTGCGCGACCGTCATGCCCACTGCCGGATTCGACTTGATCCGCAGCCGCCCATCCATGAGTTCGATCTGCTCGGGTGGCAGGCCGCCCAGCACGTGCGCGGCCACGCGCTTGAAGTCCGTCTCGAGCTTGCGGCACGCGCCGAGCACGGCACCCGTGACGGCCACGCCGAGCCGGCTCCCCCCCTGTCCGAAGTGAGGCGGCGCCGTATCGGTGGGGACCGACGTCACCTTGACAGCGCTCATGTCGACGCCAAAGAAATCGGCGACGACCTGGGCTGCCACCGTGAATTGCCCCTGTCCCTGGAGATTGAAGCCCACCACCACGGTGATGTTGCCGAGGATGTCGAACGACACTCGCGCACCTTCGGGAACGCCGACCCCGGGGACCCCGACCGTGGCGTAAGCATTCCAGTCGAACACGCCCGGCTCCACCGTGTTCACCACGCTGATGCCGACCAGCCGGCCTTCGGCCCGTGCCGCGGCCTGTTCCTTGCGCAGCGCCTGGTAGTCCGCGAGCGCGAGCACCTTGTCGAGCACCGCCTCGTAGTTGCCGCTGTCGTACTCGTTGCCGCTCGGGATCGTATAGGGGAACTGTTCGGGACGGATGTAATTGAGGCGGCGCAATTCCGCCGGATCCATCGCGAGTTTTCGTGCGGCCTTGTCGACGAGGCTCTCGAGCACGAGGAAATGGGGCGGGGGACCATAGCCGCGATAGGGCGCAGTCGGGGCGCGGTTGGAAACCGCCAGCGTGATGTCGTACTGCGCAACCGCGATGCGGTAGTTGCCGGTGAAGGCCGCGAGGGGCTTCGCCACCGAAATCGTGCCATAACCTTCCGTGGTCGCGCCCTGGTCATCGAGGAGCTTTACCTTGAAGCCCGTGATGGTGCCGTCGGCCTTCAGTGCGAGCGATGCCTCGTACCGGCGGTCCCAGGACTGGCTGGCGCCGGCCAGCAGGAACTCCATGCGATCCTCGGTGTACTTGACGGGCAGGCCGCCCGCCTTTCGTGAGAGCAACGCTGCGATGTCGGTGCCGCGTGCACCGCCCTTGCCGCCGAATGCGCCGCCCTGAGGGTGGCTCACGACCTTGACCTTGTTGTTCGGCAGGTTCAGGGAGATCGACCGCGCGAGCCCCCAGAAGCCCGGTACCTGGTAGGCCCCATGGCAGAGGAGGCTGTTGTCGGTCAAGTCCCACTGGCACACGCAACCGAAGGTCTCGGTCGGGTTGGATCCGCAGCGATTCCAGCGAAACGAACCCGAGACGATGTGATCGGCTTCGGCAAAGGTCTGGTCGACCTCGCCCCAGGTGAAGGTGCGCTGCTGGATGATGTTGGTGCCGTGCTCCTCGAACAGCACCGGCGCACCGGGTGCAATCGCCGCGGGCGCGGCCCCAACCGGGGGGAGCAGTTCATACTCGATGTCGATCAGCTCGACGGCATCTTCGGCGAGGTGGCGGCTGGTGGCCGCGACGGCGGCCACCGGCTCGCCGACATAAAGCACCTTGCCGATGGCGATGCAATGCGTGCCCCACCCCGGAGGGCTCGTCATATGGGCATTGGCCCAGCGCCTGACATCCTCAGGTGTGAGAACGGCCACCACGCCATCGAGCGCCTCGGCGGCGCTCGCGTCGACGCGCGTGATCCGGGCGTGGGGGTGCGGGCTGCGCAGGATCGCGCAGTGCAACATGCCCGGGAGCGACAGGTTGTCGATGAACGGCGCCGTGCCGGACACGAGGGTCGGATCCTCGACGCGATCGACATGCTTGCCGACGTAGCGGACGGCGCTGGTCGGCAGCTCCTCAGGCAGCCGTGGAAGATCGGCGCTCATGCTCGATCTCCGCCCGATGCGCGCAGACGTTCGGCTGCCAGTCTCACCGAGGCGAGGATGCTCTCATAGCCCGTGCAGCGGCACAGGTTGCCGTCCAATGCTTCCTTGATCTGCTCATCGCTCGGCGACGGGTTGTCCCGCAGCAACGCAGCGGTCGCCATGATGAAGCCGGGCGTGCAGAACCCGCACTGCAGACCATGCGCATCGACGAAAGCCTGCTGGATCGGGTGAAGCTGCCCGGTCCCGGGGTTTCGCAATCCCTCGATGGTGGTCACTTCGGCGCCATCGGCCTGCACGGCCAGCGCAAGGCAGGCGCGCGCCGCCTGACCATCGATGAGCACGGTACACACGCCGCAGATCCCATGTTCGCAGCCGAGATGCGTTCCACCGAGGTTCAATTCGTGACGCAGGAAATCGGCCAGCGTGAGGCGCGGCTCGACTTCCCGCTCGTAACGGCGACCGTTTACGGTGATGGTGGTGCGCTTCTTGATCGTCATGGTCTCTCGTTTGCTCAGGTGGCGCGGCCGGCAGCCTCGGCAAGGCAGCGTCCGACGAACACCTTCACCAGATGCCGGCGGTACTCTGCGGTGGCGTGGACATCGGCGATGGGTTCTTCGACCGACTCGCCGGCGAGCGATGCCGCCCGATCCATGTTCTGCGCGGTGGGCGCTTTGCCGTTCAGCGCCGCTTCTGCTGCACTCAGCCGGATCGCGGTGGCGTTCACGCCGAAGGCGCTGATCCGCACGTCCTGGCACAGGCCATCGACCTTGCGCAGGGTCGCCACCGCGCCGGCGAGCGCCAGATCGCCGGCACGCTTGGTGAACTCCTGGATCGACCAACCGGTGCCGGCGACAAACGCCGGCAGCCGCACTTCGGTCAGCACCTCGTTCGTCTCGAGGCTCGTGGTCATGTAGGTGAGAAAGAAATCCTTCGCCGGGATCAGGCGGGTGCCGTTCGGCCCCTGTGCCTTCATCTGCATGTCCTGTACCAGCGCCACGGCCGGGTACTCAGCGGCCGGATCGGCGTGCGCGAACGAACCTCCGACCGTGCCGCGATTGCGCACCGGCAGGTGACCGATCAGCCGGGTCGCGGCGTGGAACAGCGGTTGCCGGTCCTTGATCAGGGCCGAATCCTCGGCGCTGCGCTTGCTCGTCATCGCGCCGATGGCGATCTCATCGCCCTCGGCGCGGATGTAATCCAGTGCTGTAATCCTGCCGAGATCGATCAGCACCTGCGGGCGCGCAATGCGCATGTTGAGCATCGGCATCAGGCTCTGGCCGCCGGCGAGCACCTTGGCGTCGAGACCTTCGCTTTCAAACTGCTGCAGGAGCGCCACGGCGGCCTCGACGGTCGGTGGCGCATGGTAGTCGAAAGGAGCCGATTTCAAGGATATGTCCCATCCTGAATTCTGGATTTGTCCGCCGCGCTCCGCATGCCGGCGGGGCATCGGGACGGGGGTTCAGATTTGACCACGCGGAATATACCTGACATCGTCCGATTGGAGGTATCCCGCCGGTGCCCGCGCGGCTAATTTGTTGCACAAGTTACCGTAGGAAGGCCTCGATGAGCGGACCCTTACACACGCCCCTGTGCGACAAGCTCGGCATCGAGTATCCGATCGTCGCATTCACCCACTGCAAGGACGTCGCGGTTGCCGTGATCAACGCGGGTGGATTCGCAGTGCTTGGCGAAGCGATGCACGCACCTGACCACATCGCGGCCGATATCAAGTGGATTCGCGATCGCGTCGGCGGGAAAGCCTTCGGCATCGACCTGGTGTTGCCGTCCTCGGTACCGGAGGAGCGCACCGTCGAGCAGTTGCTCGCGGAGATTCCGCAGGCACACCGGGACTTCGAGCAGGCGATCAAACGCAAGCACAACGTGCCCGATCCCAAGCAGGCCCCCGACCTGCACATCTGGGGCGGTCTGGACCAGAAGCGCGCCCTGGCGCAGGTGGAGGTCGTGTTCGACGAGCGTGTGCCGGTGTTCGCCTCCGGTCTCGGCTCGCCGGCGTTCCTGCTCAAGCGCGCGCACCAGCTCGGCATGCAGGTGTGGGGGCTGGTCGGCAAGCCGCGCCAGGCGAAGAAGCAGATCGCTGCGGGTACCGATGTGATCATCGCGCAGGGGTACGATGCCGCTGGCCACACGGGCAACATCGGCACCTTCTCGATCGTGCCGCAGGTCGTGGACGCGGCACGCGAGTCCGGCGTGCCGGTGATTGCTGCCGGTGGCGTGACCACGGGCCGGCATGTCGCGGCAGCGCTGGCGCTCGGTGCGGCCGGTGTCTGGACAGGATCTGCATGGCTCGCCTCGCGCGAGTCCGATGTGAACCTGCCGCTCAAGGAGCGGTTGATCGAAGCCGAGACGGATGACACGGTGTATTCGGATTGCATCTCCGGCTACACCATGCGCACGACACGCTGCCCCTGGCACGACGAGTGGCTCGGCCCTGAAGCGCCGGAAGTGCTGAAGCCGCCGCTGCAGATGCTGCTGTCGGCCAACTATATCCAGGGATCACTCGATTACCAGCGCAAGGACCTCATGACCGAGGCCGCGGGCCAGGGCATCCACTACGTCAGGGAAATGAAGCCGGCGCGTCAGATTCTTTCCGACCTCGTCGATGAGGCACTCGATGTCTTTGAGCGCTTCGCCACCGCCTGAGGCGGCGGCGAGCGCCGCCGATTTGCGCGAAGGCTTCGAGCCCGCGATGCAGGGACGCCGCGCCGAGTGCGACGGCGGCAGGGCCATCGAGGGCACACACTTTGCCGGCCGTCAGGAATTTACCGGGACCCTGACCGGACAGTTCCGCGATTTCGGTGCGTACCCGTGGCGCTGGTACCTCATTACGGATCTCACGCGCAAGCCGGCCGGCTATACGCACCAAGCGGTATGGTGTGAGTCGGAGAGTCTGGTTTTCGAAGGCGAAGCATAGGGCGCCCTTGCCCGCTTCGGACCACAGGCTAAAGACCATGCGCATCGTCATTTGTGTGAAGGAAGTTCTTGATCCGAATGCCGTCAACAATCTGGCGTTGGCGGGCAAGCTCAGGATCGGCGCCGACGGGCGCACGCTGGACGTGACGGCCGTTCCGCGACTGATCAACGGTTACGACGAGCAGAGCATGGAACTTGCGCTGCGCATCCGTGATGCCGGTGTCGCCTGCAGGATCGTGGCCGTGTCCATCGGTCCGGATCAACAGGCGGTGCTGCGGCAGTGTGCGGCGCTCGGCGCCGACGAGATCGTGGCGATCGACCCGGCCGGCATCGATCTCGACTGTGAGGCGGTGGCCAAGGTGCTCGCAGCGTACGTCCGCAGTAGCGGCGGCGCGGATCTGATCCTGTGCGGCCGGCAGGCTTCGGACGATGACCAGGGCGTCGTACCTGTCCTGCTGGCGGAGAAGCTCGGTATTCCGGCCGTGCTGTTTGCGCGTGCGGTGGAGATTTCCGGCGGTACGGTCAGCGTGACGCGCGTGACCAGCGAGGGCGATGAGGTTATGCAGGGCGCCGCGCCGGTGCTGGTAACGGTCAGCAACGAGGTGGGCGTGCCGCGCTTCCCGACGGCGAAGGCCAAGATGGCGGCGCGCAAGCTGGCGCCCGTGGCGCTCTCGATGGCGCAGCTGGAGCTGTCCGCGGACGACCTCGAGCCGACGGTGGAGCTCGTTCGACAACAGCTCCCCGTGGTCAGCGGCAACTGTCAATTCTTGCAGGGTCCGGCGGCGCAGACGGCGCGGCAGCTCATCGACAGGTTGCGCGCCGATGGCCTCATCTGACGCGTCGATGAGGAGCGGGGACAGTCCCTGGCTGAAGAATCCATCCAGGCGAACGACATGGCGATAGAACTGCAACAAACATTTCAGGTGCGGGCCCCGCTCGATGCGGTCTGGGCCTTCATGCTCGATCCGCAGAATGTCGTGTCGTGCATGCCCGGTGCATCCCTGACGCGGGTGATCGATGACAAGAGTTTCGTCGGTACCGTCAAGGTCAAGATCGGAGCCGTCAGCGCGCAGTATCAGGGCACGATCACCTATGCCGAGACGGATCGCGCCGCCGGTGTGGTGAAGATGCTGGCCGAGGGGAAAGAGCGCGGCGGCGGCACCGTCCGGGGCACGATCGTGAGCCACCTCGCCGCCATCGAGGGCGGAGCCGCCACCCAGGTCGAGACCCGCTCCAGCATCGATCTCACCGGAAAGATCGTGCAGGTCGGCCGCGGGATGATCGAGGGTGTTTCCGGTCAGATCATCAAGATGTATGTGAACAATGTCCGTGCGATGCTCGAGCCGGCGGCCGCTGCGGCGTCGCCGGCAGATGCGTCGCCGGCCGGTGTGGTCGCCGATGCAGCAAGCCCTGCAGCCGCATCGAGTCCGCCCGTGCGGCAGGAATCGATCAACATCGTCGCCGTCGTCTGGATGGCACTGCGGGAGCGCCTCGGGGCTTTCTTCAAGCGCCTGTCGGGGCGAACCTAGAGAGGCTGTCATGAGCGTGGTTGTCTGCAGTTGGGGAAGCAGGGTCGAGCCCGGTACCGAGGAAGCACTGACCGCGGCCCGCGCGCACAGTGTGGCGGCGGGCCTGCCGCTTCACTGGGTGGTCGTCGGGATGGATGCCGACGCCGCGCGTACGCTCGCTTCCCGATACGGTGTCGCGGCCGTCGATGTCATGACACACCCGCAGGCGGATGGCTTCGGGCCCGACGCGCGGGTCGATACGTTGACCCGGTTGCTTGCCGGCGCGAAACCGGCCGTCATCGTGTTCAACCAGACAGCGGCGTCGCGTCTGGTCGCGCCGCGCCTCGCAAGCCGGCTTGGGGCTGCGGTGGTGACGAATGTATTCGCGCTCGGAAGTGAGTCCGGCGTGCTGCATGTTTCGGCCACGGCCTATGGTGGTGATACGCACGTGGTGTATCGCATGCCGTCCCGGACCAATATCGTGTGTCTGGTGACGACGGCACTCGCAGCAGAGCCGGTCGCGAATCCCGGCGAGACAGTGTGCAACCGGGTCGAGGTGGATCCCGGCATGGTGCAGGAGCGCTTCAAGGTCATCTCTGCGCCCAGGTCCGAGGGGCCACGGCTCGAGGATGCCGAGGTCATCGTCAGTGGTGGTCGTGGCCTCGGCAAGGCGGATAATCTGGCGCTGGTCAAGGACCTCGCATCGGCCGTCGGCGGCCTGTGGGGCGGTTCCCGTCCCATCGTCGACGAAGGCTGGATCGATTCCGCGCGGCAGATCGGCCTTACCGGCAAGATCACGCGTCCCCGGCTTTATGTCGCGGTCGGCATCTCCGGCGCCAGCCAGCACATGGCGGGATGTTCCGCGGCGAAGACGATCGTGGCGATCAACAAGGATCCGGATGCGGCGATCTTCCGGTATGCCCGCTACGGGATCGTCGGAGATTGCCTGGAAATCATGCCTGAACTGATCAAGGCAGCCCGCGGCGGCTGAAGGAGAAACGCAAGTGGCTCAGTCGTCTTTGCCCTGTGTCGAGGGGTTGTTCACCGCCGAGGGGGCTGCGCGGGTCCACGGGTCGAGATGCGTGGCCTGCGGCACGCCGTACTTCCCGAAGTCGGCGAACTGCCACAACCCCTCGTGCCCGGGCTCGAAGATGGAACCGGTCGACTTCGGCGGTCGAGGCAGGGTGTGGAGCTATTCGGTGGCGAATTTCCCGCCGCCGCCCCCGCACAAGTTCGATCAGCCGTTCAAGCCCTATGCAATCGCGGTCGTCGATCTCGATGCGGGGCTGCGGCTGGTGGGGCAGATGGTCGATCCCCCGGAAGTCCTGCAGGTCGGCGCGGCGGTGGAACTGGTCATCGACACGCTCTATCACGAGCAGGGCAACGCTTTCACGTCGTGGAAGTTCAAATTGGTCTGAATTGCGGAGAGATCTCGAAATGCAGGACGTCGCGGTACTGGGTGTAGGGCTGCATCGCTTCGGCAAGACCGGGGACGCTGTCGTCGGCAACAAATCCGTCACCGAGCTGTGCCGGCATGCCGTCGACATGGCGCTCAAGGACGCCGGCGTGTCCTGGCGGCAGATCGAGGCGGTCGCCGCGGCCAGCTCACGCTTTTCCGGGGGCAAGGGCTGGGGTCTCAATGGCAACGATATCGTCGAGGATATCGGCTCGACCGGCATCCCGGTGTACAACATGTCCGCCGGCTGCGCTGCGGGCGGCAATGCCTTCAACGTCGGCTATTCCATGGTCGCGGGCGGCGTTTACGACATCGTTCTGGTGGTCGGTGGTGAGGTGATGCCCAAGGGCATGATCCAGACCTCCGGCAACGAGGAAGCCACGGACCCTGAGTTCCTGCGCCAGCGCTGCATCGGCTTTCCGGGGCCATCGTTCTGGGCCGCGCTGGCGCGCCGCCGCATGCACGATCATGCCACGACCGAAGAGCAGTTCGCTCAGGTCACCGTCAAGGCCCGCAAATGCTCGGTCGGCAATCCGTTCGCACGCTTCCAGAAGGAAGTGACCCTGGCAGAGGTGCTGGCATCGCCGTACGTCAGCAACCCGCTGCGTCTGTTCGAGATCTGCCCGGTGTCGAACGGCGCCGCCGCCGCGATCATCTGTTCGAAGCGCAAAGCCCGGGAGTTCACCAGCAAGCCCGTGTGGGTCGCATCGAGCGCCGTGGCGACGATGAGCTTCGAGGATTCACTGCCGCGGGGTCTCGCCGGAACGGTGCCGACCGGCCCGAGTTTCCACACCGAGGCCAAGGCTGCCGTGACGAGAGCCTTCGAGCAGGCAGGCATCGGCCCTGCGGACGTGAGCTTCACGGAACTGCAGGACAACACCTGTTATTACGAGCTGGCCTTTCCCGAGGAATGGGGTTTGTGCCGGCCGGGCGAGGCCGAGCCACTCCTGGCAGCGGGTGAAACGACACCCAACGGGCGCATGCCGATCAACCCGTCGGGCGGCTTCGTGTCGTTCGGTGAGGCGACGACCGCCATGGGTGTGTTCCAGATCGCCGAGCTCACCTGGCAGCTGCGCGGCCAGTCCGGTGCGCGGCAGGTCCCCGACGCGAAGGTGGGACTTGCGCAGACACTGGGCCTGGGCGGCAATGCCACAGCGGCCATACTGAAGCGCTAGACTTCGAGCATCGGGGAGGGCGCACCGACCCTCGCGGAGGCACCCATCCTGTACCACATCGCCGCCGTCAACTACGTCATCCTGGCGGTCCTGCTGTGTGCTGCGGGGGTCGCCCTCGTGCTTGGCTTGCGCGACATTCTGCGGCGCACGGCAGCCGGTCGCCCGCCGTTCGCACGCATCAACTGGCGTACGTTTTTCTTTCGGGGCATCCTGCTGTCGCGCCTGTTCAAGCGGCCGGCATCGGGCATCGCGCACGCCCTGCTGTTCTTCGGCAGCCTGTTCGAGATCCTGGGTCATGGGCTGTACCCGTTGAGCTTCATCGGCATTCCGGTGTACTCGGGCCGGTTCGGCTTCATCGTGATGGAACTTGGCAGGGAGCTTGCCGGCATCGCGATGCTGCTTGGGCTGGCGTTCATGCTGCTGCGGCGCGCGGCACCTCCGGAGCGCCTGACGATCGGCGGGTCGCGCCGTGGATTCGTGACGATGGAATGGCTCCTCCTCCTCCTCATCGTGGCCGGTTTCGGGGTGGAGGCGGTGCGTCTGTCCGCGCCCGGGATGGCAAGTCCCGGGGAGTTCCTCGGCGCAGAAGTCGCCGCGGGGCTCCGCCAGCTCGGCGGGGGCGTGAGCAATGGCGGTTACCTCGCGGTGTGGTGGTTCCATGGCCTGCTGGGACTTGCGTTCATCACGCTCATTGCCCGCACGCCGATGTCGCACATGGTGCTTGGCCCGATCAATTCGGCATTCGCCAGGCGGCGCCCCGGCGTGTCGTTGCCGCCGGTTGATTTCGAGGCCGAAGAACCGGTGCTCGGTGCCGAGAAACTTGCCGACCTGCCCTTCAAGAGCCGGTTTGATTTCGCGGCATGCCTGTGGTGCGGGCGCTGCCATGAGGTGTGCCCGGCAACTCAGACCGGCAAGCCGCTCTCGCCCAAGAAGATCATGGTGACCTGCGCCGAATACCAGAGTGCGGGACGGATCGATGATCCCTCCCTCATCGATGCGCTCGGCAAGGATGCGATTTTCAGCTGCACTTCCTGCGGCGCGTGTGCCGAAGAGTGTCCCGTATCGAACGATCCGTCCGAAGTGATCATGCATTTCCGGCGGCGGTACGTCATGGACCGGTCCGAAATGCCGGAGGTCATGGCGAATTCAAACCGCAACCTCGAATCCCGCTGCCACCCATTCGTGGGAACCTCGGCCAATCGCGACGACTGGCGCCGGGGCCTCGACGTGCCGCGCTTCGAGCCGGGGCAGACCGAGTACCTGCTGTGGATCGGCTGCTCGGTTGCGTTCGAGGAACGCGCCCAGCAGATCGCCCGCGCCATGGCCCGGATCCTGGATGTCGCGGGAGTATCCTGGGGGATCATCGAGGAAACGCGCTGCACCGGCGATCCGGCCAGGATGATGGGCAACGAGTTGCAGTTCGTGGAACTCGCGCAGGCGAACATCGAGGAGTTCCGTGAGTTCAAGGTGACCAAGGTCATCACCATGTGCCCGCACAGCTTCAACAGCTTCAGCCGTTACTACCCTGAGTTGGGCGCGAACTGGGAGACGATCCCTCACTCTGCACTGATCGACCGGCTGGTTCGCGAAGGCAATCTCGACCTCAAGCGCGATGCCATGCAGAAGATCACCTTCCATGATCCGTGCTATCTCGCCCGCCACAACGATATTCTGGCGCAGCCCCGCGGCGTGGTCGCGGCCGTGGGCCAGCTGGTGGAAATGCCCCGTCACGGCAAGGGCAGCTTCTGTTGCGGGGGCGGCGGCGGACAGTACTGGTCGCGCGAGGGTGGCACGGCGCGCATCAGTGACGTGCGGGTCGCCGAGGCCCTGGGCACCGGTGCCGACAAGATCGCAACCTCCTGTCCGGTCTGCCTGCTGATGCTGAGCGCGAGCACGGCCAAGCACACCGAGCAACGCAAGGTCTTTGACCTCGCGGAGCTGGTGGTCGAGGCGCTCGGCGAGGAAAATCCTCGTACGATTCCATCGACACACATCCACTGACGGAAAGCACGACATGGCACTGAATCTTCCAGAGACCTTTACCTACGAAAAACGCGGCAAGATCGCGCTGATGACGTTGAATCGCCCGCAGGCGGCCAATTCGATGACGCGGGAAATGCTGGTCGGCATGGACGCGGCGTTCGACGATTTCAACGCCGACCCGGACCTGCAGGTCGCCATCCTGACCGGTGCCGGTACCCGAGCGTTTTGCACCGGGATGGACATCAAGTCCGCGCTGCCCGCGATCGCGGATGGCGACTCGATGGGTTACGAGGATCCGGTGAAGCGGCCGTTCCAGAACATCTACAAGCCCATCATCGCCGCCATCAACGGCATCTGTGTCGCGGGCGGCCTGGAGTTCATGCTGGGCACCGATATTCGTCTGGCCGCGGACAACGCCAGCTTCGGGCTGAGCGAGGTTCGCTGGGCGGTGATTCCGGTGGGTGGCAGCCATATCCGCCTGCCGCAGCAGATTCCGTGGGCCGTGGCAATGGAGATGCTGCTGACGGGCGCGAGCATCGATGCCCGTCGCGCATACGAGGTGGGGCTGATCAACCGGATCGTGCCGGCGGAGCGTCTGCTCGAGGAGGCTTTCGCGCTGGCTGGGGTGATCTGCGACAATGGCCCGCTCGCGGTGCGCACGGCGAAGGAGATCGCGGTGCGGGCGCTCAACAATGAGCCGAACTTCGTGCTCGAGAAGGCCATTGGTGCACGCGTATTCTCCTCTTCGGACGCACGGGAAGGCCCGAGGGCCTTTGCCGAGAAGCGCAAGCCCGCCTACAAAGGACGCTGATCCCGCGCGCGCGCAACCGATAGTCCGATTGGACGTCGCCCCTGGACCGGAGCGGGCGGTAGCTTGGATCGAGGTGAAGCGGCATCGGCCGCAAGACGGGGCCGCCACGCGGCCAGGCCAGGTTCCGGAGTCAAGACATGGACTTTGAATTCAATGAAAAGGAACGCGATTTCCTGCGCGAGGTCGATGAATTCCTGAGAGCCAACCATGACCCAAAGGCCATGGACGTCACGCGCGAGAATATGGCGCAGGTGTGCGACACGTCCGAGCGGCGTGCCTTCATGGGCAAGCTCGCAGCCAAGGGCTGGCTCGGCATCACCTGGCCAAAGTCCGTCGGTGGGCAGGATGGCGAGGGCTTTTACGAATACCTTCTCAACGAGAAGCTGTCCTCGGTCGGTGCACCACAGATCGGCAAGGGGGTCGGCATCATCGGCAAGACGCTGATCCGCGTCGGGTCCGAAAAGCTCAAGAAAGAGTTCCTGCCGCAGATCCTCGCCGCGAAAATCGAGTTCGCCGTGGGCTACTCCGAACCCAGTGCCGGTTCCGACGCGGCCGCGATGCGCCTCAAGGCCGAACGCAAGGGCGATGGATGGGTGCTGAACGGCCAGAAGGTGTTCACGACGTCGGCGCATTTTGCCGACTGGTACTGGGTCGGCGCACGCACCGATCCGGATGCGCCCAAGCACCATGGCATTTCGCTGTTCCTGATCCGCATGAACGATCCGGGCCTGACGATCCAACCCATGTTCACGATGGGCGGTGAGCGCACCAATGCGGTGTTCTTCGACAACGTATTTGTTCACGATGACTATCGGGTCGGGGAACTCGGCAAGGGATTTCAGTACATCGCCGAGGCGCTCGACATCGAACGGTTCACGATGTTCACCTTCTCACCGATCCGGGGGCGGGTGGAACTGCTTTGCAATTACGTCAGGGATACCGTGCGCGATGGCCGTCCCTTGAGGAACGATCCTGTGATCCGACGGCGGTTGGCTCAGCTCGTCACCGAATGCGAGGTGGCGCGGTTGCTCGGCGTGCGTTTCGTGGAAGCGGCGCTGCACTCCAGCAAGACGCCGACCGTCGAAGCATCCGAATACAAGCTGTATGCCACCGAGCTGTCGCGGCGCGTGGCCGACGCGACGATGGACACCGTCGGACCGGGAGCGCAGCTGGCTCTTGGTACGCAGGACGCCCCGCTCAAGGGCCGCGCCGAGAGTTGCTACACGTATACGGTGATCGACACGATCGGCGGAGGTTCCTCGGAAATTCAGAAGAACATCATTGCGAAGCGCAAATTCGATCTGCCGAAGAACTTCTGAAACCGGCACATGTCTTTCCTGCAAGGTTTCACAACCCTCGACCTCGCCGCCGTCGGTCCTGCGGCGCGGGCCTCGCGCATCCTGGCGGACTATGGCATGCGCGTGATCAAGGTGGCTCCGGTGACGGGGTCGGGCGTCGAGGCGGTGGAGCCCGTGTTCCACGCCTACGGTGCCGGCCGTGGAATGCAGCGGATCCGGCTCGATCTGAAGTCGGCGGCCGGGCGCGATGTGCTGCTGCGCCTGGCAGGGACTGCCGATGCGCTGATCGAGAGCTACCGCCCCGGAGTGACACAGCGGCTCGGCATCGGCTACGAGACCCTCAAGAACTGCAATCCGCGTCTGGTGTATTGCTCGACCACCGGTTACGGGCAACAGGGACCGTATTCCCAATGGGCAGGTCACGACATCGACTATCTGGCCGTGGGTGGGTTCCTGGCGTGCAGCGGTCGCGATCAGGATGGCCGGCCGGCGATTCCAGGCGCCACTATCGCCGACAGCGCCGGTGGCGGGATGCACGCGGCCATGGCCATCATGGCGGCGCTGCTGAGCCGTTCGCGAACGGGGAGCGGTGCGCACCTGGACGTATCGGTCGTGGACGGGGTCCTGAACCTGATGTCGCTCTACCTTGACCAGTACCTCGCGACCGGTGAGCAGACGCATCCAGGTTCCACGCTGCTGACCGGCAAGTTTGCCTGCTACGGCATCTACACGACTGCCGACGACAAGCATCTTGCCGTCGGCGCCATCGAGGGCAAGTTCTTCCGCAACCTGTGCCGGTTGCTCGGGATCGAGGAGTATGCCGCAGGACAATACGAGCCCTCGCGCCAGGACGAAATCCGGCAGGCATTGCAGCGGCAGTTCATGACCCGAACGCGCGATGAATGGACGGCGTTGCTCGCCGACAAGGACACGTGTGTTGCCCCGGTGCTTGCGATCTCCGAAGTGGCGTCCGACCCGCACCTGCGATCGCAGCGCGCCTTCATGAGCGCGAACTGCCCGCAGCGCGGGAGGTTCGGGCAACTCGCGGCGACCCTCGCGGGCGCCGAGCGTGACCAACCGGATTACGATCTGCCGCCGGCGGGCCAGCTCGACACCGATGCCGTGCTGGGAGAGGCGGGCTTCTCTGCCGACGAGATCCAGCAGCTGCGCGGCAGCAGGAGCGTGCAGTGACGAACCGCGATTCCGGCGGGACAGCCGACGCCGCCGACCTGCCGCCGGCGGTGCGCAAGCTCATCGACGTCCCGCAATACGAGGAACGCTCGGAGTTCCCGATCGAGGTGGGCTACGTCTACAACACCTGCGCCGCGACCGGGAACGGCAATCCGCTCTACTGGAACGAGGCGGTTGCGCAGGAGATCACCGGCGGGCGGATCGCCCCGCCGACCATGCTGTCGGTCTGGATGCGGCCACACTACTGGGCGCCAGGCGCTCCTGGAGAGCGCAAGGCGCTCATGGCCCATTTCGACCTGAAGGAGCTATGCGGATTGCCGGAGGCCGTCGTGGTCAGCAATGAGGCCAGCTTCGGCGAGCCGGTGCGCATGGGCGATGTGCTGACCTCCAGGCAGATCGTGCGTTCGGTCGGCGCGCTCAAGCAGACGAAGCTCGGAATGGGGCGCTTCTGGGCCATCGACGTCGAAACCCGCAACCAGCAGGGCGAGTGGGTGGGCACGGAGACCTACACCTTCCTCGGATATCGCCGCACGGACGCGCAACCATGAATGCTGTGCGTAGACTCCTGGCGAGCGAGGTTGCCGAGGGGCAGGAACTTCCGCCGCTGAGCGTCGGGGTGACGGCGACCACGGTCGTGCTCGGCGCGCTGGCGAGCCGGGACTGGCGGCCGATGCACCACGACAAGGACTTCGCGGTCGAGCGCAACGGCGTCCGAAACATCTTCATCAACACACCCAACTTCCAAGCCTGGTTCGAGCGTTTCCTGACCGACTGGACCGGCCCGACGGGGCGGCTCGGGCGGATGGCGTTCAAGATGAAGAAATCCGTATTTCCCGGCGACGACATGACGTTTTCGGGGCGCGTCACCCGCGTGTGGAGCGATGCCAGCGGCTGCCACTGGGTGGAGGTGGACGTCGATGTGTCGGTCGCCGGCGTCGTGACCACTGAAGGGCGCGCCAAGCTGGCGCTGCCGCGAGACCCGACCGACAACCCCTGGGCCCGGCGCGGCCCGAGCTGGAAGCCGTAACGAGAGCAAGACCGTGGACCTGAAATTTACCGATGAACAACGCATGCTGCGTGAAACCAGCCGAGACCTGTGCGTCACCAACTGCGGCGTGGACGTGGTCCGGAAGATGGAGAACGACCCGCTCGGGCTGCCGGAGGAGCTCTGGCAGAACATGAAGGAAATGGGTCTGCTCGGCATGCTGGTCCCGCAGGAGTTCGGTGGCATGTCTCTCGACCTGCTGGACTGCGCCGTGATCTATGAAGAGTTCGGCCGCGCGCTGGTTCCAGGGCCGCATTTCGGGGATGCGGTCATGAGCGTGCTCGCGATTCGCAGGGCGGGGAGCGCTGCGCAACGCAAGCAACTCCTGCCCGCGATCGGCACGGGCGAGTGCATCGTGGCGCCTGCATGGCTCGAGCCGGACGGCGGCTACGGCCCCGAAGGCGTGCGCCTGCAGGCAACGCGGGTGGCGGCGGGCTATCGGCTGCAGGGCGTCAAGCGCCACGTATTCCACGCCCGGGCGGCCCAGAAGCTGCTCGTGTTGGCGCGCACCGGCGACGGTGCGGCGGACCTCGATCTGTTCGTGGTCGACACGGCGGCGAAGGGCGTGGTGCTCGAACAGCAGAAGTCGATGGCCTCCGATACCCAATACCGGGTCACCTTCGACGGTGTGGTCGTGCCCGAGGCCCAGCGGCTGGGCGCGGAGCGCAGCGGCTGGAAGCACTGGAGTGAGGCCATGCACGAGGCGATCATCCTGCTCGCTGCGTATGCGGCCGGCGGCGCGGAGCGGGCGCTGGAAATCACAGTACAGTATTCCAAGAACCGGGAGCAGTTCGGCAAACCGATCGGTGCGTTCCAGGCGCTGGCGCACGACATGGCGGACGCCGCCCCCGTAGTCGAGGGTGCGAAGGTGCTGGTATACGAGGCGGCCTGGGCACATTCAGCCGGCCGGGACATCAGCAGGCTCGCGCCCATGGCAAAACTGTTCGCCTGCAACGCGTTTCGCGAGGTCACGCACATGGCCCAGCAGGTCCACGGCGGAATCGGCTTCACGCTCGACTACGACATCCAGCTCTATTATCGCCGCGCGAAGCAGATGCAGTTGAACTGGTGGGATTCACGCTTCCTCGAAGAACTGGTCGCGGCGGACGTGCTGGACCGCGGCCTCCCCAGAACCATCCCGGACCCGTTCACACCATGATTGCGCAAGGCGTCGGGGCATTGTCCGGCATCAAGGTTCTGGATTTCGGACAGATGGTCTCAGCGCCGTACTGCGCGAAGCTGTTGAGCGACTTCGGCGCGGATGTCATCAAGGTGGAGCCGCCGGCGGGCGAGGCTGCACGCTGCGCAGGCCCGTTTCCGGGCGATGTCGCGCACCCGGAGAAAAGCGGCCTGTATTTCATCAACAACACCAACAAGCGGGGCGTGACCTGCGATGTGTCGGTGAGTGAAGGGCGGGAACTGTTCTTGCGTCTGCTGCGCTGGGCGGATGTGCTGATCGAGAACAACCTGCCCCGGCAGATGCAGGCGTGGAATCTCACCTATGAGCAGGTGCAGGCACTGAACCCGCGGCTGGTGATGATTTCCATCACGCCCTTCGGCCAGACCGGTCCCTACAGCGGCTGGAACGGCTACGACCTGAATGCCTTCCATCTCACCGGAGCCAGTTCCCGCTATTGCGGGCGGCCCGGCGAGATGCCGCTCGAACATGGCACGTTCTCCGCCGATTATTTTGGGGCCGTTGCCGCCGCCTCCTGGGGCCTGGCGGCAGTTTACGGCCGGGACAACGCGGGTGGCGGCCAGCAGGTCGATGTTTCTTGTGCCGAGGCAATCGCCGCGGCATTCGTCGGCAGCCAGAACATCGGACTGGTTGCGCAGGAGGGCCGCTTCGACAAGCGCACCGGCGTCGGCATGCCGCTCGGGGCCCCCGCAACCATCGTGCCGTGCAAGGATGGCCATGTGTGGATGCTCGCGCTCGAGCGCGGCCAATGGGAGGGTCTCGCCCGTGTCATGGGTGACCCCGAATGGACCCAGCTCGAGATATTCAAGGACATGTACATGCGTGCCCAGAATGCCGACATCATGTACTCCTTCATCGAGGAGTGGACCGCACAGCATACGAAGATGGAGATCATGGAAAAGTGCCAGGCGGCCGGCTGTCCGATCACTGCCGTGTTCACGATTGCTGAAGCGGCCGCGCAACCGCACCTGCTTGCGCGCGACTACTTCGTCGACATCGAGCATCCGGACCTCGGGCGGGTGCGCAACCTCGGCGCGCCGTTCAGGATGCCTGCGAGCCCCGGAGGACCCGTTCGTCCCGCGCCCAGGCTGGGACAGCACAACGACGAGGTGTACGGACAATTGCTGCACCTGTCGCCGGCCGAGATTGCTTCATTGAAGCGAGCCGCAGCGATCTGACGGTTACAAGACGGGACCACTCCACATCATGGACAAGGCGCTTCCGCTCAAGGGCATCAGGGTCGTCAATCTGGGCTGGGTCTGGGCCGGCCCGGTCGCGGGCCAGACGCTGGCGCTTCTGGGCGCCGAAGTCCTGAAGGTGGAGTCGCGCCAGCGGATCGACATGATGCGCACGCTCCCGCCGTTCGCGGAGGGCATTCCGGGCCCCGACCGGAGTCTTTCGAACCACGCCGGCTGGGCGGGCAACGGCTCCGTTTCCCTGAACCTGAAGGAGCCGGAGGCGCGCAGTCTCGCGCGGGATCTCATTGCGCATTCGCAGGTCGTGCTGGAAAACTTCGGGCCTGGCGTGCTGGAGAGCCTGGACCTGGGCTACGAGACCCTGCGCCGGGTGAGGCCCGATCTCATCATGGTCTCGATGCCGGCCGCGGGGTTGACCGGGCCGCTCGCCCATGTGCGGACCTATGGTCTGAGCCTGACGTCGCTGACGGGGCTCGACAGCCTGGTCGGCTACAAGGGCGGTGATCCGGTTCCCTTCGAGAATGCCTTCGCCGATCCGATGGCGGGCATCTTTGCGGCGTTTGCCGTGGTCACCGCCCTCCATCATCACCGCAACACGGGTCAAGGCCAGCACGTGGATTTCTCGCAGCAGGAAGCCATCATGCCGATGGTCGGGCCGGCTTACATGGACTACGTGCTGAATGGGCGGGTTGGCGGACCGAAGGGCAACGAGCATCCGCTCGGCATCGCCGCGCCGCATTCGGTGTTTCGGTGCCGGGGCGATGATCGCTGGATCAGCATCGTGGTGCAGACCGAGGCGGAATGGATGGGACTGATCCAGGCGATGGGCAACCCGGATTGGGCCCGCGCCGATCGCTTCTCGACCCGGCAGGGGCGCATCGAGAATATCGAAGCGCTGCATGCACAGCTGGCGCAGTGGACGGCACAGCACGACGACCGGGCGCTGGCGGATGCGCTGCAACGCCATGGCGTGGCCGCGGCGCCGGTGCTGAACGTGGGCGACCTGTTGCATGATCCGCATTTCAAGGCGCGCAACACCTTCGTGGAAGTCGTGCATCCACTCGGATTCCGGGAAACGATCTATGGCGCTTACGTCAAGATGAGCCGCACGCCACCGGGCGTGCGAACAGGGCCGATGATAGGTCAGGACAATGACTACGTCTTTCGCGAAGTGCTGGGGCTTCCCGAACAGCATTACCGCGATCTGGTGGCGCGCAAGGTCATTTACTGAAATGCAACCAACACCCTGCGGGCCGGGGATTCGGCCTGCCGATCGAGAGGCTTGATATGACCAGTGAACTGAAAACCCTGCGTTATCAATCCGAGGAAGGCGTCGGAGTCATTACCCTGAACCGCCCGGAGAAACTGAACGCGGTCAGCTGGCAGCTGGCCGAGGAGCTCTCCGGGCTGCTGCATCGGTTGCGCTTCGACGATGCGGTCCGGACCATCGTGCTCACGGGAGCCGGCCGCGCGTTTTGCGCCGGCGGTGACGTGGAGTTTCTCTCCGGGGAGGGCGAGCATGCGATGCCGGGCACCTCGGATGCATCGCGCCCGATTCCACGCTGGCAGCGCAAGACGCCGGGTGGCCATTTCTTCGATGTGGCCCGCCAGCTCGTGGCCGTCGACAAGCCGGTGATTGCGGCGATCCAGGGTCACGCGGTCGGCGCCGGGCTTGCCTACGCGCTGGCATGCGACCGCCGCTTCGGCGACACGACGACGAGGATGAGTGCCATCTTCACCAGCATCGGCGTGGCGCCCGACTGCGGCCTGTCGTATTTCCTGCCGCGTGTGGTAGGCCTGCCGAATGCCCTGATGATGGTTGAGACCGCAAAGGTGTTCAAGGCCGAAGAATGCCACAAGCTCGGGCTCATCGATGAGCTGGTGCCGGAAGGCACGAGCCTCGCGGCGGCGCTGGAGTACGCGCGAATGATTGCGCAGCGCGCCAGCACGGCGGTGGACATGGGCCGGCGCCTGATCCACATGTCCCTGCAGCACAACCTCGAGCAGATGCTGGATTTCGAAGGCCATTACGGGGTTGCCGTCGCGGCCACGGCAGACGCCAAGGAGGGCACGATGGCCTTTCTCGAGAAGCGCAAGCCCGTGTTCCGCGGCGTTTGACCCGACCCACCGGAGCACGGCAATGTCTGCAGCAAGCGCAACAGAAGCTCCGCTCAAGGGGCTTCGCGTCCTCGATGTATCGACGATGCTGGCGGGTCCATATGGCGCGACCCTGCTCGGCGATCTCGGTGCTGACGTCGTGAAGGTGGAATCGCATCTCGGCGATGACAGTCGCCGCCTGGGCGCAATGCGGGACGGGGAGTGTGGGCCGTTTCTGAGCCTGAACCGCAACAAGCGCGATGTGGTGATCGACATGCGGCAAGCGCAGGGACGCGAGGTGTTTTCGCGGCTCGTGGCCACTGCCGATGTGCTGATCACGAACGTGCGCGAGCCGGCGCTCGGCAATCTCGGACTGGATTACGACCAGGTGCGGATGCACCGGCCCGACATCGTCTGGATCGGGGTCACGGCCTTCGGCCCGGATGGGCCGTATGCGGGACGACCGGGGATCGACTTCCTGACCCAGGGCTATTGCGGGGTCCTCGGGCTGAACGGCGAGCCCGGCGGCGGGCCCGTGCGCACCGGCTTTCCGGCGGTCGATGTCATCACCTCGCTCCTCGTCAGCAATGCCGCGCTGGCCGCGCTGCGCGTCCGCGACCGCACCGGCGCGGGCCAGCGCATCGAGGTGTCGCTCCTCGATGCGCTGATGCATGCGCAGGCCAGTTCCATCGGCAGCTACCTGGCGACGGGCGAACCTCCGAAGCGCACCGGCAACCGCAGCCAGTACTTCGCGCCATCCGGCGTGTACCCCACGAAAGATGGCCGGTACGTGATCATCACCACCCCGAGCGAGAAGTTCTTCGGCAATGTGTGTCGTGCGCTCGGCGCCGATTGGGACCGCGAACCGCGCTTCCATGACATCGCCTCACGCCTTGCCCACCACGACGAACTGGACCGCGTGATGTCGGATCGAACCCGGCAGTTCGACCGCGATGAACTGGTCGAGCGTCTGATTGCCGCTGACGTGCTCACCGCGCCGATCAACGACGTGCAGGATGTCGTCAAAGACCCGCAGATCCGGCACAACCGCATGATCGTGTCCGTGGATCACCCCGCGCTCGGGAGCGTCGAGGTGACCGGTGTTCCCATCCGGTTCTACGGCACGCCCTGCAGTGTCACCCGGCATCCTCCGATGCAGGGGGAGCATACGCGGGAACTGCTGGCGGACCTGGGCTACAGCGAGCCTGACATCGATGGCCTGATCGCGGCAGGCGTGACCGCAGACCGCCCGGAGGTGCTGCGCCGGCGCAAGAGGCGGCCATCCGCGGCGCCCTCGGCCGGATAGTCCGGATGCGGGATGGCGAAAGCCTGATCAGTCGGGGATCATGGCAATGAAGTCGGCATGAGCCACGCTGCGTGAGGAACCGAGATGGGTCGCGTCCTGAATGATGTCACTGTCCTCGATCTGACGCGGCAATTCTCCGCCGCACTTTCCTGCGCCTTCCTGGGGGACTTCGGGGCCCGGGTCATCCGGCTCGATTTTCTTCCCGCGGTCGCGGCCGCGCCGTCCGGCCGGTGGAACCACGAGGCAGACCTCATCCATCGCAACAAGTTTTCCGTCGCCATCAACCTGCACGTCCAACGCAGTCGCGAAGTGCTGGCCGCCCTGATTGCGAAGGCCGACGTCATCGTGACGGATTGGCCTCGCGATGAACTGGCGGCGAGCGGATTCGACTACGCCGCCGTGAGCGCGCTGCGTCCGGAAATCGTGTTCGCACGTCTGTCCGGCTTCGGGCCGGACGGCCCAGACCGCGACCTGCCGGCCATCGACGAACTCGCGGCCGCGCGCACCGGTGCGATGCCCATGCTGCCCCAGCCGGGGCAGCCGCCGGTCTACACCGGTGCCGGGGCGATGCACGCCACGGGACAGCTGGCCTTCGGTGTGGTCACGGCGTTGCTGCACCGGCTGCAGAGCGGGGAGGGCCAGGAGGTGGATGTCTCGCTCTTCGGCGCGAACATGTACGGATCGGCGCTCGACCTGCAGGCCTTCCTGGCCATCGGACACGGCGACCGGCTGCTCAACCCGATCTCCAGACTCGATGTCTCGAACCCGATGTCGGGATCGGTGTACATGAGCGCCGACCAGCGCTGGGTCACGCTCACCATGCCCGACACGGATCGCTGGTGGCCGGAATTTTCGGCCATGGTGGAGATCGCGCGCGACGATCCCCGCTTCGACACGCACGAGAAGCGCACCGCCATCAATCGTCATGAACTCATCGCCGAACTCGAGGAGCGCTTCAGGCGCCGGCCGGCCGAGCATTGGCGGCGGGAGTTCCAGGCAAGACAGCTGTCCGCGGACATCATCGAGCAGTTCGATTATCCGGCCAACGACCCTGGGGCGTACGCCAACCGCTACGTCATCGAGCTCGATCATCCAAGCTTCGGCAAGGTGAGGACGCTTGGCTTTCCCGTCTGGGCGAGCGAAAGCCCGGCGCGGCTGGAGCGCCTGGCGCCCTGCGTGGGTCAGCATACCGATCAGGTACTGCATGAGTTGCTCGGCTACTCGCGCGAATATCTGCACGAACTGGCGGACGCGGGAGTACTGGCATGAGCAGGGCACTCGCAGGCATCCGCGTCATCGATCTCACGGTGTGGTTCCAGGGCCCGGTTTGCGCCCAATATCTCGCCGATTTCGGCGCCGATGTCATCAAGGTGGAGCGGCCGCAGGGGGGTGACCAGGCGCGGGGGGTGCGCAGCATCAAGTCGCTGGAGATCGGCGACTGGAACCAGTACTTCCTGGTGATCAACCGCAACAAGAAGAGCATGGCAATCGACCTGAGGAAGCCGGAAGGGCAGGAGATCCTGTACCGGCTGGTCGAGAAATCGGACGTGTTCCTTTCCAATCTCTCACCGGAGATGCTTGCCGGGTGGAACCTGTCCTATGAAAAGCTTTCGTCGATCAACCCCAGGCTCGTGTACGCGACCAACACGGGATATGGCCGGTTCAGCAAGGTTTCCAAGCCCTCCTTCGACATGACCGTTCAGGCGCTCACCGGGATCATGGCGCGCCTGGGGGAGCCCGGACAGCCGCCGATTTATCTGGGCATGGGCTCCGGGGATGCGTATGGCGGAGTGATGTCCGCCTTCGGCATCGCGCTGGCGCTGTATGAATGCCGGCGTACCGGCAAAGGCCAGTCCATTGATGCATCGCTCTATGGCGCGCAACTGTATCTCGCGGCACCGCATTTGCAGGCCTACCTCGCCGGACACAAGCGCAGCGCCCTGCAGCACTCGCGCCTTCAGGTGGAAAACCCGCTCTGGAACCTGTACCCGACCAGCGGGAAGTGGGTCTATATCTGCGAGAGCAACGAGGACGGCCGGTATGCCGCCCTGTGCCGCGCGCTCGGCGGCCCGGCGGCGCTCGCGGCTCCGCGGTTCGCGGGCATCACTCAGCGGCGCGACAACAACGAAGCGCTGGTCGCCGCCATCGAAGCCGAGACACGCAAGCGCAGTCATGACGAACTCATGGTGGCGCTGCGCGACGCCGGCGTCATCGCGGGTGTGGTGAACAACTTTGCCGACGTCGTGCGTGATGAGCAGGCCTGGCAGAACCGCTATTTCATGAAGACCTGGTGCGAGGAAGTGCAGCGGGAGGTGGACATCCGCGGCTTGCCGGTGACGATGTCGAAGTCACCGGGTGGGGTCCACAGCCTCGGCCCGCAACTCGGCCAGGACACCGAGCTGCTGATGATGGATCTGCTCGGCTACGAGTGGGAGCAGATCGAGGCGCTCAAGGCGAAGGGCGCGATTCCATGAGCGGATGCACGAGGTGGAAGCGATGAGCAATTCCAATTTCAACGAGTGGAGCATCGTCAGCGGTGACGGGCTCGATGGCTTCAAGGAGATCGTCTACGAGAAGCGCCAGCACGGATCCCTCGGTGGCGGCGTGGCACGCGTCTCGTTGAACAAGCCGGAGAAGATGAATGCGATGACCGTCGCCACCGTCGATGAGATGTTCCGCGCGTTCTATGATGCCAGTCACGATGCGTCGATCGGCGTGATCATCGTGGCCGGACGCGGCAAGCATTTCGGCGCAGGCGGCGATGTGAGCTGGGAGCGGTGGGGTTTGCGCGAAGCCTTCTACAACCGCTATCCCCACAACCGCCTCATCCGCATGTCGCGCAAGCCGGTGATCGCCCAGGTCCAGGGTTACTGCATCGGCGGACACAATCACATGGCTTACTGCTGCGACTTCACCATCGCAGCCGACAATGCCATGTTCGGACAGGCCGGCCCCCGGGTGTCCTCACCGGCCGATGGCTACTTCGTGCCGTACCTGACCAAGGTGGTCGGTGCCAAGAAGGCCCGCGAGATGTGGATGCTGTGCCGCAAGTACAAGGCCGCCGAGGCGCTGCAGATGGGCCTCGTGAACACGGTGGTGCCGCTCGACCAGCTCGAGGCGGAGGTGGCGAAGTGGTGCGAGGAACTGCTGTCGGTGAGCCCGGGGTGCCTGGAGATCCTCAAGGCATCATTCGACCAGGAGATGGACGGGTACCGGGACCAATGCGTGACGTCGGCCGCCTTGTACCCGGACTGGTTCGACATGCCGGAGGGCAAGGAGGGCGGCGCTGCCTTCACGGAAAAGCGCCCGAGCCGTTTCTGGGATATTCGCCGGCGCGAGGCGAAGATGCGCGAGGCGCTGCTGGCGGAATATGAAGCGCTGCAGGCCGGAAACAAGCCCGCCGATCGATCAGGATGATGACGGATCCGGCGCACAAGCTGAAAGAGGCCGCCTGCATCGTCGGCATCGGTGAGACGGCCGTTTGCCGCAAGCCCGGTTCCGGGCTCAGCGAGATGGCGCTGCAGCTCAAGGCCGTGGCCGCCGCTCTCGATGATGCGGGGCTCGAGGCGCGCGAGATCGACGGCATCATGCCCTTCCCGAACCTCGGCAAGGCGGAAGGCTTCGCCGCCAACCTCGGGTGCGAAAACCTGCGTTTCGCAGCGACTCTGAACCTCGGCGGTGCGGCGCCGGTGGCGGCATTGCGCGTTGCGGCGATGGCCGTTGCCACCGGCAGCGCGAAATACGTGCTGGTTCCCGGCGGCTGGAATGGCTATTCCGGCGCGCGTACCCGCGAGATCGCCGCGAACGACGTCGATTCGATTCCGGGTGCGGCGATCGCGCGTGACTATTACCTGCCTTACGGATTGTCCGCGCCGCCCCAGTGGTACGCGCTGATGGCACAGCGCCACATGCAGCAGTACGGCACCCGCGTGGAGCAATTGGGTGCCGTGGCTCTCGCGATGCGCCGCCACGCGCAGCTCAATCCCGGCGCGCTGATGTACGGCAAGCCGATGACGATGAGTGACTACCTTGCCTCGCCGCCGATATCCGCGCCGTATCGCCTGCTCGATTGCTGTCTCGAGACAGACGGCGCCGCAGCATACATCGTGACATCGGCGGCACGGGCGCGGGATCTGCGCCGTCGCCCGGTGTCGATCATGGGCGCAGCATCCGGGCAGCCTTATCCCGCCGACGACATCTTGAACCGCAAGGACTTTCACCGGATCGGGCTCACGACGGCGGCGCCCGAAGCGTTCGCGATGGCGGGGGTGACGCCCGCGGATGTGGACTTCGCGCAAGTTTATGATTGCTTCACCTTCGAGGTGATCCAGCAGCTGGAAGAGGCCGGCTTCTGCCGGCGCGGCGAGGGCGGGGCGTTCGTCGAGAACGGCGGCATCGAGCTCGGTGGCCGATTGCCGGTCAACACCCATGGCGGGCTTCTCTCGCAGGCGCATCTGCTGGGCGTCGGGCACGTGGTCGAGGCCGTTCGCCAGCTCCGCGGCGAGGCCGGCGAGCGCCAGGTCAAGGATGCAGAAATCGGCGTTGTCACGGGTTGGGGCGATTTCGGCGACGGCAGCATCGCGATACTGCGGGGAGGGAACTGAATTGGATGTCAGCGACGCAAAGCCAGCAAGGCCCCTGCCCAAGATGGAGGGTCTGACGAAGCAGTTCTACGACTGGTGTGCCCGCGGCGAGCTGCGGTTCCAACGCTGCGGCCAGTGCGGGACGTTCCGTCATGTGCCGCGTGAGTTATGTGCTGTATGTGGTTCATTTAACTGGGAATGGACCCGCACAAACGGCAAGGGAACCGTGTTCACGTACACGGTCGTTGCCCGCGCCCTGCACCCTGGCTTTGCCCAGGCGGTGCCCTATGCGGCGGTCGTGGTCGAACTGGAAGAGGGCGTGCGCCTGCTCAGCAATGTCATCGATTGCCCGGCTGATGAGCTTCGCATCGGCATGCCGGTGCAGGTCGCCTTCGAGCAGCAAACGCAAGGCATCACGCTCCCCGTGTTCCGCAGCCGTGGTGCACCAGCCTGAGATTCCCGAGCCGATCGCGCCGGGAGCGCTCAGCGGCTCGCGGCGAGGTGGTTGACCGACCGGAACCCGAAGGTCATGGCGGGCCCGATGGTGCCGCCGGCGCCAGGGTAGGCCCGGCCAAGCGCGGCAGCTGAGTTGTTACCGATGCAGTACAGCCCTGCGATCGGCTGCCCCGTCTTGTCGATCACCTGACCGTGGTCGGTGATGGCGGGTCCGCCCTTGGTGCCGGTGTCCCCCGGTTGGATCTTCACGGCGTAGTAAGGCGGAGAATCGATCGCAACGAGGCAGGGATTGGGTTTGACCGAACGCAGCGACCAGTAGCGATCGTAGACATTGCTGCCACGGCTGAATTCCGGATCCGTGCCGGTGCGGGCGTATTCGTTGTTCCGGCGCACGGTGTCCACGAGTCCCGTGGCATCCACGCCGATCTGGCGCGCGAGGCCCTCGAGGGTCGGGTCCTTGAAGACGGTGTCTCCCCACCAGTCCTTCGGTACGCGTGAATCGGGCATCGCGCTGCTCGGCAGAAGGGGCCCGAACGGGCAGTTCTTGCGGTAGCGCGCGTCGAAGACCCACCAGGCCGGGATGGCACCGCCCGACCGGGCGTGCTCGGCATACATCGCCATCTGGAAGCGATCGTAGGACTGTGCCTCATTGGCGAAGCGCCTGCCCGGCCGATCCGCCGAAGCCCCGCTCGGCGAACACGGGCTGCGCACCCTGTGGCACAGCCGTATTCCGCACGCTCGGTGTGCCCCAGCTCAGGTCCATTTTCTCGAGCTTGGCGCCGATCGCCTCCGCCGCGCGAATGGTGTCGCCGGTATTGAGGCCGGCAGGTGTCCCGGACCACTCCTGGCGTGTCGGATGCGGCAGATATTGCTCGCGCATCGCCTGATTGCGCTCGAAACCGCCCGCCGCGAGAATCACCGCGCGCCGGGCGCCCAGCGTCACCGGGTGGCCGTTGCGGCGCGCCGACGCCGCACACGCGGCCCGCTTCGGTGACAAGCGATTCATGGGGCATTCGAGCCACAGCGGGATTCCGCTGCAGCATCGCGTGACGCAGGCCACCGATGAGCGCGCTGCCCAGACTGGCCGGCGATCGCGTTTCGTGCGAAAGCGCCACGGGATATCGAGCCAGTAGCGCAGCATGATCTTCACCGATGCCCACCTGTCCAGGCCTTGGTCGCCATCGCGTTCGATTCCGGGATCGTCATGCCGATGCGCATCAGCGTCGAGCCAGGGTGGGTGGGGCGCAGCCTGTGGACCTCCTCGCGCAGGAGCGATGCGTCGAAGGGGTCGGGCGCCATCGCGCGCCCGCTTGCGACCGCGCCCGGCAGCTCCTGGTAATAGTCGGGATAACCCTCGCTCACCCGGTAGCGCAGCGAGGTCTTCTCGTTGAGGTAGCGGATCATGTCCGCGGCGCTCTCCAGATAGGCGCGCAACTTGCCCGGGGTGGTGGTATCGCCGGCCGCGGCTTCAAGATAGGCTTGCGCCGAAGCAGGATCGTCGTTCGCTTGTCCGTTGAGCGGGATCCACAGGGCCCCGCCCGAGGTTGCGGTGGTCCCGCCGTACTGGTCGCTCTTCTCGATGACCAATACTTTCAGTCCGAGGTCATGCGCGCGAATGGCGGACAGCAGCGCTCCGCCGCCGGAACCCACCACCACCACGTCGAACTCGTCGATGCTCTGCATGGAGCCTCCTTTCAGCGATCGAAGCGCAGCAACGCGTCGGCGCGATGGGTGAAGTCCCGCTTGCTGCCTTCGATGCGCTCGGCGCGCTGCACTGCCGGCGTACTGTAGGAGTAGCAGACACCTTCCGGCATGCCGTCGCCGATGGCCGGGTGCTCGTGTACGGGAGTCATTCTGTAGCGGCGGGTCTGCGCCACGAACCACCCGCGTTGCAACGCGATTGCCGCTTCCAGGGCGAGGCCCGTGAACGCCTGACGGACCCATGCATGAAATCCCTGCATCATCGGCCGGTCCGCGAGCTCTTCCGGCCCGACGATGACTTGCCGCGAGATGATCCATTCGTGCACGAGCTGTCCGTCACGGCTGATGCGCGTACTGCTTCGTCCGTCACACTCGTCGTCGACCTCGATGTCATAGAGCCGCCGCAACCCGGCATCGCGGACATGATCCAGCGCCAGTCGGGCCATGTCGGTCACGTGGGTGCAACTGTGGCGCCTTTCGGGTAACCGGCGGTCCTCGGGCCGGTCATCGAGCGGCCGGCCGACAAGCGCCGTGAGGAAACCGGCGGAGCCGGGGCAGGTCGTGAATGGGTGGCGAACGTAGGCCGGTTCGATCGCGGTGATCCGCTCGCCATCGTGGCGCAGCGCGAGGCGAAAGGCATGATTGCCGTCCTCGAGCGCGACATGAACCTCGCGCGTGGCGACGTTCAGCCGCAGCCGGCGGCGAAACACGCCACTGCCGTAGTCCGGATCCGGTGTCAGCATGTCTTTAGCCCAGTGCGCCGGCCGCCTTCGCTGCCGTGCAGCGCTGCTCGTCGTAACCCAGGACCTCCCGCAGAACCTGCACGGTATGTTCGCCGACGGTCGGCGCGATGGCCGGATCGGGAAGCTCCTCGCCGACGAACTTCACGGGGAATCCGAGCATGTCGGCGCCGTGCGTGGTGTGCGGCATGATCCCGAATCGTGCCTTGAACTGCGGGTCGTCGACGATGTTCTGCGGCGTGTTCACGGGCGCAATCGGGGTGTTGGCCTCGACGCTGAACTTCAGCCACTCGCGACTGCTCCTGGTCCTGAAGATGGCGCGCAACTCGATCTGCAGTTCGCGGTTGCCGCGCGCGTGGTCGGCGTACTTCGAGCCTGGCCACTTTTCGAACAGATCCATGCGGCCGACGCCGGCGCAGAAATTCTTCCAGAATGCCTGCTCCGAGGCCATGAACAGCACGTGGCCGTCGGAAGAGTCGTACAGTTGATAACGGACCCCTTCACGCATGCCCGCCGTGGCCACGGGCCGGCGCTGGTAGCCATCGGCCTTGTTGCCGGTGACGATGTCATCGGGCCGCGCGTAAGCCATGTGGCTCTCGCTGCGGTACCAGTCGAAAGCAGCGGCCGCATCGCTCTGCGCCAGCTCCATGAAGCAGCCCTCGCCACTGGCCCGGGCGCGCAAGACGCCGGCCAGCACCGCCATGCCGCCAAACAGAGGCGCCGCATTGATGCCGATGCCGACGTGCTCCGGGATGTAGCAGAAGCCTTCCTCATCGTAGGCTGGTTTGCACGTGCCTGACCAGGTGTCATAGGCGATGCCGTGTGAGGGCATGTCCCGGTACGGTCCCGTCATGCCGTAACCGGAGACCGTGCAGAACACGATCTTGCGGTTGACCCGCCTCAGGTCTTCATAGCCCAGACCATACTTTGCCAGCGCGCCGGGCTTCGAGGCCTCGATGACCACGTCGGCGCCCTTGACCAGATCCCGGTAGATCTCGCACGCCTCCGGAGACTTGAGGTTCAGGGTGATGCTCTTCTTGCCACGGTTGAGGTGGTAGTGCATCAACGAGACGCCGTTGATGATCGGCCAGGTCATCTCCCGGATGTAATCGCCTGCGGGAGTCTCGACCTTGATGACCTCGGCACCGAGATCGACCAGGGCAGTGGTGATGGCGGCGGGCCCGAGGATCGAGCTCTCGATGACGCGCAAGCCGGCCAAAGGTGCCTGGGTCACGTCATTTGTTCCGCTTGATGCGTTTCTTCGGATCGATGCCGGTGAGCTTGGCAAGGTTCAAGCCGAGGATCTTGGCCTTGTCCTCGTCGGTCACCTGCGCATAGCCCCACTTCTCCTGCAACTCCTCCGGCATGCTCAGATCCCGGATGTAGTCGGTCACCCGCGGCAGATCATCGAACGGCAGATCGAAGCCGAGCACGATCTTGTCCGCCGGCACCCATTGCAGGGCCGTGCCAATCACGTGATAGCCACGATAGGGAGAACGCTGGTACCAGCCAAAGATGCCGGAGAGGCTCATGTAGAGATTCTTGTGCTTGCCGCACAGACCGATCAGCTCCTCGGTGTAGGGCCAGCCGGCATGATAGGCGATCATCTTGAGGTCGGGGAAGGCGAGCGCCACGTCATCGAGCTGCTGCGGGTGGCAATGGCTGTTCGGCTGCGGACACACATAGCTCACGCCGGTGTGCAGGGTCAGCACGACTCCAAGCTCCTGGGCCTTCTCGTAGAAGGGCCACAGCCGCCGGTCGTTGATCGGGCCATCGTCCGCTGGGCTGGTAGACCTTGAAGATCCTGGCGCCCTTTTCCTTCGCCAGGAACTCCAGTTCCCAGCTGGCGCTTACGCCCCGGCGGATGATCGGCCTCGACATTACCCAGATATCCCGCTCCTGTACGGCTCGATCTGCTGCATCATGAAGCCGTTGGTGGACAACGAGACAACCCCGCCGGTGATGTCCATCATCGGCTCGCGCAAACAGAACGCCACGTCAACTTTCGCCTTGTCCATGTAGGGGCCAATTCGCTCGCGATCGGGGCCGGCCAGGATCGTCCAGGCTGCGTCCAGACCAGGCGCGCAACACCCCGCTCACGCTGGAATGGAAGTGCTTCATGCCCGGGTAATAGCCGATTTCACTCAGGGTCTGGGTGTTCATGAAGTGAAATTCGGTCATGGCGACGAAGAAGTCTCTTGAGCTCATGGTTCGGTTCCTGCGTTGGAAAGCCTTCGGTTACTGCGGTCTCGGGATGCCGGTCATGCAGACTCCAGAAGCGGGCCGGCTGAATGACCTTATATAGCAAGCAGGCCCAGGGGGCGTCTTAGTCCATTGAGACGACGCGCTTCTCGTCCGAGAGGACGAGGACAGCGGCCGGCGACCCTGTCAGTCTGCGTGCGATGAGATTTTCGAACAAGGTGGCCGTGGTCACCGGAGCCGGCCAGGGCATGGGGCGTGCCATAGCGCTGCGCCTGGTTCGCGAGGGCGCCCGGGTGGTCGCCGTGGACGTGAAGGAGGCGGCTGCGCGCGAGACGATCGAACAGGCCGGTGGTGATGCCGCGGGTGTCGCGCAGGTTTGCAACATCGCCGACAGCGCGGCGGTGAAGCAGTTGTTTGCCGCGGTGGACGAGACCTTCGGCCGGCTCGACATACTGGTGAACAACGCCGGCATCGGCAGCGCCAAAGGGGACGGGTTTGCCCAGCTTCTCGCGCGCATGACGGAGCGCGGCGGGCAGGTGGCACGCGGGGAGACCCCGACGGTCTTTCCCGACATCACCGTCGATATGCAGGACGAAGGCTGGCACGGCGTGCTCAATGTCAATCTGCACGGCACCTTCTATTGCACGCGCGAAGCGCTGCGCCTGATGATCCGGCACGGCATCAAGGGGTCGATCATCAATACCTCGAGCACCGCGGCGTTGTCGGGCGAGGGCGCCCCGCACTATGCCGCGTCGAAGGCGGCGCTGATCGGCATGGTGCGCAGCATGGCGCGCGAGCTCGGGCCGCGAGGCATCCGCATCAACAACGTGATGCCCGGCGCAGTGGAAACGCCCATCCTCAAGAATGTCACGCCGGAATGGAAGCATCAGATGATTGCCGGCATACCGCTTGGGCGCATCGCCGAGCCGGAGGACATTGCGGCGGTGGTTGCCTTCCTCGCCTCCGACGAGGCGGCCATGATCACCGGTGCCGGACATCGTCGCGAACGGCGGATCGTACTGGGCGAGGATGCCGGCATGACAGGTCGTATCGAGGGGAAAGGTCGCATTCATCACCGGAGGCGGATCCGGCATCGGGGAGGCGACGGCGCGCCTGTTCGCACAGGAGAAGGCCACCGTCGTGATCTGCGGGCGGCGCAAGGAACTGCTCGACGCGGTCGTTGCTGCCATTCGTGCCGGTGGAGGCAAGGCCGAGTGCGCGCAGGTGGATGTCAGCAGCGAGGAGCAACTCGTGGGCGCGATCAATGGCGCGGCGCAGCGCCACGGACACCTCGACATCCTCGTGAACAATGCGATGGCCTATTCCGTGGGGCAGATCGAGCGCACGTCGACCGCCGAGTGGCGTTCCAACTTCTCGACCACCGTCGATGGCACCTTCTGGGGCACGCGCGCCGCCATGAAGCTCATGCACAAGCAGGGCAAGGGCGGCAGCATCGTGAACGTTGCGTCGATCTGCGGCCTGTTTGGCGCCGCCTGGATGGCCGGCTACAGCGCAGCCAAGGCCGCCATCATCAATTTCTCGCGCGCGGCGGCCGCCGAGGGCGGTGCCCGCAACATCCGCTGCAACGTGGTGATTCCCGGCACGGTGGAGACGCCGCCGATGGCCGAGATGCTGAACAGCGTGAAAGCCCGCCGCAACACCGAGAAGCTGATCGCCATGCGCCGCGTCGGCCAGCCGGTCGAGGTTGCCAACGCCATCTTGTTTCTCGCCTCGGACGAGGCCTCGTACGTGAATGGAGCCGCGCTGTCGGTGGATGGCGGCCAGGCATCCACACTGATCCTGGCGAACGTGTTCGATTGATAGCCATGGATGACGACAAGCTTCTCGCCCGTCTCGATCGGCTGGAATCCACCGAAGAAATCCGCCAGCTCGCGGCGAGGTACTCGCTGTCCCTGGACATGCGCGACCTCGATGCTCATGTGAACCTGTTCGCACCGGATATCCGGGTCAGCCGCGACCGGGTGGGGCGCGCCCATCTGAAGGCATGGCTGGATAGCACGCTGCGCGAGCAGTTCACCGGCACCTCGCATCATCTCGGCCAGCACATCATCGAGTTCGTGGATCCGGACCATGCGGTCGGCGTCGTCTACTCCAAGAACGAACATGAGTGCGGCGCCGAGTGGGTCATCATGCAGATGATCTACTGGGACGACTATCAGCGAATCGACGGGCACTGGTACTTCCGGCGGCGACTTCCCTGCTACTGGTACGCCACCGACCTCAACAAACCGCCGATCGGGGACCGGAAGATGCGCTGGCCGGGTCGAGAGCCGTATGAAGGTGCGTACCATGATCTGTTTCCGTCCTGGAAGGAGTTCTGGGTGAGAGCTCCGGACAAGGACGCGCTTCCCGAGGTCGCCTCGCCTGCACCGCTCGATCGCTTTCTCGAGACGATGCGGCGTGGGGCACCAAATCCGTCCATCCGGGTGCGCTGAGATGGCTGGACTCTTCGACCCCGTTCAGTTGGGCGAGTTGACGCTCTCCAACCGCGTGGTGATGGCGCCGATGACGCGTTCACGTGCCGGCGCGGATTCGGTGCCCACCGCCATCATGACCGATTACTACCGGCAGCGCGCGAGCGCGGGACTCATCGTCTCCGAGGGCATCGCGCCCTCGCGCCATGGCATCGGCTATTGCCGCACACCGGGTCTTTACAACGCCGCGCAGATGGCGGCGTGGCGTGAGGTGACCCGCGCGGTGCACGATGCCGGCGGCCTCATCGTGGCCCAACTCATGCACTGTGGCCGCGTGGGCTCCCGGTTCAACAAGGCTGCGGATGCCGAAACCGTGGCGCCGTCCGCCGTGCGCGCCGCCGGCAGGATCTTCACGGATGCCGCGGGCATGCAGGAGCAGGACCTGCCGAGGGCGCTGGAATCGGGCGAAATCCCCGGCGTCATCGAGGAATATGCGTCCGCCACCCGCAACGCGCTCGCGACGGGTTTCGACGGGGTGGAACTTCACTGCACCAGCGGCTATCTGCCGATGCAGTTCATGGCCGCGAACAGCAATCTGCGCACCGATCACTACGGGGGGGGCACGCCCAACCGGGTGCGCTTCACCATCGAGGTGCTCGAAGCCATGACCGCAGCGGCGGAGGGGCGCGTGGGAATGCGCATCTGCCCGGGCAACCCGTTCAACGACGTGCTCGATCCGGATCCGCACGAGACATACCGGTTGTTGCTTTCCGGCATCAGTCATTTGCGGCTGGCCTGGCTGCACGTGGTCCGCTCGCCGCTCGTGGGACTCGATGGCTTCGCCCTGGCGCGTGCCCATTTCAACGGGCCGATCATCCTCAATGACGGCTTTGACGGGGCCTCGGCGGCGCAGGCGCTGGCGGAAGGTGCGGGTGCGGCAGTGTCCTTCGCACGGCATTTCATAGGCAATCCCGATCTCGTTCGCCGCCTGCGCGAAGGGTTGCCGCTGGCGGGATTTGACGTGAAGACCGCCTACACCCCCGGCCCAAAAGGCTATACGGACTACCCCCTGGCCGAAGCCTGACAGCGGCTGTCTGAACCTCGTGGGACTCGGAGTGGGGCCGCTGCTCGTGGGCGCGCTCAACGACCATGTATTCGGACCGCTCTACGGCACGGCCGGCATCCGCTATTCCCTGCTGACCGTGGGGCTGCTCGGGGGGTTCGCCAGCGTGCTGTTCTGGGGCGCGTCGCGCCAGTTGCGCGAGGAACTCCTGACCTGAACCAGGCAGGTGCGCCGCAGTTTGCGGGAACTCCTCAGGTCCGGGGTGGGAGTTCTGCCGCCGTGGTCCGAATCCAGGGAACGATCAGCAGGCGGTGCGTGAAGCGCCATCCATCGCCGCTGCGTACGTAGCGATCCTGGTAGCGGATGAACCACTCGAGCGTTGCTGGTCGGCCGCCGCTGTCTTCGGTGCCGTGGTAGGCGATGCAGTAGGTTTCGCCCCTCGCAGTGTCGTTCTCGATCGTCGCGGTGTGATTGAAGACACAGTGCATGGTCCCGCGGAACAGGCGCACGAGATCGCCGGGCACCGCGCGAAGCCGTTCGCGACCGGCGAAGCGGAAACCAGGACCCTCGACCACCGCATCCTCGGTGAACAGCGACGCGAACAGCTCGGGCTGATTGCTGTCCACGGCCTGCGCATAAAGCTGCGCAAGCCGGCGAAGGGCCCATTCGTCCACCATCAGTTGCGGCATGGTCATGGCCGGCAAACTCCCATCCTCACTCCGGAGACATCGCGCCCGCGCCCGCGCCCGGCATCTGCAGAAACTCGATCAGCGTTGGATCTCCCGGGCGCTCAAGATAAGCGAAGGTGGTGTCCGCGTTGTAGCGCTTGTACCAGATGGCCTGGTAGCCGAGCGGCTGCACTTTCGAGATCCAGCCGTCGGCATCATCGACGCGGAATTGCACGTGATGGATGCCTTCGCGGCCACTTTCAATGAATTCGCGATGCGGGCTGTCGCCACCCTGCCACTCGATGAGCTCGATCTCGAGATCGCCACTGTGGCCGAACGCCAGGGCGAGCTTGACGTCGGCGATGCGACCGCGATATTGAACCGCTGGCACGGCGCCATCCATGGTCGTGAACGGCCCGTAGAGGGGTTCGTAGAGCGCCATCGAGGCGCGCAGGTCACGCACGACGTGACCGAGCTGGGAAATCGGCGGCAGACCGAGCTGCCCGAGAGCGGTGGTGGTCATCGGAATCTCCCGAGCGAATGCAGCGCCCGACGTGCTATTTTCGAGTCTACTGCACGCCCGACCATTTGAGGAGAGTGCGCGCGATGGATGTGGTGAGACGTCTGGTGGAGAGCCGGCCCGATTTCTTCGCGAACCGGCCCGCACATCCGGGACGGGCCATCAAGATCCGCGAATTCATCTGGCAGTCGAACGGCCTTTCGAATGCCTACATGGTCGTGACGCCGGCCGGCCGGGTCATCATCAATACCGGCATGGGGTTCGAAGCTCCGACGCACAAGCGCCATTTCGATGCGGTATGCGCCGGACCCACACCATACATCCTGCTCACCCAGGGACACGTCGATCATGTCGGCGGCGTGGCGCATTTTCGCGAGCCGGGAACCAGGCTCATCGCGCAGCGGAATCTCCCGCAGTGCCAGCGTGACGACCTGCGCATCAAGAAGGTGCGCGAATCCCAGGCCGCCATCTGGTTCGCGGAGGTGTTCGCGGCGGTGCGCGAGTCGCAGGGACCGGCAGCCGCCGAGGGCGCCGCGCCGGTGGCGGCGCTTCAGGACACGCCGGTGGCCGACCTGAGCTTCGAGGACAGCCACACCTTCGAGTTCGGCGGGCTGCGCTTCGAGCTTCATGCCGTGCCGGGAGGCGAGACCATCGACAGCTGTGTCGTGTGGCTTCTCCAGCACCGCATCCTGTTTTCCGGCAACCTGTTCGGTCCGCTGTTTCCGCATTTCCCTAATTTCAACACCATCCGCGGCGACCGCTACCGCTTCGTCGAGCCTTATCTCGAGTCCCTGCAGCGCGTACGGGCACTCGAGCCGGAGCTGTTGATCACGGGGCATTTCGCGCCCATCGAGGGCGCCGCGCTGATCCGCACCTGCCTCGATCGACTCGAGCAGGCGGTCGATCATGTGCACTGTCGAACTCTCGAGGGCATGAATGCCGGACGGGACATCTGGACGCTCATGCGAGAGATCGATCTGCCTCCCGAGCTTTATGTGGGGCAGGGGTATGGCGAGGTGCGCTGGGCAGTGCGCACGATCTGGGAGCAGTACATGGGCTGGTTCAAGGCCCAGGCCACGAGCGAACTCTACCCGACACAGGCCCGGGAGATTCATGCGGACCTGGTCGCGCTTGCCGGGCCGGCGGCGGTGGTCGAACGCGGGTGCGCGAAGCTCGCAGCGGGCGATCCGGAGTCCGCCATGCTGTTCGCGGAAGCGGCGCTCGCCCACGACGCCCGCGACCAGGGCGCGCTCGCCCTCGCGCTTGCCGCAAATCGTGCGCTGCTCGAGCGCTCGGGCGGCGGAAATTTCTGGGAAGCCGGGTGGCTGCGGACGCAGATTCGCCGGCTCGAGCAGGAGAGGGGAGCATGAGCAGCTGGGGCAATCCGCGCTACGAGTATCACGGTGCCCAGGTGCTGGTGACCGGCGGCACATCGGGCATCGGCGCGGGCATCGCCGCCGCCTATCGCGAGGCGGGCGCCGCGGTGACCATCACCGGGACTCGCCCGAGCGCGAAAGAATACGAGGGCGATCTCGGCGCTTACCACTATCACCAGCTGCAGGTCGAGGACAACTCCGGTATCGCCCGGGTAGCCGCCGCATTGCCGCAGCTCGACATCCTGGTGAACAATGCGGGTGGCAACTTCGCTGCGCAGAACGAGTACGAGCCCGATGTCTTCGAGCGCGCGGTGCGGGTCAATCTGTTGAGCGCCTATCGCATGGCGCAGGCATGTCACCCGAAGCTCGCGATGAGCAGGATCGCAGGCGGCGCCAGCGTCATCGGCATCGCCTCGATGACCTCCTATTTCGGCCTCGAGATCGTGCCTGGATACGGCGCGGCGAAGGCGGGGCTCGTGCAGCTCGTGAAGACACTGGCGATCGCCTGGGCGAAGGACCGTATCCGGGTGAACGCGGTGGCGGCCGGCATCATCCACAGCCGGATGACAGATCACTTCCTCTCTTCACCGCACAGCGAGCCGTCGCGCCTGCGCACGCCCATGGGGCGCTTCGGCAGGCCGGAGGAGATCGCCGGCGCAGTGCTGTTCCTGACGAGTGAGGCGGCCAGCTTCATCACCGGCCAGACGCTGCCGGTGGACGGCGGCTTCAGCGTGATGGGCTGAAAGGCCGGCATTTGGAGCAGACGCATGACGAAGACGGCCATCCACATCGATGATCTGGGCGAGCCGCGCCTGTCCGAGGTGCAGGCCGGGGCGCTCGCCTGGGGAGAAACCGTTGAAGTCGATTTCTCCGAGCAGGCGATTCTCGGGGCGGCACGCGAGCGCACCGGTCTTGCGGACTTCGGCGCGGAGGATTTTCGCGAGCGCCTGCGCGTGCTGCGCGAAGCCTGGAACGGCGATCCCGAGATCACGCGCTTCCATCGCACGGTGCTGCACGGCTACCTGGTTCGCTATGCGAGCAATCGACTCCTGATCCATGACACCCTGGCGCGTCATCCGCAGATCCTGGAGGAGCGCATCGAACGGCCGATCATCGTGGTGGGCCTGCCGCGCTCGGGCACGACTCATCTGGTGAATCTGCTGGCCGCCGACCCTCGCCTGCACTCGCTCCCGCTGTGGGAATCCTGCGAGCCCGTGCCGTTGCCGGGTGAGACCGCGTCTGGCGATGCGACCGATCCCCGGTACCAGCGCTGCGCCGCGGCCTGGGCGGGAATGCAGCAGGTCACGCCCCTGATCGCGGCGATGCACCCGATGAATCCCGATCACATCCACGAGGAGCTCGAGCTGATGGGGCCGGATTTTGCCTCCTACAACTTCGAGTGGCTGGGAATCACCCCGCAATGGCGCGATCACTACTACGCGCACGACCAGGCGCCGCACTACGCCTACATGAAGATTGTCCTGCGCCTTCTGCAGTGGCGCCGGGGTCAGCGAAAGCGCTGGGTGCTGAAATGCCCGCAGCATCTCGAGCAGCTGCCGGTGCTCATCCGCACCTTTCCGGATGCCACCGTGATATTCACGCACCGCGATCCGGTGGCAGTGATCCAGTCGACGGTCACGATGCAGGCCTATACCCAGCGGATGAACCGCCGCCACATGGCGCTTCGCGAACTGATGACCTACTGGAGCGATCGAATCGAACATCTGCTGCGCGCCTGCGTGCGCGACCGCAGCGTCGTGCCGGCGGAACGGAGCATCGATTCGCCGTTTCATGCCTTCATGGCGGACCAGATGGGTACGATGGCGCGGGTCTACACGACCGCCGGGATCGAGCTCGATGCGACCGCGCTTACGCATCTGGAGCGCTACATCGCTGCGCACCCGCGCGGCAAGGAGGGGCAGGTCCTCTACGATCTGCGGCGGGATTTCGACGCCGACCCGGCCGCCCTTCACGAACGATTCCGCTTCTACTTCGATCATCATCCCGTCCGGAGGGAAGTGCAGTAGCGGCGGTGACTTGCGCAGGCACCCGGGCGCCGGGTGGCATCGTCCGATCGGACCATTTCGTGATCACCGTCGATGTTGCGATACTGGGCCATTGCGACCGACCAGCACAGGTACACCTGCCATGCCAATGCGCGTTGAAGCGACGCTCTTCGGACCCGACACCCAGCAGTACGCGGGGCAGGGCCAGGCCCGGATCACGCTCGAACAGATTGCCGAGAGGGCGGCGCTGCTCGAGTCGATGGGTTTCGATGGCCTGACCACGGCGGAGGCGGGGCACGATGCCTTCCTGCCGATCATGACGGCAGCGGCGAGCACCAAACGGATCTTGATGGGCACGAATGTCGCCGTGTCTTTCCCCCGCAGTCCCATGGTGACCGCACAGACCGCCTGGGATCTGCAGCATTTCACCGGCGGACGGTTCAATCTGGGCCTGGGCACGCAGGTCAAGGGGCATAACGAGCGGCGCTACTCCACGCCGTGGCCGGGCGCGCCGGGCCCGCGGATGCGTGAATATTTCCTCTGCCTCAAGGCGATCTTCGCGAGCTTCCAGAATCCGGCGAAGCCGACCTTTTTCGAAGGCGAGCACTACCGCTTTACGCTGATTTCGCCGTTCTTCAATCCAGGACCGATCGACCATCCACATGTGCCGCTGTATGTCGCCGCCGTGAACCCCTACATGGCGCGTCTGTCGGGGGAGGTCTGTGACGGGTTGCGTCTTCACCCCATTGCCACCTTCCGCTACACGCGCGACATCATCCTGCCCGCCATCGCGGAGGGCGCGGCGAAGGCCGGTCGCTCGCTCGATCACTTCGACTTCGTTGGCGCACCCTTCGTGGCGCTCGGCCGTGACGAGGCTGAGGTGGCACAGGCCCGGGAGAAGCTGCGAAAGCAGATCTCGTTCTATGGCTCGACCCGCTCCTACCACGCGGTGTTCGCGCACCATGGCTGGGAAGAAACGGGCGCCAAGCTGCATCGGCTCTCGGTGGCGGGCAAATGGGCGGATATGCCCGCGCTGATCACCGACGAGATGCTGGAGGAATGGGCCATCATGTCCACCTACGACGGCCTGGCCCAGGCGATCCGGGCCAAGGCCGGCGGGCTTTACCAGACCATCACGCTGCTGCTGGTGGACGAGGCTCGCCGTGATCCCGACCGCCTGCGGGAGGTGATCAAGCAATTGCGTGAAGGCTGATCGATCCCCAGACGGAACGAGGAGAGTGCCATGCCCGATGTTCTGTATGAGCGCGAGGGCACCGTGGCGACCGTCACGCTGAATCGTCCCGAGCGGATGAATACGATCTCGCAGCCTATGCTGCGGGCGTTTTCGGAGGCGCTGGTCGGCGCCGGGCGTGACCCTGCGGTCCGCGCCATCATCGTGACCGGTGCCGGTCGGGCCTTCTGTGCCGGCCTCGATCTGCAGGATGCCGCGAGTACGGAAGGCGTCGCAAAGGGAGGTTTCGCCCTCGGGCCCGAACTCGAGCTACGTGACTTTCCGTCCATCGTGCTGCATGCGCTCGACAAGCCGGTGATCGCGGCCGTCAATGGGGGCGCCGCTGGATTCGGATTCGACCTGACCCTCGGTTGCGACATCCGCATCTGCGCGAGCCACGCCAAGCTCGCGGCGGCCTTTACTCGCCGGGGGGTGATGCCGGAGACCGGCGGCACCTGGATTCTGCCCCGGCTGATCGGCTGGTCGCGAGCCGCGGAACTCATTTTCACCGGACGCACGCTCTCGGCGGAGGAAGCGCTCGAACTCGGCCTCGTCAGCCGGGTGGTGGAGGGCAGCGAGCTGCTGGCTGCCGCGCGCGCGCTCGCGGAGGAAATCGCCGGTTGTGCACCACTCGCGGTGCAGGCAGCCAAGCGCATGATGCGTTCGGCCCTCACCGAAGGCTTCAATGAGCACGTGCAGCGCGCCTACCTGCAGACACTGCCGCTGTTACAGACCGCAGACTTCCGTGAGGGGTTCACCGCCTTCCTTGAAAAGCGCGCGCCGAAGTTCACAGGCCGCTGAGGGCGCGTTGCGAACCGGGCGCGCACCCGCGACCCTCACCAGTGGTAGCGCACCTGGGCACCGTACATGCGCGGCTCGCCGTACAGGCTCGACTCGACGGCCAGCGTGGCCCAGACACCGGTGAACGTGGTCCGGTAGGTCTTGTTCGAGGCATTGGTCATGAACAATCCAACGTCCACAGGCGAGTTCCCGATACCATTCCAGTTGAGCGAAAAGTTCAGGAGTCCATATGAGCCGAACTCGGACCCGGGGTTCTGCGACGGCAATGCGGTGGTCGTGTTGATCCACGAGCCGGTGTATGCATAGGTGGCATTGAAGATGAGCTTTCCAATGTCCGCAGGTACGGGCAGTTGGTAACGAGCCGACACGCTGAACTGATTCTTCGGCAGGTAAGAGAACGGCATGCAACTCAAATCCACGTTGCCGACCACATAACCGCCGCTGCAGTCGATCTGGCCGAACGGACTGAAGATCTGGAACCGCCCATACGAGCCATTGAGATGCGAATAGTTCGCGGAGATCTCGAGCCCGGTGACCGGAACCACGCTCCCTTCAACTTCGACACCCTTGATCTTCGCCTTACCGGCGTTGAAAACGGCGGCACCGCTCGCATTCGACACCGGGTTGAAGTCTCCGGCGGCGACCTGGATGTCCTTGTAATTCGTGTAGAACACGTCGGCATTGAAAGTGAAGGGGACATTGCCGGTACGAAACGTCGTCTTGAACCCCAACTCGTCGGTCGTCACATACTCAGGATCGTAAGTGCCGTGCGACGCATTCACAGAGCTGGCCTCGT
>JAXMGQ010000032.1:0-63359 GCA_046347195.1 Steroidobacteraceae bacterium
TGCTCGCATGAGCAAGTCGGTCGCCAGTGTGTCACTCGACCTGGACAATCTCTGGTCGTATCTGAAGATTCACGGGTCCTCCGGCTGGGAGTCGCGCCCATCCTACTTGGACGTGTTCGTTCCGCATGCACTGCGGGTACTCGAGTCACTGGACCTCAAGATCACCTTCTTCATCGTTGGAGCGGATGCGGCCAATCCGGCCAATGCCCGCGCCCTTCGCGCCATCACCGAGGCGGGGCACGAGGTGGGCAATCACTCCTTCGAACATGAGCCCTGGCTGCATTTGTACACGCGCGCCCAACTTGAGCAGGAGATCGACCGGGCGGACAGCGTCATCGAGGCGGTGACCGGCATGAAGCCCGTGGGTTTCCGCGGTCCGGGCTTCAGCTGGTGTCCCGAACTGTTGCGGGTGCTGGCCGAACGCGGCTACGTCTTCGATTCGTCCACGCTGCCGACCTACCTCGGGCCGCTGGCACGCACGTATTACTTTTGGACCTCGAACCTCAGCCGCGAGGAGCGCGAACAGCGCAAGGAGCTGTTCGGCAAGTTCAGCGATGGCCTACGGCCGGTGAAGCCCTACCGCTGGGACCTGGGTGGCGCGAGCCGTCTGCTGGAGATTCCGGTCACCACCGCGCCGCTGATTAAGACGCCGTTTCATTTCAGTTACCTGGCATACCTCGCGCAGTTCTCCGAGTTCGCGATGCGCTCCTACCTGAGCACGGCCCTGGCCGCCTGCCGCATGACGGGCACGCGGCCGACCTACCTGCTGCATCCGCTGGACATCATCGGCGGTGACCAGGTCTCGGAGCTGAAGTTCTTTCCCGGGATGGACGTGTCGAGCAGCCGCAAGACGAAGCTGTTCGAGTATGTGCTGAGCCGGCTCAAGGATCACTTCGAACTCGTGCCCATGGGACGGCATGCGCGGCTGATCGACGGCGACACGGCATTGCCGGTACGCCGGGCGGCCTGAGGACGCACGCATGTGTGGTGTGGTGGGTCTCGTGCATCTGGATGGTTCGGCGCCTGACCTGCGACTGGCCGAGCGCATGGCCGAGGTGATCCGCCATCGCGGGCCGGACGATGCAGGCGTATATGGCCAGCAGAACGTGGCGCTCGCGCATCGCCGGCTCTCCATCATCGACCTGAAGACCGGTCACCAGCCCATGCAGGCCGACGGTGTGACGGTGGTGTTCAACGGCGAGATCTACAACTACATTGAGCTGCGCAATGAACTGTCCCGCCGCGGCGCGCGGTTCACCACCACCTCGGATACCGAGGTGCTGCTGCAGGCCTACCTCGCGTACGGCACGGATTTCGTCGAGAAGTTGAACGGCATGTTCGCCTTTCTGCTGCACGATCCGCGCAAGGGGATTCTGGTCGCGGCGCGCGATCACTTCGGCATCAAGCCCCTGTACCTGTACCATGATGCCGAGCGCATTATCTTTGCCTCCGAGGTCAAGGCCATCCTCGCACACCCCTCGGTACGGCGCGCCGTCGATCCGCATTCCCTCGACGACTACCTCACCCTGCAGTACACGCTGGGCACGGCGACGCTGTTCAAGGGCGTGCGCAAGATTCTTCCGGCACACGTGGAGGTCTTCGACCTGCGCACTGGGCGGGTGCTGGCGCACCGCTACTGGCAGCCACGCTACCAGGTCGACCACCGGCGCACGGAAGCGGAGTTTATCGATGAACTCAAGTTCCTGCTCGCCGACAGCGTGCACCTGCAGATGCGCAGCGACGTGCCAGTGGGGGCTTATCTCAGCGGAGGCCGGGATTCCAGCGCGGTGACCATGCTGGCGGCACGAGAGACGCCACACGCGCTGCAGACATTTACTGGCGCGTTCCACAACGGCCCGGAGTTCGACGAGTCCGCGTACGCCCGCGCCGTGGCGCAGGCCTGCGGTGCGGTGATGCACCTGGCGTACCCGACCGAGCGGGACTTCATCGATCTGCTGCCGAGGTTGTCCTATCACATGGACGAGCCGGCCGCGGGTCCCGGATTGTTCCCGCAGTTCGTCGTCTCGCAGATGGCCTCGCGCCACGTCAAGGTGTGCCTGGGCGGGCAGGGCGGCGATGAGATCTTCGGCGGTTACGCACGATACGTGGTGGCCTACCTCGAGCAGGCGCTGCGCTCGGCCATCGAGGGCGGTGATCACGAAGCGGGCCTCGGGGTCTCGCTGGGAGATTTGGGGGCGAACCTGGGCGCCATGCGCCAGTACCTGCCCATGCTGAAGCGCTTCCTGTCGAAGGGGTTGTTGGAGGCGCCCGCGCGCCGTTATTTTCACCTCATCGACCGCAGCGAGGGAGCGCTGGAGGCCTACAGTGCCGAGTACTGCGGCCGTTATGACCAGAATGCCGTGTTCGAGCGGTTCAAGCTGGTGTTCGAGGGCGTGGATACCCCTTCGTTCTTCAATCGCATGCTGAACTATGACCTTCTGACAGGGCTCCCCTCCCTGTTGCACGTGGAGGACCGGGTGAGCATGGCCGTATCCCTGGAATCGCGCGTGCCGCTGCTCGATGTACGCATCGTGGATCTAGTGGCGCAGGTGCCGCCGTCGATCAAGTTCAAGGGTGGTGAGATGAAGTACCTGTTCAAGCAGGCCATCCAGGACCTGCTGCCACTGTCGGTCGCGAACCGACAGGACAAGATGGGATTCCCGGTGCCTCTGCACAAGTGGGCTCGCGGCGCGGCCAAGGATTTCTTCCACGACGTGCTGCTTTCGCAGCGGGCGCGTGAGCGCGGCCTGTTCGACATGAAAGTGGTCGCCGAACTGATCAACCAGGAAGCGGCCTATAGCCGGGTCCTCTGGGGTATGCTGCAGCTGGAGCTGTGGCATCGCGAATTCATCGACAATCCACAGGGCCATCCGGCCGACATTTCTGGACGACGGGAGACAACGCGAACATGCCACTGACATTCACCAGCGCCGACGATTTCAAATGGTCGGTGCGCAAGATCGCGGTCATCGGTCCGGGCATCGTGGGCATGCCCATGGCAGCACTGCTGGCCGGAGCCAGGATCCGCGAGGGTAGCGATCAGCCTGCGAAGGTGGTCGTCTTGCAGCGCAACTCGAAGACCTCGGGTTGGAAAGTGCCCGCCATCAACGCCGGCCGCTCGGTCATCGGCGGCGTGGAGCCTTCGCTCGACCGCATCGTCGAGGAGTCGGTTCGCGAGGGCATCTTGAGCGCCAGCCATGAATACGAGGCTGCCTCGGATGCCGACATGGTTCTGGTCTGCGTGCAGACCGACAAGAAGGGCTTCGGTCCGGACTACGGTCCCATGTTCGAGGCGCTGGAGGGTCTCACGCTGGCCCTGAAGCGCAAGCCCGCCAGCAACATCCCCATCATCGTGTTTGAATCCACGCTGGCGCCCTCCAGCATGGCAACGCTGATGAAGGCGCACTTCGCCAAGCACGGCCTGGTCGAAGGCCGCGACATCCTGCTCGGCAACAGCCCAAACCGAGTGATGCCGGGCCGGCTGGTCGAACGGGTGGCCGCCGCGGACAAGCTGGTGGCAGGCCTGCATCCGCTGACCCCGAAACTGATCCAGCGCATCTACGCGCGCATCGTCACCAAGGGCAACCTGCATCCCACCAACAGCATGACGGCCGAAGTCGTCAAGACACTGGAGAATGCGTACCGCGACGTGCGCATCGCGTTTGCGGCCGAGATCGTGCGTTACTGCGACCAGAACGACATCGACTTCTACGCAACCCGCGATGCCGTCAACCGCTCGCTCGCGCAGACTGATGCGGCATCGGCAGATGCAACCGCGGTGCCGAGCGGCGGCGTGCTGGTGCCCACCGTGGGCGTCGGCGGCCACTGCCTGCCCAAGGACGGCATCCTGCTGTGGTGGCGCAAGATCGAATCCGGTGCGGACACCTCCAAATCCCTAATCCTCGAGTCGCGCAAGATGAATGATGACTCGCCGCGCCAGACCGTGCTGCTGGCCGAGCGAACCATCGGAGAGTTGAAGGGCCGGCGCGTCGCGCTGCTGGGCACGGCATACCGGTTCGACTCCGAGGATACGCGCAATTCACCCACGCTGAGCCTGGCCAAGCTCCTGCTCGAGCGCGGCAACGAGATCACCATCCACGACCCTTACGTGAAACCGGATGACCAGAACCTCGAGCGGTTCGGGCTGACGCCGTATTTTACCAATGACCTGAAGAAGGCAGTGGATACGGCTGACGTGCTGGTGTTCTGCACCGGCCATGGGGTGTACAAAACCGGACTCGGTGGCATTCTCGACCAGGCGCCCAAGGCCACGGCCATCATAGATGGCGCGAACCTGTATCACCGTGGCGATCTGAAAGGCGCGCCGGTGAAGTACGTGGGCATCGGCCGCGCTACGAAGGCGCCCACGGCGGAGTTCCTGCGCTTCGTGGAGCAGTCCTTCCGCGCGATGGAGCGCGGCACCGCCAACGAACTGCAGTCGCTGATCGGCTTCCTCAACGAACGCTATGCCGACAGTGAGTTCAACCGGGTGAGCCTCGACACCGTGCGCCGCCTGGCCGGAACCTGTGTGACCGGTTGCCAGATCGCGCAGACGGGCGATGTCGGTGCGGCGCCCCGATTCCAGGGATTCGCAACGCACCTGGCGCAGTGCGCAGCGGGCTGAGATGTCGGTGCGGGTCGTCAGCATCGTCGGGGCGAGACCGCAGTTCATCAACCTCGCCCCGGTGTGCCGGGCCATCGATGCGTACAATCGCACCGCGGAAGTCCCGTTCGAGCACCTGATCGTCCATACAGGTCAGCACTACGATGCCGACCTGTCGGAGATCTTCTTCGAAGAGCTGGAGATCCCGCGGCCAGACATCAACCTGGGCGTAGGATCAGGCCCGCACGGTCAGCAGACCGGGCGCATGCAGGAGCTGTTCGAACGCTACCTGCTCGAGCGCAAGCCCGATGCCGTGCTGGTCTACGGCGACACCAATTCGACCATTGCCGGGGCGCTGGTGGCAGTCAAGCAGCAAATCCCGGTGGCGCACGTCGAAGCGGGGCTCCGCAGCTTCAACCGGTTGATGCCCGAGGAAGTCAACCGGGTGGCGACCGATCATGTCTGTGATCTTTTGTTTGCGCCCACGCAGACGGCGATGAACCTGCTGGCGCGCGAGGGCCTCGGTCGGCGCGCCGTGCTGAGCGGAGACGTGGGACTCGACGCCGTGCGCTTCAACCAGGAGCTCGCGCGTCGCAAGTCGAAGATCCTCGAAACTCTGAGGCTCGCGGCTGGGCAATATACGCTGATGACGGTGCAGCGCTCAGAGAACACCGAGGGTGGTCGGCTCATTGAACTGTTCTCCTGGCTGGCCGACGCCAGGGGAACCGGCGGGACCATCATAATGCCCATCCATCCACGTACGGCGAACCACCTTCCCCGTGATGCGCAGAAGTTCAACGAGTTTCCGGGCATCCGTTTGACCAAGCCCCTGGGATACCTGGACATGCTGCAGTTGCTAGGTCATGCGCGCATGGTACTGACCGATTCAGGCGGGCTGCAGAAGGAAGCGTACTTCCTCAGCACCCCTTGCATCACCTTGCGCGAGGAAACTGAATGGATCGAGACGGTGGAGGCCAGTGCCAACCTTCTGGCCGGCTTCGACCAGCGACGCATTCTCGAGGCCATCGAGCATTGGGGATCGCAGGATGACGAGGCGCATCGCGCGGCGCGGAAGCGCTCGATTTCCTACGCCTTCGGCAATGGTGATGCAGCCCATCGCATCATCAAGGAACTCGCCACGTACCTGAGCGCTCGAACCCGGCTGGACCCGGGATGACCCGCCGGCTCCTGTGGTTGCTGGCCGGTCTGGGCCTCGCCTCGGCATTCCTGTGGCTGTCGTTGCGGGGCATCGATCTGCCAGCGGTGCTGGCGACTCTGCACCGCGCCGGCGCCGCGCCGGCGCTGATGGCGGTTCTGTGCTCGGTGCTGTTCATGTTTGTCAAGGCGGTTCGTTGGACCAGCATCATTGCGGATACGCAGCGGGCGCCGCTTCGCGTTTTGCACGCGCCGGTCTGGGCGGGGACCGCCGTCAATCTGCTCATCTCGCATCTGGGCGAGATTTACCGCGTCGCCGCCGTACGCCGCGCGACTGGCCTCGCCGCCAGCTTTCTTCTGCCCACCATCGGCGCGGAACGGTTGTTCGATTTTCTGACGCTGCTGGTGATGCTGGCGTTGATTGCCCTGGGTTATGTCATCGACCATCAGCAATTGCCACCGATCCTGGCCGCGGCAGGCGTTATCATCGCGGCTTTTGCCGCGGCGATCGGCGTGGGAGTTTTGTTGTTGTTGCTCAGGCCGGACTCTTTCATTGCCACAGCGAACCGACTGCTGATCCCTTTCCCGTCGAAACTCAGGGCCGCCGTGGGCCGGTGGCTGAAGCTGGGTGCGGCGGGGTTGAAGCCGTTGGCGGATCCACGGCGGGTGGCCGGCATCATGATGCTGTCGGTACTGCAGTGGGGATGCATCGCGGCGAGCATCTGGTTTTGCTGCTGCAGCGCTGGCTTTACGGCTTCGCTGCCCGCGTGTTTGAGCGTGTTGCTGTTGACAACGGTTGGAGCCAGCCTGCCCACCGCCCCGGCGTATCTGGGAACCACGCAGATCGGCTTCACGGCTGGTCTGGAGTTGGTGCAGATCGCGCCGGCGCCGGCGTTTGCCGCATCCCTGATTTATACACTGACCGTAATCGTGCCGCCGCTGGTGGTGGGGTCGCTGCTGGCGCTGCGAGGCAGCTTGAGTCTGGATACGGCCCAAGGAAATTCCGCTAGAACCCTCGATACGACACGCTGATACTCTGGTAAGTCATGGCAAGAGCACAGAATTGGGGACAATTGACCGTCGTGGCGGTGGCTGCATTGCTCTGTGTTATCACTCTCGACTGGGCCCTGCATGCCACCGCGCCACCGCGTCGGCTGCGCGAGGCTCAGGATGGCATCGAGGATCTGCGGCGTTCCAACCCGGACGTGCTGGTCCTCGGATCCAGCCATGCGCGCACTTTCCACGTGCTGGGGCAGGAGCTGGCGCGACGCACCCATGACAGGCAGACGGTGGTGTCGGTGCCGCTCGAAAACGGCAAGATCGTCGCTTATCGCTGGCTGCTCACGCACAAGCTGCAGCCGCTCATCGATGAGCGCGATACCGCCGGTCATCGGGTCCGGGATCGCCTGGCGCGCATGATCCTGCTGACCGAGTGGTGGGACACCTGCCCGCGGGAGGCCGGCGCGCCGGACTGGAACATACCGGCCCGTGCCTGGACGGCCGGCGATTTCGCCGCGGACGTGTGGGCCCACGGGCTCAATGGCTTCAACCGCAATTACCTGCAGAACAAGTTCCGCACGCTCATTCCGGCATCTGCGCTGATCTACGACCGGTTCCAGACCGAACTGCTGATACGCCTGGCGCGGCTCGCCCATGGCAAGCCGGTGACGCGGCCGGCCTCCGAAGAACAAGCCAAGACCGCGGCCTGGCAGACGATGATCGAGAAGGGCGAGCAATGCATCTGGAATCCGGCGCAGGTGCAGGCGCTCAACGACATCGTCGAGTTCGCCAGGGCGCGGCAGCTCGACATGACCATCGTGTTGTTCCCGCGCAAACCCGGAACGCTCACCGATACCGCGAAACGCACCACGCTGAGCCGATTCGCCCAGGACGTGCGCGAGCTGGCCGAGCCGCAGGGCGTGCGTGTGATCGATCTGACCTGGACGACCCCGCTGCAGGATGCGGATTTCATGGAGGACTTCGACCACGTCAACGCGGCCGGCAACTTGAAATTCGCCGCCTGGGCACTGGACCATGATCTTGGTTTTTTGACTTCGACGCCGGCCATGGCGGCGGGAGATAGGGATGAGCTTCGTCGAAGTGGAGTTCCTGTTCTTCCTGCCGCTGGCATTCATTGCGTACTGGCTGCTGCCGCGCAACTCGCATCGCGCAGAACGGCTGGTTGCTGCTGATGAGCTGGGTGTTCTACGCCTGCTGGAACTGGCGCCTGTTGCCCTTGCTGGTTGGTGGGGCGCTGCTCGATTTCGGGGTGGCGCGCCGGCTTGGTGCGCTCGAAGGCTCACGGCAGGGCTACCGCCGGCTGCTGCTCGGGATCAGTTTGGCGTGGAACCTGGGCGCGCTGGCGTTCTTCAAGTACGTTGGATTTTTCGCCGAGTCGTTCAATCTCATGCTGTCGGCGGTGGGGCTGCATGCCTCGGTCCCGGTGCTGCACGTGCTGCTGCCGCTCGGCATTTCCTTCTATACCTTGCAGCGGCTGGGTTACGTGTTCGATGTCTACCTGGGGCGATATCCTCCATGCCGTTCGCTGCTCGATTTCCTGCTGTTCGCCGGTTATTTCCGCAGCTCACCGCCGGCCCCATCTCACGCGGCAACGAGTTGCTGCCGCAGCTGGCCGAGCCGCGCGGGCTCCTTCCTCAGCGGCTCGCGTCGGCGGCTGCGACGATGCTCATGGGCTACGTGCTCAAGGCCTGGATCGCGGATTCCGTAGGGCAGACGCTGGTGGATCCGGTGTTTGCCGACGACGCGAGCTTTTCCACGTCGGCGCGATTGGGCGGCCATCATCGGCTACATGGTGCAGGTGTTTTCCGATTTCGCCGGCTACAGCCTCATCGCCATCGGCTGTTCGCTGCTGTTCGGCATCGAGCTGGCGCCGAACTTCGATTCGCCGTTCCTCAGCCGCAGCCTGCCGGAGTTCTGGCGCCGCTGGCACATGACCCTGAACCGCTGGTTGTTCGACTACATCTACGGGCAGCTTTCGACCGGACGGACCTGGCTGCGGGGCCGGCTCGACCTGTGCATGATGATCGTGTTCCTGGCATCGGGGCTGTGGCACGGAGCGGCCGCTACCTTCGTGCTATGGGGTGTCATGCACGGCCTGGGGATGATCGTACACCGGCGCTGGGACGAGTATTACCGCGGCCTGTGCCGAGCCGATCGACGCTACGTGCAGCGCCGGCGCAGCGCCGGCTACGCGTTCGTGTCCTGGCTGCTGACCCAGGGCTTTTTCCTGCTGTCGCTGGTGCCGTTTCGTTCACAATCGATCGCGCAGACGGGGCGATTCTTCACCGGCCTCGTTCACAGCTCCGGCGCGGACCGCCCCGATATCGGCATCACGGTCGGGATCAGTCTGCTGCTCGCCTTCGGCACGGTGATCCTGTATCACCTGCTGGATCTTGAGCGCTGGCGCCGCTTCCGCGAGCGGTTTTTCGACCTGCCGGCCTGGGTACGCGGCGCGGCCTATGGGATGGTGGTGGTGTTCCTGATGCTGTTCGTGCCGGTGGGCGCCAGCACGTTCATCTACCGGCAATTTTGATATGAGGATCTCGCGGGGGCGTCGATCATGAACCAATCGCTGCGACAGGGTGTCATCGACTGGCTGGATGACAATTTTCATTTCGGCGATGCCGAGTCGCTGATCGGCGGAGACGATGAGCGCTCCTTCCTCAAGAACGGCATTCTCACCAGTCTGGGCTTCGTGCGCCTGATGCTGTACCTGGAAGACACCTACGGCGTGAGCATCGATCGCAAGGACGTGCGCCCGGACAATTTCGACAGCCTGGGCAAAATCGTGCGCTACGTCAGCGCCTTGCCGGGCTATCGGGGGCCGCGTGATTGAGGGTGATGTGTACCTGCCGGTGGATGCCTCACGCGTCGCGGCCAGCGCCATGGCGCGGTTCAAGGATCACTGTGAGGCGCAAACCGGCCTGCGCTTCGCGGATTACCAGCAGTTGCACGACTGGGCCTGCCGCGAGCCCGGCAGACATTGGGAGCTGCTGCTGCACTGGAGCGAACTGCCCTGGTGCGGCAACGCCACGCCTGCGCTGACGGCCGGCGATTGCGAACACGCCCGGTTCTTTCCAGGCGTGCGCCTGAACTTCGCGCGGGCCTTGCTGCGGCCGTTGGACGCGGCGGGGGAATCGCGCTGCGCGATGCTGGCAGTGGATGAGGCGGGCAGGCGCGACGAGTGCTCGCGCGCGCTGCTGCGGGCCGAGGTCGAGAGACTGGCGGGTCGGCTGCGCCAGCTCGGTATCGAACCGGGAGACCGGGTCTGCGCCATCGTGCGCAATTCGCGGCACGCGGTGGTGGCCTGTCTCGCGGCTGCGGCGGCGGGCGCCGTGTGGTCTTCGATTCCGCCCGACTTGGGCGAGGGCGCGATGCTCGACCGCTTCGGGCAGCTGCGACCGAAATTGCTGTTGTGCCATCTTGAATTCACCCACCACGGCGTCCGGCGCGAGATTACCGAGCGGGTGGAGAACGTGGTCCGCTCGCTGCCCAGCCTGCAGCGGCTGATCGTCCTCGACGAGTGGCCGGCCGCGGAGCTGGCGGGCGTCCCGGTCGAAACGCTGGGACAGAGCTTGTCGGCGCAACCCTGGCCCATGTCCGAGTGGCCAGACCTGCCGTTCGACCACCCCGGCTTCATCCTGTTTTCCTCCGGCACCACCGGCGCGCCGAAATGCCTGATGCATGGCATCGGCGGAACGCTGCTGGAACACTTCAAGGAATTGGTGCTGCACACGGACCTGGGAACGGCGGATCGTCTGCTGTTCCAGACCTCGACCGGCTGGATGATGTGGAACTGGCAGCTGTCAGCATTAGCCTGCGGCACGCAGATCGTGCTGTTCGACGGTTCGCCCACCTTTCCCGAGCCGGGGTTCTTGCTGCAGCTGGTAGATCGTGAAGCGGTGAGCGTGTTCGGCACGAGCGCAACGTATCTGCACGCCCTGGAACAGGCGGGGGTCGTGCCGTGCGATTCGGTGCGTTTCGAGGCGCTGCGCGCTATCGAATCCACCGGCTCGATTCTCTACGATTCGCAGTTCGACTGGATCCGGACCGCAATCAAACGCGTACCGGTGCATTCGATCTCCGGCGGCACCGACATCATCGGCTGTTTCGTGCTGGGCAATCCGCTCATGCCCGTGTATCGCGGCGAAAGCCAGAGCGTAAGCCTGGGACTGGACGTACGTGTGATGAGCGAGGCGGGAATGTCCCGTTATGGCGAGGGTGAGCTGGTGTGCGCGCAGGCTTTCCCGTCGAGGCCGGTGGGCGTGTTTGGAGACGAGGGTGGAGTGCGCTTCCACGAGGCTTATTTTTCGCAGAATCCGGGCGTGTGGACCCACGGTGACAATGTGCGGCTGCTGCCGCGCGGCTCGGCGCGCATCCTGGGCCGCTCCGACGGAACCTTGAAGGTGAGGGGCGTTCGCATCGGTCCCGCGGAAATCTACTCGGTGGTGCAGACCATCCCCGGCGTGCTGCAGGCCATGGCAGTGGAGCAGCAGGCGCCGCGCGAACCAGGCGGGAGCCGGCTGGTGCTGCTGGTGGTGCTGGCGCCCGGCACGGTGCTGGACCGTGCGCTGTCGCTGCGTATCAAGCGCGAATTGAACACCCGGGCCTCGCCCAATCACGTTCCCACGGTCATTGCCCAAGTCAGCGGCATTCCCACCACGCACAGTGGCAAGACCTCGGAGCGCGCGGCGCGCGATGTCCTCAATGGCAAGGTGGTGGTGAACCGCGCCGCGCTGCGCAATCCGCAGACCCTGGATGAGCTCGCGCAGAATCCCGATTTGCAGATCCCGGTCTGAGCGGAGGTACGAACCTTGATCCACAATCTTCCCAAACCCATCGCCGGACGGCTTATCCGCATCGCCGTCGTGGGATGCGGACGCATTGCCGCCAATCACTTCAACGCCATCGAACAGTACCGGGATGATCTGCAGCTGGTCGGCGTGTGCGACACCGATCCGAAAGCCCTGGCGGTGGCGCAGGCGCGCACGGGCGTTGAGGGCTACCCCAGCCTGCAAGATCTACTGCAGCGATCGGATGCCGACGTGGTGGTGCTTTGCTCGCCGAGCGGCTTGCATTCGCAGCAGGCCGTGCTCGCGGCGCGCGCAGCGGCACGTGGTGACGGAAAAGCCGATGGCCACGCGCTGGAACGACGGTCTGCACATGGTGCGCGAATGCGATCAAGCCGGCGTGCATCTGCTGGTGGTGAAACAGAACCGGCGTAATGCCACCTTGCAGCTTCTGCGGCAGGCCATCGACGCCAACCGTTTCGGCCGCATCTACATGGTGACCATCAACGTGTTCTGGTCGCGCCCGCAGTCGTACTACGATAGCGCCAGCTGGCGCGGGACCTGGGAATTCGACGGCGGCGCCCTGATGAACCAGGCCAGCCACTACGTCGACCTGGTCGACTGGCTGATCGGGCCGGTGGAAAGCGTGCAAGCCTACGTCGCGACGCTGGCACGCGACATCCAGGTCGAGGACACAGCCACCGTCGGCATACGCTGGCGGTCCGGCGCGCTGGGTTCCATCAACGTGACCATGCTGGCTTATCCGCGCAACCTGGAAGGTTCAGTCACCATCCTGGGTGAGAAGGGATCGGTGCGCGTCGGCGGAGTGGCGGTGAACGAGATCCAGCATTGGGAGTTCGCGGAGCCGTCGCCGCAGGACGAGCAGGTCAAATCGGCAAGCTATGCCACTACCTCGGTGTACGGATTCGGGCACGCCGGTTACTACGACAACGTGGTCAAGGTGCTGCGCGGAGCGGCGCAACCGGACACCGATGGCCGCGAGGGCCTGCGCTCGCTCGAGCTGTTGATCGCGAGCTACCTGTCGGCTCGCGACGGCCGTCGCGTGGCGCTGCCCCTGGAGTACTGAGATGCCGGCCAAAATACACGCCACCGCCATCGTCGATCCGGGCGCTGCCGTCGGCGAGGGCACGCGCGTCTGGCACTGGGTGCATGTTTCGGGTGGCGCGGTGATCGGCCGCGATTGCTCCCTGGGTCAGAATGTCTACGTGGGCAACAAGGTTCGCATCGGCGACAACGTCAAGATCCAGAACAACGTGTCGGTGTACGACAACGTCACGCTGGAGGACGACGTGTTCTGCGGACCCAGCATGGTGTTCACCAATGTCTACAATCCGCGTTCGGCGGTGAGCCGCAAGGATGAATACCGCGACACGCTGGTCAAGTCCGGCGCCACGCTGGGAGCGAATTGCACCATCGTCTGCGGTGTCGTGATCGGCCGTCATGCGTTCATCGGCGCCGGCAGCGTGGTAAACCGCGACGTGCCCGACTTCGCACTCATGGTGGGCGTGCCGGCGCGGCAGATCGGATGGATGAGCCGCTACGGCGAACGCCTGGCTTTGCCTCTCACCGGCAACGCCGACGCCATTTGTCCGCGTACGAGTGAGCGTTACGTGCTGCGCAATGGACGCTGCTCGCTCGTGGACTGAGCGCGCCGCTCACGGCGAATTCTTGCTGCATCCGCGGCACAGCGACTGCGCCGCCTGACGGGACGCTTGCGAATTTGCTGAAAGCCGCGCCGTGCCGCCGCCTGTCGGTTCGCGCCGTCCGCAAGGCGGAAGTCCCCGCAGGTCGAGGGCTTATTGTCAGTTCCCCTCGTTGAAAGTTTATGTTCCGGGTGCTTCACTGAGTCGCAGGACCGGCGCGGCTCATGAACGTAGTCGAACTACCACGCTTCACCAACCGGGAGTCGAGATCCCCGGCGATCACCGCTCATGCCTTTGATTGCCCGTTGTGCAGGGACGCGGCGCGGCACGTTGGCGCCGTGCGTGGCTACGATTTGTACGAGTGCGCGAGCTGCCGGCACCGTGTCTTCGACGTGCCGTACGCAGCGGACAGTGTCGCACGTCTGTTCGGCGATGACTATTTCTTCGGCGGCGGAAGTGGCTACGTGGATTACCTGTCCTCCGCGCATCTGGTAAGGCAGGGGCGATTCTACGGGCGCAAGCTGCGCCGGTTGGCGGGCAGGGGACTGGCCATCGATGTGGGCGCCGCCGCCGGGTTCGTCGCGCAGGGCCTGCAGGAAATGGGATGGGGCGTGATCGGCATCGAGCCCAATGAGCGCATGGCCAGACACGCGCGTGAGCGGCTGGGAGTGCAGGTGCATTGCGGGGTCGCCGAATCCTTTACACCGCCGCAGCGCGTGGACGCGGTGTTGATGTTGCAGATCGTGGCGCACTTGTCGGATCCGCTCGCGGTGTTGCGCCGCGTGCGCAGCTGGCTGAAACCGGGCGGCGTGCTGCTGATCGAGACCTGGAACCACCGCAGCGTCATGGCCCGGCTGCAGGGAACCAAGTGGCACGAGCTGTCGCCGCCGACGGTGGTGCACCTGTTCAGCCGGCATTCGCTCAAGTGCGCGCTGCAAAGCGCCGGATTCACACGCATCACCACCGGCATCCACATCAAGAACATTCGCGCCGACCGGGCCGCGGAACTGCTGCGGCACGCGCGCGGCGACGACAGCTGGATGGCTGGTGCAGTAAACTTATTGCCCAAGGAAATGCTGTTGCCGTACCTCACCGACGATCTTGTCTGGTGTGTCGCGTACGCGGCGTAATCTACAAAAAGGGCTACAACACGACCGCGGTGCTTGAGAGCCCGCCGCCGAGTGGTTACGCTGAAACATGCTTAATCGTCGCCTGGACGCTCTGCTCGAGCTGCTCAGGCATCATCGCCTCTACAACCAGTTCTCGATCTCCTTGATGACCGCCAGCGCGGTCATAATTCTGAGCCATCTGCGTCTGCCGCTGACCGGCGATCAGGCTCTATATCTTTACGGCGCCAAGGCTATGGACGCGGGCGAGGTCCTTTACAAGGACTTCTGGGACGTCAAGCAACCCGGGGTCTATATTTTCTACTGGCTCGCCGGGCGCCTGTTCGGCTTCGATGCCTTGGGACTGCACATCATGGAGGCGATCTGGCTGGCCGCGGCGGCCTATCTCGCGACGGACATGGCGGCGCGATCGATCCGCAGTCCCTTGATCCGCCGGGTCCTGCCGTTGACTTCGGTCGGGTGTTTCTATGTGGCGGCAAGTGCCTGGCACCTGACACAGCCGGATGGCCTGGTTGCCCTGCCCATCGTGCTCGGCGCCTGGGCGATTTGCGGACACTTCGACCCCGGCCCGATTTCGTCCGGGCGTCTGTTCATCGTAGGGGTGTCCGCGGGGCTTGCCGGTCTATTCGTCACGACCATGCTCGTTGTGCCCCTGGGGCTGTTGCTGACCGCGGTCTGGAGCCGTTGGCACCGCAGTCAACGCCGGACGTGCTGGCCCGGCCTCGCGGGTTACTTTGCCGTGGCCGCCGGATTCTTAGCGGTGGTCGGTGTGATGCTCGCCTGGTTCGCCGCCAAGGGAGCCCTGGCCGAGATGCTGTGGACGAATTTCTCCCATCCATTCGCATCGTACGTGGAGCGGGACCGCGAAGTGTCGCAGATGGCGGGCTCGGTCAAGTGGTTCGTCGAAGCCACGCTGTGTTGGCAGCCATTGGCCCTGCTTGGGTGCCTGGTGACTCTGCGTCGCGAAATGCATGGTGACGCGGGCGCACTTCCGGGCTTGCTTGCTATGAGCTGGATCGGACTAGCCGCTTGCGGCATCCTGCTGCAATACCGCTACTTCTGGGCATTTCATTTCAACCAGATGTTCGTGCCCTTCGGCATTCTCGCCGCGCTTGGGATCGAAGCGGTTTTACGTCAGTTGCGTGTCACACCACGGCTGGGAGCGAAGCGTCTTGCCTACATCGCGATACTGGCTGCGGCCCTGGCGTTCCCCTGTCTGGTGACGCTCAAGGTTTATCGACTAGTGTCGGCCGTACCGCAGGCAGATCAATACGCGCAGTCGGCTGCCGGCGCCGTAGGACACGCCAATCCAAACGATCGCATTTTCGTGTTCGGCAATCCGCGCATTCTGCTGGCCTCGGGTCTGCGCCAGGCGGTGCCCGAGAACGGTTGGGCGCTGGAACTGCTGACCGCGGACCAATGGCTGACCTTTGGCGAGCGGATCAAACGCGCGCGGCCCGCCTTCGTCTACCTGGATACCGGCTACGACAATCTGCTGACCGCCGAACAACCCGCAATCAAGCGCTGGCTGATCGCCGAATACCGGGTAGTCGCGCGCGATACGCTGGGGGGCACTTGGTTTGCTGCGACTTACGAATAAGCCCGCAAGTCTCGGCTGCCGCGCACGTGCGAGCCGCCGGCCCTCTCACACATCGCAATCGGCGTGTGTGAATTCCAGGTGGTCGCAGTCGGGCGGCGCTGCAGTGCCCAGCAGCACGAACACGCTGCGCGAGCGTCGCAGAGAGAAATGCAGGCGCGACAATTGTCGCCGCAGAGTGGGAGTGACGACCAGCTCCACCGACATCCTGGGCCGTTCCAGCGCCCTGGCAGCGCGTACCAGCTGTCGTAAGCCGGCGCAAAACCACCGGTCCGTATCGACAAAGTGAAAGTCGTGGATGTCGATGCCGTCGCGCTCGACGCTGCAGACGAAGTATCCCAGCGGTTCGGTGCCGCGGCGCTTGCGCACGATGAATAAGCGAGGAGCAAGTTGCGGACATTGTTGAAAGCGCCACTTTAGGTAGCAGGCGTTGCGCACGCCGACCACATGAATCCCGGTCGTGGACCTGTCCCAGATTTGCTCCAGCGCCTCAGCCGTTTCCTCGGGTCCGCAGGACCAGGTCCCTCGGGCGCAGCTGGTCAGAGTTTGGACGGCGCCGGCTAGCCAGTCGACGCCGTTGAGCGCCACGCCGGCCACGCCGCCCACGGCTTTGGGCAAATAGCGATGGGTTATGTGCCGCCAGTTCAGAATCTTGACGAACGAGTGGGCGGCAAATATCCGATCCGCTCCCAGGCGCTTGAACAGTTGCTGTGCTTTCTGACCGGGCAAACCGACCACAATGTCGCACTGCTGCAGTTCGCCGCGGCGCGCCTCCCTCTGCAGCAACATAGCGGGAAAGGCGAAGCGGTGGAGCGGATCGACAAAAAAGTCGGTCAATATCGATCCGCGCAGCCGGCGTGAGCCCTGCATGAAGCAGCGATTGACGGCACCGAGGCAGCCGATGATGCTGCCGTGCGCGTCGAGTAGCAGGTACATACGGCCCGGGCCCTCCGGGCATCGCAGATATAACCAGTCGTAGCGTGAGCGCGCATCCACCTGACCGTTGAGCGGGTTGAAATGCACGCGGCTCCAGAATGCGATGACGGAGTCACGCACAGCGTCTGCCGCATGCTGTTCCACGCGGTATTGAGGCAGTGCACGCATTACCGGCTACTTTGCGTATAATTGCAGTAACATGCAAATGAAATTGGGAATGCTTTTCTCATTAACATAACAGCGCCGGTGCGCGCAGCTCTACTGATCAAACAGTCGAACACGGACTGAAACGGACCCTATTCATGTGTGCAATCGCCGGTATCGTCTGGAACGATGCTTCGCGGCCTCTCGACCGAGGTCTGCTTCAGCGGATGATCGAACCGGTGCTGCATCGGGGACCCGACGGCGTAGGCATTTACGTGGAAGGCGGCGCTGGCCTAGCGCATGCCAGATTGAGCATTATTGATCTGCACACAGGCCAGCAACCTTTAGCTAACGAAAACCTGCGTATCTGGGTGTCGTTCAACGGTGAGGTGTTCAACTACGTGGAGCTGCGCGCCGAACTGGAAAGCCTGGGTCATGCATTTCGCACGCGCTCGGATACCGAAACCATCGTGCATGCCTACGAGCAGTACGGCGATGATTTTGTGCACAAGCTCAACGGGCAATTCGCGATTGCATTGTGGGATGGCGCGCGGCGCCGCCTGCTGCTAGTGCGCGACCGACTGGGCGTTCGTCCGCTGTTCTATCGATGCTCGGCCGAGGGTTTGTACTTCGCATCGGAAATCAAGTCGCTGTTCGCGGCCGGGATTGCAGCCCGGCTCGACACGCATGGTCTGGCACAAGTGTTCACGTTCTGGTCGACGGTGGGAAGTCGCACCGTGTTTGAGGGTATCAGTTCGGTGCCGGCAGGACATCAGCTGATATTCGAGAATGCACGCTGTCGCATCGAGCGTTACTGGAATTGGGGCGCAAGCCTTATGCAGCCAAGATACTCTGGATCGTTCGAGCAGGCGGCGCAGGAACTGAAGGATCTGCTCGGTGACGCGGTGCGGCTGCAGCTTCGCTCGGACGTGCCGGTGGGATTTTACCTGAGCGGCGGCCTGGATTCCTCGGCGTTGATCGGCCTGGCGCGGTCGCGGCTCGACACGCGGATCAACTCGTTCTCCATCTGTTTCGAAGATCAGGAATTCGACGAAACCACCTATCAGGATACGGTGGCGCGGCATTTCGATACTCTGCATCGGCGCCTGCACTGTACACGGGCATCGATCGGCGAGGCGTTTCCAGCGGCAATCTGGCACGCCGAAACGGTGATACTGCGCTCGGCACCGGTGCCGCTGATGCAGCTTGCTGGACTGGTGCGGGACAGCGGCTTCAAAGTGATATTGGCTGGCGAAGGTGCGGACGAGGTGTTTGCGGGCTACGATATCTTCAAAGAAGCGAGCCTGCGACGTTTTTCCAGCAGGTCGCCGCAGTCGTGCTGGCGCGGCGCGCTGTTTGCGCGGCTCTATCCCTACCTCAGGTATTCACCGGTGTCGAACCCGGCACTGGCGCAGGTGTTTTTTCGTCAGGGGTCTGGAAGTACGCAGGATCCATTCTTTGCGCATCGTCCGCGGTGGAACAGCACGCGACGTGTCTGGAATTTCTTCAGTCCGGAGGTGCGGGCCGAACTCTCCCCGCAGGCAATCGAGGCGGATCTTATGGAGCTCATGCCGCCGCAATACGCCTCGTGGCACGAACTGGGTCGCGAGCAGTGGGTGGAGGCGCAGACGCTGCTCGTCGGATATTTGCTTTGTTCGCAGGGGGACCGGATGGCTATGGCGCACTCGGTGGAGGCGCGCGTACCCTTTCTCGATCACCGTGTCGTCGAGTTCGCCAACCGGCTGCCGGCCACATTCAAGTTGCGGGGATTGCGGGAAAAGCGCGTTCTCAAGCAGGCGATGAGGGCAGAGCTTCCCGCTGCCGTCGTCGAGCGTCCCAAGCAACCTTATCGTTCGCCCGACGCTGCCAGTTTCTTTCGTGGCACGGCGCCGTTGGATTATGTTCGTTCGCTGCTCGATCCGGTGCGTATTCGCAACAACGGCATCTTCGACTGCAATGCTACGAGGAAGCTTGTGGAGAAGTGTGCGGTCGGTGCCGCCATCGGATTTTCCGATAACATGGCGTTTCTGGGCATATTGTCCAGCATGCTTCTGGATGAGTTATTCGTTCGCGCCGGCGCGGCTTCGCTCCGGCCATCAGGTACCTTATGAATAAGAAAGACCTTGCCGCGGAGATTACCCAATTCGTTTGTCGGAACTTTCTGTTTACGGATGACCCAGGGGCGCTCAAACCCGGGGTGTCGCTCATCGAAAGCGGGACCATGGATTCTACTGGAGTGCTCGAGTTGATCGCCCATCTCGAACAGACCTATTGCATCGAGGTGGCGGACGAGGAAATGCTACCCGCGAACTTGGATAGCGTGCCGGCGATTGTCGCGTTCGTCGAACGCAAACTCGGCTGAGACTGTCTGGGGTTACCCGCCGTGCGCGGCATCGTGCAGGGATTATTCGACGCGGCGGATCGTTTTGCCACCCGCATCGCCGTGTCGCATCGCGGTGAGCAGCTCACCTACGAGCAGTTGTGCGGTCACGTGATCCGCCTGGCCTGCCGTCTTGATGCGGCCGGCGTCCGCAGTGGCGATCGGGTGGCGATCGCGCTGAATAACAGCCCCGAGTTCATCGTCGCTGTGTATGCCTCCATGCTGGTTGGTGCCATCGCGGTTCCGCTTGATGCGGGAGCGCGCTCCGCCGAGTTCTCCTACTGGCTACGGCATTGCGATCCGCGTCTGATCATCGCCAACCTCGATAACATCGACATGGAGGCGGCACTCAAGAATATGCCCGGTGCTCAATCGTGGCTATCGGCGCCGGATCTGGCGAACAGTCTGGATACGCCGCGCGGCGACGTGATCAAAGCGCAGTACCTGCGTACCCGCCTGGCCACTGATGCGCAGAATGAATCCGGCCTCATGCTGTATACCTCCGGTAGCACCGGACGGCCAAAGGGGGTGATGCTCAGCGGCATGAACCTTGCGAGCAACGCCGATGCCATTGTCGAGTACCTGGGGTTGACCTCGTCCGATAGCAGCGTCGTGGTTCTGCCGTTCCACTATTCGTACGGCAGTTCCGTGCTACATACGCATCTGCGGGTTGGGGCGCATCTTCGATTGTGCGACAATTTCGCCTTTCCGCACCTGGTGGTCGAAGCGCTGGCACGCACGCGCGCCAGCGGATTTGCTGGCGTGGCATCGACCTTCGAGCTGTTGCTAGCGCGCGTCGATCTGTCCCGCTACGACCTGTCGGAATTGCGCTATGTCACGCAGGCGGGAGGACCGATGTCCGCGGTGCTGCAGGCTCGTTTGCGGCGCGCGCTACCACACTGTCAGCTGTTCCGCATGTACGGCCAGACTGAGGCCGCGGCGCGGCTGACCTATCTGCCGCCGGCCGATTTGGACCGCAAGCCGGGCTCGGTTGGTATTCCCATCGCGCGCACCCGGTTGCAAATCCGGAACGATGCCGGCGATGTGCTGGGCAGCGAGGCACGGGGCCATATCTGGGCTCAGGGCCCAGGCATCATGGCGGGGTATTGGCGCGACCGCGCGGGCACAGCCGCGGTTTTGCAGGATGGCTGGCTCAACACCGGCGACATGGGATACTTGGACGAGGATGGCTACTTGTATTTGGTCGGCCGCCGCACCGATATGATCAAGGTAGGGGCTCACCGGGTCCACCCGGAGGAGGTGGAGGCGGTCATCGCCGGGATGCCGAAGGTACAGGAAGTGGCGGCGTTCGGTATCGAGGATCCGCTGCTTGGCCAGGCCGTCAAGGTGCTAGTGGTTGCTCCGGGTGCCGGACTGGACTCGCAGGCCGTCAAGAATTACTGCAAGTGCCGTATGGCGGGTCATAAAGTGCCTAAGGTAGTACGGTTCGTCGATGCCCTCCCGAAGACCGCCTCGGGAAAGATCAGACGGCGGTGGCTGGCGGATCATGAGGAGGAATTGTAGCAATGTCCGAGCGCGGATTTTCTAGCCAAGCGCTGAGTCTGGATTGCGCCGCCGAAGCCGAGGCAATCGCTGCGGGGATGCGCGCGGCGCTGGTCAGCGATTTGCATCGGCGCGGCATCGTCGTGGCGGTTTCCGGCGGCATCGACAGTTCGGTGTGCCTGGCGCTTGCGACGCGTGCCGTCGGCTCCGCCCGCGTGCTTGCGCTGATCCTGCCGGAGCGCGATTCGTCCCCGACAGTGCATGGCGTGCGCAGATGCTGACCGCGCATCTGAACGTGCAGACCGTTGTGCAGGACATAGCCGGCACCTTGGAAGCCGTCGGCTGCTACCGCTGGCGGGACGAGGCGGTGTGCCGGGCCGTACCGAGCTATGGTCCCGGCTGGCGCATGAAGATCGTGATTTCCGGCGGCACCGACGGCCGGGTCAATGTGTTCAGAATCATCGCCTCGGCGCCGGACGGCAGTGTGATCGACAAGCGGCTGAGGTTGCAAGACTACCTGCAGATCGTGGCGGCGACCAATTTCAAGCAGCGTGTGCGCAAGACGTTGGAATACTTTCACGCTGACCGTCTGAACTACGCCGTGGCCGGGACACCGAACCGCCTGGAATACGATCAGGGCTTTTTCGTAAAAAACGGCGATGGTGCCGCCGACTTCAAGCCCATCGCCCATCTGTACAAAACGCAGGTCTACGCCATGGCCCGGTATTTCGATCTTCCGGAGCAGATCTGCAGGGCCGAACCGACCACGGACACCTACAGTCTCGAACAGGGACAGGATGAATTCTTTTTCGCGCTGCCTTACCGGCAGATGGACTTGGCGCTCTGGGGGCGGGACCGGGGCATCACGCCGGAAGCGATGGCCGCCGAACTCGGTTTCAGCGTGGAACGTATGCGTGCGATATATGCGGATATCGACGCCAAGCGGCGCAATGCCCGCTATTTGCACGCACCGGCATTGCTGATGCGGCCGTTGTCCGGCCGGCAAGACTAGGTGGCAGCGTGTCCATGACCTATCGTGCGCTCGGCAGCACCGGTGCGCGGGTCTCGGAAGTCGGCTTCGGTGCCTGGGCCATCGGCGGTGACGCCTATGGCAAGGTCGAACGGGGCGACGCGTTGCGCGCGCTCGCCCGGGCCGAAAGCTTCGGCTGCAACTTGGTTGACACGGCCTCGGTGTACGGCGATTCGGAACTCGTGATCGGCGAATTTCTGCGCGGGCGCCGCGACCGTTGGGTGCTGGCGACGAAGTACTCGGGGCAACCGCAAGGCATGACTGCCACGCTGGAAAATCAGCTGCGTCGGCTGCGCACCGAGGCGGTGGATCTGTACCAGATTCACTGGGCGCCGCGCGGCGCCCAGGAACAGCTTTACGAAGAACTGTATGCGCTGAAGCGTGCTGGCAAGATACGCTGGACCGGCGTTTCGTTGTATTCCACCGCCGATATCGACTACCTGCTCAGCTGCCAGCGCATCGACGTTGTGCAGGTGGCGTTCTCGCTGCTCGATCCGCAGCCGCTATTGGGCCGGCTGCGCGCGCTGGCTGCAGTGGGTGCGGGCGTGTTGGTACGTTCCTGTCTGAAATGTGGCTTTTTGACTGGAAAGTTTGCTGCGGAGGCGGTGTTTCACGATCCTCACGACCAGCGCAGCCGCTGGTCGCGGCGCGAGATCGCCTCCACCGCCCGCAAGGCCCAGCACTTCGCGTTTGTCGCCCGGGAATGCGGTTCCATGACGCTCGGCGCGGCACGCTACCCATTGAGTTTCGGCGAAGTATCGGCGCTGCTGCTGGGTACCAAGACCGAGGCACAGGCCGCGTTTAATTTCGGTGAGGTGCCAGGCGGGGTGCTGGCGCCCGAGGTTCTGCGCCAAGTGCAGATCGTGCAGCGGCGACTGCGTCCCTCGTGGATCGGCTCGCGCCTCTGGCCGCGCCTCGAGCACCTGTGGCGCAGGCGCCCGTAAGCACACCGGCCGCCGCAAGCGCCTCAGCTCTTCTTGAAATCATCCGGCATCAACTGATGCCGTGACAGCAGCTTGTAGAAATCCGTACGGTTGCGTTTGGCCAAGCGCGCTGCCTGGCTCACGTTGCCGGTGGCGATCTGCAGGATCTGCGACAGGTAATTGCGCGTGAATTCATCGCGCGCCTCGTCGAAGGAGGGGAGCCGTGTGGGGTTGCCGCCCAGCGACTGCTGCACCGATTCTGCGGTGATGATCGGTCCACGCGCCAGCGCCACGTTCTGGCGCACCACGTTGTAGAGCTGGCGGATGTTGCCCGGCCAGTCGGAGGTCGCCAGCAGCTCCACCGCCTCGGGCGCGTAGATCTTGCGCTGGCTGCTTTCCTTGCACACCTGCTCCAGGAAATGCGACACCAGCAGCGGGATGTCCTCGCGCCGGCGCGACAGCGGTGGCATGTCGATGTGCACCACGTTCAGCCGGTAATACAGGTCCTCGCGAAACTGGCCGTTGACCATGAGCTGCTGCAGGTCGCGGTGCGTGGAGGAGATCACGCGCACGTTGACCGGAATGGCCTCGGCGCTGCCGACGGGACGGATCTGGCTTTCCTGCAGCACCCGCAGGAGCTTGATCTGCAGGCGCATGGGCATGTCACCGATCTCATCCAGCAGCAGCGTACCGCCGTCGGCTGACTGGAACAGTCCCTTGTGGGAACGCACCGCGCCGGTGAAGGCACCCTTTTCGTGACCGAAAAGTTCCGACTCGAGCAGGTTTTCCGCCATGGCGGAACAGTTGATGGTCATGAAGGGTTTGTTGCGGCGGGGGCTCGCCTTGTGGATGGCCCGGGCCAATACCTCCTTGCCCGTGCCGGATTCGCCGGTGAGCAGCACTCGGGCATCCGTGCCCGCGACCATGTTGGCCTGGGCGAGCTTGTCCTCCATCAACGGACTGCGGGTGATGATCTCTGCGCGCCAGTCCTCGTCGAGCTGCGCAAAACCGGACACCTTCAGAGCCTTCTGCACGTGGTCGAGCAGTTCCTGCTTGTCCACGGGTTTGGTGAGAAAACCGAACGCGCCGCTCTGGGTGGCGTGCACCGCGTCGGGAATGGTGCCGTGGGCGGTGAGGATGATGACGCGCAGGCCGGGCCAGCGGCCCTGCAGTTCCTTCAGCAGGCCGATGCCGTCCATTTGGTCCATGCGCAGGTCGGTAATGACCAAATCGGGGCGGAACCGGCCGCAGGCGGCTAATGCCGCGGCAGCGCTTTCCACCGCTTCCACCTCGTAGTTCTCGGCGCGCAGCCGGATGGTGAGCAGACGCAGCAGCCCCGGGTCGTCATCCACCACCAGGATGCGCGCCTTGCGCTTCTGGTTGCCGAGATCCCGGGCTGTGGCGGGTTTCAGGCCGCTGAACAGCGGAACCGTGGGGGCGATCGAGTAGGCGTTCAAGCTGGCTCCTTCGACGATGCGCTTCATGGCTTGCGTGGGGCCGGCGTCGTGCGATCGTTGATCGAGCGCTCGATGTGCGTGACGGCGTCGAGCTTGGCCTGCGCTTCGTCCAGGGCCTTGCGCAGACGCGCGTTCTCCTCGATCTCCGCCTGCAGGCGCCGATTGCTCGACTGCTGGCGATCCCGGGACTCGCGCGCATCCTCGTCTCGCAGGCGCTTGTTCTCGGCTTGCAGGACCAGGAGATGCTCGACTTCGTTCAACTCGGCCAGCGCAAAATTGCGCTCCATGGGTAACAAAGTTTCAGGCCTTGCGAGCAATTCTGACAACTGTCGCTGTGCCGCGACGGGATCGGTGGCCGAATGGCCCGGAGTGGCCAGCGCCACGGCATAGCGCAGCTTGTTGCTGGTGGTGGGGGTCAGCTCGGCGGCATCCTTGGCGGCCTGGAAGACTTCCGCCTGACGGCCGGGGTCGGTCTGGTGCAGACCCACCATGAGATCCAGCACGGCGGCAATGGAAGCGGCCCCGGGAGCGGCGGGACTGACTGAGGGCTGGACGTTGGACTGCTGACGGCTGGCGAGGCTTCCCGTGAGATCGCAGGCGCCGAGCAACGCTGCACCCAGAACCAGAGTGGCTACCCGCGATTTACGCGGCATGGGCGGGCTCCGCTTCCGCTTGGGGCGCGGGCTGACGCAGGGGCAGGCGTACCCGGAAATGGGCGCCACCGCCGGGGGCCTCCAGGATCTCGATGCTGCCGCCGTGAGCATTGACGAATTCGGTGACCACTGACAGACCGATGCCCGTGCCCTTCACGTGGCCGCCCTGCGGCGTCTTGCCCTGATAGAAGGCCTCGAATATGCGGGCGCGTTCCGCCGCAGGGATGCCCGGACCCGTGTCCATGACATCGATGACCAGCTGATCGCGTTCGCCGCGGGCGTGGATGGAAATGGTGCCCCCTCGGGGTGTGAACTTGATCGCATTGGACAGCAGGTTGTCGAAAATGAGCCGCAGCTTCCCCCGGTCGGCAAAGGGCACGAGATCCTCGATCTGCACGTCCAGGCGAACACGCTGCGCCACCAGGGTCAACTGTTGATTCTCCAGCACCGATTTGACCAGGGGACGCAGCTTGAACTCCGATAAATCCAGCCCGACGCTTTTGGCCTGCCAGGCGGAGAACGACAGCAGGTTTTCGATCAGTCGCTGCAGTTTCATGCCGTTCTCGCGCAGGATGGCGGTGACCTCGCGCTGGCCACTTTGCAACTCACCGACTGCGCCGTCCATCAATAGTTCGGTTCCTTCGCGAATATTCGCCAATGGCGTCTTCAGTTCATGTGACATATGACGCAAAAACCGGTTTTTTTCCTGCGCCAAGTCCAAAAGTCGCACGCGTAACCATTCCAGCTGGGCCGCCAGGCGTTCCAGGTCTGCCGGTCCTGTGATGGCGATGGGGCGGGAGAACGTGCCGCGGCCCAGCTCACTGATAGAGCGATCGATGGCGCGGATGGGACGGCCGAACAAGTAGGTGAAAATGCCCACCACCAGCAGGGTCATGGGAATCAGCAGCAGCGTCTGCCAGAACAGGTTGCGCTGTGCAGCCTGCGTGGCCAGCTGCAGCCGCGCCAGTTCGCTGTCGATCTGCACGCTGATGCGGGTCGAGACCTTGGAGGCGAGTTCCGCCAGCTGCGGAAACGCACTCACCACCTTGGCCATCTGCGATGAGTTGGGCCGCGCCGCTTTGAGCCTGGCCAGGATCATGTTGCTCTGCTCACGGAGCGAGGCAAGATCATGGACGGATTCGGCGTCCAGAGTGAGGCGGGAAAGGTCCTCCACGGTGGCCTGGAGCCGCGCGTGGTTCTTCGCGTATACGTCGAGCGAGTCGGAGTTGCCGATGATCTGGTACAGGCGTGCGGTGCGCTCCAGCGAGGCGATTTCCTCGAACAGCAGCTGATTGTTGCGCGTGGCGCGCACGCCGTGCACCACCAGCAGCTCGCTCCGGTTGGATAGCTCGTTCATCCGCACCGCGGCGTTCAGGATGGCGAACAGCAGAGGGGCCGCCACCACGGTGAAGCCGATCAACATCAGGCCGCTTAGGGATTTGGGGCGCGGAAAACGCATGGGCGCGCATTCTACCAGCGTGCCACTGCTGCCGCCGCGGCGGCTACCAGGGGTGCTGCTGGAGCTTGCGTTCCCAGTTGAGCGCGCTTTTCACGATGACTTCCAGGTCATCGTAGCGAGGCTTCCAGCCCAGCTCGCGTCTTACCCGCTCGGCCTTGGCGACGAGCGAGGGTGGATCGCCGGCGCGGCGCGGCTCCTCGCGGACCACCAGCGGTCGCGCCGCCACTTTTTCCACCATGCGCAGCACTTCGCGCACGCTGTAACCATGGCCGTAGCCGCAGTTCAGCGTCACGCTCCTGCCGGCATCGCGCAGGTAGTCCAGGGCTTTGAGATGGGCCGAGGCCAGATCCTCCACGTGGATGTAATCGCGCACGCCGGTGCCGTCGGGGGTGGCGTAGTCGCTGCCGAATACCGAAACATGGGGGCGCTTGCCCACCACGTGTTCCGCCGCCACCTTGGTCAGCAAGGTGGCGCCCTTGGTCGCCTGGCCGATGCGCGCCTCCGGATCGGAGCCGGCGACATTGAAATAGCGCAGCGCCACATAGCGCAGGTCGCTGGCGTGGGCCAGATCCCGCAGCATCCACTCGCTCATGAGCTTGGACGTGCCGTAGGGATTGATGGGGACGGTCGCGGATTCTTCGCTGGCGATGCCACCGGCCGGAATTCCATAGACCGCGGCGGTCGATGAGAATACGAAATGCCGGATCTGCTGCTGCGCGCAAACTTCCAGCAGCGCGCGCGTGGAACAGGTGTTGTTGCCGTAGTACTTGAGCGGCTCGGCTACCGACTCGGGCACGATGGTGTAGGCGGCGAAGTGCATCACCGTGTCGATGCCACGCTCAGAGATGATGCGCCGGAGCAGCGCCTGATCACCCACCTCGCCGACCACCAGCTCACCGCTGGTTACCGCCTGGCGGAAGCCCCGGCTGAGGTTGTCCAGCACCACTACCTGCTCACCGGCCGCGCCCAACTGCTTGACCACGTGACTGCCGATGTAGCCGGCTCCGCCAGTCACCAAGATCGCTCCTTTTGACATTCCTCAAGCTCCTGATCGAATCGGCAAATGATAGCGAATGCGGGCGGCAACGTCGGTTTACCATGTGGACTTTCGTGACGCAGGTCCGGGCCCTGAGGGCCGCGGTCCGGTCGGTCTCGCTTCGAGGATGACGCAACGGTCGTGAACCAGGAAACCCCTTACGAACACCTGTCTCCGGATGCCGTACTGGCGGCGCTGGAGAGCGTGGGTTTGAATCCCGACGGCCGCGTGCTGGCATTGAACAGCTACGAGAACCGCGTCTACCAGGTTGGGATCGAGGAGGGCGCACCGGTGGTGGCGAAGTTCTATCGTCCCGGGCGTTGGACGGATGCCGCCATTGTCGAGGAGCATGCCTTCGCCTGGGAACTGCACCAGGCCGAGGTGCCGGTGGTGCCGCCGCTGCGGCTGGGCGGGGCGAGCCTGCACCGCTCCGCGGGTTTCGCCTTCGCCGTGTTCGAACGCCATGGCGGGCGGTGGCCCGAGCTCGGACAGCCATCCGAGCGCGAGTGGATGGGGCGTTTCCTGGGCCGGCTGCATGCCGTGGGTGGCGCGGACCGGTTCTTCGAACGCGGGCGGCTCGATGCGCGACAGCTGGGCGAGGAGGCGCGCGACACGGTGCTCGCCGGCCTGTGGATGCCCGATTATCTGGCCGACAAGTACGCCGAGGTGACCGCCCAGATTCTGGAGTGTATTGCCTGGTGTCTGCCGGATTGGGGCGGAGCAAGGATGCTGCGCATCCACGGCGATTGTCATCGCGGCAACGTGCTGTGGACGGAGGCGGGCCCGCATTTCGTCGACCTGGACGATTGTCGTACCGGACCCGCGGTCCAGGATTTGTGGATGCTGCTGTCGGGCGGGGCGGACCAGATGCGGCGTGAGCTCACCGACCTGCTGGCTGGCTATGAGCAGTTCTGCAGCTTCGATCGCTCGGAGCTGGCGCTGATCGAGCCCTTGCGGGCGCTGCGCATGATCCATTACAGCGCCTGGATCGCGCAGCGCTGGCATGACCCGGCCTTTCCCAGGGCATTTCCCTGGTTTGCGGAAAATCGCTATTGGGAGCAGCACCTGGCTGCCCTGCGCGAGCAGTTGGAAGTGCTGGATGGCCCGCCGTTGACGCTCGGCGCATGAGTGGCTTGTCGGCATCGTGCCGGCAGGCGATGATACGGACCATGTCGATTATCAGACTCCTGTTGATGTGCGCGGCACTTTGCCTGGGAGCCTGCGGCGGGGAGTCTGGCGGCGGCACCGACCCGGGACCGCATTTGCACAAGAACAAGTCCGCGCGGGTCGACAAACCGGGTCCGACACGCGAGCAACAGACCGCCGGCATGGTATCGGCGGCGAGCCCGGCGCGCAGCGCGGAAATCGCCGATCTCAAGTTCGACATCGCGACCCGGCCGGAGGCGGGCAAGCCGCTGGAAGTGCAGCTCGCCTTGCTGCCGCTCACCGAAGCGCCCTCGGCTTCGCTGGAGCTGTCGGGCTCCGACGGACTGAGCTTGGCGGCCGACCAGACGGTGGTGAATTTCAACGACATCGCGCGCACCCGCGTGTACCGTTCCAGCGTGTCGGTGACACCGGCCGCCGAGGGCATTTATTTTCTCACCGTGGCGGTCGCGTTCAAGAACCCGGATTTCACCGACACGCGCAGTTTCACCGTCCCGATCATCGTGGCCGCGGCTGGCGCCGCACCGGTGCGGGGCAACTCCAAGGACGACGGCAAGGACGGCAAACCCACTGCGCCGCCGGCTGCGGTGCGCGCCCAATAGGCTAAGGTATCCTCTATAATGCGCGGTTTGCCCGCCAGAGCGAACCGTGACCCAAGCCTTACGCAACATCGCCATCATCGCGCACGTCGATCATGGCAAAACCACGCTGGTCGACCAGCTCCTGCGCCAATCCGGAACCTTGGATGCGCGCAAGGAAGTGCAGGAACGGGTGATGGATTCGAACGCGCTGGAGCGCGAGCGCGGCATCACCATCCTGGCCAAGAACACCGCCATCACCTGGGGCGACTACCGCATCAACATCGTCGACACGCCCGGGCACGCGGATTTCGGCGGCGAGGTGGAACGGGTGCTGGCCATGGTCGATTGCGTGCTGCTGCTGGTGGACGCGGTGGACGGGCCGATGCCGCAGACCCGGTTCGTGACCCAGAAGGCGTTCAAGCACGGCTTGCGGCCCATCGTGGTCATCAACAAGATCGATCGAGACGAGGCGCGCCCGGGCTGGGTCCTGGACCAGACCTTCGACCTGTTCGACCGGCTCGGCGCCACCGATGAGCAGCTGGATTTTCCGGTGGTGTATGCCTCGGCGCTGCGCGGCTTCGCCAGTCTCGATCCGGCGGCGCGCGGCGGGGACATGGAGGCGCTGTTCCAGACCATCGTGCGGCATTGCCCGCCGCCGGACGTGGACCTGGCCGGCCCACTGCAGCTGCAGGTCACGCTCCTCGACTATTCGAGCTACGTGGGCGCCATCGGTATCGGGCGCATCAAGCGCGGCACCCTCAAGCGCGGCCAGAACGTGGTGGTGATCGACCGCGAAGGCCGGCAGCGCAATGAGCGCATTTCCCAGATCCTGGGCTTTCACGGATTGACGCGGGTCGAGGTCGAGCAGGCCGGCGCCGGCGATATCGTGGCCTTCGCCGGCATCGCCGAGCCCAAGGTGTCCGATACGCTGTGCGACCCGACGCAGCCGGAGGCGTTGCCCGGGCTGACGGTGGACGAGCCCACCATCAGCATGACCTTCGAGGTCAACACTTCGCCGTTCCTGGGGCGCGAGGGCAAGTTCGTCACCAGCCGCCAGATCCGCGAACGCCTGGAGCGCGAACAGATCCATAATGTCGCGCTGCGCGTGGAGTCCACCGCCGATCCCGACAAGTTCATCGTCTACGGCCGTGGCGAGTTGCACCTCGGCGTGCTGCTGGAGAACATGCGCCGGGAAGGCTACGAGATGGCCGTGTCGCGGCCGCGCGTGGTCATCCGGGTGATCGACGGACAGCCGCACGAGCCCTACGAGCAGCTCACGGTGGACGTGGAGGCATCGGCGCAGGGCGACGTCATGTCCGCTCTCGGTAGCCGCGGTGCCGCGCTCAGCGACATGCAGGCGGACGGCCGCGGCCGGGTGCGCCTGGACTACATGATTCCCTCGCGCGGCTTGATCGGCTTCCAGACCGAGTTTCGCACCTTGACGCGCGGCACCGGGCTCCTGCACCACGTGTTCGACCATTACGGGCCGCAGGTGCAGCGCGAGCTGGGCCAGCGCCCGCAGGGCGTGCTGATCGCCAACGGCCAGGGTACGGCGCTGGCCTATGCGCTGTTCTCGCTGCAGGAGCGCGGCCGCCTGTGCATCGGCCCGGGTGCGGAAGTCTACGAGGGCATGATCATCGGCATTCACAGCCGCGACAACGACCTGGTGGTCAATCCGCTCAAGGGCAAGAAGCTCACCAATATCCGCGCCGCCGGCAAGGACGAGAACATCCTGCTGACACCACCCGTGCGCTTTACCCTGGAACAGGCCATGGAATTCATCGACGACGATGAGCTGATCGAGGTGACGCCGGCCTCCATCCGCCTGCGCAAGCGCGAGCTGCGCGAGAGCGAGCGGCGGCGCTCGGGGCGCGCCGCCGACGGTTGAGGACCCGCCGCGACCGAACTGCGCCGCGTTAGGCAGTTCCAGGCACGATTTAACCGATTGTTGGGGAAATCGAGACCCCCGTCACACCGCGCCCGGTTCGCCGATTCGACAATCACCGCCTCACGATGCCGGCACGAGGCGTGCGCAGCAGGCACGCGCAGCAGGCCCGCGTCGGTATCCAATTTCGATGCGGGAGTGAGCGGTTGTCTGGCGAAACGGCAGTGCAGCGCAGGGTGGATCAGGACGGTGATCTCGATGGCCTGAACCGCCTGCTCGAACGGCAGATGCGCGAATCCCGGCGGCGCAGCGGCGAACTGGATCTGAATGCGCTGCTGCGCGTGGTGAGCCAGCACTACGATCGCATCGAGGAGGAGCGCCGCGGCATCGTGCGCTCCATGCAGCTGATGTCGGACGAGGCGCAAGCCCTGACACGCGAGATACGCGAGCAGAGCGCCTCACACCTGCAGGCCATACTCGACAACGTCAAGGACGCGATCATCACCGTGGGCGAGGACGGCCACATCGAGACCTGCAACCCCACGGGCGAACGCATCTTCGGCTACGCGCAGGCCGAGGTGCTGGGGCGCACGCTGGATTTCCTGCTGCCGGACATTGCCGGTCGAGGCGGCGCGCGCGCCTTCCTCGAGCAACTCGCGGCGCGGGTAGACGACACGCACATGGATCTCGCGGCCCATCAGGTGTGGGGCCGTTCCAAGGCCGAGGAGCGTTTCGCCGCCGAGATCGCCGTCAGCAAGGCGAAGCTCAACCGCCGCGACGGCTACATCGTCTGCATCCGCGATACCACCGAGCGGCACATCTCCGAACAGCACATGCGCGAGAGCGAGGCGCGTTACCGCACGCTGGTGGAGAACGCCCCCGAAGTCATCGTGGTGTTCGACGTCGATCAGCACAAGTTCACCGATGTCAATGAAAATGCCTGCCGTTTCTTCCGCATGGATCGCAGCGCGCTGCTGGCGGCCGGTCCCGACAAGATCAGCCCCGCGCATCAGCCCGACGGCACCTCTTCCTTCGGCGTGGTGCGCGGCTACATCCAGAGTGCGCTCGATGGTGGCACGCCGGTGTTCGAGTGGATGCACTGCGATTCCAACGGCCGGCTCCTGCCCTGCGAAGTGCGGCTGGTGCGCCTGCCCAGTTCCTCGCGCCGCCTGATCCGCGGCAGCATCACCTACATTGCCGAGCGCAAGCGCGCCGAGAACATCGCCATCGGCGAGCGGCGCGTATTCGAAAAGGTCGCCGCCAATGCGCCGCTGACCGATACGCTCACCGCCATCGCCGAAGTCATCGAAAGCGTGATCGAGGGCGGCGCCTGCGCCATCCATCTGTTCGACCGGGATTCCAACTGCCTGGTGTACGGCGTGGCGCCCAGCCTGCCGCGCGAGTTTATCGCCGCCATGGACGCCTGCCCGGTGGGCGTGCGCTTCGGCACGTGTGGCGCGGCGGTGTACCTATCGCGCGCCGTCATCGTGGCCGACATCGCCGCGGATGCGCTGTGGGAGCATCGCCGCGAGGCGGCAACGCTTGCGCATCTGCGTTCCAGCTGGTCGGTGCCCATCCGGACTGCCGATGGCGGCGTGCTGGGCACCATCGCCGTGTATCGCCGCGAGACCGGCACTCCGACGCAGCGCGACCAGGATCTGAGCGCGCGCATGTCGCAGCTGGCAAGTATCGCCATCGAACGACGCCGTTCGGAGGATGCGCTGCGCGACAGCGAGTCGAAATTCCGCGGCCTGTTCCAGAGCGTGATGGAGGGCGTTTACCAGACCACGCTGGAAGGGCGATTCCTCGCCGTCAACCGCGCCTTCGTCGAGATGTTCGGCTATAGCTCCGCGGAGGAGGTTTATGCTCTTAATGCCGTCGACCTGTACGGCAATCCCAACGAGCGGGAGACCTTCGCGCGCCGCCTGGATGCTGCCGGCGAGGTGCGCAACGAGGAATTCAACCTGCGCCGCAAGGACGGGAGCCTGGTGACGGTACTGGAGAGCAGCCGGGCAGTGCGCGACGTGCAGGGGCGCTGCATCGGGTTTGAAGGCACGGTGGTGGACATTACCGAGCGCAAGCAGGCCGAGACCGCGGTGTTCCAGGAGAAGGAGCGCGCGCAGGTGACGCTGCAGTCCATCGGCGATGCGGTCATCACCACCGACTCCGACGGTCTGATCGACTACATGAACCCGGTGGCCGAGAGCCTCACCGCCTGGGAGAACCGCGGGGCACAGCGCCAGCACATCGGCGATGTCCTGACCACGGTGCACGAAACCACGCGCGTGCCCATCGAGAACCCGATCACCCGCTGTCTGCGCGAAGGCCAGGTGCAGGGCCTGACCGAGAACGCCGTGCTGGTCAACCGGCGCGGGCAGGAGATTGCCATCCAGACCTCGGCGGCGCCCATCCGCGACCGAGCCGGCCATCTGATCGGGGCCGTCATCGTGTTCCACGACGTCAGCAAGGAGCGGCGCCTGCATCGCGCGCTGCATTACCAGGCCAGCCACGATGCGCTGACCGGGCTCATCAACCGGCGCGAATTCGAGCACCGGCTGAATGCGGCGGTGGAGAACGTGCGCGAAAATTCCCAGTCGCAGCATGCACTGCTGTACCTGGACCTGGATCAGTTCAAGATCGTGAATGACACCTGTGGGCATCCGGCGGGCGACCAGCTGCTCAAACAAATCACCGGCGTGCTGCAGTCACGCGTGCGCGCCGGCGATACGCTGGCGCGCCTGGGCGGTGATGAATTCGGCATCCTGCTGGAGCGGTGCACGCTGGATCAGGCCCTGCGCATCGCGGATTCGCTGCGCCAGGCGATCCGGGATTTCCGTTTCATCTGGCAGGACGGCGTGCTCACCGTCGGCGTGAGCATCGGCATCGTGGAAATTACCCGCGACACGCCCACCGTGGCCAGCGTGATGAGCGCGGCGGACGTGGCCTGCTACGATGCCAAGGATCAGGGACGCGACCGCGTGCAGCTATACAAGCCCGACGACGTGCCCGAGCGCCACCGCGAGATGCACTGGGTGTCCAAGCTCACCCGCGCCTGCGATGACGGGAGCTTCGATCTTTACTTCCAGCCCATCGTCGCCATCGGCGCCCGCCCCGATCCTCGCCAGCACTTCGAGCTGATGTTGCGGCTGCGTGATGAGGGCGGAGTCCTGGTGGCACCGGCGGAATTCATTCCGGCTGCCGAGCGCTACAACATCATGCCGGCCATCGACCGGTGGGTGGTGCACTTCACCCTGGAGCAGGTGGCGCATTTGCAGAGTTCTTCCGTGCAGCCCTTCACGGTGGCGGTGAATCTCTCCGGCACCTCGCTCAACGACGAGCGCTTCCTGGAGTTCCTGATCAGCGAGCTGAGCTCGCACCCGCTGTCGCCGGGCGCGGTGTGTTTCGAAATCACCGAGACGGCGGCGATTTCCAATCTCGGCAACGTCGTGTACTTCATGCGAGAGCTGAAGGCGCGCGGCTGCCACTTCGCGCTGGATGATGAAGCGGCGGGCTCTCGTTCATGTACCTGAAGACCCTGCCGGTGGACTACCTGAAGATCGACGGCCAGTTCATCGAGAACGTCACCCACGACCCCATCGACCGGAGCATGGTCGAGGCGATCAGCCAGGTGGGCCGGGCCATGGGCATCCAGACCATTGCCGAGCGGGTGGAAACCCGCGAGGTGCTGCTCGAGCTCGGCCGGCTGGGCATCTCCTATGCGCAGGGCTACTTCATCGCCGCGCCGCGACCGATCTCGGAGTTCCCTTTCTTGCGCAACCGCGACCTGCGGGCCGACGCCACGGCTTTCTGAGCCGCCCCACCGGGACGAGGTCTTCCGACAACGGCCGCGCTCAGCGGTTGGGATAGGCCGTCTTGGCGTTGGCCTTGGCGGTCTCGAGCTCGGCATCGGCGCGTTCCTTGCACGCCTTCTGCTGCGCGCCGCTCATCGCTTCGCACTTCTCGATGGCGACCTTGTGATCGCCTTCCGCGCGCGTCACGGCCATGTCGTACTCACCCTTCTGCGTGGTGCCATTGCCCATGGCATTGTCCTGGCCGCTGGTGGCCGCACCCATGCTGCCGTTGGCGTCCTTGGCCGCATCGCGAGCCGCCTCCTGATTGTCCTTGGCGGCATCCTGCCGGGCTTCCGCAACGTCGTTGGCCGTCTTCTGCGGCGACTCAGCCCAGTTGCAGCCAGCGGTGAGGGTCATGGCCAGCAGCGCAAACAGCGTCAATTTTCCGGCGTTCATCATTCATCCTCCTGAAGCAGTTCTTGGGATCTTGTCGATCGCCACCATGATCCGGCGGGCCGGCCCCTGCTCACCACAGGCGCGCACCGCGCCTGTCCGACGCGCCGCCGCACCCTCGAAGGCGGCTGGGATTCCCGACGCCGCATCCCGTGCGACGCCGACATTGCAGACGGTTCTGAAGGTACAGGCTCGATGCGAGCGCCGCGACGTGCCCCCTGCACGAAGGTCCGCAGTCACCCTGGGCGTGCCGAAGGCGCGTTCGCGGCGCTCCTCGCGGCGAGGTCTCATCGTGAAAGGAGTGGCCCATGCAAAATCTGGACAAGGTGATTCCCCTGGCGATCTGTGTCTGCGCCGGCGTGCTCGCTGGCGCGAAGGTGGAACCGAGGCATTCCAGGCAGATCTCGGCCGGGGTGATGGTTTCGAGAACACGAGACTTACCCGGCGGCCACTGCCACTGCCGCCGGAAAGCCGGGAACCCACGATGGACGATTCCTGTCACAGGCCTCCCAGGCCGGCGCGCGAGAGGTCTCGGATGCGCGGCTCGCGCTGATGACGCGCCGTGAGGATGTGAAGCAGGTGGCGCAGATGATGCACCAGGACCACAGCGATGCGAACCAGCGCCTGGTGAGCCTGCTCAAGGTCAAGGGCTGGCCCGCGCCCGCGCCAGTGGACCTGGCGCCGGGACCCAGGCGAATGGCAGCTACTCGGACGCGCAGTACATCGGCGACCAGATCGCCGCCCACCAGCAGGCCATCACCCTGTTCGAGCAGGAGATCAGCGCGGGCGAGGACCGCGACCTGCGCGCCTTCGCGAGCAACTGCGAACCTGCGCCACCACCTCGTTGCGTTGCAGGCGCTGGGCAGCGCCTGAGCGGCCAAGGCTCCTGCCGGGCAGGATGCCTCAATGAGCGGTGGCGTTGCGCCGGATGAATGCCGCCGCATTCGCATGCAGGGCGGCCAGGTCCGCCTCGCGCGCGTAGATCATGTGGCCGGACGGGTAGAAGTGCGACTCGAGGTTGGCACGGAGCGAGACGGGCAGCGGCAGGTGGCGCTGCTCGTACAGGGCCGCGAAATAGGGCGTGGCCAGGTCGAAGTAGCCGTTGTTGAGCTGCACCTTGAGCTGCGGATTGTGCGTCATCGCATCGGCAAGATCCGGCATGACGTTCACGACGCCCGGGCCGCGTGATTTCTCTGCCGGCTGGCGATGCTGGAAGTCCCAGGTCTGCTCCACGTCCGCGGAAGCCTTGTAGGTCTTGCCCGCGCCGAACTTCAGCGTGTTGCGCACGTAGTCGTTGAAGCTCGAGACGTACGCGGATGACAGGGCCGAGGACTGTGGGTCATAGTCTGCCTCCTTCAGCAGCGCATCCTCGCTGGGGCCCGCGAAGCGGGCATCGAGCCGGCCCACCGTCGACTGACCCTCGGCCAGGTGCTGGGCGAACATGCCGACGTTGACGCGCAGGCGCGCGCGCTCAAGGTAGTCCACGGGCAGCCCCGTGTAGTCGTGCAGCCGCGCGGCGATGCGGCTCGAGCGCTCGGCGTCGAGCTCGCTCCCGGCGGTGAGCGCGGGCAGGTACTCGTTCAACGCAAAGGACTCGACCTCGCGCAGCAGCGGCTCGAGCTGCTCCGGCCGGTTGGGTAGGCGATGGTGGTACCAGGCCGCCGCGGCATAGGAGGGCAGCACCAGCGCATAGGGTGTCTCCACGCCAGGGTTCGACTGCGGGGAATCGGCGTTGTTGTCGTAGTTCAGGATCTGCCCGATCAGCAGGATGCCGTTCAGGTCGACCGAATGCTCCTCGGCGAGGATGCGGGAGAGGGCGGCTGCGCGTGTCGAACCATAGCTCTCGCCGAACAGGAACTTCGGCGAGTTCCAGCGGCCGTGGCGCGAGAGGAACTCGACGATGAACTGCCCGAAGGCATGCGCATCCTGGTCCACGCCGAAGAACGCCTTTTCCTTGTCGGTGCCCCGCAGGTGCCCGAAGCCCGTGCCCGGCGCGTCGATGAACACCAGGTCGCTGGCATCGAGCAGCGAGTATTCGTTCTCGATGAGCCGATATGGCGCGGCGGGCGTGTGCGAGTCCTCGGCGGTGATCACCCGCCGCGGCCCGAAGGCGCCCATGTGCAGCCACACGGTGGATGATCCGGGTCCGCCATTGAACAGGAAGGTGATCGGCCGGCGCGCATCGGCCTCCCCGCGCGCGCCATCGGTGCGGAAATAGGCCACGTAGGACATGCTGGCATGGGGTGGATTGAGCGGGGGCGCCGGCTTGTCGTCATGCGCAACTGGCGGCTCTTCGTCCATCGGGTCCTTGACGTGGACCACCATCACCCCCGCCTCGGCCTGGTACGACAGGCTCTTCCCGCCCTGTTGCAGGGTTCCGCGGGTAACCTGCTGGTCATCCTTCAGCGCAGCCCCGATGTCCTGGGGTCCGGGAACCGCGGCCGGCGGCGCCGCCGGCGAGGAGGGCGTGGCGCCGGTCGCGGTCAGCGACAGGAAGCCGAGGCAGGCGCCGGCACAGATCGATGCCAGGCAACGGCGGAAGCGGGTCGGATGGTCGGACATGGTCTCTCCCCAAGGTATGGCGCGCATGATAACCGGCGCGTCCTGCGGCAACCACGTATCCGCTGATGGGCATCCGCCTGTGTCACACTGGTGGCATGGATCGCATCAAGTCCGTCCTGGTGTTCATCGATCCGCGGGTCGGTGAGCATCCCGCCATTGCCAAGGCGGCGCGCATCGCCGCCGGCTTCCGGGCCCGTCTCGTGCTCTCCATCGTCGAGCCCTCGAGCGCGGCCTGCGCCTCCAACTTCCTGGACGCGGCGACCTGCCGGCTTGCGCAGGATCGGCTCATCCTGCCGCACCGTGGCCGCCTGGAGACCCTGGCGGAGCCACTGCGCGACGCTGGTCTCACCGTCGATACCGAGGTGGTGCTCGAGACGCCACTGGCGGCGGCCATGCTGGCGCAGATCAAGGCCCTTCGCCCCAGTCTCGTCGTCATGGACACCCACCCGCACTCGCTGCTGCGGCGCGCCTTCCTGTCGCACCTGGACTGGTTCCTGTTGCGTGAATCGCCGGCGCCGCTCCTGCTGGCGAAGCCGCGGGCGTGGGGCCCGGGACCGTTGCACATCGCTGGCGCGGTGGACCCGGGCCACCCGGACGACAAGCCCTGGAGCCTGGATCACGAGATCCTGGGCACCCTCGAGTACCTGTCCACGGGTTTCCCGTGCGAGCTCTCGGTGGTCAATGCCTTCTGTTCGCTGGAGGAATTCGCCGAGCTCGGGACGGGGGGGAGCCCGGAATATGCCGCCTCCGTGGTCACGCCCGTGGCGGCAGCCCGTCGCCAGCAGGCCGACGCGCTGCGCCAGTTGCTCGCCGGACACCAACTCGAGCGCGAGCGGGTGCACCTCGTCGAGGGAAGCCCCGTGGAGGCGCTGCCATCGTTCGTCTCCCACCATCGCATCGACCTTCTGGTGATGGGCGTGATCTCCCGGGGCCGGCTGTTCGAGCATTTCATCGGCAGCACGGCCGAACGGATGCTCGATGAGATCGAGTGTGACGTGCTGGCGCTCAAGCCCGAGTCGCTCGCCGCTCGCCTGTGGTGAGGCGCGGCACGTCGGGTTTGCTGTAGATTTTTCAAGGCTCGCCCGGCGCTGGAATTTACGGAACATTCCTGATTTACGGCCTCCCCCGGCAGGGTGCGAGAATCTGCGCCATCGGGCCGGAACCGCCGGCCCTGGTGTTATAGGTCATCATCCCTGTAGGAGGTCGTCATGAGCATCGTTCGATGGGAGCCCATGCGTGAGCTGGATGAATTCTTCCGCCGTGTATCCGGCCTGACCCGCCGTCCGGGCGGTGCCGTGGAAGGCACCGAGTGGACGCCCGCCGCGAACATCAGCGAGTCGGCGAATGAGTACCTGATCAAGGCCGAGCTGCCCGAGGTGAACAAGGAGGATGTGGCGATCACCCTGCAGAATGGCGTGATCACCATCTCCGGCGAGCGCAAGTTCAAGAAAGAGGACAAGGACGAGAACACGCTGCGCGTGGAGAGCTTCTACGGCAGCTTCTCCCGCAGCTTCGCGCTGCCCGAGAACGCCGACCAGGACAACATCAGCGCCGAGACCAAGGATGGCATCCTTCGGGTGCGCATCCCCAAGGTGCCCGCCAAGACTCCGAAGGCCGTCGAGATCAAGGTGCAATGAGCCCGGCCGGCGTCGTCCTCACGCTCAACGCCGGCTCCTCCAGCATCCGCTTCGCCGCCTTCGAGGCCCGGCAGCCGGCGCGACGGTTGTGGTGGGGCAAGCTCGACCGGCCAGGGACGCACCGTGCGCACCTGTCGGTGCACGGCCTCAAGGACGCTGATGCGCTCGCGCCGGTGTTCGGCGAGTCGGCCGCGCTCGACACCGCGGCGCGGCTGGTGCGCTGGCTGTACGACCGCGAGCCGCAGTGGCTGGCCGTCGGTCACCGCGTCGTGCACGGCCTGTCGGCCGCGGGGCCGCGGCGCATCGATGAGGCCCTGCTGGAATCCCTGCGCGCGCTCGTGCCCTTCGACCCGGAGCACCTCCCGCAGGAACTGATGCTCATCGACGAGGCACGCGCCGCCCGTCCCGGGGTTGCCCAGTGGGCCTGCTTCGACACCTCCTTTCACCACGACATGCCGGCGGTGGCACAGCGTCTGCCCATCCCGCGGCGGTTCTTCGATCTGGGCGTGCGGCGCTACGGCTTCCACGGCCTGTCCTACCAGCACCTGGTGGAGGAGTTGCACCACATCGGCGATCCGGCCGCGAGCAGCGGGCGCGTGGTGCTCGCGCACCTGGGAAACGGCGCGAGTGTCGCCGCGGTGCTCGATGGCCGCAGCATCGACACCAGCATGGCACTCACGCCCACCGCGGGCCTCATCATGGGTTCGCGCAGCGGCGATCTGGATCCCGGGCTCGCGGGGTACCTGGCGCGCACGCAGGGCATGAGCCTCGAGCAATTCTCCACCATGGTGAACCGCGAGTCCGGGTTGCTGGGCATCTCCGGTATCAGCTCCGACATGCGCGAGCTGCTGGCGCGCGAATCACGCGAGCCGGCGGCGGCGGAGGCGATCGAGGCCTTCTGCTACCAGGCGCGCAAGTGGATCGCCTCGATGACGGCCGCGCTCGGCGGCATCGACCTGCTGGTGTTCAGCGGCGGCATCGGCGAGAACCTCGCCGTGATCCGCGAGCGCATCTGCAATGGCCTGGGGTTCCTCGGCGTGGGCGTGGACAGCGCCCTGAACGCCGCCCGCGCGCCCATCATCTCGCCTCCGGAGGCCGACGTGCGCGTGCGCGTGATCGCCGCCGACGAAGAACTCATGATCGCGAATGCAGTCGTAAGATCATTGTCCTGAACTGAAACTCCCGAGGTCCTGCCATGCCCACCCGCGCACCGGATGCGGAATTGATCGCCCGGATGGACGCCTATTGGCGCGCCGCCAACTACCTGTCGGTGGCGCAGATCTACCTGCTGGACAATCCGCTGCTGCGCGAGCCGCTGGCGCCCGAGCACCTGAAGCCCACGCTCCTGGGACACTGGGGAACGACCCCGGGGCAGAACTTCATCTATGTCCACCTGAACCGTGCGATCCGCGAGCACGACCTGGACATGATCTACCTGTCGGGCCCCGGGCACGGCGGGCCGGCGCTGGTGGCGAACACCTACCTCGAGGGCACGTATCCGGAAATCTATCCCGACATCAGCGCGGACGAGGCGGGCCTGCGCAAGCTGTGCCGGCAGTTCTCCTTCCCGGGCGGCATCCCCAGCCACGTCTCGCCCGAGTGCCCCGGCTCCATTCACGAGGGGGGTGAGCTCGGCTACTCGCTGAGCCATGCCTTCGGCGCGGTGCTCGACAACCCGCAGCTCGTGGCTGCCTGCGTCATCGGCGATGGCGAGGCGGAGACGGGGCCCCTGGCGACCTCGTGGCATTCGGTGCAGTTCCTCAATCCCAGGACCGACGGCGCCGTGCTGCCCATCCTGCACCTGAACGGCTACAAGATCGCCAATCCGACGATTCTCGCCCGCATCCCGCGCGCGCAGCTCGAGCAGTTGCTGCGGGGCCTGGGCTGGGCGCCCCTGTTCGTCGAAGGGGAGGACACCTCGCTCATGCATCCGGCCATGTTCGTTGCCGTGGACGAGGCGGTGCGCAGCATCCGCGACATCCAGCGGCGCTGGCGCGAGGGCGGCGAACGAGTGCCATCGCCCTGGCCCATGATCGTGCTGCGTTCACCGAAGGGCTGGACGGGGCCGGCGATGGTCGATGGACTGCCCAATACTGGCACCTTCCGCTCGCACCAGGTGCCGGTGTCCGATCCGCGCCGCTTCCCTGCGCACTTGCCGGTACTCGAGAACTGGCTGCGCAGCTACCGGCCGGAAGAGCTGTTCGATGCCGGCGGAAGGCTGCGCCCGGAGCTGGCCGAGCTGGCGCCGCGAGGGGACCGCCGCATGGGGGCGAACCCGCATGCCAACGGCGGCCGGCTGCTGCGCGACCTGCGGCTGCCGGACTTCCGCCAATTCGCCGTGCCCGTTCCCGAGCCCGGCGTCCTGGGGCGTGGCGATACGCACCTGCTCGGTCCCTTCCTGCGCGAAGTGGTGCGGATGAACGCCGAGTCCGGCAATTTTCGCATCTTCGGACCGGACGAGACGATATCCAACGGCCTGGAGGCGGTGTTCGAGGCCACCGACCGGCAATGGCTGGCGCCGATCCTCCCCGGCGATGAGTCACTCGCGCCCAGCGGCCGCGTGATGGAAATGCTGAGCGAGCACCAGTGCGAGGGCTGGCTGGAGGGCTACCTGCTCACCGGCCGGCACGGCCTGTTCAACTGCTACGAGGCCTTCATCCACATCATCGACTCGATGTTCAACCAGCATGCGAAGTGGCTCAAGGTGAGCGCAACGCTCCCCTGGCGCCACCGCATCGCCTCGCTCAATTACCTGCTGGCCTCGCATGTCTGGCGGCAGGACCACAATGGCTTCACGCACCAGGACCCGGGCTTCATCGACCACGTGGTCAACAAGAAGGCGCAGGTGGTGCGCGTCTACCTGCCGCCCGATGCCAACTGCCTGCTGTCGGTGATGGATCACTGCCTGCGCAGCCGCCACTACGTCAACGTGGTGATCGCCGGCAAGCATCCCTCACCGCAATGGCTGGACATGCCGGCGGCGGTGGAGCATTGCACCCAGGGCATCGGCATCTGGGACTGGGCGAGCAATGACCAGGATTCAGCCGAGCCCGACGTGGTAATGGCCTGCGCGGGCGATGTGCCCACGCTCGAGACCCTCGCCGCGGTGTCCATCCTGCGCGAGCACCTGCCCGAGCTGTGCGTGCGCGTGGTGAACGTCGTCGACCTCATGAAGCTGCAGTCGAGCAGCGAACATCCGCACGGCCTGTCCGACCGGGACTTCGACACGCTGTTCACCACCGACAAGCCCATCATCTTCGCCTATCACGGCTACCCGACGCTCATCCACCGGCTCACCTACCGGCGCCGCAACCACGACAACCTGCACGTGCGCGGCTACAAGGAGGAGGGCACGGTGACCACCGCGTTCGACATGACCGTGCTCAACGACCTGGACCGCTTCCACCTGGTCATCGACACCATCGACCGGCTGCCGCACACCGGCAGCCGCGGGGTGTACCTGAAGCAGCACCTGCAGAACAAGCTGGTGGAGCATCGCCATTACATCGCCGAGCACGGCGTGGACCTGCCCGAGGTACGCAATTGGAAGTGGCCCGCCGGCACCGCAGCGCGTTAGGTAATTGCCACGATTGTTGCAGGGGACACGCGGCGTCATCTTCCTGAACGTGCGCGACGCAACCCCGCGCGGAGGTTCCATGAGCTATTCATTGCGCAGACTCCTCATCGCCGTCGCCGATCCGTCGGCCCGCACCAACAAGGCCGTACGGCGCGGCGTCGACCTGGCGAAGCGCTCCGGCGCTTCCATCGAGCTGTTCAGCTCCGTCGCCCTCACCGGCTCCTACGGTGACATCAGCCGCGCCGAGTCCCGCGAGTTCGCGCGAATCGTGCTCGCGGACACCACCCGCGATCTCGAAGCGCTCGCCGCGCGCCTGCGCAAGGAGGGCGTGGAAGTGAGCTCGAAGGTGGTGCTCGACTACCCGGCGCACGAAGCCATCGCACGCGAGGCGCAACGGCTGCGGGCGGACCTGGTGCTGATCGAGGCGCACAAGCACAACATCTTCGCGCGCGTGCTGCTCTCGCAGACCGACTACGGCCTGATCCGCGAGTGCCCCGTGCCGCTGCTCATCGTCAAGACCGGCGCGTTGCCGGAGAAGCCTGCGCTGCTGGCCGCGCTGGACCCCTGGCACGCGGCCGGCAAGCCGGCCTCGCTCGATGCGCGCATCATCGACGTCACCCGAGGCATGGCTGAGGTGCTCGGCGGCACGATCAACACCGCGCACGTATACGCACCGCTGGTCGGTTTCCTCTCCGGCTCCATCGGCGCGCCCTCGTCGATCCCGCTCTCGCTGCCCGATGAGAGGCGCTACAAGGCCTCGGTGCAGCGCCAGTTCCGTCGCGTCAACCAGCGATATGACATCGGGCGGGGCAGGGCACACCTGCGTTCGGGGGATCCGGCCATCGAGCTGCCCTTCCTCGCCCGCTCGCTGAAGGCTGGGATGGTGGTGATGGGCGCGGTGTCGCGTTCGGCGATCAAGCGGCTGTTCATCGGCAACACGGCCGAGCGGGTGCTCGACTCGTTGACCTGCGACGTGCTGATCGTGCGGCCCACGGCCGCGCGCTGAACCGCACGCTCGGGCGCGGCATCGACGGCCGCGCTCAGTCGTGATAGTAGATGTGCGCCGGTTCGCCCTGTGAATTCAATTCCGGCGCGGGCTTGCTGTCAGCAAGGTCGAGACCGCGATAGCGCCCACCGAAGAACACCAGCGGCCGCCGGGGCGGGATGCCCTGGTGCAACGCGCACACGCGGCCAATGACGACCCAGTGGTCGCCCGCGTCGATCACCTGCTGCAAGGTGCAGTCGAGAGAGGCCAGGCACCCTTCCAGTCGCGGCGCATGCGGACCTGGCACCAGCCGGAACGGCGGCGGGGCGCCTTCCTTCCAGCCGCTGGCGAACCAGCTGGACAGCGCCTGCTGGTCGTGGCGCAGGATGTTGATGCTGAAGCCGGCCAGCGTGTCCAGGTTGCTGGCGAAGCGCGATTTCTTGCCGGGGCAGAACAGCATCAGCATCGGATCCAGCGACACCGAGGACACCGCGTTGACCGTGATGCCGATGGCCTCATCGCCGCTGCGCGCGAGGATCACGGTGACGCCGGTGGCGAACAACCCGACGGTGTCGCGGAACTGGCGCGTATCGGGCGCCGGCGGGTCGGTCGGGGTGTCGTTCATCGCCGGTCCCTCAACGCGGCGCCTGCCCGAACGCTTCGTCGCGATTGGCGCTGACGAAGCTGCGCACCTTCTCCGCAAGATCCTGGATCTCGCGCTGATGGCCAGCGATCAGGGCGCCCGCCATGCGCACCGGATCGCCGAAAAAGAACCGCTCGTACAGCACCTGGCGCGAGGCGAAAGCCGAAAGCGAGGCGTCCCAGGCCAGCCGGAACAGCGGGATACGGTCGAAGGCGTCGGCACGCGCCGCCTGGAAATAGCGGCGGATGTCCTCCACCAGCGGGCCCTTGAGGTCGGCCTCGGTGGGCATGGCGACCAGGCCGCTGGCGCCGATCTGCTGGATGATCTCCACCATGCGAGGATACAGCCGCGGAAACAGGTTGCGGGCGGCATCCAGGGGGTTCCAGGCCGGGCGCATCACGCCCCATTCATCCAGTTGCGCATCGGCCTCGGCCGCGCGCAGGAAGGCCTTCATGGTCTCGAGGTTCACCCACAGTTCGGCGAGCTTCTCGTGGATGTGCTGGAAGATCTCCGCGCCGATGCTGTTCACCAGCATCGAGGCGAGACCGAGCATGAATTCGCACTTGGCGATGTTCTTCACCACCACCTGGTGCGTCATGTGCACCACCGCACCGGTGCGTGAATAGGCCTCGTTGCAGCGCTTGATGTCGCGGTACAGCAGCACCGCTTCCCACGGCACGAACACATCGTCGAACACCACCACCGCGTCCATCTCCTCGAAGCGCGAACCCAGCGGGTGGTCGTAGTGGGAGCGTCCGAAGTCGACGCTTTCGCGGCAGATGAAACGCAAGCCGGGGGTGTCATTCGGGATGGAGAAACCGAAGGCATAGGGCGCATCCTCCTCAGGGCTCTTCAGGAGCGTGGAGGGAAACACCATGAGCTCGTCGGAGACGGGGAGCGTGGCCAGCATGCGGCAGCCGCGGATCACGATGCCCGCATCGGTTTCTTCCTTGATGCGCGCCGCGAGGAACGGGTCGGCCTGCTTCGCCATGCTGACCGCGCGGTTCGCCTGCGGGGGAACCAGCGTGTGGGTAAGGCACAGGTCGTGCTCGCGCAGGTACTCGTGGTAACGCACGGCATTTGCGCCGAAACGCGGATCACCTTCGGCGAGGAAGGCTGCGCCGGCGGCGTAGCCGGTCATCGCGCGGTTGATGTAATCCGGGACGCGACCCATCATGCCGCGGGTGAAATCCTCCCATACCTTCATGGCGCGGCTGATGCTCACCAGTTCCTCCTGGGTGCGCGGCATCATGAAGGAGCGCGCCACCTTGCGGCCGGTGCTGGGAGAGTCGAACAGGCACAGTTCCTGCTTCTCCCACTGCAGGTCGTAGAGCGCCGCCAGGGTCCGCACGCCGCCGGCCAGCGCCGGATGCGTGGTGACGTCCTTCACCGCCTCGCCGCGATACCAGATGGCGGGCGGCCGCTCCCGCAGCCGGGCGAGCACCTGTTCGCCGCGCCGCGCGCCGGTGCCGCCGGCGTTGTCGTGGAAGCGGGCGGGTGCGGAAGGGGGCAGCGGGGTCATGCAGGCTCCGGGCAAGCTGTGGATGCGAATGTGAATTCATTATGGGGTGGACCCCCGTGCACCGCCAGCCTGCGAAGCCTGGAGGGGCGGAAATCGCTCCAGCGTCGCTGACGGCGGCGGCTGCGCATGGCAACATGTTACTCATCCATGGAAGGCCAGTTGCAGATCAGCCCCTTGCTTGCCGCGTCCCTCATGGCGCTGGTCCTCGCCGGTTGCGGCGGTGGTGGTGGCGGTTCAGGGAAGCCGCTTGCCTTCGACACCTCGAACATCAGCGTCAGCGCAGCCGTGAACGGAGTCGCACCCGAAAGCGCGCAGATTCACCTGCTGAACGTCCCTTCCAGCGCGGCGTATGCCGAGACCCGTTATTCGATGAATGGCATCGCTGCGGCGGGCGTGGGTTGGGACGCGGCCGGCAAGCCGTTGATGTCGGTGTCCTACCGGGCACCCGGGGATCTTCGTCCCGGAACCTACTCGGACACGGTCGAGGTGCAGCTATGCGTGGACGCGGCATGCGCCAATCCGATCGCCGGTGCATCGGCCAGCCTCGCGGTCAAGTATGAAGTGACACCGTACGACAGCAGTCACCCACCGACGGTTTCCTTTGCCCGGAGCACCGTGTCCTACCAGGGCCTGAACATCGATGTCCTGTCACCGCCGCCGATCGAAGTGGCCATGACATTGCAGGATTTTGGCGCCCAACCGTTCTTCAAGGTCACGGGCGCCGGCAGCACCGGCAGTGGTGTCAGCAACAGCTACGCCTATGCGCAGGGAACGGCGGCGGGAACCCTGACCATCCTTCTGGCCTCGCCCAACAGCTTGCCTGCCGGCACCACTCACACGCCGCTCACGATCTCCGCCTGCCTGGACGAGGCATGCCTGAATCCCGTTCCGGGAAGTCCGTATACGGTGAACGTCGAGTATGCCGTGGGAGATTCGATCGTCGTCGATGGTCCAACGGGTTATCGATTCACGGCGATGGTCCTGCCGTTCCGGACCATGGCCTGGGACCCGGTGCACGGCAAGATCCTGCTGCTGCTGCCGGTCGGCGACAACAATGTTGCCCATCTCGCGACGCTGGATCCCACCACGAAGGAAGTCGGACCACCGGTGGCGCTGAGCGGCAATGGGACCGGTGCATTGGCGGTGAGCGATGACGGTCAGTTCGTCTACGCGGGAGTGGACGATGGGACGATCCAGCGTTTCACCTTGCCCGACCTGAGGCCAGATACGGTGATCTCCGTCGGCCGCGGTGCGAAGAACGAACTGCTGTATGCCGCTGACATCCAGGTGGCCCCGGGTGCGCCGCATACCATCGCCGTTGCGCTGAATCGATATCCCTATCTTGGGCAGGTGCCGCAGGAAGCGGGCGTGGCGATCTTCGACGATGCCGTGCCGCGCGCCCATCAGGCTGCCGGATCGACGAATCCCGACAGCGGAACGCTGGTCGACTGGCTTGCCTGGGGAGGCGACTCACAGACCCTGTTCGGAACCGGTATCGCGCAGGCCGGTGTGTACAAGATGGTCGTCGATGCGCAGGGAATCGTCTCGTCGGACAATCAGGGTGCATTCCCTGGTACGCGGCTGCATTGGGCGGGCGGCACCTTGTATCTGGATGGCGGGCAGTGGATCGATGCTGCCACGATGACGGTCACGAGGCAGTTGAGCTATCCGGATCCGTACGGGGTTCTTCCCAGCAGTGGCGGCTCCCGGCTGTTCGTGTCCAACAGTGATGAGGGCCCGCTGGGAGCCCCGCACCTGAGATCGCTGGACTTGGCCACCGGCGAGGTGCTGGCGGAGCTGCAGCTTCAGTCCCTGATGCAACAGCAGATGGAATGGCATCTGCTCAGGGGCAATGGCCTCGCCGCGCCGGTGATCGTCGTGCATTCGGCGAGCCAGCTCGGATTCATCAGTGGCGGATTCGTCGGGCCGTGAGCGGGTGGGTCGCGCGGTGCCCAAGGCAGTAGTCATTGGTGTCTCGTTGCTGTTCCTGCTCTCCGGCTGCGCCATGGCTGGACCTGGGACGCAACCTGAGCCCGCCCCGGGATCCGAAGCTGAGGCCAGGCGCGAAGCGCCGCAGGCAGCCGCCATGCCGGAGCCAGCCGTTGCTGGCGACTTTCCTGCGACTTTGAGATTGAGGCGGGGCCAGTCGATCACGGCCGGGTCTGGATACCTGCTCGTGGGTTTCGATGCCGTGCTCGCCGATTCCCGTTGTCCCAAGGGCGACACCTGCATCTGGGCTGGGGATGCCACGGTGCGCATCTGGGTGCAGAAGCCAGGTGGCCCGCGCCAACAGCTCGAACTGCATACCGCGACCGCGAAGCGACGATGGGCGGCCACCGGGGACGGATATGTCCTGCTGCAGGTGCTGGAGCCGTACCCGATTGCGGGCCAGCGGCTCGACCCGGATGGCTACATCGCGACGCTGCTGCTGACGCGCGAGCAACCCGAATCCGACGGGCTGAGATGAACGCACCCGGCGCTCGGCCCACGCGCCGGGTGCGAGAATTCAGCGCGGGGCGCGAGGGTGCCCCCATGGGCACCCCCGACCCGGGCTGGATGCGACCCCGCCTTCAGTGGTGATTGGCCTCACACTGATATACCCGCACATCATCCACGTACCAGCCGAATTGCCCGCCGCAAGCATCGTTGCCGATGTCGAAGCGCAGCCGGATGCGATCGCGCGGCTTGGCATAGGGGGCGAGATTGATGATGGAGCGGCCCCAGGACCCTTCCACCTGCCCGCCGTCGGATCCGGTGAAGGCCGGTTCTCCCGCGATCGGGTTGGTGTTGCCATCGTCGGCAGTGTACAGCGTGGCGTTGTAAGGGTTGTAGACGAAGTCTCCCGCCTTGACGATCTGCCATGCACGGCCGTTCACGCTGATCTTCAAGTTGCCGCCGTCCCAGCCGCTTTCGGTGGCGACCCAGTGGTCGAAGGCCAGCCAGGTGGTGCGAGCCTTCGATGGCACGGTGATGCTCTCGCTGTCGACGTGCAGCACCGCGGTCTCATCACCGCCCGGCCCGCAGGTGCCGATGTCGGGGTCGGGTCCGAACAACGCACGACCCGGCCGGTTGCCGGGCAGGTGGGATGCCACCGTCCAGTCGCGTGCCGTGAAGTCCGCGGTGGTGCCGCTGTGGCTCGCCCGCCAGTGCTCGCGCAACGGCTTGCCGCTGTCGAAGCGCTCGCGGAACAGATCCTGCGTCTCGCTGCCGCGCGGGCACAGCGCGGGCGGTGACTTGGCCAGCAGCGGCTTGAAGTCGCACTGGGTGGGCGGATTGCGCATCTCCACCGCGAGCATGGCCTCGTGCACCTGCTTGCAGTCCGCGGGCGAGATGAACTGTCCCGAGGCCGATCCATCGGTCAGCGAGGCGAGATTCGCACCGATCAGGTCCCGGCAGGACTGCTCGATCGCATCCGCATGGTCGGAGAAGTCCGTCGTCGGTCCCTGGTAGGTCACCTTGGCGCGGAAGTAGATGTGCGCCGCCTTGGTGAGGCCGAGGCCCTTCATGGTGTGACCGTTGTAGCTGCCGCCATCCACGACCAGCGCATAGGCGTGGTTGGGAATACCGGAGTTGGTGTGCACGCCGCCCTGATCATCGGTGGAGCAGGCGTATTCGAACTTGTCGGACACCTTGCCGGGGTTGCTGAAGCAGCGCGGGTTCCACATGTCGCGCAGCGCGCCGGTCAGGTCGGGCGCGTAGTCATCCTCGCCGAGCAGCCAGCGCACCGAGTTGTCCGTGCCGACGCCCACCGTGAAGGAGCCATTGGCCGGCAGCCCCGACTTGACCGCTGCGCCATCGGCATTGGTGAGTTCGATGCTGCCGATGGCCGGATCCGAGGCGAGCAGGAGCAACCCGCTCGGCGGGGCGACGAACACGATGCCGGCGGCGCCGGCCGCGATGGCATTTGCCGCACGCGTGCCCGATCCGCACTGGCTGCTGCCATCCGGATTGAGCGTGAAATCAATGACGGCGATCTTGCCGTTCAAAGGCGCCAGGGGCGTGCAGGCATCGACGGGTGAGGCGATCTCGAGTGCAGCCGGGCCCACCGTGAAAGGCGCCGTCGGTTCGTTCGCCGAGGTCAGCCCGGGGTAGCTGCCCGCCGCCGATCCGCCGCTGACCGTGAGCGCCGGAGGCGGGGAGCCGCCGAACACCGAGCAACTCTCCGGGGTGCGCGGATTGTTCGGCGTATCGGTGCCGCGATGATTGATGCGGTCCACGGTCTCGCCGAAAATGTCGGAATAGGACTCGTTGAGCGCACCGGGCTGCCACTGGTAGATCAGGCCGTCGGTGTACTCCGTATAGGCGTGGCTCCACTCGTGCGCGGTGACATCATCCACCGTGAGTCCCGGGCAGAAGGAAATGAACGTTCCGTTCCAGGAGGCGTTCGGGCAGGCGTAGCCGCGATTGAAGATGGCATCCATGGTCGCGCCGGCCCCGTCGAAGGAATCCCGGCCGAAGGCGTTGCGGTAGAAGTTGTAGGTCTCCTTCGAGGCCAGGATCATGTTGTCCGCCTCGACGATGCCGGTGGGGAAGGCCTGGCCTTCCACCCATACGGGGCTGTCGGGGTAGGTGGGCGGAACGGTCGGAAGGTTCTCGCCATCGTAGGCGCGACGGTTCAGCGCATCGTAGATGCCGCTGATGCGATCGATGATCTTGCCGGTGTGCGCATCGACATACACGAATTCGCGCACGCGGGCGCCATCGCCCACTTCCACTTCGTAGGCGAGGTGGTCGGGACCGGGTACGCCCTTGGCCAGGCCTTCGCGGAACACCAGCAGCCGGCTGTTGCGGGCCGACACCTTCTTTCCGCCCACGGATCTCACCGCCGTGGCTTCGGCCTCTCGCGCACTGCGCGAAGGCGCCGAGGACACTGCGATGTCCGGAATCAGTGTTCCGTTCACCACTGTCAGATCGCCATTCGCGTCGAAGTGCGCCTTGAGCATCGCGCCGAACACGTGCAGGCCCGCGTACTCCTGCGAGTAGGTGAGGTGCGAATGACCCAGACGGTCGGTAGTACTGCCGCGCAAGGTGAGCTCGGCAGCACCGGAAGTCAGTCCCAGCGCACGACCGTGGCGATTGATGAACGCGGTGGCGCTGTCCTTCATCGACTGCGCGCTGGGCCGCAGGAGTGGCGAGGCCGGAGCGGCGCCTGCCGTGGAGGCCGCGGCAGCGGGCTTCACGCGCACGAAGCGGGCGGCGCCGGTGGCGGGATCGAGACTGACGGACGCGCTGCCCACCTCGGCCTGCAGGCGGTTGAGCGCGGCCGGGTCGTGAGCCGCAGCGGTGGAAGCGGCACCAGCGGGCGCACCGAACAACAGACCCAAGGTGGCGCCAGCGATGGCGCGGACTGAATTGCGCAGCATTGATTTTCCCCTCATTCCATGTTTGATACAACACGAGGACATCGACGACTTTATTCTTGATCTCGCGGGGGGAAAACATCGAGCCCGCCGCGAATTGACACTGCGTTGAAGCGCCTGACATTGAGCCTCGTCGCCGGAGTTGTCAATGAGGCCAGTTTCGCGGGCGGTTGGTGTGGCCGCTTCAAAGGACAGCTGCGCCGACGCCGCAGCTCCGGCCGTTTACCATAACGTGAAGCGCGTGCCGGCAGATCCTCGGCCCAACGACGAGCCGCTTACCGCAGCCTCAAACGGGGCTCGCGGCCGAACGGATCGACTCTCGCAACCAACGCAGACCTGCATCGTGCACCTTCGCGCGATGGAACTGGATGGCCTCGCGCATGAGCGGAAAATCGAAGGGCAATGGCTGCCAGACGATGGCATGCCGCGCAGCGAATGTCCTGACCAGCCGCTCCTGCAGGATGGCGATTCGATTGGTTCCTGCCAGCAGTTCCGGCACGTGGGTAAAGGAGGAGGAAAACACCTCGATGCGCCTTTCCAGTCCCAATTTGCGCAGATGAGATTCGGCGAAGGAAATCCGGCGCGCACTGCCGAAGCTGACGCTGATATGCGGCGCTTTCAGAAAGGCGTCGAGACTCAATGCGCGCTTCATCAGAGGGTTCTTGCGCCAGCCGGCGATGACATGCCGCTCTTCGAACAGCAGTTCGATGGGATGCTCAGCCTGGCAGAATTCCTCGGGCGTGAGGATGAGATCGAATTCTCCCTTGTCGAGCAAGGCAGGCATGTCGGCAACCGGCGGCTGCAGATCCAGCCGTACGCTCGGTGCCGTCCGCGTCAACGCAGGGACGAGTTTGGTGAAGATCACGGTGAGGAGGTAATCGGACACCGCTATGCGGAACATCCGGTCCGAGGTCTTCGGGTCGAACTGCTGGGAACGCACCATCAGCGCTTCGACTTGGTGGATGATCGAGTGCAGCTCGGGCAGGAGGTCCAGGGCAAGTGCGGTGGGCAGCATCGATCGTCCATGCGTCACCAGCAGAGGATCGCGAAAGTAGTCTCGAAGCTGCGCGAGCGATGCGCTGACGGCAGGTTGACTCAGATGCAGGTGCCTGGCGGCCCGCGATACGTTTCGCTCGGTCAGCAGCACGTGCAGGACGCGCAACAGATTGAGATTGAGCCCGTTGAATCTCATGCGAAGGTGCTTATCGGGTATCGTCAAAATGGATAGTATTCGATCATAACAATCGATTTCCACTATAGCTTGTGCCGTGGCAGCCTGATGACTCAGGCGCTATTGAGGGGGATGGCCATGAAATTTCGCATATCCGTGGACAGCGGCGGCACGTTTACCGACGGCGTGCTCATGGATGCAGGCGGGCTTGCCACGATGCGCAAGGCGCATACGACCCCGCACGACCCGACGGTTGGCACGCTGGACTGCATGTCCCGGCTCGCCGCCTCACGCGAGCTCGCGCTCGCCGATCTTCTCGGGGCAACCGATGTCATCGTGCTCGGCACCACCATGGCGACCAATGCCGTGGCAACGCGCAGCGGCCCCAGGCTCGGCACCATCGCCTCCAAGGGCTATCGGCTTCGCATGGCATTCCCGCAGGTGGCCAAGATCGAGTGGAAGGAGGGCCCGCTGGACATGTACGACTTCCGGGCCAATCCACCCGAACCCCTGGCGGCTTATCATCTGATGACGGAGGTCGAGGAGCGCCTGGATTTCCGCGGGCAGGTGCTCACGCCGCTGAACGAGGAGGATTGCCGCAAGGCCGCCCGCTACCTCCGCGACCAGGGCGTCGAGACGGTCGCGATCATGCTGCTGCACTCCCACCTCAACCCCAAACATGAAAGACGAGTCGCCGAGATCGTCCGGCAGGAAGCCCCTGGCATGCAGGTCACGCTTTCCTCGACCGTGTTGCCGGTGGCGGGAGAGGTCGAGCGTTGGAGTACGGCCATGTTCTCCGCCTATGTGGCGCCCGTGGTCCGCAAGTTCGTCTCCCGGATCGGGAATCTCCTGCGTGAAAATGGTTTTCGTGGCCAGCTGCAGTTCATGCAGAGCAATGGCGGCCTGGCGGCGCCGGATGTGGTGGCGGAGAACCCGGCGGTGCTGCTGTTGTCAGGACCGGCGGCGGGTCCTTCGCTCGGCCGCACCCTGGGTGCCGAGCATGATTACCCGAACATTCTTTCAGTGGATATGGGCGGCACCAGCTTCGATGTGGGCGTGGTGCACGAGGGGGTCGTCGAGACGGTTCGCCAGCAGGTCATCGATGGCAAGAAGTTCGCGCTGCCCAGCGTCGACGTCAGCGCCGTCGGCGCGGGCGGCGGGAGCATTGCGCATGTGGATGCCGCGGGGCGTCTGCAGGTGGGTCCGAAAAGCGCCGGCGCCACGCCGGGCCCGGCCTGCTATGGCAAGGGCGGAGTGAATCCGACAGTCACCGATGCCAATGTCGTGCTCGGATACATCGACCCTGGCTTTTTCCTGGGAGGAGAGACCAAGCTGCGCAAGGACCTGGCCGAACAGGCGATCGAGGCGAAGGTTGCTCGTCCTCTGGGGCTGACGGTCCTTCAAGCCGCAGCCGCCATCCATGAAGTCATCAATTCCAACATGGCCAGCGGCACCCATGTCGCCTTCGCCCAGCGTGGCTATGATCCGCGCGACTTTGCGCTGTGCGCAGCAGGCGGCGGCGCGGCCGTGCATGCCGTGCGACTCATGCAGGAACTGCACATCGGCAAGCTCATCGTGCCGAAGGTGGCGCCGACTTACTGTGCATTCGGCATGATGTTCTGTGACTTCAAACACGACTACCAGCGCGCCTACTACAGCGAGACGGCAAATGCCGACCTTGACAGACTGATGGCGCTGTTCGAGGAAATGGAGGCCGAGGCCCGGGCCACGCTCGCCACGGAGGGGGCGAAGCCGGGAGAGATATCCATCAAGCGTACGCTGGATGTGCGCTACTACGGACAGTTCCGGGATCGAAATGCTCCCCTGGCAGGCGGCAAGATCACGCGTGAGACCTTGAAGTCGGCCATTGCAAGGTTTCATGCCATTCACGAGCAGACGGTCGGTTACGGCGATCCCACGTATCCGACCGAGATCATGCGGCTGCATGTCAGTGCAACCGCCGCCGTCGGCAAGCCGCATCTGCTGGCGCGTCCCCGCGGAACCGACATTGCCGCCGCCCGCAAGGGTCATCGGAAGGCCTGGTTCGCGGAAAGCTCGGACTACGTCGATACTCCGGTCTACGATGGGGAGAAGCTGCTCAGCGGCGCGCAGGTCCAGGGGCCAGCCATCATCGAGGAGGTCTTCACCACCTTCGTTCTGCCACCGGGAGTGAGCACGAAAGTGGATGACCACGGCAACTTTGTTACCACCGTCGCGGCAACGGGAGTCTGAGTCATGGCACAGAAACAGAATACCGCGGGCAGAGCGGGCATCGACCCGATCACTTTCTCAGTCGTCTGGAACAAGCTTCAGTATCTCGCCACCCAGGTGGGCGAGAAGGTGCTCTACTCGACCCAGTCGTTCGTGACCGCGCTGGCGCGTGATCTGGGACAGAGCATCCTCGACACTCAAGGCAAGATCGTGGTGGCGGCTTCTGCAGCGCCGATTCATACGCTGGTGGCCGAGGAAGCCATCAAGGGCCTGGAAGCGAAGTTCAAAGGTGAGTATGAGCCGGGCGATTTCATCGTCGCCAATGATCCGTACATCGTGCGCGGCGGCCATCTTCCCGACTGGAATTTCATCCGGCCGCTGTTCTTCGAAGGCGAGCATCTGGGCTTCTTCCAGGCCAAGACCCATGTCAGCGACACAGGGGGCTTCCTGCCGGGCGGCTACGGTGCGGGAGCGTACGACATCATCGCCGAGGGCCTCAACATCCCTCCAATGAAGCTCATGAAGGCCGGTGTGCTGCAGAAGGATTTCTGGGATCTCGTGCTTCGAAACGTACGCATGCCCACTGAACTGGACATGGACACGCGACTGATCAACGGCTGCATGGCGCAGGCCGAGGAACAGGTACAGCAAATATGCCGCAAGTATGGCGTCGAGGTGGTCAAGGCCTGCATGGCCGAGATCGTCGCCGCCGGCGAACGCGCGATGCGGGCCGAGATTCGCAAGATTCCCAATGGCGTCTACGAGGGTGCATCGGCTGCGGATTGGGACGGGCACCACGACCAGCCGATCTGGGTGCGAGTCAAGGCCATCGTCGAAGATGAAGACATCACCTTCGATTTCACGGGTACTGATCCTCAGGCGACGTTCGTGAACTGTCCGGTGGGCGTGACCATTACGCAGGCGATGGTGGGCCTTCTGTACCTGGTGGATGCGAGCGTGCCCAAGAACGGCGGAACGATGAAGCCGATCAAGTTCATCATGCCGGAAGGGACCGTCGTGAACCCGAAGTACCCCGCGACCGTGGGCGCCTCGCAGATTTCGGTGGGCACCCAGGTCGTCGAGGCCTGTCTGCTGGCGATTGGCAAGGCACTGCCGGATCGCGCCATGGCGCCCTGGTCCAAACATCTGTGTCCCATCAACATCGGGCAGTTGCCGGACGTCATCGATCCGCGCACCGGCCAGCAGCGCAACTACTTCACGGAGACCTTCGGTAGCGATGGCGGCAGCGGGGCGGTCAAGGGCTTCGACGGTTGGCTGGGCGTGGGTTTCCAGAGCGCCTGCGGGAATCTCGTCCGGCCGAATGTGGAGTTTTTCGAGGCCAGCTGCCCTTACGTCGTGACGCATTACGACGTCGCGCCGGATTTTGAAGGAGCGGGGGAGTTTCGTGGTTCGCCGGGAAGCTACGTCCGATTCGTGGCGCACACGAAACCAGGCGCGATGTCCTTGCTCATGACGGGTAACAGTGATGGCCAGCGTTGCGCACCGGCCGGCGTGAGCGGAGGACAGGATGCTCACCTGGCCGAGATGGAAATCATCGCGCCCGATGGCAAGCGGCGCCAGTTGCGCACCTTCGTGACCGTGCCCATTTTTCCGGGCGAAGCCTGTGAGTCGCGCAACAGCGGCGGCGGAGGTTGGGGTGATCCGCTGAAACGCGAGCCGCAACGGGTGGTGGACGATGTGCGTGCCGGTTTCATATCGGTTCAGCGGGCTCGGGATGCCTATGGCGTGGCGGTGGACGCGGTATCCTGGACGTTCGACGCCGGGGCGACTGCGAAGCTGCGCGCACGATCGCGCGACGCCGCCATCTCGAACTGAAGAGTAGCGCCATGGCAGCAATGACTGGCAAGGATGTGTTCGACCGGCTCTGGCGCGAGGTGGGCCTCAAGCCCGATGATATCGCCGGTGGGATGAGCATCCTGGGCCGTGATCCCATCGTTCCCAGTGTGCATCGGGTCGGAGCCGCGGCGGCCGGAGCGCTGGCGGCCATGGGAAGCGCGGTGGCGTCGATCTGGAAGCGGCGTTCAGGAGAAGGGCAGGACATCGCGGTCGATATGAATCGCGCGGTGGTGCCCGGCATGCAGACGGTGGTGCATCTCCATCAGGATGGTTACCGGCTGGAGCCGCATCCGCGAGGCACCGATCATCGCGGTTTCTTTCGGACCCGGGATGGCCGGCAGATCTATGTTCTTCGCACGCTGGCTTATCCTGAGTTGCTCACGCGTCTGCTGGATGTCCTCGACTGTGGGTACGATGCAACGTGCTTCGCTCGGGCGATTGCTCGCCGCGATGCCGCTGAACTCGAGGAAGCACTGGCACAACGGCGGGCCGTAGGGGTGATTGCCCGCACCCGCGAGGAATGGCTCGATCACCCGCAAGGGCAGTGGCTTGCCGCCCGGCCGGCGGTCCATGTCGAAAAGATCGCAGCGTCGGACCCCGTGCCCTGGCCTGCCGGGCATCGCCCGCTCGCAGGTCTTCGGGTACTGGATTTCACCCACGTGCTGGCCGGCCCCACCATCGGCCGGTTGATGGCCGAGCAGGGCGCCGATGTGTTGCATGTCTCACCGCCGTGGCGTTCGGATTCCCAGATCATGCTGCTGGACACGGGCTGGGGAAAACGTTCGGCCTTGCTCGATCTCGAGCGCGCGGGAGAAGCGGACCGACTGCGGGGCCTCGCGAGCGGCGCCGATGTGTTCGTGCAGTCCTGGCGGCCCGGAGCGCTCGAGCGTGAAGGGTTTGGCCCGCAACAGCTTGCCGAGCTGCGTCCAGGCATCATCTACGTATCCGTCAGTTGCTATGGGTACGGTGGGCCATGGCGCGAGCGCGGCGGGTTCGAGCCCATCGGACAGGTCGCCTGCGGTTTGGCTATCGATGAAGGAAGCGCGGACGAGCCTCGCATGGCGCCCACCGGTACGATGAATGACTATCTTGCGCCGTACCTGGCGGCAACCGGCGTGCTCGCGGCGCTGCTGCGCAGAGAGCGGGAAGGCGGCAGCTACCACGTTCAGGTGAGCCTGACACGATCCTCGATGTTCCTGCAGGAACTGGGTCAACTGGATGCGGCGGAACGCTCGCGGCTGCCGGCGGATCTTCCCCAGCCCGACCCAGGCAGCTTCCTGACCACGGCTTCCGCTTATGGAGACTTGCGCGTGCCGGCGCCGATCGTCAGCTACTCCAGGACTCCGGGCTACTGGGAACGGCCGCCATGCGCTCCGGGCCAGCACCCGCTGACCTGGTCGCCGATCCATCAATGACTTGAGGGCGGATCCGAATGACCCGTGAAGTGCGTCAAGTCCCATCCGCTATTGACGCCCCGTTGTTCGCCTCGTACTATGTTTCCTGCGCCGATTTGAAGAACAGCTTGCGGGCGCGTAAGAAATGCTGCTAAAGCGACGTCGGACCTGTTCCGCCGTGGGCTGAACAGGTTTTTGCATTTCTGGCATCCGCAATCTCGACTCGGCGCCTCGTGTATTTACCGTAAGAGGCTGCCCCGATGCTGGATTCGAACGATTTGCGTCCCCTGGTGGTGTTGAAGTTCGGCAGCTCTGTGCTGCGATCTGCGCGCGACCTTGCCTGCGTGGTTTCTGAGATCTACCGCCACGTGCGTCTGGGTGAGCGGGTGATCAGCGTCGTTTCCGCCTTCGAGGGGGAAACCGATCGTATCTTTGCCGCTTGTCGGGCCTGGACGCCGCATCCCGATCCTCATGCGCTTGCCGCGGCTGTGGCCACGGGCGAAGTGGAGTCCGCCACCCAGCTCATGTTCGCTCTGGAGCGAGCGGGCGTGCCCGCCGGTCTTCTGGACCCGCGCGATGTCAATCTGCGCGCGCGTGGCGACCGATTGAACGCGGAGCCGGCCTCGGTGGATGTCGTTCGATTGAAGCAACTGGTGAAACAGTTTCCCGTATCGGTGGTGCCGGGGTTCTATGGGCAGGCTGAGGATTACGGCATCGCGCTGCTGGGCCGCGGTGGATCGGACCTGACCGCCGTGTACCTGGCGCAGCACCTGGGTGCTCGCTGCATTCTGGTGAAGGACGTCGATGGTCTTTATGAAGACGACCCACGACGCTCGGCGAAGCGGCTTCGGCGCTTCGAATATGCGCATTATGAAGATGCGTTCCGTCTCGGCGGCCGCCTGATCCAGAGCAAAGCGATTCACCGAGCCCGCGCCGCCGGGCAACGAATCGAAGTTCGCGCTGTCGGCGAACATGCGGGATCCGTGATCGGGTTCGGGCGTCGGTCCTTGGTCGCCACGGCGCCCTCGCCGCGCCCGCGCATCTTCTTGTGCGGCCTTGGCACCGTGGGTTTTGGCGTCCATGAATATCTTGCCGCGCACCCCGATCGATACGAGGTGGTGGGGATTTTGGTTCGAGACCTGCGTAAGCACCTGGATGCCGGGGTTCCGGCGCATCTTCTGGTTACGGAGCCAGACCAGGCGCTGCAACGGGCATCGAGGCGTCATGCCGATGTCGTGATCGAGTGTCTGGGCGGCACCGACCCCGCTTACCCGCTCGTCTCCGCCGCGCTCACTGCGGGTCTTTCGGTCATCACGGCGAACAAGGAGCTGGTCGCGACGCATTGGAAGGATCTCGCGCCGTATCTTTTGGCCACGGCGCCCAAGCTTCGCTGCTCCGCGGCCGTGGGTGGCGCGGTGCCGATGTTGGAACTGGTGCAGCGTCTGGTCGTGGAAGGCGAACGCATCGAAGAAATCCGCGGCGTGGTGAACGGCACCTGCAACTTCGTGCTCGATCAGCTGACGGCAGGCAGCACTCTCGACGAGGCCGTGCGCGAAGCGCAGGCGAAGGGCTATGCAGAGCCCGATCCAGGCGCGGACCTCGACGGACTAGACGCCGCGCGCAAGCTCGAAATCCTCTGTCGCCTTGGCTTCGGCGCCGCGCCGGCCGGACTGCAGGTGAGGGGCATTCGAGACCTCAGCGTTCACGATGCACCGTCCGGCACCATCTGCCGCCTGATCGCCCGCGTGGGCGCCGACCGAATCGCCCGCGTCGCGCCGGAATGGCTTTCGACCACCGATTTCCTGAGTCAGGCTCAGGGCGCCGAGAACCGCCTCGAGGTGAGAACCGCCAGCGGTGCGGTACACCGCCTGTCCGGGCTCGGCGCCGGCCGCTACCCGACGGCCACCGCTATCCTGGCCGATCTTCTCGATACCTTGCGCTCCCGATCAGCGCCTGCCGCTGAATCTCGCGCCGTGTTTCACGAGCCGCGCGCCGTTGGCTAGCTGTGGTCGGCGGGGCGCTTCCTGCCTATGATGAGGTGGATCTCATCGACTTGACTCGCTCGGCGATGAACGCGCGCCGATCTGATGACTTTACCAACTGCGCGTATTCCTTCAGGCGCTGCCACTGGAAGTGGCGAGGAATCGTGAGCTCGGGAAGCTTCGAGAACAGGCGCGTTCTCCCCGGTGCGAGATAGATCAGATCGAAAAGCGCCTTCTCCGGAATTGCGATCTTGGCGTCGGACGAGGATGACAACTCGAAGCCTGTGAAGAGCTCAGGTGGCATGCGGTGGAAGGAGATCGAGGCCATTGGCGTTCGAATGCGCCGAGGCCGCCCCGGCGTGACAGCATAGAGGATCGAGGGAATCTGCTCGATCATGCCGTGATGGAACAACGCCGACTGCAGCGAGATGTATGCCGGATAGGGGGCCGAGATGAGTTCAGGCAGCGCAAGGCGGTCGATTTTCTGGTCCGTCAACCATCGGCCGCGGCTCAGGTGGATGATCATCCCATCGGCAGCGAGGCGTCTGAGTATCGTGGTCGCGTTGCTCACGGAGACTTGCAACAATGCCGCAACATCGCGCGTTTCAACGGCCGGAGTCGCCAGCGTCCTCAGTCGCTGCAGGGCTTCGATCTGGTTCATGGCACCAGGGCCTGAAGACCGCTGACGACTTGCGCTCGCAGCTCGTTCCAGACCCGCTTGTTGCCGAAGTGATCCTGATAATCGGGTTCCAGATATGCGAGGACCTGTCCGGCAAACGCGTCGTAGTCGACCGCCGATGCATTGTCGATCGCAGCGGTCAGGTTTGAGGCGGCCGTTGCGAGTATCGGATGCTCTTCAGGAAGAAGCGCAGATTGCAGCCGCCCTTGAGCGTGAAGAGAGATTTGTCCACGCGCGCACCGAACGCCCTCAAGAACAGCAGGTGGAAAACCTCGATGGTCTGGCGTTCGGTCCACACGCTTCCATATTTCGAGAAATCGACACATATGTCGACTACGTGTAATGTGAAAACTTGATGCCTTCATCTCTCCCCGACAAACGATTAACTTGCTGGAATTCGCCGAAAACTCCGCAGAAATGGCAGGTCCGGAAATCACTAAGGGAATAGGCATCTCCGTCGGGAAACGCGGCGATCTGGTCGACCGCCGCCTGGCCGTCGCCCCGATGATGGAATACACGGACCGCCACTGCCGGTTCATCCATCGCCTGTACGCGCCGGATGCGCGCCTGTACACCGAAATGGTGGTGGCGGCGGCCGTGGTGCGCGGGGATGCGAGCCGCCTGCTCGAATTCCATCCGTCCGAGCATCCGGTGGTGCTGCAGCTTGGTGGCTCCGATCCGGCGGAGCTCGCCGCGGCGGCGCGCATCGGCGCCAGCCTGGGCTATGACGAGATCAACCTGAACGTGGGCTGCCCCAGCGATCGCGTGCGAGTGGGCGCCTTCGGCGCCTGTCTCATGCGAGAGCCGCAGACCGTGGCGCGATGCATGGCGGCGATGGCCGATGCCGTGAGCGTGCCGGTGAGCGTGAAGTGCCGCATCGGCCTGGATTCGGACGATCGCTATGAAACCTTCGCCGCCTTCATCGACACCGTGGCGGCGGCCGGCGTGCGTTATTTTCTGGTGCACGCGCGCAACGCCATCCTGACCGGGCTGTCGCCGAAGCAGAACCGCGAGATCCCGCCACTCCGGTACGAGGTGGTGCATCGTCTCAAGCGCGAGCGTCCCGACCTGCACGTCACGCTCAACGGCGGATTGAACGATGCCGAGTCGGTGCTGGCGGCTTTTGACGCTGGGCTCGATGGGGTGATGCTGGGCCGGGCCGCGTACCAGCGGCCGGCGCTGCTCGCCGAGCTGCAGCGCGCACTCATCGACCCGGCCTGGCGCGTGCCGGAACCCCTGGACATCCTCGAAGCCGTGGTGCCGTACGCGCGCGAACAGCTGCAACGCGGCGTTCGGCTGCACGCCATCACGCGCCACTTGAGCGGCCTGCTGACGGGTGTGAGCGGTGCGCGCGCCTGGCGACGGTTCCTGTCGCAGAGCGCCTCCCGCCCTGACGCGCCGGCCGAAATCCTGTTGGCCGGCGCCGACATCCTGCGGCGAGCGGCGTAAGGGATCAGGATATCCACGGCCCACGCAGAGCCGACATTAAGTATAATTGCGCGACGTCATGGGTAACGAAACCGAACTCGCCATCGTCTTCGCCGACGTCGTCGGCAGCATGAAGCTCTACGAGAAACTCGGCGACCTCAAGGCGCGCGAAATGGTTGCCGCCTGCATAGAGGTGATGCGCCAGGCCACCGACCAGCACGGCGGGATGGTCATCAAGACCATGGGCGATGAGGTCATGTCCACCTTCCCCACGGCCGACGATGCGCTGAATGCGGCCGCGCAGATGCAGAAGCAGATCTCCACCCACCCGCAGCTCAAGATGGACGAGCATGCCGTCGCTATCAGGATTGGCTGTAACTTTGGTCCGGTAGTCATTGAAAACAGGGATATTTTTGGGTCTGCTGTCCACACTGCCAATCGCATGACCAGCCAGGCAAAGGCGGGCCAGATCATGACCACGGCGGCCATGGTGGAGCGCCTCTCACCGGACTGGCGGGCCTGCGTTCGCCAGATCGACATCGCCACGGTGAAAGGCCGCAGCAGCGAACTCGCGCTTTTCGAGGTGCTGTGGCAGACCGAGGACATCACCAGCATGGTGCCCGCCATCGCCATGGCCTCGCGCAATGGCGCCAAGGACCGGCCGCACCGCCTGCGCCTGCGCTATCAGGGCCAGGAGGTCATCGTCGATGAACGGCGCAACAACATCAGCATGGGCCGGGCCGAGGAGAACGACCTGGTGGTCAAGGGCAACCTGATCTCGCGCCTGCATGCGCGAATCGAGATCAGTCGCAACAAGTTCATGCTCATCGACCAGAGCACGAACGGCACCTTCGTCCAGGGCAAGGATGGGGACGAGGCCTTCGTCAGGCGCGATTCCATGCAGATCCGCTCGGAAGGGCTCATCGGTCTCGGCAAGGCGCCGGACAGCAATTCCTCGCAGGTCATCCGCTACATCTGCGAGGAGTGAGGCTCCCCGCCT
>JAXMGQ010000033.1:0-62708 GCA_046347195.1 Steroidobacteraceae bacterium
CGCTCGCGGTGCCGGCGAGCATCGCCCGCACGCTGCGGGTGGGGGATGGCGCGCTGGTGAGAAGCGCAGCCTGCGAGACCGCGGGCCGGATCCACGCGGTCGGTCAGGATATCGACCCCGCCATGCAGGGCGTTGCCGTTCACATCGACTGTGCGGCGGAGTCCTGCTTCCTGCCGGGGGAGGCCGTGAGCGCACGACTGTCGCGGCGATCCGACTCGGCGGGCTTTCCAGTTCCCGCCACCGCCTTCGTGGGGCTGGGCGAGCGTACCTACGTCTTCATCGAGGTGGCGGGCGGCTACCGGGCGGTGGAAGTCGATGCCGAAGCGGCGCGTGCGGGGTTTGCAAAGTCCGCTTCGTTGCGCGCCGGAGCGCGCGTCGTCTCCCGCGGCACCGCGATCCTGAAGGCGGTGTGGCTCAGGGCGATGGGCGGTTGATGCTGGGCCGGTTCATCGCCTTTGCGCTCACCCAGCGATTGCTGGTGCTGCTGGTGGGCATCGCCTTGCTCGCGGCCGGCGCGTTCGTGGCCCCGCGGCTTGCCGTGGATGCGTTCCCCGATATCTCGCCCACCCAGGTCAAGCTGATTCTCAAGGCTCCCGGGATGACACCCGAGGAGGTCGAACAGCGGGTCATCGCGCCGCTCGAGCCGGAGCTGCTCGGCATTCCTCGACAGGCCATCCTGCGCTCGGTCGCCAAGTATGGCATCGCGGACATCACGCTCGACTTCGCCGAAGGCGTGGATCTCTACTGGGCGCGCCAGCAGGTCGGTGAGCGTTTCGCGGCCGCCGCGGCGGACCTGCCGGCGTCGGTGACCGGCGGGCTCGCGCCCATCACCACGCCGCTGGGCGATATCTACATGTTCACGGTCGAGGGGCCGCTGTCGCTCGCGGAGCGGCGCAGCCTGATCGACTGGACCATCCGGCCCCGGTTGCGCGTGCTGCCCGGCGTGGCCGAGGTGAATTCACTGGGAGGTCATGTCCGGACCTTCGAGATCGCCCCGGATGCGGCGGCCCTGGCCGAGCGCGGCATCACGATCACCCAGGTCGCGGATGCCGTGCGGGCCAATCTCAGCAGCGATGGGGCCGGCCGGGTGACCAGCGGGGAGGAGTCGCTGCCCGTGAGGGTGAGCGCGTCGGCGCGCACGCTGGAGGACATCGGCGCGATTGCGGTGGGCTCGCTGGCCGGTTCGCCGGTGAGGGTGGCGGACATCGCCGAGGTCCGCACCGGCTCGCTGACCCGCTACGGCGCGGTCACCCGCAACGGGGAATCCGAGGCGGCGGAGGGCCTGGTGCTCGCGCTGAAGGGCGCGAATGCGCGTGAGGTGGTTCGCCGTGTCAAGGCGGAACTCGAGAACATCGGCCGCACCCTGCCGCCGGGGACCAGCATCCAGCCCTTCTATGATCGGGCGGCACTCGTCGATCGCGCCATCGGGTCGGTGTCGCGTGCGTTGCTCGAGGCCAGCGTGCTGGTCGTGATCCTGCTGCTGCTCTACCTGGGCGACCTGCGTGCCGCCATGGTGGTCACGGTGCTGCTGCCGACCTCAGTCCTGGCCACCTTCCTCGTCATGCAGTGGATCGGCCTGTCGGCCAACCTGATGTCGCTCGGCGGACTGGCGATCGCCATCGGCCTGCTCGTCGATGCCGGCGTGGTCGTCGTCGAGAACGTGGTCGAGCGGCTGTCGATGGCGGCGGCCGGTCCACCCGCACCGCGGCTGCACCTCATCTACCGAGCCACGCGCGAGGTGGCGGCGCCGGTCTCGGGAGGCATCCTCATCATCGCCGTCGTGTTCCTGCCGCTGATGACGCTGCAGGGCCTCGAAGGGAAGCTGTTCCGGCCGGTGGCCATCACCATCGTGGTGGCGCTGGGCGCATCGCTCCTGCTGAGCCTGACGCTGATCCCCGTGCTCGCGTCCTGGGCGATCCGCGGTGGCCAGCATGCCGATCCGCTGCTGATGCGCTGGTTGAGCCCTGCCTTCGGCCGGCTGCTGCCGTGGTGCCTCGAGCGCCCGCGCCTCGTGCTCACGGTCGTGGGTGTGGGGATGGTGGGATCGGTGGCCTCGCTCCCCTTCATCGGCAAGTCATTCCTGCCGACCATGGACGAGGGCGACGTGATCATCCAGCTCGCGAAGCTGCCCTCGATCAGCCTGGAGGAATCGTTGCGCATCGACCTGCAGGTCGAGCGCGCCGTCCTGCAGGGGGTGCCCGAGGTCGAGGCGGTGGTCGCCCGGACGGGGGCGGATGAACTGGGCCTCGATCCCATGGGGCTGAACGAGACCGACATGTTCCTGAAGCTCAAGCCGAGGGACCAATGGCGCGCCGGCAAGGACCGCATCGTCGATGACCTGCGCTCGTTGCTCGGCCGGTTCGCCGGGCTCGAGGCGAGTTTCACGCAGCCCATCGACATGCGGGTGTCGGAGATGCTCACCGGCACGCGCGGCGATGTTGCCGTGAAGATCTTCGGCACCGACCTCAAGGTCCTCGATGCGTCGGCGCGCAAGGTGGCCCAGCTCCTCGCAGCGGTGCCCGGCGCGCAGGACGTGCTGTACGTCCCCAACGACGGGGTCCAGTTCCTGGAGGTGAGCCTGGATCGCGCCGCCATCGGTGCGGCAGGCGTCTCGGCGATGGACGTGCAGGAAACCCTGCGCGGCCTGATCGAGGGCTTGCGGCTCGGGGTGATTCCGGTCGAGGGGCGCCGCGAGCCGCTGGTGCTGCGTGCGGATCGCAGCTGGCGCGATGATCCGGGCCGGCTCGCCGGCGCCCGGGTGGGCGCCGGTGCCGGAACGCTGCTCGGTTCGGTGGCGAGCATCCGGACGACCAATGGTCCGGTGAGGATCCAGCGGGAGAACGCCGCCAGGTTCGCGGTCGTCCAGACCAACGTGCGCGGACGCGACCTCGTGGGATACGTCGAAGAGGCGCAGCAGCGGCTCGCCCGTGACCTGCCGCTTCCCGCCGGATACCGGCTCGAGTGGGGCGGCCAGTTCGAGAACCAGCAACGGGCGGCGGGCCGGCTGGCGGTGGTGATCCCGCTGGTCATGTCGCTGGTCATGCTGCTGCTGTTCATGACGCTGGGTTCGGTGCGACAGGCCTTGCTGGTGTTCGCCAACATACCGTTCGCGCTGATCGGCGGCGTGCTGGCGCTGGCGATCTCGGGTGAATACCTGTCCGTGCCGGCTGCCGTCGGATTCATCGCATTGATGGGCATCGCCGTGCTCAACGGGCTGGTGCTGGTATCGCATTTCAACGAACTCGTGGCGCGCGGCGCCTCCGTCGCGTCCGCCGTCCTGCAGGGCGCCATGCGGCGCCTTCGGCCGGTGATGATGACCGCGAGCATCACGGCGCTGGGGCTCGTGCCCATCCTGCTCGCCTCGGGGCCGGGCTCGGAGATCCAGCGGCCCCTCGCGATCGTCGTGATCGGTGGCCTGTTGAGTTCCACGCTGTTGACCCTCGTGGTGCTGCCGCTGTTGTACCGGCGGTTCGGAGCCTCCCCATGACCCAGGATTCCCTGTGCTGCCTGCACCTGGCCTTTCCCCGCTCGCTGGAGGAGGAGGTGATCGCCTTGTGCCATGACGCCCCGGGACTGAGTGGCTTCACCATCGTGCAGGCCTCGGGCCATGGGACCGGCACGGCGCTGCACACCGCCGCGGAGGTCGTGCAGGGCCGTGCGGATCGCGCGCTGCTGCTGGCGGTTGCCCGCCTCGTCGACCTGCGCTGCCTGCTGGGGCAGATGAAGGAGCGGATGCCGGCGCGCGACGTGGCCTACTGGATCACGCCTGCCCTGGAGATCGGGAGGCTTGCCTCATGATCCGCCCTGGACTGCCGGCCGGCGTGCTGGGACTGGCCGGTTTCCTGGGGCTGGCCGGCATGGCTTCGCATGCCGCCTCACCCTTGCCGGACGAGGCGGTCGTGTCACGCGCGCTGCAGTCATCACCCTCGGTGCTGGCGGCGAGGGCGGGAACCGAAGAGGCGGATGCAGCGGCGCAACTGCTCATGACCGGTCCCTACGAATGGACCGTGAAGGCATCGACGCAGCGGCGCGAAGTCGACCAGGAGGCCACCTACCGGGAATGGGACACCGGGGTGGAGCGCGCCGTGCGACTGCCGGCCAAGTGGCGCATCGATCGCAGCCGCGCGAGGCTCGAGCCCATCGTCGCGCAAGCGCGGCTGGCGGAAGCTGTACGACAGGAGCGCCGCCAGATCGCCGAGCGCTGGCTGGAGTGCATCGTGGCCCACCAGCGGGTGCAGGCCGCCGCGGCGGCCGCGGCGGAGTCCCGCAGGCTGCAGCAGTTGCTCACCGCGCGGCACCGGAGCGGTGATGCCTCGCAGATGGACGATGATCTCGCACTCGCCGACCGTGCCGCCGCGGAGCTGGAGGAGGCCACGGCGCGAATCGAACTGGAGCAGGCCGCGGCGGCGATTCGCCTGTTCGGCATCGAGCCGCCGGCCGGGGAAGTGCGCATCGAGGGCCTGCCGCCGGCTGCGACGACGCCCGAGCCGATGGCGAGCCCCGCGGCGCGCCTCGCGAGACTGGAAGCCGATCGCGCGGATGCCGAAGCGAGGAGGGCCGTGGCCGACCGGTTGCCGGATCCCACGCTGAGCCTGAGGTGGTCGAGCGAACGCGGCGGAGCCGAGCGGTTGGCGACCGTCTCGGTGGCCTTTCCATTGCCCGGTGCGCGACGCGCCGCCGATGCGCGCCGTGCCCAGGCCAGATCACTCCAGGCGGCATCGCTGGCCGCCGATGCGCAACGCCGCGAACGCGACGAACTGCTTTTTTGGCAGGCGAAGCTCCTGTCGGCGCGAAGCCGCGCGATGCAACTCGAGGCGGAATCCGTTTCACGACGGCGCGTGGCGGAGACGTTGACGCGCGCCTTCGAGCTGGGCGATGGCGATCTGTGGCAGATCGCGGCGGGCCGGCGCGAGGAACGACGGGTGTCGGGTGCGTTGCTGCTGGCGCGGCGTGACGCATGGCTCGCGCACGCCTGGTTGCAGTCGTTCAGCGGTGATGAAACCCAGGCTCTTTAGGTGGTCGCATGAGCTCGCGTTAGGGCCGCTACGTGTATTCCACTAAGGCAATGCCGTACACGGGTTGCAGTATTTGCCCATCTGCTGTTGTGCAAAGTCGTTGGCTAACATCCTTTCCATCGACGCTGAATGAGCAGCGTCAATGAGTTAGACGCTCAGCTTCATCCAAGATCACAAGATCTCAAGATTACAAGATCGGGATGCTTGCTGCGAGGCAACGGTAGGAGACCCGCCAACTTGGCAGATGCGACCACGACGAGCCGGCCGACATCAGAGTTCAGGCCCTGCGGACAGTCACGCTCGATTCGTACCATCCAGCGGCTCACCGAGCAGGTCGCTCCCTCCGAATCCAATGTGCTGGTCCTCGGCGAATCCGGTACCGGCAAGGAACTCATCGCGCGCCACATCCATGAACTGTCCGGGCGCGCCGCGCAACCTTTCGTTCCCGTCAACTGCGGCGCGATCCCGGCGGAGCTGCTCGAAAGCGAGCTGTTCGGCCATGAGAAGGGTGCCTTCACCGGCGCCCTGACCACGCGTGTCGGGCGCTTCGAGTTCGCGGAAGGGGGCACGCTGTTCCTCGATGAGGTCGGCGACATGTCCCTGCAGATGCAGGTCAAGCTGCTGCGCGTGTTGCAGGAGCGGAGCTTCGAGCGGGTGGGCAGCAATCGCACCCTCCGCTGCAACGTGCGCATCATCGCGGCCACCCACCGTGACCTCGAGGCCGCCATCGCCGCCGGCCGCTTTCGCGAGGACCTGTTCTACCGCCTGAACGTGTTCCCCATCCAGATACCGCCCCTGCGGGAGCGGCTGGAGGATCTGCCCGAGCTGGTCGAGCACCTGCTGGAGCGCGGCCTGCGGCTCGGCGGGCGCCGGGTGCGGCTGCTGAAGGATGCCGTGAACTGCCTGATGCGTTGCCGGTGGCCCGGCAACGTGCGCGAGCTGGGCAATCTGCTCGAACGGCTCGGCATCCTGTATCCCGACCAGGACGTCGGCGCGGCCGACCTGCCGGAACGCTATCGCATCCTCGAGTCCAGCGAGTGGTTCGGCAGTGGCCTGCGCATCGAGCCCAACCTAGCCACGGCCAATCCGCCGCCGGTGGCGATGGGAGCCGAGAGCATCGCGGGAGCGAATCTTCCCGATGGCGGACTCGATCTGAAGGATCACCTGTCCACGATCGAGATCGACCTCATCCGCAAGGCGATGCGCGAGGCCGACGGCACCGTCGCGGAAGCCGCGCGGCTGCTGCGCATGCGGCGCACGACGCTCGTCGAGAAGCTGCGCAAGTACCGCCTGCACGCCTGACCCTCACCTGTCGGGAAATTGACGCAAGCCCTGTCGGGCACGCATGGCCTGTACCCAAGTGGCTGATCACGCTGGAAAAGGCCGGCAAGGCACGAAAGTTGCTCCTTCCCTTCCGGCATGAGTAGCGTCGCATCGCCGGTTACCGGCGCCGAGTTCGAGCTGAGGAACGCGTTCGCCGAGTTCGGCGATGCCTCCGTGCGCCTGAGCGGGGCGTTCGAATCCCTGGAGCGACGCGTCGCGCACCTCAGCGCGGAGCTGGCCGAGTCGCGGCGCGCGCGTGAGCGGCTGGGTGCGCGGCTCGCGGCCACCCTCGAGGGCCTGCCCGGCGGGGTGTTCCTGCTCGATGGTGCGGGCCGCATCATCGAATCGAACGCCTCGGCCCGGGAGCTGCTGGGCGAGGATCACCTCGGCCAGGGCTTCGACGGATTGCTGGCGAGCCAGCGGGTCCAGGCACAGGCCCTGATCGGTGACATCGAGCTGCGCAGCGGACGGTTCGTGAGCCTCGCGCGCCGTCCCACCGACGAGGGCGAGGTGGTGCTGCTCTCGGATGTCACCGAGGCGCACCTGATGCAATCCTTCCTCGACCGCCAGCAGCGGCTGCTCACGCTGGGCGAGCTGGCGGCCGGGCTTGCGCACCAGATCCGCACGCCCCTGGCGGCGGCGCTGCTGTACGCGAGCCAGATGGCGCTGCCGGATCAGGATGGCGCGGCGCTCGCGCGCTGCGCGGCCAGGACCGTGGAGCGCCTGCGCGAACTCGACAAGCTGATCACCGAGATGCTGGCCTTCGCCCGCGGCAACGCCAACCTCGAGCCCGTGAACGTGAACGCGCTGCTCGAGCAGGCGGCGCAATGGCTGCGGCCGGCACTGGGCCCGGGGGTACGGCTGACCATCGGCACCGAGGCGCCGGATCTCACCGTGCGGGGCAACGCGCCCTCGCTCGTCTCCGCGGTGCTGAACCTCGCGACCAATGCCCTGCAGGCGGGCGGCCCGGAACTGAACATCGAGCTGCTCGCGCGGCGAACCCCGCAGGGCGCCGCCGAGATCCGCGTCAGCGATGATGGTCCGGGGATCGCCCCGGCGCTGCGCGAGCGGGTGTTCGAACCCTTCTTCACCACCCGTGCCCGTGGAAACGGGCTGGGCCTCGCCATCGTCAAGTCCATCGTCGAGGCCCATCGGGGCCACATCCGCCTGGACGCCGGTGCGCGCCGCGGCGCGTGCTTCGTCATCGAACTTCCCACGGAGCTGACCCCATGAATGGACCGAAGGTCCTGATCGTCGAGGACGACGCCCCCTTGCGCGAGGCCCTGGCGGATACGCTGGCGGCGGCCGGCATCGACGGCGAGGCCGTGGCCGATGCCGGTGGCGCTCTCTCCCGGCTCGAGGCGGGTGACATCGGCCTCGTGATCAGCGACGTGCACATGCCCCGCATCGATGGCATCGAGCTGCTGGCGTCGATCAAGCGGCGCTGGCGCGACTTGCCGGTGGTGCTGATGACGGCGCATGCGACGGTGGCGCGGGCGGTGGCGGCGATGCGCGAAGGCGCCACGGACTACATCGTCAAGCCCTTCGATGCGGCGCAGCTCGTGGAGCTCACCCGGCGCCTGCTCGCCAGCCGCGCGGCACCCGAGGACCTGGTCGCCGAGGACCCCGAGACCCAGCGCGTGCTGGCGCTGGCCGCGCGCATCGCGGCCACCGATGCCACGGTGCTGCTGACCGGACCGAGCGGCACGGGCAAGGAAGTGTTCGCGCGATTCATCCGCAGCCGCTCGAGCCGTGCCGGCGCGCCGTTCGTCGCCATCAACTGTGCAGCCATCCCGGACAACATGCTCGAGGCCACGCTGTTCGGCCACGAGAAGGGCGCGTTCACCGGCGCGCTCGCCGCGCACGCCGGCAAGTTCGAGCAGGCGCAGGGCGGCACGCTGCTGCTGGATGAGATCTCCGAGATGGACTCATCGCTCCAGGCGAAGATCCTGCGGGTGCTGCAGGAGCGCGAAGTCGAACGGGTAGGCGGCAGCCGCAGCATCGCGCTGGACGTGCGGGTGATCGCCACCTCCAACCGCGACCTCGCCGAGGAAGTGCGCGCGGGCCGCTTTCGCGGCGATCTGTACTACCGCCTCAACGTCATGACCCTGGAGCTTCCGGCGCTGGCGCGGCGCCAGGGCGACATCCTGCCACTGGCTGCGCGCGCCCTGGCGGCCTGCGGCCGGGGCCACTTGCGCTTCTCCGCGGACGCGCGCGCGGCATTGCTCGCCCATGACTGGCCGGGCAATGTGCGTGAGCTGAACAACACCGTGCAGCGGGCGGCGCTGCTGTGTGGTGGCGGGGTGATCGACACGGCGCTGCTCGGCCTTGCGCCCGCGCCCGCGGCCGCTGGCGTGGCGATGCCCGGGTCGCCCCCCACGGTATACGCCGCGGCGGACTCCTCGCTGGATGAGGACCTGCGCGCGCGCGAGTGCCAGCGCATCTTCGACACGCTGCGCGCGACCGCCGGCAGCCGCAAGCTCGCGGCGCAGAGGCTGGGCATCAGCCCGCGCACGTTGCGCCACAAGCTGCAGCAGCTCAAGGCGGCCGGCATCCGCATCCCGGGGCGCGGCGAGTTGCTGGGGAGCCTGGCATGAGCAGCCTCGAGATCAGCCGCGTGCTGAGCGAGATGCGGGCCCTGCAGGCGCGGGTCGCACCGCTCGGGGCCGCGCGCACCGAAGTGGCGGCCGCGCCGGCGACGGATTTCGCCTCGATGCTGAAGTCCTCGGTCGACAAGGTCGCCGGCATGCAGAACCAGGCGACCTCGCTGGCGCAGGCCTACGAGTCGGGCGATCGCAGCGTCGATCTGACCAGGGTGATGCTCGAGGTCCAGAAGGCCGGCATCGCCTTCCGGGCGATGACCGAGGTGCGCAACAAGCTCGTCGATGCGTATCGCGAAGTCATGAACATGCAGGTGTAGTAGCCCATGGCTGAGAATGCACTGACAGTGCCCGGTGGCGTGCTCGACACGGTGCCCGGCTTGCGGCAGGTGGTCCTGCTGGTGGGCGTGGCGGTGGCCATCGCGGCCGCCGTGTGGCTGGTGATGTGGTCACAGGGGCAGAGCTACACCGTGCTGTACGGGCAGCTCTCGGAGCGCGAGACCGGGCAGGTGATGGATGCGCTCACCGCCGCGGGCATCGAGTTCAAGCTCAATCCGGCCGGCGCCGTCATGGTGCCCGAGCCCAAGGTGCAGGAGGCGCGCATCCGTCTCGCGAGCCAGGGCCTGCCGCAGAGCGATGCCATGGGCATCGAGATGATCCAGAAGGAGGGAGCGCTGGGCACGAGCTCGCTGATGGAAGCGGCACGCTACCAGTCCGCGCTCGAAACCGAGCTGGCCCGGACCATCGCCAAGGTGCAGGGCGTGCAGGGCGCGCGCGTGCACCTCGCCATCCCCAAGCCCAGCGTGTTCGTGCGCGACCAGCGCAAGCCCACCGCCTCGGTGATGCTGCAACTCTACCCAGGCCGGCGCCTGGACCCGGGCCAGGTCGCGGCCATCGTGCACCTGACCGCTTCCAGCGTTCCCGAGCTCGAGTCGAAGGACGTGACGGTGGTGGACCAGGCCGGCACGCTGCTGAATTCGCCTGAGGAGAACGGCGAGGCTGCGGTCAGCACCAGGCAATTCGAATACACGCGCAAGCTCGAGGACAGCTACCAGCGGCGCATCGTGGAGATCCTCGAGCCCATCCTGGGCGCGGGCCGGGTGCGCGCGACGGTCACGGCGGACATGGATTTCACGGTGACCGAACAGGCGCGCGAGAACTACGATCCGCAGAAGACCGTGGTGCGCAGCGAGCAGCTGGCCAACGACGAGCGCAAGGGCGGCATCGAGGCCCAGGGCATCCCCGGCGCGCTGACCAACCAGCCGCCCGGAACGGCGGGCACGCCGCCGGCCGGGCAGCCGGCCACCACCGCCTCGACGACATCACCGACCTCCAGCTCCTCGCGCAGCACCAAGAACTTCGAGGTGGACCGGGTGCTGTCGTACATCAAGCAACCGGTTGGAACGATCAAGCGCCTGTCGATCGGCGTGGTGCTGGATGACTGGCAGAAGCTGGACAAGGAAGGCAAGGTCAGCACCTCACCGATGACCGATGCGGACATCAAGCGCTTCACTGAGCTCGTACGCGAGTCGGTGGGCTTCCGCGCGGACCGGAACGACCAGATCAGCGTGATCAACCAGTCCTTCAAGCCGGTCCTGCCCGAAGGTGCCGCGGAAGGGCCTGGCATCCTGCAGCAGCCGTGGCTGAGCACGCTCGCGAAGCAAGCGGTGGGTGTGGGTCTGGTGCTGCTGGTGGCCTTCCTCGTGCTCAAGCCGCTGATGAGCAGCCTCACCAAGCCCTCGGTGCGCGCCATCGCGGGCACGGGCAGGGCGGGCGCCGAGGCCATCGCCGACGGCGGCGGGGGCGGGTCGAAGGGGCAGGCCATCACGCTGGCTCCCAGCTTCGAGCAGCAGGTGGCCGCGGCGCGCTCACTGGTCATCTCCGACCCCAAGCGTGCGGCGCAGGTGGTGAAGGAGTGGGTGGCGACGGACGGATGAGCCGCGCTTCCCTCCCGTAGCCCATGGCGAACAAGCCCTCCGACATCCCCGGCACGCAGCGCGCGGCGATCCTGCTCATGAGCCTGGGCGAGCAGGACGCGGCGGCGCTGCTCAAGCAGCTCGACGCGCGCGACGTGCAGAAGGTGGGCGCCGCGATGGCCGAGCTCACCGAGGTCACGCGCGACCAGATGGGATCGGTGCTGGACTCCTTCATCGGCACCGCCGACAAGCGCGCCGATATCGCGTCGGGTTCGCTCGACTACGTGCGCCGCGTGCTCACCCAGGCCGTGGGCAAGCAGAAGGCCGACCTGCTGCTCGACCGCCTGACCACCGGTGGCGCGGGGCAGGGCATCGAGCAGCTCAAGTGGATGGAGGCCAGGGCCGTCGCGCAGATCATCGGTGGCGAGCATCCGCAGATCATCGCCATCGTGCTGTCGCACCTGCCGCCGGACCAGTCCGCCGCCGTGCTGCCGCTGCTGACGCCGGAAGCACGCACCGAGGTGCTGATGCGCATCGCGACGCTGAACGAGGTGCCGCAGAGCGCGCTCAGCGAGCTCGACCTGCTGGTGGAGAAGCAGGCGAACGTCGCCACCCCCGCGCAGGTGCGCCGCGTCGGCGGGGCGAAGACCGTCGCCGGGATCCTGAACGCCATGGAGCGCGAGCAGAGCAGCGAGGAGATGGGCCGCATCCAGGCGGTGGATGACGAGATGCACCAGAAGATCAAGGATCTGCTGTTCGTCTTCGACAACCTGCTCAACGTCGATGATCGCGGCATCCAGACCTTGTTGCGCGAGGTGGGTTCGGACCAGCTCGCGCTCGCGCTGCGGGGCGCCGAGCCCGAGGTGCAGGACAAGATCCTGAAGAACATGTCCAAGCGCGCCGCCGAGATCCTCAAGGACGACATGGAGGCCCGCGGCCCCGTGAAACTGGTCGAGGTCGAGGCGGCGCAGAAGGAGATCGTGACCATCGCGCAGCGGCTGGCCGAGGAGGGCACGATCAACCTGGGCGGCAAGGGGAACGACTATGTCTAGTCCGAAGGCCGAAGCGCGCCCGTGGATCGCGCCCGACATGCACGGCGCATCGCCCGCGCCGCGACCCCCGACCGCCGGCGGGCTGGCCGACCTGCAGGCCGAGGCCTACCGCGAGGCCTTCGAGCAGGGCCTCTCGGAAGGGCGTACCGCCGGCCGCGAGGAGGTGCGCCAGCAGGTGGAGCGCCTCTCGGGCATGTTCTACGACCTCGCGCGCCCGTTCGAGGAACTCGATCAGCAGGTCGAGCGCGAACTGTTGACCCTGGCCATGGCGCTGGCGCGGCAGATCGTGCGCCGTGAGCTGAAGACCGAGCCCACCCAGATCATCGGCATCATCCGCGAGGCCATCGCCGCGCTCCCGGTCGCGGCGCGCGAGGTGCGCGTGCACCTGCATCCGGAGGATGCGGTGGTGGTGAGACAGCACCTGGCGCCCACCGAACGCGAGCGGGCGTGGAGCATCGTCGAGGACCCGGTGATGTCGCGCGGCGGCTGCCAGGTGACCAGCAATGCCTCGCGCATCGATGCGCGGCTGGAAACGCGGCTCGGTGCCATCCTCTCCGAGCTCCTCGGCACCGAACGCGCCGCGGAAGGCGAGCGCGAGGCGTGAGTCCGGCGGCCACCGCGGTTCGTCCCCGCCCGAAGGACTGGGTGCAATCCTTGCGCCGGGCCACCGAGCGGATGGCGCAGATGCGCGAACTGCTCGTCGAGGGAACGCTCAGCCGAATGGTGGGCATGACGCTCGAGGCCGTGGGATGCGAGGCCGCGGTGGGCGGGCGATGTCTGGTCGACACGGCGGATGGCAAGCAGGTCGAGGCCGAGGTCGTCGGGTTCTCGGGCGAGAAGCTGTTCCTGATGCCCACCGGCAGCGTGCGCGGCCTGATGCCCGGGGCCCGCGTGATCCCCACGCACAGCGTCTCCGAGGTGATGGTGGGTGATGCGCTGCTGGGCCGCGTGCTGGATGGCTCGGGACGGCCGCTCGATGGCTTGGGCGAGATCCACTGCAGCGAACGCGTGTCGCTCACCGGCGAGCCGCTGAACCCGCTGCGGCGCTGGGCGATCCGCGACCCCCTGGACGTGGGTGTGCGCTCGATCAATTCGCTGCTCACCGTGGGCGGCGGGCAGCGCATCGGCCTGTTCGCAGGCTCGGGCGTCGGCAAGTCGGTGCTGCTCGGCATGATGACCCGCTACACGCAGGCCGATGTCACCGTGGTCGGCCTGATCGGCGAGCGCGGCCGCGAGGTGCAGGAGTTCGTCAGCAACACGCTCGGCCCCGACGGCATGCGCCGCGCGGTGGTGGTCGCCACGCCCGCCGACAACCCGCCGCTGATGCGCATGCATGGCGCCTGGCTCGCCACCGCGATCGCCGAGTACTTCCGCGATCGTGGACTGAAGGTGCTGCTGCTGCTGGATTCGCTCACCCGCTTCGCGCAGGCGCAGCGCGAGATCGCGCTGGCCATCGGCGAGCCGCCCGCCACCAAGGGCTACCCGCCCTCGGTGTTCGCGCGGCTCCCGCAGCTGGTGGAGCGGGCCGGCAACAGCGATCGCGGCCCGGGGTCGATCACCGGCTTCTACACCGTGCTGGCGGAAGGCGATGACCAGAACGATCCGATCGCCGATGCCGCGCGCGCCATCCTCGACGGCCACATCGTGCTGTCGCGCCGGCTGGCCGAGAACGGCCTGTATCCCGCCATCGACGTCGAGGCCTCGATCAGCCGCGCCATGCACCAGATCTGCACGCGCGAACAACTCGATCTCGCGATGCGCTTCAAGCAGGTGTATTCCACCTACCAGCAGAACCGCGACCTGGTCACCGTGGGCGCGTACCGGCGTGGCGCCGATCCGCGCGTCGACCTGGCGGTGGACCAGTGGCCGCGCATCGTCGAGTTCCTGCGCCAGGACATGTACGAGCCCATCGGCATCGAGCGCAGCCAGGGAGATTTGCGGCAACTCGTGACGCAGTTCTCGGCGGGAACACCACCAGTCGGATGATAGTGCCACCCGATCATGATGAAATCGAAGCGACTCGAGCCCATCCGTGAGATCGCCAGCAACGCGGCGGATTCCCTGCAGCCCGCGGTCGCCACCGCCGGGAAGCACCTGGCCGAGATGGAGCGGCAACTCGAGCAGCTCCTGAATTATCGAGCCGATTACGTCTCCAGGTCCGAACGCGCGCCGGGCAGTGTCGATGCCGTGCGCCTGCAGAACTTCCGCTCCTTCCTGGGCCGGCTCACCGATGCCATCCGCCTGCAGAAGGAGTCGGTGGAAGCCGCCCGCGCGGATTACGAGGCCAAGCGCCAGCAGTGGTCCGCCAAGCGCGTGGAGGCCGAGGCGCTGGGCAAGGCGGTCGAACGGTTCCGCGTCGATGAGCGCCGCGCGCAGGACCGTCGCGACCAGCATGAATCCGACGAAGCCAGCCTGCGGCGGGCCACCAGCCGCGAGACCGGCACGGCCTGATCGACCCCGTTGGCACGGCCCATGCACCTGTTGCGGGCATGGGCATCAGCAGCACCTCCGTGACTCTCGATCCAGCGCCGCAGGCCGTCGGCCGCAACGCCCCGGCGGCTATCGCCTCTGCGCCCGCGAACCCGTCGAACTCGAGCCCGCCGTCCAACAAGGACTTCACCGGGGCGATGCATGCGGCTGATTCGCAGCAGCGCCCGCCGGCATCGGCAACTTCCCGTGACACGGATCACACCAAGCCGGATGAGTGGGCGACCGCCACCTCGCATCCGAAGATCCGCGCCGAGCGCAAGGCCGCCTCGCGCGGCCGAACCGAGGAGGCCGCAGGCAGCGGCGCGAATCTGCCTGCCGACGGCAAGCCCTTGCCGCGCGATGCCGCGCAGCCGCCGGCGCAGCACCGTGCAGCGGCCGATGCGCACGATGAGGCGACCGATGATGCCACCGAGGGGAAGACCGATGCCCCGGCCGCCGTGGGTCCATCGGCCGGCGCAGTCCCCGGTGCGATCCTGGCGCTCGAGGGGATGGCCAAGGTCGCCACGATGATCGTTGGGTCGGCCGCAGAGCACCCTTTCGCAGCCGGATCCCGCGGGCCGCAGGCCGTCGCGGCGGTGTTGCCGACCGGCGCTGTGGGTGAGACGGATGTTGAAGTACCCGTGACGCCTTCATCCGCGACCCCGGCGTCGGCCTCGACCGCGGCGCCGGCTTCGAACGCGGCGCCGGCTTCGAACGCGGCGTCATCGCCCGGATCAATGACCGGCGCGCAGACCGGCCTGCCGCTGATGGCCGACAGCCTGGCGCAGGTCTCGGCGGCGCAGGCCGCCCGCGACGCCCGCCGGGCAGCGATTGCCTCGAGCGCCCTGGCCGCGGGCGCGAAGTCTTCCGAGGCCGGGCCGGCAACGCCGGTGTCGCCGGCGCCTGCCGATGCTCTCCCCTCGACGGCAGCCCCGACCGGTCCGTCGCCATTGCCCGAACGCGCAGATGATGCCGTCACGGCAGCTTCCGCATCGACGAGGCCCCCGCAGCCACTGCTGATCAGGGCAGATGCTGCGGCGGTCGCGGCTGCGCCCGCGCCGATCAACGTTGCGGCTGCGAGCCAGGCCAGTGCCACGACCGAGAACGATCCCGCCGCCCTGCGCAAGGCCGATGCGGCCGATGCCGGTGCCGGTTCACTGGTCTCAACCGGCATGGCCAATGGCGCCGCACCGGCTGCAGCGGGCGCACACACCGATTTCTCCGCCGCGCTGGCCAGTGCCGGCGCGGGGGCCTCGCAGTCGGCGCAGGCAGCTCCGGCAGCGCCCGCGCCGCTGAAGCTCCATCCGGCGATCGACAGCCCGCAGTTCACCCAGGCGCTCACCGACAAGGTGGCGTGGCTGGTGGACAAGGACATCGGCAGCGCCCGGTTGTCGATCAATCCGCCGCAGCTCGGTCCCATCGACGTGCGCGTGGAGGTGAGCGGCGACAAGGCGCAGGTGTTCTTGAGCGCGCACAGCGTGGTCACGCGCGATGCGCTGGAAGCCTCCTCGCCGCGACTGCGCGAGGTGCTGGGCGCCACCGGCTTCACGCAAGTGAGCGTCGACATCTCGCATCGCTCCTTCCAGGACCGGGCCCCGGCCCGGCAGGAGTGGGTTCCCTCGCCACGTGAGGTGCGCGAGGACAGCGTGGCGGCTGTTTCGCCTGCGGCGCGGCGCGGTGGCCCCGGGGCGCTCGACGCCTACGCCTGATAAGATCCCGCCATGCAACCCGTGGCGGATTTCACCGCCGCCGAGATCGCGGCGGCCCAGGCTCGACTGGCTCCTCACCTGCTGCGAACACCCGTGCTGCCGTTGCATGGCGAGCGGCTGGTGGCGCGGCTCGCGCCCGGCACCGAGGTCACCTTCAAGCTGGAACTGTTCCAGCGCACCGGCAGCTTCAAGCCGCGCGGCGCGCTGACCAACGTGCTGGCGCTGGAGCCTTCCGCCCTTGCGCGGGGCATCACCGCCGTGAGCGCGGGCAACCATGCCATCGCCGCCGCGTTCGCGGCGCGGGTGGTCGGCACCAGCGCCAGGGTGTTCATGATCCAGACCGCCAATGCCTTGCGGGTGGAGCGCGCCCGGAGCCTGGGCGCCGAGGTGATCATGGCGGGCAACGCGCACCAGGCCTTTGCACAGGCCGAGGAACTCGTGCGTCGCGAGGGACGGGCCATGGTCCACCCCTTCGAGGGCCGCAACACCGCACTCGGCACGGCCACCCTCGGTGCGGAGTTCCTGCAGCAGGCGCCGGATCTCGAGGCGGTCATCGTTCCCATCGGCGGTGGCGGCCTGTGCGCCGGCGTCGCCGCCGCCGTGAAGATCCTGCGGCCCGGCTGCCAGGTGTTCGGCGTCGAGCCCGTCGGCGCGGACAGCATGCGACGGAGCTTCGCAGCCGGTTCGCCCCAGTCCATCGAGAAGATCGCCACCATCGCCGACAGTCTCGGCGCGCCCTATGCCATGCCCATCACCTTCGGCCTGTGCCGGCGCTACGTCGATGAGCTCGTGCTGGTGACGGACGACCAGATCCGCGACGGGATGCGCGCACTGCAGGAGGAGGCGAAGCTGGCGGTGGAACCGGCCGGCGCCGCCGCGCTCGCCGCGCTGCTCGGGCCGCTGCGCGAGCGGCTCGCGGGTCGCCGGGTGGGCCTGATCGTCTGTGGCGCGAACATCGATGCGGCAAGCTATGCCGCGCTGATCCAGCCGTAGGCGCCATGCACGTCCTCGTGGTCGAAGACGACGCCACGGCGCGCGACTTCATCGCCAAGGCCCTGCGCGAGGCGGGCCACAAGGTCGAGGTGGCGGCCGACGGCATCGAGGGGCTGCACCTGGCTTCCTCGCAGGCGGTGGAGGTGGCCATCATCGACCGGATGCTGCCGCGACTCGACGGGCTGTCGCTGATCTCCTCGCTCCGCGCCACGGGACGCAAGACACCCGTGCTGATCCTCAGCGCCCTGGGGGAGGTCGATGACCGCATCATGGGGCTGCGCGCAGGTGGCGATGACTACCTCACCAAGCCCTATCACCTCGCCGAACTCCTCGCCCGCGTGGATGCCCTGGGCCGGCGCGGACAGGGTGGCGCGGACGCGATCACGAGGCTCAAGGTGGCCGATCTCGAACTCGACCGGATGACGCGCCGGGTGATGCGTGCGGGCCGCCGGATCGAACTGACCGCGCGCGAATTCCAGCTGCTCGAGTACCTCATGCGCCACAGTGGCCAGGTGGTCACCCGAACGATGCTCCTCGAAGGCGTGTGGGACTACCACTTCGACCCCCAGACCAACGTCATCGACGTGCACATCAGCCGGCTGCGGCATGCCATCGACAAGGAATTCGACAAGCCGCTGCTGCACACCGTGCGCGGCGCGGGCTACAGCCTGCGCGAAGAGGAGTAGGACTTGAGCGGTGAGCGACGGCTCGCGGGCGTGCTCGCCACCTCGCGGTTCCGCATCGCCATCCTCTACTCGCTGGTGTTCTCGCTCGGAACGGCGCTGCTGCTGTCCATCGTCTACATCGCGGTCTCCAACGTCGTCGATGGCGGCACCGACAACCTGATCGAGGCCGAGGTCCAGGGGCTGCGCGAGCAGTACCGGGTGCTCTCGCGCGAGGACTTCATCGAGCTGATCGAACAGCGCTCGCAGGCGCAGGACGTGCGCGGCGCGGTCTACCTGATGGTGGATCCGCAGAACCGTCCCATCGCCGGCAACGTCCCGGAATGGCCCCGCGCCGGCGATGCGCAGGGCAAGTGGCTGGAGTTCGTGGTCTCGGTGCCCTTCGGGGACGAGACCCGCGAGCACGAGATGCGCGCGCGGCGTTTCGTGCTGCCCGGGGGCTACCGGATGCTGGTGGGTCACGACGTGCAGGAACGGCACGATGTGAAGCGGCTGATGCTGCAGGGCCTGGTCATCGCCGAGGTGCTCACGCTGCTGCTGGGTCTCGGTGGCGGCTTCTGGATGGGCCGGCGGATCCTCGCCCAGGCGGGGGCGGTGACGGCGGTGGCGCAGCAGATCATGCGCGGGGACCTCTCGCAGCGGCTGCCCGTGGGAGCCTCCGACGATGAGATCGATGCCCTGGGGCGCGACGTCAATGGCATGCTCGACCGCATCGAGCAGCTCACGCTCGGCATGCGCACCGTGCTCGACAGCGCCGCGCACGACCTGCGCACGCCGCTGAACCGGCTGCAGTCGCGCGCCGAGGCCGGCATGGCGGCCGTGCCTGCCGGGTCAGCCGCACACCATGCGCTCGAGCAGGTGAGCCTGGAGGTGGATCGCATGCGCGCCACCCTGGACGCGCTGCTGCGCATCGCCCTCGCCGAGACCGGCACGGTGGCGCGCGAGGCGGTGGACTTCTCCGCCTTGGTGGCGAGCGTGGCCGAGCTGTATGGCCCGGTGAGCGAGGAGCGAGGCATCGGCTTCGGGCAGCGCATCGCGCCGGGCATCACGGTGCATGGCAGCCGTCAGTTGCTCGCGCAAGCGCTGGCGAACCTGCTCGACAATGCGGTCAAGTTCACCCCGCGCGGCGGCCGCATCGAGGTGCTGCTCGAGTCCTTCCCGGACGGGTCCGAGGTGAGCATCGCCGATACCGGCCCCGGGATCCCGCAGGACAAGCGTGAGCTGGTGCTCGGACGGCGGGTGCGGCTGGACGAGGCCCGCGATCTTCCCGGCTCGGGCCTTGGTTTGTCGCTGGTGGCGGCCGTGGTCAAGCTGCACGGCGCGAGGCTCACGATGCAGGATGCGCATCCGGGGCTGCGGGTGGCCATCCGCTTCCCCGTGGCGGCACCGGCGATACCGCCAAAAAACTGACGCCCGGCCCCGCGCCTGACGCGCGACGGCGCTCGCCTGCGATGGCAATCCGTTGAAAGTGCTGGCCTTATTCCTGCTCCCGGGGCGTGGTATGGAACTTGCTTGATGCCTTCTCGCGAACCCACTCGCGCGAGGACTGGCAGACATGGCAGAAGAAGGCGAAACCCCGGCTGCGGAAGTTCCCAAGGCGCCGGGACTGGCATCGAAGATCATCAACGGCGTCGGCATCTTCGTGCTGTGCCTGGCCGCGGTGGTGGCCGGTGGATTCATCAATGCCAAGCTCCACCCCCCGCCGGAGATGAAGCTCGGCGCGGACGGCAAGATCACGGTCGTGGTTCCTCCGAGCGGCGGCCACGGCGAACACGGCGAGCCCGAGAAGGCCGCGATCTACTACGCCATCGACCCGCCGCTGGTGGTCAACTTCGAGGACTCGGCGGCGGTGCGCTTCCTGCAGATCACCGTCGAGCTGATGGCGCGCGACCAGAAGGCCATCGACGGCGTGCAGAAGAATGTGCCGCTGATCCGCAACAACCTTCTGCTGCTGATCAGCAACCGAGACTACAAGACATTGATGTCGCGCGAGGGCAAGGAGAAGCTCCGCCAGGAGGCCCTCGCCGAGGTGCGCAACATCAGCAAGAAGGAAGGCGCGCCTCCGGTCGATGACCTGCTGTTCACCAGCTTCGTGGTGCAGTGATGGCGGCAACCCCGGAAGATGCGGCGGTGGCCGCAACAGACGCAACCCCGGCCGGAGCCGCGGGTGTTGCTGCGAGCCCGGTGATCTCGGAGGAGGAGGCCGCGGCGCTGCTCGAGGATGCGGACGAGGGCGTGCGGCCCTACGACCTGTGCGCACAGCGCATCAACCGCATGCGCCTGCCGAACCTCGAGTACGTGGCCAAGGGATTCGCAACCCGGGCCGGCTCCGCGCTCTCGGCGCTGCTCGGCCGCGAGGCGACGTTGAAGTTCGATGCGCTGGACCGCGGCAAGGCGGGCGACCTGCTGGCGGCGATGCCGAGTCCGGCGAGCATCGCGATGCTGCGGCTCGCGCCGCTCCCCGACCAGGCGCTGCTGTCGGTGGACCCGAGCCTGCTGCTCGCGCTGCTGGATGGCTTCTTCGGCGGCGCCGGCAAGGTGGCCGCGGACCGGCAAGCCGCCGCCTCGAGCGCCGCGCAGCGATTCCTCGGCCTGCTGCTGCGGACCATGGCGCCCGAGTTCAAGGCGGCCTGGGCGCCGCTGGCGCCCCTGGAGTTCGAGGTGCTGGGGCTGGAGCACGATGCGCGCTTCGTGCAGTTCGGCGCCGCCGCCGACCCCGTGATCATCGTGCGCTTCGTCGCCGAATTCGCCGGCACCGCGGGTGCCCTGCAGTGGCTCATGCCCGAGGCGCAGCTCGAGTCCGTGCGCGAGATCCTCGCCGCCGATGGCAGTGCGCAGCAGGCCCGCAGCAACGAATCCTGGGCCCCGACCCTGGCGGCAGCGCTCCAGGGCGCGCGCATCGAGACGCGCGCCGTGCTCGGGCATGCGCAGATCTCCCTGCGTGAACTGGTGCAGCTCGCGCCCGGGGACGTGATCCCGATCGAGGCGCCTGAACAGGTGGTGCTGATGGCCGAGGACGTTCCGCTGTATCACGGCCGGTTCGGCATCTCGCAGGGGCACAACGCATTGAGGATTCTCCACGGAGCGATGGCATGAACACGCAGGAAAACAAGCCCGAGGCCGCCCGGGCCCAGTTCGGTGACCTCGGCGCGGGCGCAGCGGCGGCCGCGGGTCGCGAGATGAACATCAACCTCATCCTCGACGTCGCCGTGACGCTGTCGCTCGAGGTGGGCCGGGCGAAGATGTCGGTGCGCGACCTGCTGCAGCTGGCGCCCGGCGCCATCGTCGAACTCGACCGGCTCGCCGGCGAACCGCTCGATGTGCTCGTCAACGGCGTGCGCATCGCGCGCGGCGAGGTCGTCGTCGTGAACGACAAGTTCGGCATCCGCCTGACCGATGTGGTCAGCCAGTCCGAGCGCATGGAACAGGTGCAGTGAACAGCGGCCCCGCCAGCGTGCTGCCTGCCTCGAGCCTGGTGCAGCTCACGGGGAGTCTTGCGCTGGTGGTGGGCCTGATCTTCGCGCTCACCTGGGTGGTGCGCCGCTTCCATCTCGCGACACCGCGGCGCAGCCGCGCGATGAGCGTGATGGACGAGCTGGCGCTCGGTCCCCGCGAGCGGATCGTGCTGGTGCAGGTCGGGAATTCGCAGGTCCTGCTGGGCGTGGGGGTCAATGGCCTGACGGCGCTCACGCCGCTCCCCACGCCGATCGAGCTGCCGCCGGCGCCCGCGAACGGCGGGTTCGCCGATCGCCTGCGTGACCTGATGCATCGCCCGGGGGCCGCGCCGTGAAGCGCGCGCGGTGGTTCGCGCTGCTGTCGTTGCTCCTGCTGGCCATGCCGGTGGCATCCGCCCTGGCCGCCGATGTGGCCGGTGGCGCGTTGCCGGCGGGATCATCGCCCGCCCTGCCGGCGCTGGCCGTGAAGACCGCAGCCGGCGGTGCGCAGACCTGGTCGCTGACCTTCCAGGTCCTCGTGCTGATGACGGTGCTGACGCTGCTGCCCGCCATCCTGCTGTCGATGACCGCGTTCACCCGCATCATCATCGTGCTGTCGATCCTGCGCCAGGCGCTGGGCCTCGCGCAGACCCCGCCCAACCAGGTGCTCACCGGCCTGTCGCTGTTCCTGACCTTCTTCGTGATGAGCGCCTCGCTGACCCAGTCCTACAACGAAGGCGTCAAGCCCTACCTCGATGGCCAGCTCGCCGGCGAGGTCGCCATCGACCGCACGCTGAAGCCGCTGAAGCGCTTCATGCTGGCGCAGACCCGCGAGAACGACCTGGCGATGTTCTCCAGGCTCGCCGGCAAGGGTCCGTTCACCAGCGCCGAGGACGTGCCGCTCACCGTGCTCATGCCCACCTTCCTCACCAGCGAGCTCAAGACCGCCTTCCAGATCGGCTTCATGGTGTTCATCCCCTTCCTGGTGATCGACCTCGTGGTCGCGAGCGTGCTGATGTCGATGGGCATGATGATGCTCTCGCCGATGCTGGTCTCGCTGCCGTTCAAGATCATGCTGTTCGTGCTGGTGGACGGCTGGACGCTGTTGCTGGGCACGATCGCGACGAGCTTCCACCTGTGACCCCGGCCACCGTCCTCGATCTCGGTCACCAGGCGCTGATCGTCACGATCATGATCGCAGCGCCCCTCCTGCTGGTCGCGCTGCTCGCAGGGCTGGTGATCGGCATGCTGCAGGCCGCGACGCAGATCAACGAGTCGACGCTCAGCTTCATCCCCAAGCTCCTGATGCTGGTGCTGACGCTGTTCGTGGCGGGCCCGTGGATGCTGCGCGTGCTCATCGACTACACCCACGACCTGTACGCCAGCATTCCCGGCGTGATCGGCTGAAGGGGACGAACGTGGCCGCACGCGAGATCAGCCTCGATGCCGCGCAGATCGGCGCGGCGGTGGTGCGCCTCTGGTGGCCGTTGCTGCGCGTCGGCGGCTTCATGCTCACGGCGCCCATCATCGGTTCCTCGCTGGTGCCGCGCACCGCCCGGATCGCCCTGTCCGTGGCGATGGCGCTGCTCCTCGCGCCATTCGCCAGCGTGCCGAACGACCTGTCGGTGTTCTCCGCCGACGGCATGCTCGCGGCTGCGGAACAGCTGCTCATCGGCCTCGCCATCGGCCTCGTCGTGCAGCTCGTGTTCGATGCGCTGGCGCTCGCGGGCCAGACGGTTTCCATGACCATGGGCCTGGGGTTCGCGACCCTGGTGGATCCGCAGCGTGGGGCCAATACCGCCGTGCTGGGCCAGTTCTTCACCATCCTGGGCACGCTCGTGTACCTGTCGGTGAACGGACACCTCACGCTGATCGGCACGCTCGCGCGCAGCTTCCAGACCATGCCGGTGGGCACCGGCCTCGTCGATGCCGGGTTCTTCGGCGCGGTGGCCGGCTGGGGCGCGCGGGTGTTCGAATCCGGACTCCTGATCGCGCTGCCCGCCACGGTCGCACTGGTCGTCGTGAACCTCGCCCTCGGCGTGGTGACGCGCGCCGCGCCCCAGCTCAACCTGTTCGGCGTCGGTTTCCCCATCACCATGCTGGCGGGATTCTTCGCGCTGATGATGGGACTCGACAGCCTCGTGAACGGCATGCTCAACCTGGTCACGGATGCGCTGTCGCAGGCCGCGCAGATCATCGGCGGGGGCGCGCGCTGATGGCCGGGAACGAGGACAGCGAGCGCACCGAAGAACCCTCGCAACGGCGCCTGCAGCAGGCGCGCGAGCGGGGCCAGATTCCCCGCTCGCGCGAGCTCACCAACTTCGCCACCATGATCGGCGGCAGCGTTGCGATGGTGGCGATGAGTTCCTCGCTGGGCTCGAGCCTGCTCGATGCGATGCGACGCGGGCTGTCGCTGCGCGGTGCGGATCTCGACGACCCGGCGCGCATGTCCACGCTTCTCGGCGCGGAGGTGCTGCGTACGCTGGTCGCGCTGCTGCCGCTGTTCGGCGCGCTGGTCGTGCTGGTGCTGCTTGCCTCGATGGCCCTGGGTGGCTGGAACCTCAGCGGCCAGGCGCTGCAGCCGGACTTCAGCCGTCTCGATCCGCTGGCGGGCCTGAAGCGCATCTTCGGGATGCAGGGCTGGAGCGAGATGGGCAAGGCCCTGCTCAAGTTCCTGGTGGTGGCGGGGGTGTGCGCCTTCGTCGTGTCCTCGCTGTTCCGCGACGTGCTGCACCTGTCCTCGATGACGCCACGAACGGCCATCGGGCATGCGGCCGGCATCATGGGCCGGGCCTTCATCTGGCTGAGCGCGGCCCTGGTCGTGATCGCCGCGGTGGATGTGCCCCTGCAGCTCTTCCAGTACAAGCGCTCGCTGAAGATGAGCCGCCACGAGCTGCGCGAGGAGGCCAAGGAGACCGATGGACGCCCCGAGGTGAAGGGGCGCATCCGCCAGGTGCAGCAGCAGCTCGCCCGGCGCCGCATGATGCAGGCGGTGCCGACGGCTGACGTCGTGATCGTCAACCCGACCCATTTCGCCGTCGCGCTCAAGTACGACGCGAAGCGCATGCGCGCGCCACGGGTGATCGCCAAGGGCGCGGATCTCATCGCGCAGAACATCCGCCGCATCGCCGCGGAACACCGGGTGCCGGTGTTCGAGTCGCCGAAGCTGGCCCGCGCCCTGTACCGCAGCACCGACCTGAACGAGGAGATCCCCTCCGGCCTGTACCTGGCGGTGGCCCAGGTGCTCTCCTACATCTTCCGCATCCGCAGCCTCGATCCCACCCAGGCGGCGCGGCTCTCGCGCCCCGTGCCTGAAGTGGGCGCCGAGTTCGACGTGTCATGAGCGCGCGCAGCATCGGCATGAATCTCGGCGAGTTCGCGCGGCATGGCCTGGGCGTGCCGCTGCTCGTGCTGATGATGCTGGCGATGATGGTCCTGCCGCTGCCACCGCTCCTGCTCGACCTGCTGTTCACCTTCAACATCTCACTCTCGCTGGTCATCCTGCTCGCGGTCATCTACGTGAGGCGCGCGCTGGAATTCGCGGCCTTCCCGACGGTGCTGCTCGCCGCCACCTTGCTGCGGCTCGCGCTCAACGTCGCCTCGACGCGCGTGGTGCTGATGAACGGCCATACCGGCACGCACGCGGCCGGCCACGTGATCGCCGCCTTCGGGGAATTCGTGGTCGGCGGCAACTATGCCGTCGGCCTCGTGGTGTTCATCGTGCTGGTGATCATCAACTTCGTGGTGATCACCAAGGGTGCCGGACGCATCTCCGAGGTCAGCGCGCGCTTCACCCTGGATGCCATGCCCGGCAAGCAGATGGCGATCGATGCGGACCTCAATGCCGGCATCATCACGCAGGCCGATGCGATCTCCCGCCGGCAGGAGATCCGCGAGGAGGCGGACTTCTACGGTGCGATGGACGGTGCCGGCAAGTTCGTCCGCGGCGATGCCGTGGCCGGCATCCTGATCGTGTTCATCAACCTGTTCGGCGGCACCATCATCGGCGCCACGCAGCACAACCTCGGGCTCGCCGACTCCGGCAAGACCTACGCGCTGCTCACCATCGGCGATGGTCTGGTGGCGCAGATCCCCTCGCTCCTGCTGTCGGTGGCGGTGGCCGTGCTGGTGACGCGCGTTTCGCGCCCCCACGACATGAGCCAGCAGATCATGTCGCAGGTACTGGGCCAGCCCCGGGCGCTCGCCATCACCGGCGGCATCCTCGGCCTGCTCGGGGTGATTCCCGGCATGCCGAACCTCGTGTTCCTGGGCATGGCGGCACTGTGCGGCTACGGCACCTACGCACTGAAACGCGCCCGCGCACAACCTGCGGCGGCCGCGCCGGAAGCCGCGCCGCCGCCGGAGCCTGCCAGCGAGAACCGCGACCTGTCCTGGGACGACGTGGAGCCCGTCGACCTGATCGGGCTGGAGGTGGGCTACCGCCTGATCCCGCTGGTGGACCGCAACCAGGGTGGTGAGCTGATGACGCGCATCAAGGGCGTGCGCAAGAAGCTGTCGGAGGAGCTGGGGTTCCTGGTGCAGGCCGTGCACATCCGCGACAACCTGGAACTTGCGCCCAATTCCTACCGCATCACGCTGCTCGGCGCGCCGGTGGGCGAGGCCGAGGTGTTCCCCGACCGGGAACTGGCCATCAATCCGGGCGGTGTGTCGGGAACGCTGCAGGGTTCGCCCACCAAGGACCCGGCCTTCGGCATGGACGCCGTGTGGATCGACCGCTCGCGCCGCGAGCAGGCGCAGACGCAAGGGTACACGGTGGTGGACGCGAGCAGCGTGATCGCGACGCACCTGTCGCACCTGCTGCAGACGCATGCCCACGAACTGCTGGGCCACGAGGAAGTGCAGCAGCTCCTCAACCGCCTGGGCAAGACCACGCCGAAGCTGGTGGAGGACCTCGTGCCCAAGCTCCTGCCGATGAGCATCCTGGTGAAGGTGCTGCAGAGCCTGCTGCAGGAGCGCGTGCCGATCCGCAACCTGCGCAGCATCTGCGAGACCCTCGCCGAGAACGCGGCCCGCACGCAGGATCCGCAGGTGCTGGTGGCGGCCGTGCGCGTCGCGCTCGGGCGCAGCATCGTGCAGCAGATCTCCGGCCTCAAGCAGGAGATGCCCGTGCTCACGCTCGACCCGCAGCTCGAGCAGATGCTGCAGGATTCCATGCTGGCCGGCGGCGACGGTACACCGGGCTTCGAGCCTGGCCTGGCCGACCGCGTCCACCAGGCCATCGCCGATGGCGCACGCCGCCAGGAAGCCGCAGGTGATCCGTCGGTGCTGTTGGTCGGCCCCCGCTTGCGGCCGTGGATCGCGAGGCTCATGCGACACAGCGTGCCCTCGCTCAGCGTGCTGGCCTACAACGAGATTCCCGAGAACCGGCGTATCCGGGTCATTGCCGCCGTCGGGCGGTAACACGTCGATGAGGTGCCCATGAAGATCAAGCGTTACACGGCCGGCAGCATGCGCGAGGCGCTCGCGCTGATCCGCGCCGAGCAGGGCGAGGATGCCGTCATCCTCTCCAACCGCCGCCTGCCCGAGGGCGTGGAGGTGGTATCCGCGGTCGACTATGACGCCGCGTTGATGGGAGATGCCACCCGCCAGCTCATGCCGCCCGCCGCGGCCGATGCACAAGGCTCACCCCCGCCCACATCGAGGCCCGAACCCTCGGTGGAACCCGCTCCGCGGCCGGTGGCGCAGCGCAAGGCCGTCATCGAGCCCCTCACCCGCCCCGAGCCGGTGATGGAGGGGGGATACCAGCAGGTGCAGCGCGAGATTCAGGGCATGCGGCGGCTGCTGGAGAGCGAACTGGCGGTGCTGGGGTGGAAATCGCAGTGCGAATCCGACCCCATCGCCTCCGCGGTGCTGGAGGAGCTGTCGGCGCTGGACATCGCGCCCGATGTCACCCGCGTGCTGGCCTCACGGCTGCCGCGTCGCACGAACGCGAGGAATCCACGCCACATCCCCATGGCGCTACTGACCAAGCACCTGCCGACCCTCGAGGATGCGACCTGCCGCGACGGCGGCGTCGTGGCCGTCGTCGGGCCCACCGGCGTCGGCAAGACCACCACCATCGCGAAGCTCGCGGCGCGCTGGTGCCTGCAGCACGGCAACGAGGGCCTTGCGCTGGTGAGCACCGACACCTATCGCATCGGCGCGCGTGATCAGCTGCAGACCTACGCCCGCATCCTGGACGTGCCCATGCACGTGGCCGAGGGCGGCCGGCAGCTCGCACAGGTGATCGAGCGTCTGCGGCACAAGCGGCTGGTGCTCATCGACACCGCGGGCATGGGCCAGCGCGACCCGCGCATTCCGGAGCAGCTCGAATCCCTGCGCCTGGGGCTCGGGGGCGCGCGCGTGCTGCTGGCCCTGCCGGCGGGCGGGGAGGCGCGCGCGCTCGATGAGACGGTGCGCGTGTATGGACGCATCGCCCCGGCCGCCTGCGTGCTCACCAAGATCGACGAGGCCGCGAGCCTGGGCGCGGCACTCTCCGCCGTACTCCGGCGAAACCTGCCGATCGCGTGGCTGTGCGACGGGCAGCGCGTGCCGGAGGACCTGCACGCAGCGGAAGCCAGGCGGCTGTGGCTGGTGCGCACCGCCCTCGTGCTGCGCGAGCGCGCGCCGGCGCTGCGCGATGATCGCTACATGGCCAGCCATTTCGGACGGGTGCACGCCCATGCATGAAATCGACATTCCGCGCACGCAGGCCGGCGGCATGCTGCGCCTGAAGAACGACCGCCCGGTCAAGGTGATCGCCGTCACCGGCGGCAAGGGCGGCGTGGGCAAGACCACCGTCTCGGCCAATCTCGCGCTGTCCATCGCCTCACGCGGCCGCGAGGTGATGCTGGTGGATGCGGACTTCGGTCTCGCGAACGTCGACGTGGTGCTGGGCCTGCACACGCGCTTCCACCTGGGGCACGTGCTGGCCGGCGACTGCTCGCTCGAGGATGCCATCGTCACCGGGCCCCGTGGCCTGCAGGTCGTGCCCTCGTCCTCAGGGTTGGCTCGCATGGCGAACCTCAGTTCGGTGGAGAGCGCCGGGCTGATCCGCGCCTTCAGCGACCTGTACCACCGCGTCGACGTGATGGTCATCGACACGGCCGCGGGGCTGCACGACAGCGTGCTCAGCTTCACCCGGGCCGCGCACCACGTGCTGGTGGTGGTGTGCGACGAGCCGGCCTCGATCACCGATGCCTACGCGCTGATCAAGGTGCTCTCGCGCGACCATGGCGTGCAGCGCTTCCAGGTGCTGGCCAGCCAGACGCGCCGCGCCGGCGAGGGGCTCGACCTGTTCCAGAAAATCAGCCGGGTTTGTGACCGGTTTCTCAATGTGACACTGGAGTTTGCCGGATCCGTGCCGTTCGACGATTACCTGCGCCGTGCCGTGCAGCAGCAGACGGCGGTGGTGGAGGCGTTCCCAAGCTGCTCCGCGGCGGATGCATTCAAGAATCTGGCCCTCAAGGCCGATAAGTGGATGGCGCCCCAGGGCGTGCGCGGGCACCTGGAGTTTTTCGTAGAGCGCCTGGTTGGGGCACGGAAGTGCCCGCAAGCGGTATTGCAATGAGAGCAAGCACACAATACTCGAGTCAGAACGATCGCAGCAGCGGACGCGCCAGCCAGCGCGATACCCCGGCCTCCCGGACCGGGGATGTTCCCGTGGACCAGATCCCGCAGCACGAACTCGTGGTCCGGCATGCGGACCTCGTCAAGCGCATCGCCTATCACCTGGTCAGCCGCATGCCCCCCAACGTCGAGGTCGATGACCTCATCCAGGCGGGCATGATCGGGCTGCTCGATGCGGCCAAGCACTACTCGGCGACCAAGGGCGCCAACTTCGAGACCTACGCGGGCATCCGCATCCGTGGGGCGATGCTCGATGAGGTCCGCAAGTCCGACTGGACCCCCCGCTCGGTGCACCGGAGCATGCGCGAGATGGCCGACGTGGTGCGCAAGCTCGAGAACGAGCAGGGCCACGATGCGCGGCCCGCCGACATCGCCGAGAAGCTCGGCGTCAGCATCGATGACTACCACAAGCTCGTGCAGGACGCGGCGAGCTGCCGGCTGTTCAGCTTCGACCAGATGGGATCGAGCGATGATGACTCGAGCCCCGCGGACCATGCGCGCGACGAGCGCCCCGGTCCGTTCGATGACATCGAGCAGGAGGGCTTCCGCGATGCGCTCGCCGCCGCCATCGAAGGGCTGCCCGAACGCGAGAAGATGGTGCTCTCCCTGTATTACGACGACGAGCTCAACCTGCGCGAGATCGGCGAAGTGCTCGAGGTGTCCGAATCGCGCGTCTGCCAGATCCATGGCCAGGCGCTGGTGAGGCTGCGGGCGCGGCTCGCCGAGTGGCTGCAGCCAGGCTGATTCCCGTGGACATCCTGAGTCTCATCGGTATCGTGCTGGCGCTGATTGCGATCATCGGCGGCGCGATATTGAAGGGCAGCAGCGCGGGCGCGCTGGTGGGCAGCGCCGCCTTCGTCATCGTGGTCATCGGCACCTTCGCGGCGAGCCTGGTGCAGACCCCGATCGCGACATTCATCCGCGCCTGGAAGATCGCCGCCTGGGTGTGGAAGCCGCCCGCGAGCAACCCCGAGGCGGTGATCGGCAAGATCGTCGAATGGAGCAACGTCGCCCGCAAGCAAGGGCTCCTGGGCCTCGAGTCGGCGGTGGAGAAGGAAGACGATGCGTTCCTGAAGAAGGGGCTGCAGTCGCTGGTCGATGGCGGTGAACCCGATGCGATCCGCTCCACGCTGGAAGTGGAACTCGACACCATGGAGCATTTCGACACCCAGGCCGCGAAGGTGTTCGAGGGCATGGGCGTGTACGCGCCGACCCTGGGCATCATCGGGGCGGTCATGGGCCTCATGGCCGTCATGCAGAACCTGGCCGATCCCTCAAAGCTCGGCCACGGCATCGCCGCGGCATTCATCGCCACCATCTACGGCATCGGATTCGCGAACCTGTTGTTCCTTCCCATGGGCAACAAGCTCAAGGCCATCGTCCACAGCCAGACGCAGGTGCGGGTGATGGTCATCGAAGGACTCATCGCCATCGCGCAGGGCGAGAACCCCCGCAACATCGAAACCAAGCTCAAGGGTTACTTCCATCATTGATCGTTGAGGGGAAATGGCGCGCAAGAAGAAGCACGAGGAACATGTCAACGCGGAAGCCTGGGCCATCCCCTATGGGGACCTGGTCACGCTGCTGCTGGCGCTGTTCGTCGTGATGTACGCCATGTCCTCGGTCAACGAGGGCAAGTACCGCATCCTCTCCGATTCCATGGTCGCCGCCTTTCGCGGCACGCCGAAGAGCATTACCCCGGTCAACATCGGTGACAAGAAGCCCACCGGCCCCGACAAGAAGATGATGGGTGAACGGCCGACCACGCTGATGAAGATGGCGGTGAACAACATCCGCCAGGTCATCGCGCTGCCGGGCGCCGAGCAGCGCGCCGGCGCGGGCGGCGAGGAGAAGGGCAGCGAGGCTGCCGCCCGGCTCGCGCGCATGGAGCACGAAGTGCAGCAGGCCATGCAGGAACTGATCGAGGCGCATCTGGTGACGGTGCGCAAGGAAGCGCTGTGGCTCGAGGTGGAGATCAACACCGACATCCTGTTCCCGAGCGGCGCGGCTGGGTTCACCCCCAAGGCGGTCCCCGTGCTCGACCGGCTGGCGGATGTGCTCAAGCCCTTTCCCAATCCCATCCGCGTCGAAGGGCACACCGACGACCGGCCGATCAGGACGGCCGCATTTCCCTCCAACTGGGAACTGTCGGCGGCGCGCGCCGCCTCGGTGGTTCACCAGTTCACCCGGGCAGGGGTCGACCCCTTGCGACTGGAGATCGTTGGATTCGGCGAATACCATCCCCGCCGGCCCAATTCCGATGACGAGGGTCGAAACGCCAACCGCCGCGTGGCCATCCTGATCATGGATACCCTCGCCCCTGAGAAGGGGACGAGCCACCCGCCGGAGGGCCTCGCCACCCAGGCGCAGAATCCTGCGACGGCAGCGGCCGGAGGGGCCATGGCGCCCGCTCCCCCGCTGCAGAAGACCGTGCTGGCCGAAGGCGTTCAAGTTCCTGCCGGGCCGGCCGATCTCAGGCGCTGACCTGCGCCGCGAATCACACATCTATATAAGAGGGGATCGCGATGAGTGAAGTGGACCGTCTGAGCACCTCGGGTACCTACCCCGCATTGGCCCTGGCCGACCGTCGACGCGCCCGTGAGGAGCGCCAGCCGCCGCGCCAGGACGCCATGCCTGCGGAGGCCGCTCGCAAGGAAACCCGGGAACTGCCGCCTGACCCGCCGACTCCCCGGAATCCGTCCTCCTTGATCGATGAGTACGCCTGACATGAACACCACCCTCATGGTCCTGTCGATCGCCGCCCTGGTCCTCGCCGGTTCGAGTTCCGCGCTTGCCTACTGGATGTATCTACAGATCCAGCGGACCCGCCGCCGGCAGGAGGAGCTCGCCGGCAGCCTCGCATCGGCCCTGCGCGAGCTGGAACTCCTGGCCGCGCTGGCCGTGAAGGCCGGAAACCGGGTCAACCGGCTGGAAAAGGAGCATGCCGCTTGCGGCGAACGACTGGAGGCCCTGGAAGTGCGGGGCGAGAGTCGGGCCTTCGACCGAGCCATCGATTCGGCCCGCAATGGCTCGGATTCCTCCAAGCTGGCGCGCCAGTTCGGCCTGAGCGCCACCGAAGCCTCGCTCCTGACCTTGGTGCACGGCGGCAAGCGCCGCGCCTGATTCCTTCCCCGGCCTGGTTTCGGCTCCATCCCGTGGCGGCCGGCTCGGCCTCCTTCGGGGATCCTCGCCGCCCCGCGATCCCCCGCGACATGCCGGGGGGGTGCTCGTTGACAGTGCGTGCCGCGCGCCGCAAAATACGCGGCTCATTTTGAGGAGGGGTACCCAAGCGGCCAACGGGGGCAGACTGTAAATCTGCTGGCTTATGCCTTCGTAGGTTCGAATCCTACCCCCTCCACCAGCGTCGAGGGCTCGGGGGGCTTAAGGTCCGGGTCATTTGGATCAGGCGGGTGTAGTTCAATGGTAGAACTTCAGCCTTCCAAGCTGATAGCGTGGGTTCGATTCCCATCACCCGCTCCAGATGAGGGATGTGGCCCACGTAGCTCAGTTGGTAGAGCACGTCCTTGGTAAGGACGAGGTCAGCGGTTCAATCCCGCTCGTGGGCTCCAGTTTTAAAAATTTGAGAGGTAACGCCAGTGTCGAAGGGGAAGTTTGAGCGCACCAAGCCGCACGTGAACGTGGGGACGATTGGACATGTGGATCACGGCAAGACGACGCTGACGGCGGCGTTGACCAAGGTGATGGCGGAGAAGTTTGGCGGGGAGTTCAAGGCCTACGACCAGATTGACAAGGCCCCTGAGGAGCGGGCCCGCGGGATCACCATTGCCACCGCGCACGTGGAGTACCAGAGCGATGCGCGCCACTACGCGCACGTGGACTGCCCGGGGCACGCGGACTACGTGAAGAACATGATCACGGGTGCTGCGCAGATGGACGGGGCGATCCTGGTGGTGTCTGCTGCCGATGGGCCGATGCCCCAGACGCGCGAGCACATTCTGCTGGCCCGCCAGGTGGGTGTGCCCTACATCGTGGTGTATTTGAACAAGGCCGACATGGTGGACGATGCGGAGCTTCTGGAGCTCGTTGAGCTCGAAGTGCGCGATCTGCTGACCAGCTACAAGTTCCCCGGGGACAAGACTCCGATCATCACCGGCTCGGCGCTCAAGGCGCTGGAGGGGGATGCGAGCGAGATCGGGGTGCCCTCGGTGCTGAAGCTGGTGAAGGCGCTGGATGACTACATTCCTGTCCCGAAGCGCGCGGTGGACGGGGCGTTCTTGATGCCGGTGGAGGATGTGTTCTCCATTGCGGGTCGCGGCACGGTGGTGACCGGGCGCATCGAGCGCGGGATCATCAAGGTGAACGATGAGGTGGAGATCGTGGGGCTGCGCCCGACGACGAAGACCACCTGCACGGGCGTGGAGATGTTCCGCAAGTTGCTCGATGAGGGGCAGGCTGGGGACAACGTGGGGGTGCTGCTGCGAGGCACGAAGCGTGAGGAAGTGGAGCGCGGGCAGGTGTTGTGCAAGCCCGGCAGCATCACGCCGCACACGAAGTTCGAAGCCGAGGTGTACGTGCTGACCAAGGAAGAGGGCGGGCGGCACACGCCGTTTTTCAAGGGTTACCGTCCGCAGTTTTACTTCCGCACGACCGATGTGACGGGGGCGGTGGAGCTGCCGGCGGGGACCGAGATGGTGATGCCCGGAGACAACATCAAGATCGTGGTGGAGCTGATCAGCCCGATCGCGATGGAGCAGGGCCTGCGCTTTGCGATCCGCGAGGGCGGTAAAACCGTGGGTGCAGGTGTTGTTGCAAAGGTAATCGCGTGATTCCTGCGACCAAAACCGTGGGCGCCGGCGTCGTCGCCAAGGTAATTGCATAATTTTTTAAGGACGGGGTCGCGCAAGCGACCCCGGTTGGAAGTTGGGGCGCAGCCCCTAAGAAACGCGGAAGCGAGGACTTTTCGGGCCATTCGACCCCGGTCAGTCCTCGCGTCAGCGATCAACTAGGCCAGTAGCTCAATTGGCAGAGCGGCGGTCTCCAAAACCGCAGGTTGGGGGTTCGAGACCCTCCTGGCCTGCCATGTTGAGCGGGTGTCGTGACAATGGCTGAAGTGCAGACAATGGACAACGCGTCGGCGAAGGACACAGCGCTCCTCGTCGTCTCGGGACTGGTCCTGCTGGCAGGCATCGTGGCCTTCTACTGGTTCGAGGAACAATCGCTGTTGTTGCGCGTGGCCATGGTCGTCGGCGCGCTGGCAGCGAGCCTGGGGCTTGCGTGGCTGTCCTGGTACGGACGGCAGTTCTGGCAGTTCGCGCTGGGTTCGCGCGTCGAGCTGCGCAAGGTGGTATGGCCGGAGCGAGAGGAGACCACCAAGACCACCTACGTGGTGTTCATCTTCGCCGGCATCATGGGCGTCTTTTTCTGGGCGCTGGACTGGGTGCTCACGTGGCTGACCCGGACGCTGACGGGCCAGGGTTGAGTCGAGGTCAGGAGCATCTATGTCGCTTCGTTGGTATGTCGTCCACGCCTATTCGAACTTCGAGCACAAGGTTGCCGAGTCGCTGAAGGAACGCGTCCGCCGCGCCTCGCTCGAGCACAAGTTCGGCGAGATCCTCGTGCCCACCGAGGAAGTGGTGGAGATGCGCGATGGCCAGAAGCGCAAGTCGGACCGCAAGTTCTTCCCGGGCTACGTGCTCGTGCAGATGGAGATGGACGAGGAGACCTGGCACCTGGTGAAGGAAGTGCCCAAGGTCCTCGGTTTCATCGGCGGTACCAGCGACAAGCCGGCGCCGATCACGGACAAGGAGGCCATGGCCATCCTGCGCCGGGTCGAGGAGGGCGTCGACAAGCCCAAGCCGAAGGTGCTGTTCGAGCCCGGCGAGGTGGTACGCGTCACCGACGGGCCGTTCAACGATTTCAACGGCGTGGTGGAGTCGGTGAACTACGAGAAGAACCGCCTGCAGGTGGCGGTGCAGATCCTGGGTCGCTCGACGCCCGTGGAGCTGGATTTCTCGCAGGTCGAGAAGGGCTGACATTTACAGGGGAGCTTCCCGGCAACGGGGGGCGTTCGTACCCAGGAGTTGAACAGTGGCAAAGAAAGTAACCGGCTATATCAAGCTGCAGATCCCGGCCGGCCAGGCGAACCCCAGTCCCCCCGTGGGACCGGCGCTGGGCCAGCAGGGCGTGAACATCATGGAGTTCTGCAAGGCGTTCAATGCGCAGACGCAGAGCCTGGAGAAGGGGTTGCCGACGCCCGTGGTCATCACGGTGTACAGCGATCGCAGCTTCACCTTCATCCTGAAGACCCCGCCCGCCTCGGTGCTGATCTGCAAGGCGCTCGGCATCCCGAAGGGCAGCGGCACGCCGAACACGGCCAAGGTCGGCAAGATCTCGCGCAAGCAGCTCGAGGATGTGGCGAAGATCAAGATGCCCGACCTCACCGCCGCCAGCATGGATGCGGCGCTGCGCACGGTCGCGGGCACGGCCCGCAGCATGGGCGTCGACGTGGAGGGCACCTGACATGGCGGCCATCGTGAAGCGGACCAAGAGCTGGAAGGACAAGATCCAGCCCGGCAAGCAGTACGGCATCGACGATGCGCTGAAGCTGGTGAAGGAACTGGCCACGGCCAAGTTCAACGAGTCGGTGGATGTCGCCGTGAACCTGGGGGTTGATGCCTCCAAGTCCGACCAGCAGGTGCGCGGCTCCACCGTGATGCCGCACGGCACCGGCAAGACCGTGCGCGTTGCGGTGTTCACCCAGGGCAAGAATGCCGATGCGGCCCGCGCGGCCGGTGCCGACATCGTCGGCTTCGAGGATCTCGCCGAGAAGGTGAAGGCGGGCCAACTCGACTTCGACGTGGTGATCGCGAGCCCGGATGCCATGCGCATCGTTGGCCAGCTCGGCCAGATCCTCGGTCCCCGGGGCCTCATGCCCAATCCGAAGGTCGGCACGGTGTCGCCGGATGTCGCGGGTGCGGTGAAGAACGCCAAGTCCGGCCAGGTGCGTTTCCGCACCGACAAGGGCGGCGTGGTCCATGCGCAGATCGGACGGGCCGACTTCGACCCGGCGAAGCTCAAGGACAACCTGATGGCGCTGCTGGCGGATCTGCAGAAGATCAAGCCGGCGACCTCGAAGGGCATCTACCTCAAGAAGGTGACGTTGTCCTCGACCATGGGCCCCGGCGTGCCGGTGGACCAGGCGACCTTGAGCCTTTGATGAGTTTGAATTGATGGAGGGTGGCCTCGGGTCGCAAGACCCGCAAGTCCCCACCATCGAAGACCGCAGGTGGGCCACAGGGCCCTCAATGATCACCTGCGCAGATGGTGGGACCCGCCAGCAGATGTAGCTGACACGGTTCCGCCTTGGGTCCGGCGGCTGCGAGGAGCGGCGCGCCGGTGGGCAGTTGCTAAGACGGGAGGACCGGATGGCACTCAAGTTGGAAGACAAGAAGGTCGTGGTGGCGGAAGTCAACGCGGTGGCGTCGAAGGCGCTGTCCGTCGTGGGCGCCGAGAACCGTGGCTTGACCGTGACGCAGATGACCGACTTTCGCGCCAAGGCGCGCAAAGAGGGCGTCTACGTGCGCATCGTCAAGAACACGCTCGCGCGCAAGGCGATCGCCGGCACCTCTTTCGAGTGCATCGCTCCGGCGCTGAAGGGACCGATCATCCTCGCATTCTCGCAAGACGACCCGGGCGCGGCGGCGCGCATCGTCAAGACGTTTGCGAAGGACAACGAGAAGCTCGTGGCAACGCTGGTTTCCTTGGGAGGACAGATGCTGTCCCCGAAGGATCTCGAGCGCGTGGCGTCGATGCCGACGCGCGCGCAGGCGTTGTCACAGTTGTTGGGCGTCCTCAAGGCTCCGATTGCGAAGTTCGTCGGCACGCTGGCGGCACCGAACGTGAAGTTGGTGCGCACGCTGCAGGCGGTCGCTGATGCGAAGAAGGCGGCGGCCGGCTGACCGGCGGCTGATGCAGCGCCGCGTCCACGGATGCGGCGCAAGAGGCTTACCAGTTAATTCTTTTGGAGATTTCAATGGCTGTTACGAAAGACGAGATCCTCGAGGCGATTTCCAAGATGTCGGTCATCGAGGTGGTCGAGCTGATCGCGGACATGGAGAAGAAGTTCAATGTCACCGCGGCGGCACCGGTTGCCGTGGCGGCGGCGGGTGGCGGCGGCGGCGCTGCGGCTGCGCCGGCGGCCGAGGCCCAGACCGAGTTCACCGTGACCATGACCGAGTTCGGCGCCAACAAGGTGGGCGTCATCAAGGTCATCCGCGAGATCACGGGGCTTGGCCTCAAGGAAGCCAAGGACCTGGTGGAAGGCGCTCCCTCCACCGTCAAGGAAGGCGTGTCCAAGGCCGATGCGGAAGGCATCAAGAAGAAGCTCGAGGACGCCGGCGCCAAGGCTGCCATCAAGTAAGTGGCATTGGCGTTTGCCAGTGGCGCAATCGAACCTGCCGGCGCCTCACGGCGCCGGCAGGTTCGCGCGTCTGTTTCTGCTTTCTCGCCCGTGAAGCGGGCATCTGTCTGCGGAGCCGTTTTGGCTCCGGCTGTAAACCGGCGCCGAGGCGCCTAGGAACCACTGACCATGGCGTATTCATTCACTGAAAAGAAGCGCATCCGCAAGAACTTCGGCAAGCGGCCGAGCATCCTGGGAACGCCCTATCTGCTCGCCATCCAGCTGGATTCCTATCGGCGCTTCCTGCAGGCGGAGATCACCGACGAGCGCCGCGAGGATGTCGGCCTGCATGCCGCCTTCGACAGCGTGTTCCCGATTTCCAGCTACTCGGGCAACGCCACGCTCGAGTACGTGAACTACCGGCTCGGCGAGCCCGTGTTCGACGTCAAGGAGTGCCAGCTCCGCGGCCTCACCTACGCTGCCCCGCTGCGCGTGAAGGTGCGCCTGATCGTCCTCGACAAGGAGGCCAGCGGCGCCAAGAAGCCCGTGAAGGACGTGCGCGAACAGGAAGTGTACCTGGGCGAACTGCCGCTGATGACCGACAACGGCACCTTCGTCATCAACGGCACCGAGCGCGTCATCGTCTCGCAGCTGCATCGCAGCCCGGGCGTGTTCTTCGACCACGACCGCGGCAAGACCCATTCCTCGGGCAAGCTCCTGTTCTCCGCCCGCATCATCCCCTACCGCGGCTCGTGGCTGGACTTCGAGTTCGACCCGAAGGATTGCGTGTTCGCGCGCATCGACCGACGCCGCAAACTCCCCGTCACCATCATCCTGCGCGCCCTCGGCTACAACGAGGAGCAGATGCTGGACATGTTCTTCGAGAAGAACGTGTTCCACCTGTCCAAGAAGGAGATCGAGTTCGAGGTCATCCCGCAGCGCCTGCGCGGCGAGACCGCCTCCTTCGAGATCCGCGTCGGCAAGAAGGTCATCGTCGAGGAAGGCCGCCGCATCACCGCCCGGCACGTACGTGACCTCGAGGAGGCCGGCGTGAATCAATTGCCCGTGCCCATCGAGTACCTGCAGGGCAAGGTGCTGGCACACGACGTGGTCAACACCGACACCGGCGAGATCCTGGCCAAGGCCAACGAAGTGCTCACCGTCCCCAGCGTCGGCAAGCTCATCGAGAGCGGCGTCACCCAGGTGGCCACGCTGTTCGTCAACGACCTGGACCGCGGCCCGTACATTTCCGACACGCTGCGCATCGATCCCACCAAGACGCGCCTGGAGGCGCTGGTGGAGATCTACCGCATGATGCGTCCCGGCGAGCCGCCCACCAAGGATGCGGCCGAGAACCTGTTCCAGAACCTGTTCTTCAACGCCGAGCGCTACGACCTCTCGCCCGTGGGGCGCATGAAGTTCAACCGCCGCGTCGGCCGTGACGAGATCACGGGCTCGGGCGTCCTCAGCAAGGAGGACATCATCGAGGTGCTGAAGACGCTCATCGACATCCGCAACGGCAACGGCCACGTGGACGACATCGACCACCTCGGCAACCGCCGCGTGCGCAGCGTGGGCGAGATGGCGGAGAACGCCTTCCGCATCGGCCTGGTGCGCGTGGAGCGCGCCGTGAAGGAGCGCCTGACCATCGCCGAGAGCGAGCCGATCATGCCGCAGGAGATGATCAACGCGAAGCCCGTGGCGGCCGCGGTGAAGGAGTTCTTCGGCTCCTCGCAGCTCTCGCAGTTCATGGACCAGAACAACCCGCTCTCCGAGGTCACGCACAAGCGGCGCGTCTCGGCGTTGGGACCCGGCGGCCTCACGCGCGAGCGCGCCGGCTTCGAGGTGCGCGACGTGCACCCCACGCACTATGGCCGCGTCTGCCCGATCGAAACCCCGGAAGGCCCGAACATCGGCCTGATCAACTCACTCGCCGTGTACGCGCGCACCAACAGCTACGGGTTCCTCGAGACCCCGTACCGTCGCGTCGTGAACGGCAAGGTCAGCGACCAGATCGACTATCTCTCGGCGATCGAGGAAGGCCAGTACGTCATCGCGCAGGCCAACGCCACCTTGAGCGAGAAGGGCGAGTTCATCGACGATCTCGTCTCCTGCCGCAGCCAGAACGAGTTCATGCTCGCCGAGCGCGAGAAGATCAACTTCATGGACGTCTCGCCGAAGCAGATCGTGTCGGTGGCGGCCTCGCTCATCCCCTTCCTCGAGCACGACGACGCCAACCGCGCACTGATGGGTTCGAACATGCAGCGCCAGGCGGTGCCGACGCTCCGTTCCGAAACGCCCATGGTCGGCACCGGCATGGAACGCGCCGTGGCCATCGACTCCGGCGTCACCGTGGTGGCACGCCGCGGCGGCACCGTGGATTCGGTCGACGCCTCGCGCATCGTGGTGCGGGTGAACGACAATGAGACCACCGCCGGCGAGCCGGGCGTGGACATCTACTCGCTCACCAAGTACACACGCTCCAACCAGAACACCTGCATCAACCAGCGGCCGCTGGTGAAGTCGGGCGATGCCATCCAGCGCGGCGACGTGCTGGCCGACGGCCCGTCCACCCACCTGGGCGAACTGGCCTTGGGCCAGAACCTGCTGGTCGCATTCATGCCGTGGAACGGCTACAACTTCGAGGACTCCATCCTCATCTCCGAGCGCGTGGTGGAAGAGGACCGCTTCACCACCATCCATATCGAGGAGCTGACCTGCGTCGCCCGCGACACCAAGCTGGGACCGGAGGAAATCACTGCGGACATCCCCAACGTGGGTGACAACGCGCTCGCCAAGCTCGACGAGGCGGGCATCGCCTTCATCGGCGCGGAAGTGCGCGCCGGCGACATCCTCGTGGGCAAGGTCACCCCGAAGGGCGAGACCCAGCTCACGCCGGAAGAGAAGCTCCTGCGCGCCATCTTCGGCGAGAAGGCCAGCGACGTGAAGGACACCTCCCTGCGCGTGCCGCCGGGCATGGACGGCACGGTCATCGACGTGCGCGTGTTCACGCGCGACGGCGTGGAGAAGGACTCCCGCGCGCTGTCCATCGAAAAGGCGGAGCTCGAGCGGGTGCGCAAGGACCTGGGCGACCAGCAGCGCATCCTCGAGGATGACCTGTTCCACCGCGTGCAGGGCGTGCTCATCGGCAAGTCCGCCGACAGCGGCCCGAAGAAGCTCAAGGCCGGCACCGCCATCGACGAGGCGTATCTTGCCGACCTGCCGCGCGAGCAGTGGTTCGAGATCCGCCTGAAGGACGAGGAGCTGAACGTGCAGCTCGAGACGGTGTCCGAGCGCATGAAGGCGCAGCGCCGCAACTTCGAGAAGCGCTTCGAGGAGAAGAAGGCCAAGATCACCGCGGGTGACGACCTCGCTCCCGGCGTGCTGAAGATGGTCAAGGTGTACCTGGCGGTGAAGCGCCGCGTGCAGCCCGGCGACAAGATGGCCGGACGTCACGGCAACAAGGGCGTCATCTCCTCGATCGTGCCGGTGGAGGACATGCCGTACATGGCCGATGGCACTCCGGTGGATATCGTGCTGAATCCGCTGGGCGTGCCCTCGCGCATGAACATCGGGCAGATCCTCGAGACCCACCTGGGCTGGGCCGCGAAGGGCATCGGCGCCAAGATCGGGCGCATGCTGGATGCGCAAGGAGCGCTGGTCGAGGTGCGCAAGTTCCTGAACGAGGTCTACAACGAGACGGGCGGCCAGAAGGAAGACCTGAAGAGCTTCTCGGACAAGGACCTCGTGGAACTGGCGAGCAACCTGCGGCACGGCGTGCCGATGGCAACGCCGGTGTTCGACGGTGCGGGCGAGGAGGAGATCAAGAACCTGCTCAAGCTCGCCGACCTGCCGCCTTCCGGACAGACCGTGCTGCACGACGGCCGCACCGGCGAGCAGTTCGAGCGGCCGGTGACCGTGGGCTACATGTACATGCTGAAGTTGAACCACCTGGTCGACGACAAGATGCATGCGCGTTCCACGGGCCCTTACAGTCTCGTCACCCAGCAGCCGCTGGGCGGCAAGGCGCAGTTCGGCGGACAGCGCTTCGGCGAGATGGAAGTCTGGGCGCTCGAGGCCTACGGCGCTTCCTACACGCTGCAGGAGATGCTCACCGTCAAGTCCGACGACGTCAACGGCCGTACGCAGATGTACAAGGCCATCGTCGATGGCAACCATGAGATGAAGGCGGGCATGCCCGAATCGTTCAACGTGCTGGTCAAGGAGATCCGGTCCCTGGCCATCAACATCGAACTCGAGAGCGAGGCTTAATCGACATGAAAGACTTACTCAAGCTGTTCAAGCAACAGGTGCCGGTCGAGAACTTCGACTCGATCAAGATCGGCCTCGCCTCGCCGGACATGATCCGTTCCTGGTCCTATGGCGAAGTGAAGAAGCCCGAGACCATCAACTACCGCACCTTCAAGCCCGAGCGCGACGGCCTGTTCTGCGCCAAGATCTTCGGGCCGGTGAAGGACTACGAGTGCCTGTGCGGCAAGTACAAGCGCCTGAAGCACCGCGGCGTGGTGTGCGAGAAGTGCGGCGTCGAGGTGACCCAGTCCAAGGTGCGCCGCGAGCGCATGGGCCACATCGAGCTGGCCAGCCCCACCGCGCACATCTGGTTCCTGAAGTCGCTTCCCTCGCGCATCGGCCTCATGCTCGACATGACGCTGCGCGAGATCGAGCGCGTGCTGTACTTCGAGGCCTTCGTGGTGGTCGACCCGGGCATGACCTCGCTCCAGCGCGGCCAGCTGCTGACCGACGAGATGTACCTCGAGGCCATCGAGGAGCACGGCGATGAGTTCGACGCCCGCATGGGCGCCGAGGCCGTGCACGAGCTGCTGAAGTCCATGGACCTCGCCTCCGAGGTGGTCAAGGTCCGCGAGGAGATGTCCAACACCAACTCCGAGACCAAGATCAAGCGGCTGTCCAAGCGCCTGAAGCTCCTGGAGTCCTTCATCGAATCGGGCAACAAGCCCGAGTGGATGGTGCTCACGGTGCTGCCCGTGCTGCCGCCCGACCTGCGTCCGCTGGTGCCGCTGGATGGCGGCCGCTTCGCGACCTCGGACCTGAACGACCTGTACCGCCGCGTCATCAACCGCAACAACCGCCTGCGCCGGCTGCTCGAGCTGAACGCGCCGGACATCATCGTGCGCAACGAGAAGCGCATGCTGCAGGAAGCGGTGGATGCGCTGCTGGACAACGGCCGCCGCGGCCGTGCCATCACCGGCACCAACAAGCGCCCGCTGAAGTCGCTGGCCGACATGATCAAGGGCAAGCAGGGCCGATTCCGCCAGAACCTGCTCGGCAAGCGCGTCGACTACTCCGGCCGTTCGGTCATCGTGGTCGGTCCGACGCTGCGTCTGCACCAGTGCGGCCTGCCGAAGAAGATGGCGCTGGAACTGTTCAAGCCCTTCATCTTCTCCAAGCTCCAGATCCGCGGCGAGGCCTCGACCATCAAGGCCGCCAAGCGGCTGGTGGAGCGCGAGGGGCCGGAGGTGTGGGACATCCTCGAGGAGGTGATCCGCGAACACCCGGTGCTCTTGAACCGCGCACCGACCCTGCATCGCCTCGGCATCCAGGCCTTCGAGCCGGTGCTGATCGAGGGCAAGGCCATCCAGTTGCATCCGCTGGTGTGCACGGCCTTCAACGCGGACTTCGACGGCGACCAGATGGCCGTGCACGTGCCGCTGTCCATCGAGGCGCAGCTGGAAGCGCGCGCGTTGATGATGTCCTCCAACAACATCCTCTCGCCCGCCAACGGCGACCCCATCATCGTCCCCTCGCAGGACGTGGTGCTGGGCCTGTACTACATGACCCGCGAGCGCATCGGCGCCAAGGGCGAGGGCATGTCCTTCGGTGACGTGTTCGAGGTGCATCGCGCCTATGAGGGTCGCCACATCGACCTGCAGGCGAAGATCAAGGTGCGCCTGGTCGACCACGTGCGCGAGGTCAAGGACGGCCCGCTGGTGCAGCGGACTCGTACCATCGACACGACGGTGGGCCGCGCATTGCTGTCGGAGATCCTGCCCCGGGGCATGAGCTTCGATGCCATCAACCAGGACATGACCAAGAAGACCATCTCGGCCACCATCAACGCCTGCTATCGCAACGTGGGCCTGAAGGAAACCGTGGTGTTCGCCGACCAGCTCATGTACACGGGCTTCCACTACGCGACCCGCGCCGGTGTCTCCATCGGCGTGGACGACATGGTGGTGCCGCAGAACAAGGTGAAGATCCTGGCCGGCGCCGAAAAGGAAGTGAAGGAGATCCAGGAGCAGTACTCGTCGGGTCTCGTCACCAACGGCGAGCGCTACAACAAGGTCGTGGACATCTGGTCGCGCACCAACGACCAGGTCGCCAAGGCGATGATGGAGAAGCTCGGCAGCGAGGAAGCCACCGACGTCAAGGGCAACAAGGTCCGGCAGAAGTCCTTCAACTCGATCTTCATCATGGCCGACTCCGGCGCCCGCGGTTCGGCGGCCCAGATCCGCCAGCTCGCCGGCATGCGCGGGCTCATGGCCAAGCCCGACGGCTCGATCATCGAGACGCCGATCACGGCGAACTTCCGTGAAGGCCTGAACGTGCTGCAGTACTTCATCTCCACGCACGGCGCCCGCAAGGGCCTGGCCGACACGGCACTCAAGACCGCGAACTCCGGCTACCTGACCCGGCGCCTCGTCGATGTGGCGCAGGACCTGGTGCTCAGCGAGATCGATTGCGGCACCAGCCAGGGCCTGTCGATCACCCCGATCGTCGAAGGCGGCGATGTGGTGGAGGGCCTGGGCGAGCGCGTACTGGGCCGGGTCGCGGCGAGGGATGTCCTCGCCAACACCGGCGAAGTGCTGGTCGCGGCGGGCACGATGATCGACGAACCGCTGGTGAAGCTCCTCGAGAAGATGGGCGTGGACCAGGTGATGGTCCGCTCACCCATCACCTGCGAGACCCGCTACGGCGTGTGCTCGCAGTGCTACGGCCGTGACCTCGGCCGCGGGCACCGCATCAACATCGGCGAGGCCGTGGGGGTCATCGCGGCGCAGTCCATCGGCGAGCCGGGCACGCAGCTCACCATGCGCACCTTCCACGTCGGCGGCGCGGCCTCGCGGGCCGCGGCGGCGAACGGCGTGGAGGTGAAGAGCAAGGGCACCATCCGCCTGCACAACATCAAGACCGTGCGCCACGAGAAAGGCCACCTGGTCGCGGTGTCGCGCTCGGGCGAGCTCGGCGTGGTGGATGAGTTCGGCCGCGAGCGCGAGCGCTACAAGATCCCCTACGGCGCCAACATCACGGTGAACGACGGCGATGCCGTCGCCGCCGGCCAGTCGGTGGCCAACTGGGATCCGCACACGCATCCGGTGGTCACCGAGGTCGCGGGCTTCATCAAGTTCTCCGACTTCGTCGACGGCCTCACCGTCACGAGCCAGGTGGACGATGTCACCGGCCTGTCGAGCACCGTGGTGCTCGATCCGAAGCAGCGCGGCTCGGGAGGCAAGGACCTGCGTCCGGTGGTGCGGCTGGTCAACAGCAAGGGCAAGGAAGTCACCTTCGCGAACACCGACATCCCGGCGGTGTACGCGCTTCCGGCCGGCGCCATCGTGTCCCTCTCCGACGGCGCCGAGGTGTCGGTGGGCGATGTCATCGCGCGCATCCCGCAGGAGTCCTCAAAGACCCGCGACATCACCGGCGGTCTGCCGCGGGTGGCGGACCTGTTCGAGGCTCGCAAGCCGAAGGACTCGGCGATCCTCGCCGAGCGCACCGGCACGGTGAGCTTCGGCAAGGACACCAAGGGCAAGCGCCGCCTGATCATCACGCCGGAGTCCGGCGAGAAGTACGAGGAGCTGATCCCGAAGTGGCGTCACCTCAACGTCTTCGAAGGCGAGCAGGTGGAGAAGGGCGAGGTCATCGCCGACGGCGAGCCCAACCCGCACGACATCCTGCGCCTGCAGGGCGTGGAGGCTCTGGCCAACTACCTCGTCCGCGAGATCCAGGACGTGTACCGGCTGCAGGGCGTGAAGATCAACGACAAGCACATCGAGGTCATCGTGCGGCAGATGCTGCGCAAGATCGAGGTGACCAGCCCCGGTGATTCCAGCCTGCTGCGCGGCGAGCAGATGGACCGCGGACGCCTGCTCGATGTCATCGCCAAGCAGAAGGCGGCGGGCAAGGAGCAGGCGACCTGGGAGCACATGCTGCTAGGCATCACCAAGGCATCGCTCGCCACCGAGTCGTTCATCTCGGCGGCCTCGTTCCAGGAGACCACGCGCGTGCTCACCGAAGCCGCCGTGCGCGGCCTCAAGGACGGCCTGCGCGGCCTGAAGGAAAACGTCATCGTCGGCCGGCTCATCCCGGCGGGCACGGGCTTTGCGTACCATGCGCAGCGCCGCGGTGCGAACGATGACAATCGCCGCAGCTTCATGGACGTGGGCGGCGGGCTGGCGGACGCGGACGAGCCGGTGGCAGCCGGAGAGTCGGAGGTCGCTGAGTAAAAGTAAAAGGCCTCAAGGCCGTTGGTTCGAATCAGGGGCGGATAGCAGGCGTGCTGTCCGCCCCTTTGTTTTGGTCTTTTGTCCGCCGCACCAGCGCGGCGCATGGTCGAGACCGCGGCGCTGCTGGCCGACGAGGTACTGCCGGAGCGGCCGTTGCGTCAATGGGTGCTGTCGCATGGTGGCGATGGATGTCATGTCGCCTTACCTTCGTAAGAGTCCCGCCAACCGCTCGTCCAATACGGCCGGTACTGGCTGCCCGACCTCGATCAACCGCGCTTGCGAATGCGATTGATGGATGAGCACGTTGCTTTCGAACGGCGATAGCACCGAAGGCACCACCAAAACAGCCGTGCGCTGCTCGTCATACCAGCGATTGCCGAAATTCTGGCTGATTGGATTTGCCTGACTCTCCTGCCAGCCTCTCAGATGGTTCTGATCCAGGACTTCACGGGATACCGTCGGTGGAATTCTCAGCTGTACGACGATCTGCTTCGGCGGTAGCTCGCCCAGGTTGAAATGGACAAGATTTTCGAGGACTGCCAACGCGTAACTCTCAGCAGCATGAATGACGTACCGGCCAGGACTCGTCCAGCGACCTCCCCATCGAAACGCACCCGCACCATCGAAGGGCGGCAGGCCTTCTCGCACGATTCGGTAGGCGATCAACTCTCCCTCAAACCGGGAGGCCATGGACACCGCGCTCGATAACCTCTTCAACTTCACGCGCACCCAACTCTGTCAGTGCCGCTTCAATGGGGCGCCGGCCAGCAAGTTCGGGATGAGGTCTCCACAAGAATTCTTGTGCCTTCTTCTCGTCGTTCCACACCCATTGCGCCAGCGCTGTAATGCGCGCCAGGCGCTCCGTGGTCGCGCTGTGAACCGGGCTCAAACGTCTACTGCGTTGATAGCTTGCTCGCGGTACCACTCGATTGCGAAGCCTGGCTCGCTCTCCCTCCGGAGCCGCGTGAGCCAGCACACGGTCCAGCGATGAACGCGGCAGGCCCGAGTGCACAGCGGCATCCAGATCGGCGAGCGTCTTGACGCCGCGCCCAAGCCCTGCCTTTCCGCCAAGGATTTCCATAACTTCTTTAGGGCCAACCATGATCACATACCATCTGCATCATATGAGTCATATAGTAGCCTCAATTGAGGCGGCGAGCAATGCTTCGTCCATCATGCCCCGCCATTTCCATCACGCCACCCGCGATCCCGGCACGCACCGCCCCTGCCCGACCGGTTCACCGCTCAGCCCAAACGCCCCTCACCTCCCAACCCCTGCGCCAGGTGACGCCCGGGTTGCTGCGGGCGCAGGTGACCCTGTTGTTCGAAAGTGCTGGCTTACCGTCTCCGTTGTCATAAGCGAGTGATATTCCCCCATCGATGGAATCGCGCCGGGAGCCTATACTGGGGCCACGATAACGACACAGGGAGTGAAAACGATGCGGGGTCGATTCGCGTTGATGGCGGGGATGGCTGGTGTCGCAGTTGTGGCCACCGCCACTGTCGCTGCCGCTCCAGTCAAGCTGCCTGCCGGTATGAACGTGCCTCTCGAGTTACAGCATCACGTCAACTCTGCCTACGTTCCTGTGGGATCGCCGATCTATTTCAGGGTGGCGCGCGACGTGAAGATCGATGACCAGGTCCTTATCCGCGCCGGATCGCTCGCGGTGGGGAAAATGGACCAAGCGCAAAAGCGTGGCATGGTTGGGCACAGCGGCGCGATGACGTTTTCGGTGCACACCGTTCCTGGTGTCGATGGTACGACCGTGCCGATCGAGGCTGATGCCTCGAAGACCGGGCGCAGTCGCGCGGGTGCCACGGTCGCGTGGACGCTGTTTTGGGGAGTTCCTGGGCTCATCACCAAAGGGGTCAACCCATACTTGGAGCGCGGATCTGAAATCAACGGAACCGTGGTTGTTGACACATTGATCGACCCAGAAAAGGCAACGGCGCCAGCGACTGCACCGGAAGCCGGGAAGGAACTGGAGATCACTACGTATAAGTTCGGCAATTCCAGTTCCCCCGACATCAAGTTCGACATCGAGCGCGACAAGGATTTGAAAACGATATCGTTCGAGGTGAAGCCAGTGGTAGGACTGGCTGATCTGCCCGGCGCACTCAAGGCACTGAAGCTGGTCGCCGTCGATGGCACGCCCACTCCGGAAGACGTGCTCGCCGTCAGTGCCACGGACCACTCGGCGACCTTCGATGGCTGGCAGATTCTCAAGTTCTGCCGTGACGGCGAAACGACGCTGCGGTTTCGAGGGGCCAACGCCGGCGGTGACACCGTCGACGGTTCCATCCAGATACGCGTGAAGGTCAAGAAGAAAGGTTGAGAGAGATCAGGTTTCGTCCAGCCGCTTCGACATGCTCGGCGCCGGTTCAATGCGGCTGTAGCAATTCCGGCGGACATCGCCTCGGCATTGTCCGCGCGCAATTCCAGGTCGATGCGCTGGATGCCAGTCACGTCCGCCGCGGCGAACAGCCACTCGAGAAGTCGAGGATCTTCGCAATAACCCCCGGCTCCTCAATGCTCGCGATGACCTTGAGCCCTCGATCTCGATCCCAAGAACCCGCATCAGGCGCCGCGCCTGGCTCATCGCCACATGCCGCGGGATCGATGGCTTGACCGCAGCGGCGGCCGGTAGCGGCTCCGAGGCACCGATTCCCTGTGCGCTGGCGCACGCTGGATCTGCAAGCCCTCGTCGAACACATCGCCCGGCGCGTCGTGTCGCACACTGGAGAAGCAGGGGCTGATCGAGCGCAACATGCAGAACGCGAGGATGATGGCGAGGCTGGCGGCGCTGGTGCCGCCACCGCGTCCGGAGGCAAGGACCTGTGCCCCGTCGTGCGGCTGGTCAACGGCAAGTGCAAGGAAGTCACCTTCGCGAACACCGACATCCCGGCGATGTACGCGCTGCCGGCCGGCGCCATCGTGTCGCTGTCGGACGGCGCCGAGGTGTCGGTGGGCGATGTCATCGCCAAGCAGAAGGCGGCCGGCAAGGACCAGGCGACCTGGAAGCACATGCTGCTGGGCATCACCAAGGCATCGCTCGCCACCGAGTCGTTCATCTCGGCGGCCTCGTTCCAGGAGACCACGCGCGTGCTCACTGAAGCCGAGGTCCGCGGCCTCAAGGACGGCCTGCGGGACCTGAAGGAGAACGTCATCGTCGGCCGGCTCATCCCGGCAGGCACGGGCTTTGCGTACCATGCGCAGCGCCGCGGTGCGAACGATGACAATCGCCGCAGCTTCATGGACGTGGACGGCGGGCTGGCGGACGCGGACGAGCCGGTGGCAGCCGGAGAGTCGGAGGTCGCGGAGTAAGGCTCACCGACGCGGGTTGCGTCGAATCAGGGCGGGTAGTCGAAAGGCTGCCCGCCCTTTGTTTTTCTGCGGGCAGCGATTCTGCGCAACTCGGGCTGACTTTCCCGCATTTTCATGTGCGAATCATGCTCACGCCCGGGTGCGTGGCCGCCCGGGTCTGCGGTGACGTGGAACATCCACCTCCAACTCCTGACTTGAGGCCCGCACTTCGCTTACGCGAAGATGAAAGGGATTCTGAGCCACGACCTGGCCGAACCGCATGCCTTCCTGCAAATCCTCCGTCAGCAGAATCTCGCAGTCCTGAAGCTGAGCAGCCGCCACGATCAGACTGTCCCACCAATTCAGTTTGTACCGGTCGTGAATCTCGCGCCCACGAGTCAGTGTTTCGCGATCCAACGAGGCAGGATCCCAAGCCATCAACGCAGAGACGTCTTCCCACGCGTCGTCGGGCGAAAGTCCCGGACGCAATTTTCGAGTCAGCGTGACGTACAGTTCGCTCAACACCTGCATGCTGGTCCTGCCGGATTGTTCCCGCCAAAGGCGATCGACCCATTGCATCGCCAACTTTTGCTTCTGCGGATAGGCGTTGTCTCGCGCATACACGAAAACGTTGGTATCAACGAAGATCGTCGCGGTCATGCAGTTCGTCGCGCGTGGGGTAAGGAGTATCGGGATTGCTGAGGTGCGCAGGTTTCCTGCCCAGGTAGCGACGCATGGCGCGCTCATACTCCCGCGATTCACGCATCCGGTTGTGCAGTAATTCACCCAGGAATCGCGACAGGCTCATATTGCGGCGCGCCGCGTAGACACGAGCCCATGCCGCGGTTTTTTCATCCAGAGTGACGGTGATGTTTTTCACCGTCGCATAATAACACGAAGTTCGTGTGATTATTAAGTCCTGCCGTCCCCGCCCGCTGCCGGATTTCAATGAGCAGGAGTTTGACGCCTACCTGAAGTGCGGCCGGTTGGAAGAAGGCTTCCTGCGCCTGCGCTGCGAGGACTGCCACGCCGAGAATCTCGTGGCGTTCAGCTGCAAGAAGCGCGGCTTCTGACCCTCCTGCGGTGCGCGGCGCGTGGTCGAGACCGCGGCGCTGCTGGCCGATGAGGTACTGCCGGAGCGGCCGTTGCGTCAATGGGTGTTGTCGCTCCCACCTGCATTGCGGTTCCCCGGCGCCATCGAGGCTGCCTCGCGATCTGATGGAATGATGAGGACAACTTAAGGCTGAGCGGCTGACCGCCCCTGAAATCCGCGCAAAACAGCGCTGCGAACGTAAAAATCCCAATGGATTCAATGGCTGGGAGTAGGGCGTTGCCCCGAGTAAAATATTGGCTAAAATAGCCAATATGAAACAGATTTCGGCAAGTCAGGCGAAGAATAACTTCGGTGGCCTTCTCGACGATGTTGCCGCGTTAGGCTGCGTTGAAATCGTGAAGCACGGCCGGCCGGTTGCAGTGGTTCTGTCGCTGCATGCGCTGCAGGAACTTCGAAGGGCTGGCCGCGGCGAGAACACGGGCGGATCGTGGGGCGAGACACACATGATCCCTCCGGACAGGGCGCGAGCTGCGCAAATGATCAGCGCGTCGAGCGACTTTGATGAGGATTAGACGCGCCGAGGCGCCTCTCGATGCCGAAGACGTCCGCAGGATACTCAGTATCTGTTCGCCAACGGGATTGCTCGTCGGCGGCCAGGCGCTTGCCTTCTGGGCCGATCACCTGCAGGTCGAGCGACCCCGGACCCTGGTTTCAGGCGTGACGGCGGACGCCGATTTCATCGGTGACGCAGCGCTTGCGACTGCCCTCGGCAAACGGCTCGGATGGCAGACGTGGATACCTCCTCTCGACGACTCGACGCCGCAAACCGGCAAGGTGACCTGTCGCACCAGGAGCGGCGGGGTGAAACAGGTGGATTTCCTCTCCGGCGTTGCCGGACTGACGACCAAAGACCTTGTTCGCCGCGCGATTGAAATGGACATTCCGGAGATAGGACGGCTTCGGGTCATTCATCCTGTGGACGTACTTGATAGCCGTATTCAGAACCTGCATCTGTTGCCGGAGAAACGCAACGATGCGGGGATCGCTCAGGCGCGGCTTGCCGTAGGTGTGGCGCGGGCCTTCATTGGGCGTGAGGTCACCGTGCGTGGTGAGCGGCTTGCGCTCAAGCTTCTGGAGCGCATGGCAGAAATGGCGGCCGACATAGCGGCTGTCCGCGTCTTCCTGCTCTACGGCATCGATCCGTTGGAAGCCGTTCCGCTCGAGCATTTCCGAACGACGACGGCGCTTCACAAAGTGCGCTGGCCGCAGATCCTGGCGGAAGTGACGCGGAAACGTGAGTCCATGAGAAAACTGCAGCGGACGCGGTGACGGACGATGCTTTTCACCATGGAGCAGATCGCGCGCGAGTTCGGCATCCCGGCCGTGGCCAATGTGCACGCGATGCTGGAGCAGGTGCGCACGGGTGACGTGCTCGACGTGGATGCCCGCTTTGGTGTCGTGAAGCGCGTGCGTTCCTGACTTGCCGAACCCGGACACGGAACTGGATCGACTGCTGGCGGAGGTGCGGGCATGCCGCCACTGCGCCGCGGCGCTGCCCCACGGCCCGCGCCCCGTGCTGCAGGTGCATCGCGCCGCGCGGTTGCGCATCATCGGCCAGGCGCCGGGCCGCAAGGTGCACCAGTCCGGCGTGCCCTGGGACGACGCCTCCGGCAGGCGGCTGCGCGACTGGCTCGGCCTGACGCCGGTACAGTTCTACGATCCGGCGAAGGTGGCGCTCATCCCGATGGGCTTCTGCTATCCCGGCAAGGCTCCCTCGGGTGATCTGCCGCCACGCGCGGAATGTGCGCCGCTGTGGCATGAGCGCCTCAACGCCCATCTGGACGATGTCGCTTTGACGCTGCTCGTCGGGCACTATGCCCAGAGGTACTACCTCGCAGCGCATCGCAAGCCGACGCTGCGTGACAATGTTGCGGCCTGGCGCGAGTACCTGCCGCTAGGCTATCTCCCGCTGCCGCACCCTTCACCGCGCAACCAGGCCTGGCTCGAGCGGCATCCGTGGTTCGAAGGGGAGGTGCTTCCCGTCCTTCGCAAGGCAATTCGCGCGCTGAAGTTGTAGCCCTCAGCTCCGCAGCTTGCGCAGCGCCGCGCCTGCGCCAGGGTCGTCGGGACATGAGGATGGGTCCCGAGCGAAAGCGTCTTTCGCTGTCGGAAAAGCCGAGGCAGGCGCCTATCGGGTCGATGCCTTTCGATGATCCTCGTAGCCGGCACCGAGACGATCGAAAGCACTGTCGTGGCCTAGAACGATCGCTTTCATGCATTCAGCGGCGGAAGCTTGCCAGGCATCGTTTTCGCCCATGCGGCTTGCTGCTCTCTTCTGGCGTAGCGCACACTTTTCGGCCTGCGCACGATGCAGACCCTGCCATCCATACCGCGCCAGGTACGCTTTGACCGCTTCAGGATCCTCGGCGCCTTCCAGAACTTCTGCCAGTGTAACGGCGCTGATCCACACCCTGGTTTTGGGCTTCTTTCGCAACCAGGTCAGGGCCGGCCCTTCCCGATTGTCATCTGCTATTTCATTCAGCAAGTCGATGATGAAGGAGGAATCGAGCAGATACTTTTTCACCGGCGGGAAACACGCAAACGGGTGTCTCCCATCCGCATTTGCGCATCCGCCAGCACATCGGCCGCAGTTTCAAAAGGCTCTTCGCGGATGAGCCGGCGTACGAAGCTCGCCTTCTTCATCTTGGCACTGCGCGCCCTGCGCTCGAGGAGCCGCTCCTCTTCCTCGGTTAACCTGACAGTGAGAATCGCCATGGCATGCTCAAATTAGCTGTATTTCTTTTGTATGTCAACTGAGCTGCCCGGCAACGGTCAGTCGTCCGCGGGCCGCGTGCCTCGTGATTCAGTTGCGCGACGCGAACGACCGGATGCGCATGTGGCGGAAAGCGAGCTCGCCCTGATGGTCGCCTTGCAGGCCCAGTAATCCGCGGGATGCTTTGCCATACGCCGGGAACTGGCGGAACTTGCTGCCCGCCACGCGCGCGCGCCAATCGGCGCTGCCGAGTTTATAGTGCACCACGCGCCGCCCGTTGAGCCAGTGTTCGACATCGTTTCCGCGCACGACGATGCGCGCCCTGTTCCATTCGCCAAACGGCTTCACGACACCGGCCGGCGCGCCATACAGCGCGTAGTCGGCTGCGGTCGAGGTCAGCCGGTTGGCGCCATCGGGCGCGTTGGCGTCATCGAGCAACTGATACTCCGGCGCGCTCCAGTAGATGTGATCGTATTGCCGCGTGCCGCGATAGAATACGCCGCTGTTGCCGCCGCGCCCGATGCGCCATTCGAATTCGAGTTCGAAATCGGCGTATTCCGCAGTACTGATGAGGTCCTCGGCCTCACCGTGCTTCGACAGCACGCCGTGCTCGATGCGCCAGCCCGCCGGCAAGCCTTCGCTGGTCCAGCCCCGCCAGGCCGGCGCGCTGTCGGCGAGAAGCAGCGGACGCCAGCCGCCGGGGACGTGGCCGTGCGCGCGCCCTGCGGCATACAGCGCCGGCGCGAGCAGGGCCGCACACAGCCCGACGAGCATCGCAATACCGTGCACGCGAACGGATTGGCACACCATGTCGGCGCTCTCCTTCAGGACAGGTTGAGTTTGTCGAGCAGCCACTGCGGCGGCGGCTCCGGCCGCTCCTGAGGCACATTGCCCAGGTAGTTCACGTCCTTGCGGCCGATGGGGCTCGAGTAGAAGCCTCCGGCGGTCAGGTCGCGGAAGCGCGCAAAGAAGCGGGCAGCGGTCTTGAATTCCGGCGCGGCGCGTTCCTCGCTGCAGATATCATCGGCGATCTTCGCACGCTCGTCATCGCTCAATGCTCCGAACTCGCGCGTATGGCGTCGGCGGCTTTCCGCGTCCAGCCACACCAGGCCATCGAGCACGAGGCCGCGGTCGGCCTGCTGCTCGGGATACGGCGCGCTGATCCACTCGTCGATGAAATCGATCACGTTGGCGGCGCTCGCGGCAGGCGAATGCTCATCGGCCGGAATGATCACGTCGGCCAGCGTCACGGCCAGCTTGCGCTGGTCGGCGTTCAGGGTCAGCGGCCAGACATCGCCGCGCGCATACACATCGATCAGCCGCGGGTTAGTGCCGTAGCCCCTGCCCGAAGATTTGCGCGCACCGTGCATGCCGGCGGCCCGAGCCGTCGCGGTCGCAGCGGAGACTCCGCGCAATCCTGGCCAGACCGCGCTGGCCGCCAGCACCCATTTCAGACTCGTGCGCCGATCCATCACAGCTCCTTGCGCCGCATGCGTTCGAGAATTCCATCGGCCGCGCGCCAGGCCAGCGCCATGATCGTGAGCGTCGGGTTCTTGTCGGCGTTCGACGCGAACACGGCGCCGTCGGTGACGTAGAGGTTGTCGACATCCCAGGTCTGGCTTCGGGCGTTGGTCACCGAGCGGCTCCGGTCGGCGCCCATGATCGCGCCGCCCACTTCATGGATGATCGAGCCGCCTGGCGCGATCGCGGCCGCGCCGTCCTTTTCGACGGCGCCCTGCACGCGCCCACCCATCGCTCCGATGATCGCGGCGAACGTCTCCTGCATGTGCACGGCCTGCCGGCGCTCGTGATCGCTCCACTGCCAGTGGAAACGCAGCGCCGGAATGCCCCACTTGTCCTTGACCTGCGGATCGATCTCGCAATACGACTGTTCGTTGGGGACCATCTCGCCGCGCCCGTCGAAGCCCACGAACGAGCCGTAGTACCGGCGCACGTCCTCCTTGAAGCGCCGGCCGTAGTTGCCGCCATTCAGCCATTCGAGGCCAGCGCCGGTGTCGAGCCCCGGGATGTGGCGGCCGCCGTCGAATTCGATGTGGTAGCCGCGCGCGAAACCCAGCTTGCCCGCGAGCTGTTCCTTGTAGAGCCACCAGGGCGTGTAGACCTGCAGGCCGCCGGCGGAATCGTCGTTCATCGGCGGCAGGCCCTCGAGCAGCGGCACCTGCCCGCTCACGCTGCTGCCCACGGTGTCCATCAGGTACTTGCCGACCTTGCCGCTGGAGTTGGCGAGCCCCTGCGGATGCTGCGCGCTCTTCGAATTGAGCAGGATGCGCACGGTCTCGCAGGCGCTGGCCGCGAGCACCACCACGCGCGCGCTCGCCGTGCGTGTCCGGCCGGTGTGGCGGTCGATGAACGTGACGCCGTTGGCGCGGCCATCGCGACCCAGCGTCACCTCGTGCACCATCGCATCGGTGCGGATGTCCAGATGCCCGCTGGCGAGCGCCGGCGGAAGATGCACGGTGGTGGACTGATAGTTGGCGCGCAGCGAGCAGCCGCGGCCGCAGGGAGTGGCCCAGATGCAGGTGCCGCGCGCGCGCATGTCGGCAGCGAGGATACGCTGCGCTCGCGCGTTGCCCGGATGCAGGCGCTGAGGAATGCGCTGGTAGTCGAGCGCCTGCGTCAGCACCGCGCGATGGCCGGGAATGACCGGAATTCCCAGCCGCTTTGCCCGCTGCGCGAACAGGCGGTCGCAGAGGATCGGCGGCGGCGGCGGCAACAGGCAGCCCGGGCCGGAATCGGGTGTGTTCTCGAGCCCTTCGTTCGACCCGTAGACGCCGATCAGCATCTCGACCTTGTCGTAGTAGGGAGCAAGATCGGTGTAATCGATCGGCCAATCGAAACCCAGGCCATCGCGCGTGTGCGGCTTGAAATCGTACGGGCCATTGCGGAGCGCAATGCGGCCCCAGTGATTCGTGCGACCGCCCAGCATGCGTGCGCGCCACCACTCGAAACGCCCGGCGTGATCCTCGGCGGCGCGCGTATACGGCTCGCCCGGCACCTGCCAGCCGCCATCGACTGTCGCGTCGTAGAAGCCGAAAGGCTTGTCCGGCGTGTTGGCGTCGGCGAGCGGCGCCTGGTCCGGGGTGTGGAACATGGGCACTTCGCGGATCGCATCGTAGTGGCGACCGGCCTCGAGCATGAGCACCGAGGCGCCCTCCATCGCCAGCGTGTACGCCGTCTGCCCCCCGCCCGCTCCGGAGCCCACGACGATCGCATCGTAGCTCCGCTTCTGGGAGCGATCGTTCACGAATGACATGCCGGCTACGGTACTGGTTTGCGTGGCGCGAGGGCAAGTGTCCCGCAACCATGCGTGGATGCCGGGGTTGCGTGAGAATCAGTCGGCGAGCGTCACATCGGAAAGCCGTCGTCCGCTGCAACCCGCAGCCGCTGCAGCGCCTCCCTGTACGGTATCCTTCGCCTGCAGGGCGCGATGATCAACGACAAGCACATCGAGGTCATCGTGCGGCAGATGCTGCGCAAGATCGAGGTGACGAACCCCGGCGATTCCAGCTTGCTGCGCGGTGTGCAGATGGACCGTGGCCGCTTGTTCGATGTCATCGCCAAGGAGAAGGCGGCAGGCAAGGAACCGGCGACCTGGGAGCACATGCTGCTCGGCATCACCAAAGCATCGCTGGCCACCGAGTCCTTCATCTCGGCAGCGTCGTTCCAGGAGACCAAATGGACGTGGGCGGCGGGCTGGCGGATTCGGACGAGCGGGTGGCAGCGGGGGAGTCGGAGGTCGCGGAGTAATAGTAAAGGGCCTCGAGGCCGTCAGTTCGAATCAGGGGCGGTAGCATGCGTGCTATCCACTAATGTCCGCGGTACCATTGTCAATTTTATAACACAATGATAAAGTTGTGTTGTGATTCCTGATTTTGATATGAACACTGGTAACCTGCCGGTTGGTGAGCACTTGGCTTCATGGCAGGAATTCGTGGATCGCTACGGATATACATCCTGGCGGAGACGTTTACTGGATGGCCTGCTTCATGCGCTTCGTCTGTTGCGGAATGCCGGCTGCATGCGCGTCTACATCGACGGTAGCTTCGTGACCGCAAAGGAAGAACCTGGAGACTTCGACGCCTGCTGGGATGCTGAAGGAGTGGATTTTGACTTGGTGGATGAGCGACTGCTGATTTTCGACAATGGTCGGGCCACGCAAAAAGCTGCCTTTCTCGGCGAACTGTTCATTGCCGACTCCCGCGCCGATCCTCAGGGCACGCTATTTCGTGACTTTTTCCAGACCGATCGCGACGGGCAGCGCAAGGGTATCATCACTATTGACCTGAAGAACTTGCCATGATCACCAATCAACGCCAGTACCTCAACACTCAAGCTCAGGCCGAGCGGTTCCGACAAGCCCTGACCGCGCCCGATCCGAAAGGGCTGCACCCGAAGGCGGTAAAGGCCATGCGCGATGGATTGCGCAGCCAGCTTCAAGACCTGGAAGCGGAACTTGCCGAGTACGACGTCTTGCGGCGCGGCCAAGTGGCTACGTTGGAGGCTGAGTCCATTGTGGGTATCGGCGAAGCGCTGATTAAAGCGCGTATCGTCCGCAATCTCACGCAGAAGGAGCTTGCCGAACGATTGTCGCTGGCCGAGCAGCAGATACAGCGCTACGAAGCCACGCAGTACCGCGGCGTGGCGGCTGAGCGATTGCAGCAGGTGGCTGATGCGCTCAATCTGCGTGTACGTGAGGTGTTCACTCTCGAGGAGGTTTGATGCGCGGTGGGCGCGCTTCAGTGCAGTGAACATCAGGCGCTGCTGTTCGCATTCGTGCGCATTCAGAGTCGCTCAATCCGCGAGCACCACATCTGATAGCCGTCGTGCGCAGGCCCATGCCCCCGCTTGATCGAGCCCTGCGCGGTGCCGATCACCCGTCACGCCGATCACGCGCAGGCCTGCGGCCGCCGCCGAACGAACTCCGCTGACCGAGTCCTCAAAGGCCAGAGCATCGTCCGCTACAACCCGCAGCCGTCGCAGCGCCTCCTGGTACGGTAAGGGGTGGGGCTTGGGGCGGGTCACGTCTTCGATCGCCACCAGCGTGGTCACCGAGGGGCTCATGTTGAGGTGCGACAGGATGGCCGCGGCGTTCTCGCGTGGTGCGTTGGTGACCACCGCGACGGGAACCGAGCGCTCACCCGCGGCCTGCAGCAGCGGGAGGGCGCCATCGCTCGCGCGGACCAGGTCCAGGCGCTGAAGCACCAGCCGTTCCTTGCGCAGTGCCAGTGCCGCGCGTTCGGCGGCCGGCAGGTCCGGCAACAGCGCCTGCATGATAGCCTCGTTCGCGCCTCCCATCACCACGCGCGCGAAGATCTCGTGCGTCACCGTGACACCATAGGGCGCGAGCACTTCGTTGAACATGACCAAGTGCGCTTCATCGCTGTCGATGAGCGTGCCGTCCATGTCGAGCAGCAGGGCGCGCGGCCAGGGAAGGGTCAGCATCGGGGCCAATTGCGCATGTGTGTCGTGCCGTTCCTGAGTCAGCCTGCCGCTGCCGGCAAACGCATGCAGAACGCCGCTCCACCGCCTTCTGCCGGCTCGTGTACCACCGTGCCGCCATGCTTGCCGGCCACCACCCGCACGAACGCAAGCCCGAGCCCCGCACCACCGGGATCCTGGTCCCCCGCCGAGAGTCCGCGCTGGAACCGCTCGAACAGCTTTCCCTGCCGGTCCGCGGTGATGCCGGGGCCCTGGTCCGCGATGCGGACCTGCCAGCCCTCCGGTACGCCTGAAAGCAACACCTGCACGCTGGATCCTTCCGGCGAGAACTTCACTGCATTGCCCAGCAGGTTGACGAGCGCGCGTGCGAGCATGTCGCGGTCACCCACGATGGGTGCGGGTGCCTCGGGCATCCGGATGGCGAAGCCGATGCGCCGCGCCGTCGCGGCGGCCCAGACCTCATCGAGCGCATCCTGCAGGGCATCGCGCAGGTCGAGCGGCGCGAAGCGCGTCGCGGAGATGAACTGGGCGCGGGCCAGTGCAATGAAGCCATCGGCCAGCGCGAGGGTGCGCGTGGCGAGCGACTCGATGCGCGCGGCGGCTTCCTCGCGTGGCAGTTGCCGCACGGGATCGCGCAGCAGCCGGGACAGCGCGATGAGCGAGGTGGACGGGCTGCGCAGGTCATGGGAGAGGAAGCGGATGAGATCATCGCGCTCGCGCTCGGCGCTCTTCAGCGCGGTGACATCGGCGATGTCGAGCACCGAGCCGGCACGCTCGCCATGGCTGTCGCGGAACGGGCTGATCCGCAGCATGCGCTCGCGCCCCTCTCGATCGCGGAACTCCACGCTGGCCGGCGCCTGGTGCGACAGGGTCGCGAAGCCCGTTCCCTGGGGTTCGAGCATCGGGTCGAGCAGTTCCGCCACCGAACGGCCCGACAGGGCCTCGCCGCTCGCCGCGCCGAACAGCACGGCCGCCGCGGCATTGGCCAGTCCGATGTGGCCCTGGCCATCCACCAGCAGTGCCGCGTCCGGCAGGCTCGCGATGGTGCCGGCCAGCAGCTCACGCAGGTGGCGCAGCCGCGCAGTGGCATCCCGCGCCCGGTCGATGCGTCCCTGCAGGGTGTCGTGGATGGCCAGCGGCATGCGCACCGCCGCGGCGACCGGCAGGGGTTCGGCGGCGAATTGCGCCAGTTCCTCGTCGAGGAAGGCTTGCGTCGCCTCGAGCCGCCGCCAGCTCCACAAGGGATAGGCGAGGACCAGCGCCATCAATGCCGCGGAAGGGGGCCACCACAGTTCGGCCATCCGCAGCAGCAGCAGGCTCGACAGCAGCGTGCCGGCCGCGAGCCCGACGATGGTCAGCAGTGATGCGCGCGGGGACAACCGCAGGAAGCCGAGGAATCCCAGCACCAGGGGCAGGAGCGAGGCCGCCGAGCCGAACGCGGCGCCCAGCGGTCGCACCACCTGGCGCGCACGCAGCGCCGCCAGCACGTTGGCGCTGATCTCAACGCCCGGCATGGCCACGCCTTCACCGGAGCGCGGCGTTGGAAAGGCGTCCGAGAGGCCCTGCGCCGTCGCGCCGACCAGCACCAGCGCTCCGCGCAGCGCACCCTCCGGTATCCGGCCGTGCAGGACATCCTCGTAGGACAGGCGGCGGAAATGCCCGGGGGGCCCCAGGAAGGGAATCAGGATCTGATCATCGCGGGCCCAGGCATCGCTGGGCGGCAGTGCCGGCGCGCGCTGTCCCGCCGGCGGGGTTCCCCGCCAGCCGCCGGCTTCCAGCAGCGCGAGCGCCATGTGCGGGCGGTTGGCCTGTCCCGCGCCTTCATGCAGGAACACGCTGCGGGCGATGCCATCGCGATCGAGCTCCAGGTGCACGTGGGCGAGCGCCGCCGCCGCGGCCGCCAGAGAAGGGATCGGCAATACCTCGCGCGGCGCGCGATCCGCCCGCTGCCAGTCGGCGATCAGCGGCAGCACCGTGGGCGGCCCGGCGCGCATCGCCGCCGCCAGGCGCGCATCGTCATTCGCATCGCTGGAAGGCTCGGTGAGGATGATGTCCAGTGCCACCGCGCGGGCTCCCGCGGCACGCAACCGATCGAGCAGTTCAGCGTGCACCGAGCGTGGCCAGGGCCACTGTCCGATCCGCGCGAGGCTCGCATCGTCGATGGCGACGATGACCACGTCCTGCGGCGCGGGGCCTCGCGGCAGGCCCGCATCGTACAGCAGCAGGTCCTCGCGCCAGAACGCATCGAAGCGCAGCGCCGCCAGAACGCCGGCCGCGAGCAGCGCGAGCAACAGCATCCATTGCGCGAGCAAGGGATGCAGTGCGCGGGCACGGATCACAGGAAGGGCAGCACCAGCAGCAGTGGCGCTGCCTTCGCCCACCAGGGAAGCGGTACGTGGATACGGCGAGGGCCCGACCAAGGCCCGGTCTCACCGTCGGCATCGGTGGCCTGAAGGCGGGCGAAATACGTGCCGGATTCCAGTGGCGGAAGGCTTCGGCCTGGTTCGGCCGAGGGCACGTCGGCCACGATCTGTTCGAAGCGTGCGTCGTGGGCGATCTGCAGCCGGAAGCGCTGGCCCGGCTTTGCGTCCCAGGTGAGCTGGGGCGTCCGCCCGGTCACCTGCGCCTGCGTGATCTCGTTCGCCGGGGCCTTGAGACTGAAGCGTCGCGCCGTGCTCCAGGGGCCTGCCGCGCCCGCTGCATCCCGCGCGCTGACCCGCCACCACCAGGTTCCCGGGGCGAGTTCCTGATGCCACTGCGTGTCGCTGAGCACGCGATCGAAGTCAGGGTGGCTGAAATCCTCACCGGTGCTGATCTGCAGCCGATGATCCGTGGCCCCGGTCACTGCTGCCCAGCGCAAGTCGAGGCCGGTTCCCCGCGCGGAGGCGCCCTCGGCGGGCTCCAGCAAGGCCGGCAGATCCGGCAGGCGATGGCGATGCACCTCGCGCACGGCATCGCGCCCCGCCAGGCCCAGCCCATCGACGCTGCGCACGCGCAACCAGTAGCGACCGTCGGGCTGGCTTTCGAATACCAGCGGCGCTGCGGGGCCACGAGCCTCCGCCAGTATCTCGTGGAAATCCGCATCCGCCGCGAGCTGGGCGCGATATTCCTTCGCGGCAGGCACGGGCGCGAATTCGACGCGCAAGGGTCCTTCCGACCACGGCTCCGGAACCGCGCCCAGGTCGGGTGGGGGCAGCAACAGGACGGGCGGCCGCGGGCCGCCGGCATCGGCCAGGGTGCCATAGCCCTCGTTCACGTCCACGCCCCCCGGCGTTCCGCGGGTGGCCGACACGGCCACGCGCCCGCCCACCACCTCGGTGCGATCCGTCGCGTCGGCCGCGATGCTGCGCCTGAACTGCGTGCCGCGCACCGCGCTCACCGCCACCGGCGTGCGGATCCGGAAACGTCCCGCATCGCCCTGCGGCTTGACCTGGGTCTCGGCGCCGCCCGACTGGATCTCGATCAGTGTGTCGCGGCGTCCCGTGCCGCTGTAGCGCCGCAGTTGGCCCAGCGTCACGGAGCTGTCCGGATCGACGTCGATCGTCGAACCGTCGGCTAGCTGCAGGGTGAGGTGGCTGCCACTGCCGGTGACCAGGCGCGCGCCCTCCGTGACCGTGTCGCCGCGCTGCAGGGCCACTGCATCGCGCGTGGCGTTGCCGACGAGGCTGATGACCTTGGCGGACTCGACATCCGTGCGCAGCCACTCGCGCGGAATGCGCAGCAGCGTGCCCTGCGGCATCCGGTTCGGCTGGCGAACGGCATTTCGCGACTGGATCTCGCGCCAGCGCGCAGGATCCTTGAGCAGGCGGCGGCCGATGCCGATGAGCGTGTCACGCGGCAGGGTGCGGTAAGGGTAGTCAGCCTCGTCCGCCGAAGGCATCGAGGCCGGCGAGGGCTGCTTGGACGATGCGCCACTCTTTTCTGCCGCCGCGGCGGCGGTGACGAGCAGGACGGTCATGCATAGCGCAAGGGCGCGCGAGGCGAAGGATCCGAATGAGTGACCGGGCCGTTTCATGCCGTGGCGTTGCCGACGGCCTCGAGCCGATATCCGTACCCATACACCGGCGTCAGCCGTACGCCGCTCGCGCTCGACAGCCCGAGCACGTTGCGCAGCCGGCTCACATGCGTGTCGATGGTGCGGGTGGTGACCTCGCCGCCCCGACCCCAGACGCTTTCGAGGATGTGGGCGCGGGAAACGACCTTGCCGAGATTGCGGAAGAAGAACAGTGCGACCTCGTATTCGCGCCGGGTGAGATCCACGGCAACCGAGTCCTTCAGGATGACACCTTGCGCCAGGTCGATGCAGAAGGGGGGGACACGGATCTCGCCGGTGGGCGGGCCCGCATTGCGGCGGCCCAACGACTTGACCCGAGCCAGGAACTCGCGTTCCCGTGCCGGCTTCACCAGGAAATCGTCGGCGCCGGCTTCCAGCGCCTGCACGATGTCGTG